>NZ_ANIK01000035.1:130000-135000 GCF_000347175.1 Leptospira alstonii serovar Sichuan str. 79601
ATCTTATTGGAAACCGTATCCGGTGTTCTTAAAAAAAAAGGATACTCGGAAGTATTTTTACCAGCATTCGATTATAGCTCAACGTTTCTACAAACGGTTTCAGCGCCCGATTCTTCGTCCTTATTTCGAATCCGAGATCTTTCCGGAAATGAAATCTCACCCAGCATCGATCTAACCGTTCAAGCGGTCAAAGGTATGGCCGGTTTTTCCCATCAAAGAGAAAATCAAAATATATTTTATGTCGGAAGAATTTTCAGAGAAAGTACAAAGGGAAGCGCATCCCGTAAGGAAGTTTTGCAGATCGGCGCCGAATCGATTGGAGTTTCCGGAAAGGAAAACACATTCAAAATTTTGGAAGAATTGGACGAGATCGTTTCTCTACTCCCTCTCGAAAACAAACTGACGCTCATTTTAGGAAACGTGAATCTGTTTCAGACCATCGTTCAAGAGTTCGAACTCGGTTCTAACGAAATTCAAATTATTTCCGCGTTACTCTATCAGAAAAACGTAAACGAGATCGAAAGAATTTTCGGAGAAAAAAAGAATCATTCCGATTTGATCCGCTTGTTAAGCGCGCTCGTATTGAACTTCGATCCGGATTCCTTGAGGAATTCTCTCAATATCGGTTCTCTTTCAAAAGATCTTCAAAAAAGTTTAAATTCCATTCTCGAAGAAACTTCCTGGATTTTTAAATCCTGGGAATCCAAAAAAAGAAAAATCGATCTTTGTATCGACTTTTCCCTTTTGAGAGATCTGAACTATTATACGGGTTTTGTCTTTCAAGGATATCTGCAAGGTTCTCCCGATCCGGTATTAACGGGCGGATCCTACGATCATCTTTACGAAATGTTTTCGGGAGTTCAAAGAAACGCGAGCGGATATGCGCTTGTTGTGAACACATTGGAAGCCTCTCTTAAAACCCCCGTTCCCGAATTATGAAACGTAATCAAATATTTAAGGAAAAACTATGCCCGCATCGTTAGTAGTAGGGACCCAATGGGGTGATGAAGGAAAAGCGAAAGTTATCGACTTTCTTTCCAAGGACACGGACATCATCGTTCGTTATCAAGGCGGCGCGAATGCCGGGCATACCGTCGTCGTTCACGGAAAAAAATACGTATTCCATTTGGTTCCTTCCGGAGTGATTTACGATCAAACGGTTTGTGTGGTCGGGAACGGAGTCGTTCTGGACCCTCTTTTTTTCATAGAGGAATGTGATCGTCTTCAAAAGGAAGGCTTTCCCGTTTACGACAAACTTTTGTTAAGCGACGGGTGCCATCTTCTTTTTCCGTATCATTCCCAAATCGATTCCGCCAGAGAAACTACGTTGAGCCAAGAGCACAAGATCGGAACCACCAAAAAGGGAATCGGGATCTGTTACGCGGATAAGATGATGAGGACCGGACTACGAGTGGGAGATCTTTTGGAAGATTCTTACAGATCCCGCTTGAAACATTTGGTCGAGGAAAAAAATCGCGAACTCGACAAACTCTACGGAATGCCTCCCGTTTCCTATAACGACATCAACGAAGGATTGAAATTCTTTCTTTCCAAAGTAAAAAAGAGCATTATAAATACTGCATATTATTTGGATGCGGAACTCAAAAAAGGAAAACGTGTTTTATTGGAAGGCGCGCAAGGAACCGGTTTGGACGTGGACTTCGGAACGTACCCGTATGTTACAAGTTCCAACCCGACAACCGGAGGCGCGTTGATCGGAACCGGAATTTCATTTCAACATCTCAAACACGTGATCGGAATCACAAAGGCGTATACGACAAGAGTGGGCGAAGGTCCTTTTCCAACGGAACTTTTAGGAGAAGCCGGAGAAGCTCTTCGTCAAAAAGGCGGAGAATTCGGAGCTACCACGGGACGTCCGAGGCGTTGTGGTTGGTTTGACGCGGAAATGTTGAAACATTCCGTTCGGATTAACGGAATTACTTCGATCGCTTTGACGAAGATCGATATTCTTTCCGACTATGATAAGATTCCGGTTGCGGTCGGTTATAAACTCAACGGAAAAACTCTGGACTGCTTTCCTTCTCAGGGTTTGGAAAAAGTGGAAGTGATTTATGAAGAATTTCCAGGATGGAAATCGGATATTTCCGGCATTCGCGAATTTCAAAAACTTCCCGAGAAGTGTAAGGATTATATTTCTACCTTGGAAAGATTTATCGGAGTGAAAATCAATTTAGTATCTACCGGGCCGGACAGAAAAGATACCATCCACGGAGATTCTTTTTAAGAACCGGAGTTTTTTTCGACGTTTTTGATTGACCCATGACACTCGATAAATATCGTGTATTTCGTAACGCTTCGAGTCGTTAGCTCAGCTGGTAGAGCAATTCCCTTTTAAGGAATGGGTCCGGGGTTCGAATCCCCGACGACTCAATACGTTCTTCATAAGCCGCCATCGTCTAGTGGTTAGGACACAAGATTTTCATTCTTGGAACAGGGGTTCAATTCCCCTTGGCGGTACCACTTCTCTCCTTAAAATCCTTCAATTTTACGATCTTACCGACTGCACAAGGTCTCGTTTTTTAAAAAGAATTTTAAAAATTTCCCAAAACACTTTTTTAATCTTTGATCAGCGCAGATAGTATTTTTATCGCCGATCATGCAACTGCATCTCCAAATACATTTTAAATATAAAATATACTAAAAATGGAATATATTTGCAAAGCCCAAACCATTGCGCTTAAAATCGAACGACTTGAATTGCACCCAAGGAAACCAAAGCGCAGAGCTTTCCTACGGATCGCGTTGAAGAAAACCCAGCACAGCGCTTTCTAAAAGGCGCTATTTCTTAGCTTCGCTAAGAGCCAATCGCTTTCGCATTGGGTATACCAAATTCACATTAAACTTAAACTTATTTATAAAATCTAGGAACTCCTAGCTCCTAATCCCTCGCCCAGCGGACTCGCATGAGTTCTGTGTTAGGAAATTAGAACGAACATATCGAAAAAGGCGGCCAAGATTGCGCATTTTGATCTATATTTTAAAAATGTGGGAACTCCCACGTTATTTTTGCGGAAACAAAAGCTCCTTATACCGAACTCGCGTTATTTAGATCGGAATCGATTTTTTCGCAAATCAGTTTGTTTTTTGAACGAACCAAGCCCTTTTTTTCTTGAAAAAATAGACATAATATAGACACATAACTGTCTCAATAAAATTAAAAGAGTCAAATAGAATTCAGGTTCGTTCTACAAAACAGAATTAAGGAGAATTATCGATGAGGATAGAATTGAATAATAAGTTTCGGATCGGAATTAGAATCCGAAATTTCTGGGGGATATTTTTCGTATTGTTTGCCTTAGTTGCAACACAATCGATCTTCGGCACAAGCTACCAAAGAAAGATTTTGACTTACAATGTTGTCGGTCAAAATTTTTCCAACTATACCACTACAAACTACAAATTGAATGTGGTTCAATATCGTAACTCGGATCTTATTCAAACCCCGGGTGCTAAGAATGTTTTGTGCGTTCACGGTTTCGGAGATACCAGTTCCATCTTTGAACCCCTTGCAAAGGAACTGATTCTTAAGAACAAAGCGAATAACGTTTATATCGTAGATTTACCCGGTCATGGGGGTAGCACATTGACGAAGGGAACCGCCGCTCATCCCGCAAATATAGGCGAATTAACCGTTCATAATTACGAGGAAGCGACTCGTGCTTTGTTAAGCGAAATGCGTTTGAATATCCCTTGGCCGGAATTGCCGGATACGATCGTAGGACATAGCATCGGCGGACTTGTAGTGCAACTGATGCAAGACAAACTGAAAAGCAAAGGCTCCAGTTTGTGGACTCGGTACGGGATAATAGATACCGTATTGATTGCCAGCGATATTCCATACCCTCTACCCTGGTCGGGAAGCGACGTGACGATGGATGATCCGAATTACCAGTATTCCGCAAAAGCTTTGGTATGGAATTTCAAAGTGGAGAAAATTCTTTCCTTTTTTCCTCCTGTGGTTGGTCTGTTTGTGGAAAGTCCCGACGATTTTTTTATCAATAGTAAATATTCGGTAAACGGAGTGCCGGTAACCGGAGCCCCTACTCCCGCTCAGGTTGAAGTTATGAATGTCTTGGAGCCGTATCCGGCGGCCGCGAATATTGTCGGCTTGGATCCTACAGGACAGACTCAAAACGCGGTTCCGCGTTTACCGGTTGCACAGAATCTTTGGAGCGGATTTAATCTAAAGGTGGTCTGGTTGGATAAGGATCCATTTTTCAGTCAGGTGGAAACTCAAAATCTAGCGCACTATCTAAAACCGGGTGGTTTGGGTGTGATGGTTACTATTTCCGATCCCGAAGCGGTTCATGGTACGCCGTTTTCAAAACCGAGTCTGCTCATTCCATTATTCTAATTTTTTAATCAGGTAATGAACTAACCTTTAGTCGTATCTGTATGTAATACTACGGGTACGACTTTTTACAATTAACGTAAGAATTTCTAAATCATAACTACACGCCGATTTTTCGCACATTTCGAATCCGCGTTTACGAAGAATTTTTTCCGAAAGTAGGAGCAAGCTTTGAGTTTCCGAGAATGAGGCACCTATTTCGCGACCCGTAGGAAGCGAAATTGAGTTTATTCCCTGAATTGTGTCCCAGAAAACTCAACACAACGCTTCCTATGGGACGGCTAATTCTTAGCTGCGCTAAGAGCCAACACTTTCGCTTCGCGGCTTTTGGCCACAACGCTTCCTATGGGGCGATAATTCTTAGCTGCGCTAAGAGCCAACGCTTTCGCTTCGCGGCTTTTGGCCACAACGCTTCCTATGGGGCGCGTTGTGGGGTTGACATTAAAAAACCCGGCAACACAACCGTGTACTAACCGGGTTTTCTGTGACTTCGAAATCGGGAAAGCGAAGAATTTTATTTCTTCTCTAGTCCTTTTTAGAAGCCGTTTATTTTTTTGCGGGGGCTGGAGCAGAACCGGATTTTCTTGCGGTTCTTCTTTCTTCTCTTACTTTCGCCTGAGTCTCGCGT
>NZ_ANIK01000035.1:150000-157500 GCF_000347175.1 Leptospira alstonii serovar Sichuan str. 79601
TCCAGAGCTTTTACTGCGGAACCGTGAACGATAGGAGTCGTATCTCCTGGGAAACTATATTTGTTGAGAAGGTCGCGAACGTCCATTTCAACCATTTCAATCATTTCCGCTCTTTCATCGGGAGCAAGCATATCAGCTTTGTTGATAAATACGATCACGTAAGGAACGCCTACCTGACGAGCCAGAAGGATGTGTTCTTTTGTTTGTGGCATTGGTCCGTCAGTTGCAGATACAACGAGGATAGCCGCGTCCATCTGAGCCGCGCCTGTGATCATGTTCTTCACATAGTCGGCGTGACCGGGACAATCTACGTGTGCGTAGTGACGGTTAGCAGTTTCATATTCCTGGTGAGAAGTAGCAATGGTGATCCCACGAGCTTTTTCTTCCGGAGCGTTATCAATTTGGTCGTAAGCAACAGCTTTGTTCTTACCACCGATCGCTTTTGCAAGTGTAGTAGTAATAGCTGCCGTCAGGGTTGTTTTACCATGATCCACGTGACCAATTGTACCAACGTTTAAGTGAGGTTTCGACCTATCAAATTTTTCTTTAGCCATAGCGACCTTTTAATCTCCTTACTTTTTAACGAACCCTAACGGGAATCGACTAATGTAATTACGTTATAGTGTTCAGGGTCAAAGAGGGAGTCTATAGACAGAACACCCCTTCCCTGTGTCATATTTCTAAGAACGCCTGCAAAGCCAAGCAAGTTTTCCGTAGAAGCCTTTGCGTGCACAAGCGACTTGCCGTCTCCAAGAGGAATTACTTCCTGAATCTTCGCGTTTCTCTTAGAGAGAGAACCGAACACATCGCCTAACGACGAATCGGGTATCAAAATCTCCAAACGGGAAACCGGGCCGACCAATTCCGTATGTTCCGGAATTATGTCCTTTAAGCCTTTGATGACGGCGACTTTTACAAGGGAAGAAACGTCGATCGTTTGATCCGGCGGATCGTAACGATGAACGATTAGATCCAAGCCGAGCACTTCTTCTCCCTTGGATCCCTTTGCCACTACTTCATAAAATGCTGATGTAATAGCTTCTTCTAGAGTTTCAGTAATCTTAGTTTCAAACCGCACTTCTCGGGTAAAGCTGTTAGAGCTGACCAGAGAGGCGTGCACCAGTCCGCTTGAGATTTTTTGATCAAACGCGGTATGCTGAAATTCACCCTGTCGTACCATTTTTTTCCAGAGCTCAAACCTTGCAACTTTTATCCCACTGAGATTGAATTTATGCGGAAAGAATTCGCGCAAACGTGAAAGAGAAACTTCCAGATGTAATTCTCCGAGACCGGAAAGTTGCATCTGTCCCGTGTCCGGAAGAATTTTGATTTCCAGACCTTCGTCCAACCAAGTAAGAGTTTGCAAAGAACTCCAAAGCGAATCCCTATGTTCGGCGGCTTCCGGCTCGAGTAAGATTTGAAACTGTTTTCGAATAGGAGCGAGTTCCGACTTATATTCTTTTTGCGCGGATGAATAGAGAATGTCCCCCGGCTTTAGAAATTCCAATCCCGTTCCGACGATAATTTCCCGGGGTTGCGTCTTTGGTGTTTCCTCGAAATCCCGGGTGGATAAAAGGTAAAACGAGCGCAATCGTCCCTCGCCCGATTCCGAGTAAAATGAGGAATTTTGTGGGAACTCCCGCGAAGGAAGAATATAAACGATTTTGCCCAGATCCGGGTGGAGTTCCCGCTTAAAGGCAATCCCCAACTCTTCTTTAGGTCGGAACTCCGGCAGATACGAGACGGAGAGAAGTTCGAGAACGGCGAGGAGTTCCCGCACACCGTCTCCGTGTAAGGCGGCGCCTCCAAAAACCGGGAAAAATTCTCCCTTCCAGAATCCTTCGGTAAAACCCTGGCGCGCCAGGTCGGCAAGAGAATCCGGGTTTTCCAAATAACGATCCGAAAGTTCGGAATTCCATTCCAAAAGAGGCAGAAGTCCTTGGTCGGAACTACGCTCCTGAAGTAAGGCACATTCCTCGCCTTCTTTCCAAAGAAGAACCGGTTCCTTTTCAAGAACCGCTTCCAAATCCACGAGGGAATCCGTGATATCGATTCCTTTTCGATCTAATTTGTTTAAGAAAAATAGAATGGGAATTTTTCTTTTGCGGAGCCATTCTACGTTTTGAAGCGTCTGCGATTTTAAACCTTCGAACGCGTCGATCAAAACAACTCCGAGATCCGCAACGATCAGGGACGCTCCCGTCTGACTTTGAAAATCGAGATGACCGGGATTGTCCAAAAATTGAAAGAGAACCTTGGGTTCTTTTTCGCTCGGCCAAAAAACTCTCGCAAGTGTGGTTTGAATGGAGATCCCGCGTTCGATTTCTTCCGACAAATAATCGGATTCGGTCGTACCGTCTTCGATGGTTCCGGGCTTACGGATTTTTCCCGACTCAAAAAGGATTCTTTCCAAAAGAGTCGTTTTACCCGCGTCGATATGAGCAAAAATTCCAACGTTCAAGATCTGCATTTGTTTTTGCCTTTCGGGGATTTCTTATTTTTTAGGAAGTAGTTTTTGAAGCCGTTCAAAGGAATCCACACCGTAAGGAATTAGTGGATAGGTTTTAGGACTTTACAAGGAATTTACAGAATAGAAAAATTTTACTTTGTCAGAGTTTGATTCTTTTCAGACTAAAAAGGAACTATTCACTAATTCCTGACCCCTAAATTGTATATTATTTTTATTATATTCTTCTTCTCTAATTTCAATTTCTTGGCTCCGCCTCGATCGCTCACGCATTTAAGAGGATAGATTTTAGGACTTTAATACCATTAGTTTCACTGAGAAACAACATTACGAAAAACTCAAACTTCACTTCCTATAAACAAAAAAGAGAGGCAAAGGCCTCTCTTTTTACGATCTGAAATCGACTCCGACTTCCGGAGCCTATAAAACGTTTTCTTACCAGCGATAGTGGCTGAAAGCTTTGTTCGCTTCCGCCATTTTTCGGATATCTTCTTTTTTCTTGATAGCGGAACCGGTTCCCTTCTGAGCTTCGATAAATTCCGCAGCCAGTTTGGAAGCCATTCCCTTTTCGTTTCTATCTCTGGAATAACGGATCAACCAACGAATACCGAGAGCGAGTCTTCTTTCCGGACGAACTTCGATAGGAACCTGATAGGTAACCCCACCCACTCTTCTGGACTTTACTTCCACTTGTGGTTTCGCATTTTCCAATGCTTCGCGGAAAGTAGTGTAAGGATCGTTTCCGGTTTTTTTCTGGATGATTTCTAACGCATCATAGAATAATTTCTCAGCTACGGATTTACCGCCACTCAACATTAGGCAGTTAATAAACTTCGCAACTTGAACGTCGTTGTAAACTGGATCCGGAGTAATTTTCCGGGGTTCAACTTTTCCTCTTCTTCTAGACATGATTCAATTCTCCCGATTAAGCCTTAGGACGTTTCGCACCGTATTTGGAGCGACCGTTTCTTCTCTTATCCACACCCAAGGTGTCGAGGGTTCCACGAATGATATGATAACGAACCCCTGGAAGGTCTTTTACTCTTCCGCCGCGAATCAGAACCACGTTGTGTTCCTGAAGGTTATGTCCCTCGCCGGGAATGTATGCAGTCACTTCGATCCCAGTTGTTAAACGGACCCTTGCGACTTTTCTCAAAGCCGAGTTCGGTTTTTTCGGAGTAAACGTCATTACTCTCGTACAAACTCCTCTTCTCTGAGGAGAGCTCTTTAATGCAGGAGATTTAGTTCTCTTCTTCTGCTTTTGCCTGCCGTGGCGAATCAATTGACTGATTGTTGGCATGAATATCCTTCTCTAAAAAAATTTCAGATCGTTTTTACCAGATCGTCAAACACTCTCGATTTGTAAAGTGAATGACGGTCATTCTAATCGGGCTTGAACCCGACGGTAACTCGGAGTTGGCCCTTTCCATCCATCAAGACTCTCCGCTTCGTTTGATTTTGAAGGGAGAATCGTGAATTTTTCTTTTTCGATATCCGAAAAACTATACGAAAGAATTTTGCGGACTCACACAAAATAAAAGCCTATAACGCTCCTACTTTGTGTTCGTTCAAAAAGTGCGTTTTAAAATCGCGACATTTCATTCATCCGCGTCAGATTCTTCGGCGATCGCTTGTGGGATCTCCTCTTCCTCTTCTTCTGCGAGAGGACGATCGAGATCTCCATAAGTGGATTTGAATACCACGATATCCTTATACTTCTTCGTTCCGGTTCCGGCAGGAATCATGTGACCGATAATGACGTTCTCTTTGAGGCCCATCAAGTTATCGGTTTTTCCTTTGATCGCCGCGTCGGTAAGAACCTTGGTCGTTTCCTGGAAGGAAGCGGCCGAGAAGAAGGATTCCGTATTCAAGGAAGCTTTTGTAAGTCCGAGAAGAATCGGAACCGAATCCGCAGGAGAACCACCTTCCGCGATCACTCTCTTGTTTTCATCGTTGAACACAAGTCTATCGATTTGTTGCTGATTTACGAAACTGGTATCACCCGAATCCGTAATCAGAACTTTCCGGAGCATCTGACGAACCACAACCTCGATGTGTTTATCGTTGATATGAACCCCTTGAAGTCTGTAGACCTCTTGAACTTCCTGAACGAGATACACTTGAAGCGCAGTCACACCTTTTACTCGGAGAATATCGTGAGGATCGAGATTACCGTCGTCGATTTGATCTCCTCTTTTCACGAAGTCTCCGTTGCGAACCCGAATCTGTTTCCCGATCGGAATCGCAACCTTTACTTTTTCCTGATCCGGATTGTCCGGATGGATATAAAGAATCCGTTTTTCTTTTACGATCTCGCCGCTGATCTCGATCTTTCCGTCGGTTTCGGCAAGAGTTGTAGCATCCTTCGGTCTTCTCGCTTCGAAAAGCTCGTCGACTCTCGGAAGTCCCCCGGTAATATCCCGAGTTTTTTCAGCCACAGTAGGAATTTTGAAAAGAATATCTCCGGCCTTCACTTTGTCCCCGTCTTGAACGGAGATGATCGCATCCACAGGAACCGAGTATTCTTCTCTCGAACTTCCGGAAATGACCGTGATTCTCGGGTTGAGTTTTTCTCTTCTCTGTTCGATTACCTTCAAGAGAATATTGGAAGTTTTAACGTCCTCGTCTCTTCTGACGTTCTTTCCGATTTCCAGATCCATCCACTGAATGCTTCCGTTGAATTCGGAAATTCCCACTTCGTTGTAAGGGTCAAATTCAGCGATCGGTTGGTTCGGCTGAGTGATGTCGTTTACTTTTACGTTCACGACGGTTCCGGTTTTAACCGGAATTACTGCCTCTTCTCCCAAGATACGGAAAACCCCATTCTCAATATGAATGGTTCCCGGCATTTCGGAAGTGATGTTTTCTCCGCTCGGAGAAGTAGCCACCAATTCTCCCTTATCCACCTTCTGTCCGTTTTCAACGCGTAAGTTGGAAAGTTCTTCGGTCTTGTATTGTTGAATCAATCTCTGAATTACGATGGATCCGCGACGAGAGAATACGTTTTGTTCTTTATCGTTACGGAGCAGACGTCCGTTGATATTGTTTACGATCGCAGTATAAGAAACCTTGTGTTCTTTCTCTTGAACCTTAGCGGACGCGGCGCCACCGATGTGGAACGTTCTCATCGTGAGCTGAGTTCCGGGTTGTCCGATCGACTGAGCCGCGATGGTTCCGACCGCTTCCCCGATTTCCGCAGGAATGAGTCTCGCCATGTCCATACCGTAACAACAGATACAAACGCCTTGTTTCGATTCACAAGTCAGAGGAGAACGAACTCGGATCTTATCATAACCGAGATTCTCTACTTTTTGTCCTACTTCTCTTGTAATCAGAGTATTTCTCGGATATACGACTTGATCGGTCACAGGATCGATTACGTCTTCCGCAGTATAACGTCCAAACACACGGTCGTTCAGAGAAACGATTACGTTCTCCCCTTCTTTTACGATACCGAGAGAAATGGATTCTTCGGTTCCGCAATCGTCTTCGGAGATGATCACGTCTTGAGAAATATCCACAAGACGACGAGTCAAGTAACCCGCGTCCGCCGTTTTTAACGCCGTATCTGCGAGACCTTTTCTCGCACCGTGTGTGGAGATGAAAAATTCAAGAACCGAAAGTCCTTCGCGAAAGTTCGAACGAATCGCGAGCTCGATAATTTCTCCGGAAGGTTTCGCCATCAAACCGCGCATTCCCGCGAGCTGACGGATCTGTTGTTTCGATCCTCTCGCACCGGAAGCCGCCATGATGAACACGGGGTTGAATCCGCCCTTGTCTTTTTCCAGTTCCTTGAACATGGATTCGGTGATGAGGTCGTTGGTTTTTGTCCAGATCTCGATTACCTTTTTACGGCGTTCTTCGTTTGTAATGATCCCTTTGCGATACTCGGAGTCGGCTTTTTCGACTTCTTTGTTCGCATCGTTTACGAGTCCGACCTTACCCGGAGACACACGAATGTCTTCGATAGAGATTGTAGGAGCGAACAAAGTCGCATAACGATATCCTAATTTTTTAATATCGTCGAGCATCAATACGGTTTTTGCAGGACCGTATTTGTCGTAAACGTCCGCGATGATCTTGTTTGTTTCCTTATCGGAAAGAGGTTTGTTTACGTAGGCGTAACCTTCCGGAAGAATCGTGTTGAAGATCAATCTTCCCGGAGTCGTTTCGAGAATCTTTCCTTGGTGATAGACGCTGATCTTGGTTCTGAATTCTACCACACCTCTGTCGATCGCGTAGTGAACCTCGTCCAAGTTGGAGAAAGATTTCAAAGGAACACCCGCGGGAGTCGGAAGTTCGGAAGTTAAATAATAAATTCCTAATACGATATCCTGAGTCGGTCCGCAGATCGGATGTCCGTTCGCGGGGTTCAGAATATTGTGAGGAGAAAGCATCAACATCCAAGTTTCCAACTGAGCTTTTGGAGTCAGAGGAACGTGGATCGCCATCTGATCCCCGTCGAAGTCGGCGTTGAACGCGTGACAGACAAGAGGATGGAGTTTGATCGCCTTTCCTTCCACAAGGATCGGTAAAAACGCTTGTATCCCGAGACGGTGAAGGGTCGGAGCTCTGTTCAACATCACAGGGTGCTCTTTTACGACGTATTCTAAAACGTCGAAAACTTCTTTGTCTTCGGCTTCTACTTTCTTTTTAGCGGACTTGATGTTCGGAGCTAAGTCCAGATCCACAAGTCTCTTCATGATAAAAGGTTTGAAAAGTTCCAAAGCCATTTTCTTTGGAAGACCCATCTCGTGATATTTCAACTCAGGGCCGACTACGATCACGGAACGACCGGAGTAGTCTACCCGCTTACCGAGAAGGTTCTGACGGAAACGGCCTTGTTTCCCCTTGAGCATGTCGGAGATGGATTTAAGAGGACGGTTTCCCTTTCCTTTTACGGCGCGTTTTCTACGAGAGTTGTCGAAGAGAGCGTCCACCGCTTCTTGCAACATTCTCTTTTCGTTCCGAACGATGATCTCAGGAGCTTTCAGAGCGAGAAGTCTTTTGAGACGATTGTTACGGTTGATGAC
>NZ_ANIK01000035.1:167500-194662 GCF_000347175.1 Leptospira alstonii serovar Sichuan str. 79601
CTTTGACTCATATTCTTTGATTCTTCCGATTCCTTTCTTTTGTTGTCAAGTGATCTGATATGGAAATTCTCGGAAAAAATTTCCGACTTCATTCTTTCCTTGCCAAGTTATCCGAAATCCTTTGTAGAGAATCCTTAAAAAAATTTCTAACCCCGTTCTTTCTTTAAAGTGAATTCCAAAGTCCTACGTTTAATTTCGGTTAATGCCCATCTTCGCAATGATTCCTTTAGAGTTGTTGAAAAATTAATTCCCCATCTTTGTCCGTTTCATTGAAATGTGCGATTGAAGCAGTTTTGTTAATCTCCATTATGGAATTTTTCAACAACTCTTTTGTACGACCGTCCATCTATTCGGGATTAAATAAAAGAAAAATAACGTAAGTCCATATTTTAGTGGATAACTGTCAGAGACGAGAAGTTAGGAAAGTATTGTCAAGTCCTAACGCCTAATTCACAGCCGCTTGAAACGGGTGTTTCCATATAACAAATGCGAAAGCGATTGAAGCGAGATCAACAAATTGAATGACCGCGAAATTTTGTTTTCCGAGCAATCCGTCAATTTGTTGATCAAAGCGGAAAGCGCGGTCCGGCCATAACTCGAGTGGAATGTTCTAGGATCGGAATGCCAAGGCCGGATTCGCCCCGCTTCTTACGCCAAACTCACGTTCATAAAAAGAATTGCTTTCGGATTCCGCGATGATAGAATGAGGCCGCCCGACCATCGGGCCATTCCCAATTACGAATTTCTAAACGATATGAGGAGCTAATTCCGATGCCAACTTTACAGGAATCTCCGGTAAAATTACCGAATTCTAACCAAACAACTCCAACCCTTCCGTCCGTGAACAAGACGGAGGTCGAACGCGTTTTTAATCTCCAAAAATTGCATTTCCATAAGGTTATGAAACTTACCACGGCAAGTCAGCGGATTCAACGTTTGAAAAAACTGAGAGAAGCGATTTTTAAATATTCTCCGGAAATCGAAAAAGCGGTGAACGCCGATTTTCGTAAGAACGAAAGAGAAGTCGACATCACCGAAATTATGCCTTCCATTTCGGAAATCAACGACGCGATCCATCACGTTCGCAGATGGATGAAACCTGTGAACGTCAAAACCCCCCTGACCCTTTTCGGTTCCAAAAGCCAAATCCTCTACGAACCTCGCGGGGTCGTTTTGATCATCGGTCCTTGGAACTATCCTTTTTATCTTACATTCGCTCCTCTTGCGGCGGCGATCGCCGCGGGAAATACGGTTCTCATCAAACCTTCCGAGTTTACTCCGGTTACTTCCAATCTAATTCAAAAAATCTTAAGCGAAGTGTTTCCGAAAGAGGAAGTCGCCGTTTTTGAAGGGGACTACCAAGTTTCAAGCGCTCTTATGGAACTTCCTTTGGATCATATCTTTTTTACGGGAAGCACTCACGTCGGAAAAATCGTAATGACCGCGGCGGCAAAACATCTGACCTCCGTCACTCTCGAGTTAGGCGGTAAATCTCCCGCGATCATCGATAAAAGCGCGGATATCAAAAAGGCCGCTAAAAAACTCGTTTGGGGAAAAGTGTTGAATGCGGGACAAACCTGCGTGGCCCCCGATTATCTGCTCATTCCTAACGATCTCATCAAACCTTTTGTGGAAGAAGCCAAAACGGTCGTTAAGGAATTTTACGGGTCGAAACCTCTCAAGGAAAATCCGGATTTTTGTAGAATCGTTAACGACCGAAACTTCAGCAGGGTTTCCGGTTATATCCACGAAGCCGTCGAAAAAGGGGCTAAGATCGAAATGGGAGGAGATACGGACTCTTCCCAAAATTATATCGAACCCACCCTTTTAAGCAACGTACCTGAAAATTCGAATATTATGGAAGATGAAATCTTCGGTCCGGTTCTTCCTATGATTCCCTATACGAACTTGGACGAGGCGATCGCAAAGATCAATTCCAAGCCGAAACCTCTCGCACTTTACGTTTTCGGTAAAAAAGAACGCGCGATCAAAAAGATTCTGAAGGAAACTTCTTCCGGCGGCGTTGCGGTCAACGACGTGATTCTTCACCTCGCTAATCCGAATCTTCCTTTCGGCGGAGTCAATCATTCCGGTCACGGAAGTTATCACGGTTTTTTCGGATTCAAAGCCTTCTCTCACGAACGTTCCGTTCTTCGTCAGGCGCTCTTTAGTTCGATTGATCTGATGTATCCGCCTTACACGAATTTTGTGAAACGTCTCGTTTCTTTAACGAAAAAGTTCCTCGTTTGATTTTGTAAACAAGGAAGCGATTACCGAAATTTCGAATCCGATTTTCGTTTTAAAACATCGCGATTTCTTGAAATCCTTTGGAGTTTGCCGAGAAGACTCCGAAGGATTTTTTTATGGGTAGGGTCGATTTGAAAAAAAGTTGTCCGTATGAAAGCGATTTTCATCCTTTCCCTGTGCAAAAAATTTAAAACTCAGGTAATGCCGCATGCTCATGAACTCCAAGGATAGTGTCGCTAACGTTCAAAAAATCGTCGTAATTTTTTCGTTCTTCGTTTGTTTCCTTTTCGAAATACAATCGGAAGAAATAGCAAAACAGAAACATTACAAAAACTTAACTAAGGCCCTCCAAAACCCATTGAACGTTCACGTATTGGATTTGAGTTTTCAAAAACTTGCTACGGTTCCCAAAACGATCGAACGATTCAAGAATCTACAAAGATTGAATTTGGATGGAAACGATCTTACCGAGTTGCCCAAGGAAATCGGTCAACTACGGAATTTGCAAGAGTTGAATTTGAATAACAACAAACTCATTTCTCTTCCTAAAGAAATCGAACAGTTACAAAATTTGCAAAAACTCGAATTGATTGGCAACCAACTCACCGCTCTTACGACGGAAGTGTTACAACTTCGGAATTTACAAATTTTGAATTTGAGCGTCAACCGACTTACGACGATTCCAAGAGAAATCGCAGAACTTATAAGTTTACAAAGATTGGAATTAGACTCTAACTCTATTTCGCCCAAAGAAAAAGAAAGAATCCGAAAGCTGCTTTCCAATTGCGAAATCGATTTTGAAGGTGGAGGAGATTGATGGAGGTTTTATAAAAATCGGAGCAATCTTTCCGATACGCATAACGTAACACTTTCTTTGTTTCTAAAACCATTCAAACAAAGCGACGATTTTTAAATTTATTTAACGCGAATTCGATGGAAGAAAGTTAGGGCAAATCTAAGATCATTGGATCGATTCTTTTTTACCGCCGAGAGGCTCCTTCGAAAAACTTTCCGCAATTTTACGAAGTTCTTCTTCGTTCGGCCCATACAGATTCCACTGGATTACGTCTGCGCCGAGCAAACGTTTCCATCTCCATTCCAAATCGGAAGCCGCTCGACGCGGTGCAAATTCGGTTAATCGGGAGAGCTCCGTTTCGTCTAACTTGGATTTTTCCGTAATCGAATACCACCAAAGAAGAATCGGTTTTTCTCCGGACGGGCTTTTTAACTCCGCCCTTTTTAAGCCGTTCCGCTCCCCTTGTTCCGCAAAGGAAAAGCCGACCGCTTCAAAACAAATTCTGGGATCGTGCCCCGTTCCGATCGCGAACAAATCTCGTTTTAAGATGAGATAATTTTCCTTTGAGCGATAAACGGCGATTCTGTGATCGCTTAGTGTGGAATTTGCGTCGAGATGAAACGTATCGATTTTAGAAGGCCATATATACGGTTTTACCGGGATAAAACGATTTATAGGCGCTAAAGAAATCGCCGTCGATAAAGGGAGAATCAACCACAGAATTTTCGGAGGAGATCGTAAAATCAGATTCGAAAAATTGAATTCGTTTTGTTTCGAATTCGGGAACAACAAGGAAATGAACGCCAACGGCACGACGATTCCGCAAATAAAAAGTACAATTCCGATCAACTCGTGTCTCCAAGTACCGGCCGGTATTTGAAAAAGAATCAAGACACAAACTCTGAAAAGGTTGGAAAAAAACCAAAGAGGAAGAACAAGAGAAGAAATCAAAATCGCTCCGATCCGATTGGCGCGGGATATAAACGCCGCCGCGATGAGAATCGAAGCAAGCCCCATCTTCATTCCTTCGCAGACTCGATCGACCGCAAACCATCTTTCGTGAAAGAAAATTTGATTTCCGACCGCCAACGCACTCGAGTCTATGAATCGTATCAATTGCACGCACAATTCGGTAACGATCAAACGCAGTTTATATCCGAGAAAGAGAGAACCGAATCCCGTAATCGGAGGAATCGCAAAGACTAAAAAGGGAGCGGGCCAAACAAATGCGATTCCGCTCAGATACAAAACGGCGAGCGCGTTCCAAAACGATCCGATCCAAACGAGACTGAGTCTTTGAAAGAAAATTCCCGAAATCACAAAAATCGTTCCGGGCAAAAGCCACCCGATTCTTTTCCGAAAGTTTATCTCAAAACGAAATCTTTTCGTTCTAGAAGGTTCCAAAATCTCGGAGCCCTGCGCCACACTTTCAATTTTTATAATGTTTGCAACGTCTTGCGTCTCTTTAAAGGACGGATTCCGGTTGGAATTTTCACGACCACTCTCGAAACGAACAAAAAGCGGAAGAAACAAAATTGGATATAACTCAAAGACGGATTTCAGACTCAGCAAATCTTTGCCGACTTGAAACATCGGAATCACGCAGACTAAGACCAAAATTCCGACTAAAAAAATGGATCGATTGGATAGTTTCATATAATCGAAGTTAGATGATCAGTAAAAGAAAATTCCGAAATACTGGAATCAATTACCATCTACACCATTCTTCCGTTATATCAATATTAAGCGAAGCGTCTTCTCATTCTGAAATAAACGATCAACCCTAAAACGATACAAACGAGTAACAACCATTCGCCGGGTTCGGGTACGGCTCCGGGAGCTTCGAGTTTACTTTGGCCGAGCGCGGATTTGTTCGCCTTGATTCCAAATCGTTTGTAATCATTTTCGGTTTCGAGTACGATCAACGTGGAAACGGGAGAAACGACCATCGCATCTTGCGCTAAGTCTACCAGATCGCCGTTTTCCAGATCCCGATCAAAGAATCTTTTTCCGAGTTGTTTCATGATCTTTCTCTGAATCGACATTCGAACGAGTAGATCCGATCCCGGTTGTCTAATGCACGTTCGATCGGTTTTTTCAAGAGAAAGTTTTGCATACGGAAGAGAGGTGACGTTTTCATTTTCGATCGGTAAACGGATTTGTTTGTTTCGAAGTACGTTCAGTAATTCGTCTTCATTCTCCGCGACGGATACGACTTGGTTTAGGTCGATGAGACTCGCAACGTATTCGGAACGTTTGCCGTTTAAGATCGCGATCTTTACGGGTTCGGATCGTATTGCAGCTGAGGTCTGCATTTTGGAAAAATGCACGGAACCGCGCAGTTCTCCCAAGGGAATCGATTGGTTCTCCCCCGCAACGATCCAGAGAGGCGTTTTCCCTCCTAATACTTTGGTCGTCGGAGACGTTTCATTGAAATGAAGAGGAAATAAATTGAAGGCAGGAATTTCACATTCGTCCAGATAACGAATCGCTTTTTCGACGTCTTTTGTGCGAAACCATTCGTTGGTAAGGATCGTAACCGGAATTCCAAACCCGTACATTTTCTTTACTACGTTCTTCCACTCCGAACGAGAAAGAGAAGTATTGAGCGCGACTACGATCGTATCGGGTGAAAATTGTACAAGTTCCGTTTGTTCCGGAAGCACGTTGTATGTCTTATCCGGTCCTGTAGAAATCATTCCTTGAGGCGGAGTCGCCGGAAACGAAAAAGACCAACCTTTTGACCCGGCGCCTCCGGTCCACTGACGCACTTGAGAATCCGAAACTACTTTTTCTTTCAAAGAAATTCCGGAAGTGGAAAGTTCGATCGGAGCTTTGGAAAACAAATCCACGTTTACGTTTTGATCCGCGAAATCGGAGACTGGGCCTTCAAAACGGATTCTTTCATAACTCAGAGTTTCCGTCTCTTTGATCGTCGTGTTGTCCGTTTTGAGAGGAGAAACGATTCCGATTCTTACCATTCTATAATTTTCGGGAGTTACGGGAAAAACTCGCAGGCGCAATCGATTTCCGTCCAACCACTCCACATACGAAGGATCTCTTCTTTCCCTTCCTACGATTTGTTCGTACGCGTTACGCGCCGTTGAACGAAACGTAAGTCTTGCGGGCCTTTCCTCTCCGTTGATCCATAGAGAAAGTTTCGTACAAATACTTCCCGGCGGAACGGTGATCGTATAGATCGCTTCTTCCGGAGGAGACGTCCCTCGACCCAAACCGATCCAGGAATGCGAAGAAGCATTTTCGTTATAGATCGAAAGGGTCGTCTCCGTATAAGAAACGCGAAGTTCCGGATGGATTTGAACGTGAGAATCTATATCCGTTGTAATGAGCGAATGCCCTCTCCACAATCGATCGAGATACGCATGCGATTTTCCGAATAGAAGGTGCAACATTTTTCCCGCCTCTTCTTCGGTAATTCGAGATTCCGATGCAGAACGACCAGAGAAAGAGAAGGTAAGAAATCCCGTTGAGGCAAAATATGCGAGCGGATCGAACTGGCTCTGAGCCGCAAATAAGGCGATCTGAGATCTTCGGTCCGGCTGAAGAACCATCTCGGTTACGTGATTGACTCTCATACGAGACGCCTTTTGAATCCAATCCGGCAGATCTCCGTCTATCCGATTGTTTCCTTGAACCGCTTCGGGTTTGGTAAGAATCGTTTCCGCGTGATTCCATTGGATAAAGTAATAAGTGGAATAAGCGATGAGCAAAATCGAGGTGGCAAGGATCAAACCCAATGAGATTTTCTTTTTACTTTTATCCAGGGAAAAATGAATTTTATGGATCGACTTTACAAACGCCGTGATCGCGAACAAAGGACCATAGGGAAGAAATCCAAGACCCGCCATCCAAATCAAAGCCCAACTAAAAATCATAAGCGGAGCCAGAACTAAAGCGAAGGAAACGGATATAAAAGCGCCCAGAATCAAAATCGGTTGAAAGAATGGTAATACGATTTGCGGCAGCCGATCGATAAAAAGAGAAGCCGCAAGCAATGAGAATGAAATCCAAAGAACCCAAACCGTTCTTTCGGTAAAAGGAGGAAATACCCCGTGATTGAACACATACGAATTCGTAGTAAAACAAACCGCGGATACAATCAGAGTAAAAATCAAAAACTGTTTGTAATTCGGAAAGAAAACATACAAGAGAACGGAGAACAATACAAAAAATATGAGCCCGACAAAGGCAACTAGAAACCCGTCGCCTCTTCCGGGATGATAATCATACCTAAGCATTCCATACACAACCGCCGCAAGTAAAATGATTGCTCCGATCAAACTTAACATCCAAACCCAAGCGGGTTTCTCGGATGTGAAAATTTTAACTCTGCGTTGAAAGTATTCCATAATCTTAGTTTGCATCGCTTTGGGCTCCTTTGTGTAAGCTTGTTCTGTTTTTATTTTATGTTTGAATTTTGGAAACTAAAAATTAAAGCGAATTCAACGTAAGAATTTATACCTTCGTTTTTATTGCGTTAGTCTCTCTTTCATTTTACTCAAGAATTTGAAAATCGCGGTTGCTACGAGTGAAGACAACGTCCAAACCCCAGACCGGTTTTTCGAATGTGGAAATTTTAACTTTGCGTTGAAAGTAGTCTCTAATTTTGTTTTGTATCGTCGTCATAGCCGATTCTTGTTTTTGATTCTATGAAAGAATCTATCAAAGTTTCCAAAATAAGTCGCCTCCTCAAGTGTTCCATTCGGAGCACTCAGGTGCTTGAACGGATATTTGATCCCTAAGTATGGATTACTCTTTGTTTTAACAAACGAAATCGGATTTTCGTTTTTCGAGGCGGCGCAAGAAAGATCAAATGCGAAAAAACGTTCGATTACAAAATATTATAATTTCAGAATATTATTTTTTTTCAAATTCCTGATCCCTACGTAATAGAGTAGCATGAATTTTGAAACGAATCCCCGTTTTAAAGGCGGAACTCCGGACACCGTTTTACGTAGTTTTGAGTAGGAAATATCAATTTAGAATTACGATGGAACTTTCGAACGGGAAATATTCGTCAGCTGGTAAGTTCGCCGACCGGATGGCCCGTTTCCAATTTTGCGATTAGGCGAATTTCCCTGTCTAAGAACGCGTCGATGAAAGGATTCAGGTCCTTGATTTTACTGGATAATTCGTAACCCGCTTCCATCGTTTCCACCAGAGAAGTCGCACCCACCATGGAAGCGGCTACCTTGATCGGGGCCATTACGAGTTTGATCATAGGAAGTTTGGAAAGTGAAAAAAAGAATTTAAGAGTATTACAGACCATTTGAATTTGAGTTTTTCTTTCGCTAAAACGATTCGCTTCGCCCATCGCGGCGTAAAGATTGTCTCTGGAAATTATACCGTCCTCCATAAGATTGTTTTCGATCACGACTTTTGCCGTGTCGTAATCCAAAGAGTCCGTTAGACGATTTAGGAGAATGATCTGATGAATGTTTTCGGTCATGGATTTACCCGCGACCGTTTTCAACTTATCATACAGACTTTCTAAGGCGTTATCTCTTTCTTCCTTGTTCGAAGGAGAATATAAATTGAACTCGAAAAAATCCGGGATGTCGCCGTATCCTTTGATGACAAGAAGATCCGAATAAGTTGTGCGAAGCCTCTCGATAGTCGCGCGAACAACCGCTTTACGGGTTAGCTCTAACACATGTTGATCCATTCTTAATTCAGAAACAGATTTCGTAGGCTACGTATCTTAGGTCAATATAAAAATCAATCCTTGACTACGATGACTCCGGATCTGAATTTCGCGGGCAAAAACTTTGCAAGACCTTCCGCCCCTTTTCTCGAAGAATCGGATCCGAATCGTACCGTATAATATCCGTTCCTGGATCTTTTGACGTTTGCTTTTATCTTTTTCGTTGTACCGGAAATTGATTTTGCCAATTCGTCGGCCTTTTCTTTTTCCTTAAACGCCGCTACTTGAAGTGAATATTCCGCCGATTGTTCGTCCAATGAGGATTTGGAAGAAATTCGTTTTGATTTTTTTTCTTCGTTTCGTTTCGATTTCTTAGAATCTTTGGAATGATCCGGTTCCTTTACCGAAAGAGTTTCGACCGCGGGTCCTTTTTCCTTTTCAACGTTAGTCGCGCTTGTTCCCGATTTTTTAAACTCCACAACTTCCGTAGCGGGAGGAATGTTTTTAAAAGTTACGGATTCTCGGGAGTTGTCGTTCGAGGGAGAATTTACGCTCGCCGCGGGTATTTCGGCGGACGCGACCGTGTTATTACGCTCGATGGGAATTTGGCCCGGCTCCGAAAAAGGGATCGAACCTTGAACTTCCTGATTTTTGATTTCGTTTAACGTCAGTGATTCTTCGCCGGAACCGCCCGCCCTCTTCTTTCCGACCGAAACTCCCAAGAAAAAGAAAGAGCAAAGCAGTCCGATTAAGAACATGGAGAGAATTAGAATTCTCTTATTATCCAAATTGATCACATAAAAAATTTTTTCTTTCATAACATTTTTCCCAATAAAGTGGAGTAGAGGTTTTTACATTCCTCTCTGAGAGATTCCAAGTCCCCTCTGTTTCTAAGGATATAATCGGCTCTTTTTAACTTTTCCGTAAGAGGAAGTTGGTTTACAATTCTGGCCAAGACGTCTTCTTTTTTAAGACCGTCCCGAGAAATCGTCCTTAAAATCGATTCTTCCGGATCGGAATCCACGGTTACGGTCGCGTCGCAGAGTGTGTAGGCGTCGGTCTCGAACAAAAGGGGAACTTCCCAAATCACCATTCTCCCCTTTGCTTCCGTCTCCAAAATTTTTTGAAAATCATTTCTAACCCTGGGATGAATCAGTCGATTGAGTCCCGCGAGTTTTTCGGGGTCGTTAAAAACGATCTCGGAAATTTTTTTCCGATCGGGTTTGTTTTGCGAATCTAAAATTTCCTTTCCTAAAAGTTCTACCAGTTCCGGGAGAATGGGCGAGTCCGGTTCCGTATAACGTTTCGCTAAACGGTCCGCGCTGATCCCGAAACCTCCCAACTCTTCCAAAATTTTAGCGGCGGTACTTTTGCCACCTCCGATCATTCCGGTGATTCCAACCAAAAAGGCCTTTTTACCGGAGTCGGAACCCTGCATGGGTTGAGAATAGGGCCGCCGGACAAAAGTACAAGCAAAAAAGAAACTTCCTTCTCGTTTTATACCTGTTCGCTTAACAAAATATGTCTTTGGGCATATTGTTCATCGTATTCATTTGTGAGACAATCGTATCCGTTATGGCATGTGCCGGAGGAGACAATGAGAAGTTATCGAACATTAGCGAGTGCGGTTTTAGTAGGATTTCTACTTTTCGGAGTCAATGCCTGCACGAACTCGCAAGACCCCAATCTGCTCTGGCTTTTAAACGCCACACAACCGAACCCTCCCGCCGCTCCTGATGGAGAACAACCTTTTAGCATCGTCATCAACGACGAAACCGCTCCCGTGGATTTCGTTTTCGACACGACTAGGACGGTAAACGTAAACATCCAGGTTCTTAGTCCCGAATCCCCGATCTCCGGAAGTTTAGTACAAGTTTATAATATAGATAATACGGCTCAAAGATCGATCTTCAGGGCGGCGACTTCGGCAAACGGAGAAGTAAAAGGAAGTTTTACGATCGACGAGGCGACCCATAAGGTCCTGCTCAAAGTGGAAGCCTTCGGCCAACTCTACGAGGCCGAAATACAAATCATCAATGCTTACAGCATTTCCAGAAGAATCACAATCGTGATCAAGGGAAATAACGTAATTCTTCCGGACACGGACAAGGATGGAATCGTGGATCGCGACGACACGTATCCGAACGATCCGACTCGAGCGTCTACGTTTCGTTATCCGACCGAAGGATATTATACGATTTCTTTCGAAGACTTATATCCGAATCAAGGAGACGCGGACTTTAACGACTACAACGTGAGAGTCGTGTTCGAGGAAGATTGGAACGCAAAGGGCGAAGTGGCGAGAGTGCGCGCAAACTTCCTTCACGTCGCCAAGGGCGCCGGATACAATCACACGCTTCATCTTACGATTCCGCAAATCATCGCATCCTCCTATTCCTTAACTCGATACGGATACGACGGTACTACGATTGAGTCCAACGCGACCGGCGGCAATTCTTCGATTTCTTCTCTGGAAATTCTTCCTAGATCCAATACGACGATCCCATCTTCGAACACTTCGAGATCCAACACGACTTTCAAAAAAGGAAAGTCCGCGAACTTGGAAGTTATCTTACAGAACGCGATCAATCGTGTGACCTTAGGTCCCGCTCCGTACGATACCTTTGTAAAAGTGATCAATACGAATAAGGAAATTCATTTTCCAAAAAGATATTTCGATGCGAGCGGAAAGGATATTTATCTGGATTCTACCGGTTTTCCTTGGGCATTACTCGTTCCCGGAAATTTTCTCTGGCCTTATGAAAGTACGGATATCCGTAAATCGTATCCTTCTTTCAAACCTTGGTACGAATCGCTTGGGAATACGAACCATAACTGGTATGTGACTCCGGTCCTTTCGGAAGTATTTCCGGCAACGAACTAAAACTCATTTTCCCGGGATTTTCTTCCCGGGATCTCTTTTTTTCTTTTCTTTCTTTGAGGTCAAACGAGAATGTTTTAACCTCTTATGCGGGATTTAAAACCTGAGAATCGAAAACGTCCTTCCACTTCGACAAGTTTAAAGTCGGGTCTTTCGCCTAAATTTTTTCTCAATCTTCTCAAGGAAATTTCTCCTATCGTCGCGATCGACGACACGAAAACGATTCTTTTTGCAAACGAATCGTTTCGGAAGGAATTTGGGGGGAGTTCCCGCAATTTAGTCGGTAAGAATCTGTTTCGGGTCTTCGGTTTGAATCCCGTGGATCAGGAGGAAATGGAATCGAACATCCATCTTTCCAAATGGGGAAAGATTCAGAACCAAGAGTTCAGAAAACAAAAGATCTACTACGGTTATTCCGTGTTTCGTTTCGGAGAAAGTATCGGAATCATTCTCAAAAACATCACGGAAAACAAAAGGTTGGAAAGAAAAATCGCCAGCCTTCACAGTAAACTTTTACAATCTCAGGAAGAAGAGAGAATTCGGCTTTCCGGAGAATTACACGACGGGGTCGGTCAGACCATTCTCGCCGCCAAACTCAACTTCCAAGCATACAATCGAAATCCGAAAACCTACGAAGCTCAGTTCGATACGGGACTTCTTTTGATCGATAAGGCAAGCCAGGAACTCAGAGATATTTATACGAACTTACATCCTTCCACTTTGCGGGAAATCGGTTTGGAAGCGGCGATCCGAGCTTTGAGTTCGGATTTGTTTCCGTCTATGGACGTGGAGGCCGATTTGGACCTCAACCTAAAATCGGATCTGCAACCCGCCGTAGCCAATCAGGTTTTTAGAATCGTTCAGGAAATCTTTCAGAACGCGATCAAACATTCCCAAGCGAAAAAGATTCATCTCAAGGTTCATGTCAAAGGGAGACAGTTGTTGCTGGACGCAAAGGACGACGGAATCGGTTTCCAGGAAAAAAAAGTAAGGGTTAAGTCTTCCGGTTTTGGACTTGAAAATATCCGAAGAAGAGTGGAAGATTTAAACGGTAAATTTAAGATTGATTCTTCAGCCGGGAAAGGAGCCAAGTTTATCATCCGAATTCCCCTAGAAAAAAACAAAAGCACGTCCGTCAAAAAAACATGAAACCTACTGACACAAAAATATTCCTAGTCGACGATCACGCCATCCTCAGAGAAGGGTTGAAGATGATCCTTTCCGGACAGTCCGGATTTGAAATTTGCGGCGAATCCGGAGACGCCGAAAAAGCCCTGGAGCAAATCGGCAAATTAAATCCCGACTTAGTCATTACGGATATCTCCATGCCCGGCTTAAGCGGAATCGATCTCGTAAAAAATTTAAGAAAACATTATCCGAACATTCGAACCATCATTCTTTCGCGTCACGACAACAAAGAATACGTTCAAAAATTATTGGAACTCGGTATCAACGGTTACGTTTTAAAAGACGACGCTGGTAACGATCTTCTCCGCGCGATTGAAGCGGTTCACAAAGGGGAAACGTATTTAAGCCCCGGAATTACGGCTCATTTTTTGTCCGGTTTTGTGGGTTCCGGAAAACCGGGCGAAGAAAACCAGGACGCCAAAAAAGCGTTTTCGGTTCTTTCGGACCGAGAAAGAGAAATTTTAAAACTCGTCGCCGAGGGAAATTCCAATGAATCCATCGGCGGCATTTTAAGAATCTCTCCGGCGACCGTTAAAGTTCACCGCGCCAATATCATGAAAAAACTGGATCTTCATAAAGTTGCGGATTTAGTTATGTATGCGATCCGCGCGGGTCTGATTGAGTCTTAGATCGACGTTCGTAAAGTCGACGACGCGATTTGTTAAGCGAAGAATCGAGAAACTGATTCCGAACAAACAACATGTTTCGATACGCGTTCATTCTATTCGGTTGTTTTTCTGTTTTTTGCTGCTGTTATGCGGTTTATATCAGAATCCCGTTCGAATTTTGCCTCGAAGACAAAATCATTCCTTGTATGAACGAGTTGGAGCCCCCATTCTCTTTACCGGTTTTTCTGCCGGTTTTGATTTTAGAAACTTTCGGTTATTCTTGGATCTTCGTTCCATTGAATTATTCGGTTTTATTTCTTATGTCGATATTTCCGATTCTGCGAAAAAGGAATTTATCCGAAAAATCCTCGATTCCGAAACACACCTTGGTCTTTGCTAATCTCGTTTTTATACTTTCCGCGTTTTATTTCACTGTCCTTTGGAAAGCCGGCGTCGCCAATAGAGGCTATCCCTACATGAATCACGTCCTTTTCTTCTACGTCTTCGGTTGGATTCTGATCTTTTCGATTTATGTTTACAACCGAAAACGGAAGACCTTGATTTCCAATTACCTTTTCCACCTCCTGCTTTTTGTTTGGTTTTTGTGGAGAGCGTTTCCGTGGTTCTGGGGTGGCATATAGGCCTTGGGGCAAGGCTCTAAATTTTTTCATCCTAATCCACGACCTTCGGTGAGCGGCGCTAATCCGTAATAAGTCGTAAAAAAAGTTGACCTTTTTAAATATTGTTGTATATTACAACTATATATGGACGAGTTTCAAATCGAAAACACATTGGGTTATCGGATCAATCGTTGTGGAATCGTGATCAAACAGGAATTACGACGTCGTTTTAACAAGAGAGGGTATTCCATTACTCCGGAAGAATGGATCATATTGAATCGACTCTGGGAAACGGACGGACTGACACAAAATGAAATTTCACAAAAGACGATCAAAGATAAGACCACTGTTACCCGGTTCTTAAGCAAAATGGAAGAGGACGGTCTGATTCGAAGAAAATCTTCGAACCAAGACCGCCGAGTAAATCATATTCAACTTTCGACGAAAGGAAAAAAATTGAAGGATCAACTCATTCCCATCGCTCAAGAATTGCTGGAAGCCGCGACGGAGAAAATTTCCCCCGAACGCTTACTGGTAACCATTGAGACATTGAAGCAAATCGAATTGAATCTCTCAAACCAAGGAGTCTTTCAAGAATTGAAGGAGTGAAAACAATGAACAATCAAAAGAAAATCGCGTTTATAAACGCGTTAGGCGCGCTTGCGTTTCTTATCTTTGCCTGCATTATGGGGTATCGTAATATCGGATTACCACCCGTAATTATCATCGGCGGTTCGGGTACTATCGGATTCATTTTATGGTATCGTACATATCTATGGAATCCGATAGTACCGAAGGTGATATTGCCTCTATTCATGCTGACCGTAGCAGGTTTACAAATTCACTTGGTGGAAGAATACTTAACCGGTTTTGGTCCGGCAATGAGTCGATTGTTCGATATTTCTTGGACCGAAAAAAGTTTTCTGATGATCTTTGTTTTTATCGGGCCGATCGTATACACGTTAACGAGCCTGGGGCTTTTTTTTAAAGTGAGAATCGCCGGATTTATCGCTTGGTTCATTTTTATCGGGCCGGGTTTTGCGGAATTCACACATTTCATTTTTCCCTTAATGGTTCCAGCTATCCAGCCTGAAAATGCGGCAAATGTAGATATGATCGTGAGAGGGACGCTCGTAACCAATATGCCGAATTACTATTACGGAACCACAGGACATTATTACTTTTCCGGAATGTGGACAGCGATATTGCCCATGCTCCCCGGCGGGTATGCGATCATTCATCTGATTCGTGAAAGTAAAATCGCAAAACCTTGGGGAAAGATCATTGCCGAAAAACTAAAAAGTAATTGAGAATTCCTGTAAAGATACGACACTATCCCCTTCGTGGAAGAAATCGAAGGAGATAGTGATACATTACGAGAAAATATTAAATTCTCGTAATGTTTTTTCCTTTGACCTATTCACTTTTCTTTTTGATTTTAATGAGACCGGCCTTTCCAAAAAAAATTCGTCTCAAAACTTCTTAATTCCTAAACTTTCCTTAGTGTCTGTGTTCTCCGTCTCACTTTTATCGAGCCTTTATCTGACGGTCGCCTGGAAATCGGGTATCCAATACCGAGGCGCCCATATATGATTTTCACGCTACTTTCAGGAACGGCGACTTGGATAACATTTATAATTCTTTATATTCTAAATAAAAAATATACATCCTTCCTTACAAATTATTTTTTTCATCTATTGTTTATGTTTTGGTTGGTCTGGGGATCCTTTCCTTGGCTCTGGGGAAGTTTTTAGCAACTCAAAACCTTACCGCAAATTTAGCCGACAATCTCTTTCGAAAAAACCGCAGTTCATCCGAATACATACGGCGTTTTTATGCCGCTTTTTTAATTTCCTTCTTACAAGTTTCAAATCATTTCTTCCGCAAACTCATTCCTACACATATTTTTTCATCAAGTATCTTCTTTCCGTTTTCTTGTTTTATAACACATCCGACTCCCACAAGTAAGAAAGGCGTTTCATTTCGGCCAAACCGTCCCCTATGTCTCAAGGAACAAAAAATATATTACTTAAGCATCATATACTACGATGATATTTTTTTAATTTAATATTCTTTTTAAACAATCCATAGTAGAGTATACCGCATAAAAAGAAGGGAGAGTATAACATGAAAATAAAGCGAAACGTTTTGCGAAAAGAAATCAGAAAAGAACCGAAGAGATTTAAAAAACCGATACTTCTTGTGAGTTATTGTTTATTTTCATTTCTTCTTTTACGTTGTGTACCCGATAAACAAAACTATATTAACTTGCTTATGTTTTTGATTGCCGCTTCAGATAACAAAAACATAAATAACGAAAACGTTGATTCCCCGAACTCTAATTCTGCAGACTCAAATTCAGATCCTGCAAGATCCGCCGCTGCAAGTTTAGAGCCAACGAGTTCAGACTCCGCAAGGACCGCTTCTGAAAGTTTAGAGCCAACAATCTCAGGCCCCGCAAGATCCACTTCTGAAAGTTTAGAGCCAACAATCTCAGGCCCCGCAAGATCCACCTCTGCAAGTTTAGAGTCAACAATCTCAGGCCCCGCAAGATCCACCTCTGCAAGTTTAGAGTCAACGAGTTCAGGTCTTACAAGGACCACTTCTGCAACTTTAGAGCCAACAAACGTAGAAATCAAAATTCTAAGCCACAACGTCTCCATGATGCCAACCGGACTTTCAGGTTGGAAATATTGGGGAAAAAAAGAAAGAGCGGAGCGAATCGCAAGTTCGGAGTATATAAAGAATCAAGACGTCATCGTGTTTGAAAGACTCTCCGATAATGGAGCGAGAGAAACTCTCTTGGACGAAATTCGTTCGGAGTACCCGTATCAAACCGATGTCATTGGAAAAACCAAAGATGGTTGGGACGAGACTTTCGGAATTTACAGAAATTCTACTTACGCGGACGGAGGTGTTGTCATCGTAAGTAAATGGCCCATCGAAGAAAGAATACAATACATCTTCAATCAACCCGGATGCGGCCAGGATCAGTATTATCATAAAGGATTCGCTTACGTAAGAATCAACAAAAACGGAAAGAGATTTCATATTCTAGGGACTCAAGTTCAAGCACCGGACTCTGGCTGCACCGATTCGGGAAAGTCCGTAAGAGCGAATCATTTCGACGATATTAGAAATTTTATCGACTCAAAAGAAATTCCGAACGACGAATCGGTTTTTATCGCTGGAAATTTAAACGTTATCAAAGGTAGTAGCGAATATTCTGATATGCTTACTAGATTGAATGCAAACGAACCTACATATGCGGGAGTTCCTTTTACGTGGAACACAAAAACAAACGGATTGGCCGCCTTTAAATATCCGAACGATACGCCCGCGTATTTGGATTATATACTTGTTTCGAAAGCGCATCTTCAACCTCAGGTTTGGCAAAACTTAGCCTACGATCCCATTTCAACGAGAACCTGGAAAATGTCAGACGGATATACAAGCTTCGAATTATCCGATCACTACCCCGTTTACGGTTTTAACTATGCAGATTCCTCTACTCCGACAAAATCAGGACATAGAAGAAAATACGATCAAGTTTCCTTCGTGTCCACGGCCACCGGGAAAAGAATTCAAGCCGATTCTAAAAAATCGGACGGATGGTTGAAAGCGGATTCGGCGACGGAGACGGGTTTAACAAAATTCAATTTGTTACAGGAAAACACATTCGATTCAAACCCTTCCTGCATGAAAAGCGGTTACGTTCGAATCGAACCTTCGTATCATTTAAATTATTTTTGGAATTGGTGGTACGGCGGCGGAAGCGGCAACTATGGATATTATCCCAAGTTCAACAACGGCTCCAATAATATCGAAATCATAAACTTGGACGGCAGATGTCTACAAAACGGGAGTAGAATCGCATTCAAAGATTATGATACGTCTTCGTCAAAGTACTATTATCTGACCGCTTGGGACAAAGGAAGTTGGAATGAATATCTCTTTCTTTGGAAGAGTTCGGTCACCTCAAGAGAAATATTTTATCTCCGATTGAATTCAACTCCAGAAAGAGATTGGAGTGGGGATCTAATTTATCGTTAAATTTTCTGAATCCATAAGGGGGCGTGATAAATCGCCTCCTTCCTATTTTTTGATTTTTCTTTTCGTTTCAAACAAACCGTCTTAGTTGAATTTTCCGCTTAACCTTTTGATTCTTACTGATACGAATGCGAGAAAGTTCAGGACGGACTTCCCTAATTTGTAAAATTGAAATTAAGCGGAAAATAAAAATCGAACAATGCCGTTCAAAATATTATAATATCAAAAGAGTTGTTGAAAAATTCCGTAGTTCAGATTAACAAAGCTGCTTCAATCGCCGATTTCAATGAAACAGACAAAGATGGGGAATTAATTTTTCAACAGCTCTAAAGATTATCAAATATTTCTAATACGATTTGGGCGTTCCCGCCTCGTAATCTTAACGATGAAAAATACTTATTCGTTCAAGCGATGCGGTCGGGCTACTCCAGGTTCGGGCAGTCGCCCTCATCCCTCGCAAAAAATAGAATATAATAAAAATCTCAAATTTAAAATTGCTCGGGACGCTAACGCGCCTTTCATATCCCTAACGCAGCGACCCATAGGGAGCTGTGTTATTGAGCTCAGGGAGTAAAGCGGACGAACGTTAAAACACGTTTAATCCAATTTACATTCGATCCGCAAAACCTCTCCGTAAGATTTCTTGATTCAAAAACAAGCCCTTCTCAATTACAACGGAGACGTTCGTTTCATTCTTCAAGTAAATCACATCTACAAGATAACGATCGTATTTATCACTCCCGTAAGTTTTAATCAAGAAAAAGCGACAATTCTTGAGCTGAGACTCGACGAACTTTTTAACCAAAGCGCCCTTCTTCGTGCCTAACTCAGGAGCATCCAAACCGCGCAAACGAAGTCTTTGACGAATAAAAACATGAAACCCCAGATCGATCGTAACGAGCAAAGTATCCCCATCTACTACCTTTTCTAAGAAAGCTTTATACGTATAAAGAAGCTTATTCCCTGATACTTTTTGAAAAGAATAGCTTTTTCGATTCTTACCGACAGACACGATCGAACCAACGGGAAGCTTAGGCGAATCGCCTAACAACGATTCAACTCTAACGTCAAAACCGAGATCTAAATTTGGAACGCTGCGTTCCAAATTTGAAGAAAAATTTTGAATGAGACGGTATGTAAAAAGACCCAAAACAGGTCGTTTCAGCCGTGAAAGACCTTTATCGCCATCCTCCGAAAATTCTAAATCCAAAGCCCCGGACGAAGGTTTTCTAAGGGTAGATTGTACTTTTAACAAAAGTTTCCGATGAGACCAGCTTTTTACGATCGCTTCCTTTTCAAGATTGTCGCGAATCTTAAAATCTTCTAAGAGAAGCAAAACCCGATAATGGGTCCACGAAAGTTCGGAACGGATTTTACCAAACTTATAAAACTGAAAAAATCTCCGCATATATAACGCAGATTTCGATCCGAAAAACCTTTCCCAAAACGTTTGTTTAGATCTTTGGAAAGTTGAATCAAGACCCGATCTCCATAGTTTGCTCTTTCTTGATTCCCTTGTTCCACCTCGACGATCCGTTGGCCAATCTTCCAATAACTCGTCAGAGAGATCTTGTTCCAATCAGAGTTCGCAGTTGATTGAAAATCTTCATAGATACGGGCAACGTCCGTTAGGAGGGATTTGTAAGTGTTTTGGGAAAGGCTGGTAGAAGATTTATGGTACATGGCAAAAATCCTTATCAAGAATAAAACATTACGTCATGTGAAATTTGGGGATCGATAATATTCTGGAAAAAATTAATTCTAAATCGAGGACAGACCTGGTCTAAATTTCAGATAGATTATTAAGAATGACTAAACAACATAATGACCGGATTTAATGCCGTCGAACTTATTAAGGGGCAAATTTGAGAATAAACATTTAAGTATCGGAATTGCAAATTATGGAAAACTCTCTCTAATATTCTTCCACCAGGAAAAATATTCTGAATCCTTAGGGGGAGAATATTTTGCACATTTTTCGATTTTCACAATTATACTTTTAAGTATAACAGAATCTATATTGTTCTTATTCGCCCATTTATTGAGTAAAGCCTCAGTTGATAATATAATACCATCCTGGCATAAATTTTTAAAGAAATACGTAGCTTTTTTATCATCTGAAGCCATATTTAGTTTTCGAGAAACCGCCAAAGCAATCGTATAAGCTTCTCCATCATCGACATCCGCTGATAAATCAATTACCATCTGCGCTTCATGATCTTCAATATGGAGAATAGCAATAGAAGCTGATTTTATTAAATGCGAAATATCTATCTTAACTTTTTCAATGACGTTATTCGCCTCTCGTAAAAAGTAATGCGCTTCTTTTTCGATAACAAAGGAAGCTATTGCAAATTTTAATCCAGAATTCATGACGATTTCATTCAACATATCAGAAGCCATAAAATTTATCAATATACAGGAGTCTAAGAGGAAAAGTGCCTTAGAATCTTCCGTCATATGGCCTTATGAAACCAAAAGGTCCTTGTCTATAAAATCGAACTCTCCTCTTTCAATTTTTCTTTCTTGCATAGCAAGAAAATCACGAGTCTCTAATCTATCCATGTTAAGGTAATTAGAAATCTGCCCTTCAGAAAGATTTCCGTCACGATAAGCTCGCGTCGCCAAGGAGGTATATTTTCGAGAAAGGGTGGCATCATGCGATGGCAAATCAGAAAAGCCTAATTCTTCTTTCATCTTTTGAGGAGACACCTTACCAATACGTATTCGATCATAAGTTCCACCTGGCAAGAAGTTAAGAGATTCCAACCTTTCCGCAGTAGCTTGAAAAGAAGCCCCATAATAATTAGAAAGCTCCATAATATTTAGGGAAGTGAATTTGCCATTTGCCTGTCGAGTCCTTTGAAAGAATTCAGCAATTCCATCTGAAGGTAAAAGAAATTCGATAGCGAATAAAGAAGCAAAAGATTCAGCTTCCACTTTCTTATAAATCTCATCCGTATCGACGGAAGTCCATCTACGATCTGCCAAATAATGCCCATACTCGTGGCATATCGTCATACGCCTTCGTTCTTCAGGGTGGTTCTTATTAACTAAGATAAATCCGCCAAAATTTTCCTCGAAAAAATAAGCACCGGAAACTTCCGATGGTAACTCAAGAAAGAAAATGACTAATTCCGCCTCTCTTTCCAAATAGTCTCGCAATAAAGGGAGAGGGGAATTCCCCAGACCAAGCCTCATTCTCTCCTTCACGCTGATACCTTTTGCAGCATCGCCCACAGATAAACCGGCTCGATTGTATTCTATATTCGAATTAGTTATTCTATTATATTTAGTTAATAGATAGCAGTAATTTTCACACAATTTTTGAAAATACAAAAGTTTGTCTTGGAATGAGTCGTCATTCGCATTAAATTTAGTGATATTTCGAAATTGTAAAGTTGAGGACGATATAATTCTTCGATCCGGCTGAAGGTCAGAAATCCTAACTCCTAAAATTTCCGAAAATTTCAGTAGTTCCTCTGCTTTTACAGCTCTCTCACCTTTTTCAATAGCAGTGATTGTAGTGCGGGCTACCCCAATACGATTTGCCAATTCCTCTTGGGTTATCCCCGCCTTTTTTCTATATGCTTGTATCAAGTCATTGACAGTATACTTATCGGTCGCTTTCAAAACGAACTCCTTAGGGGATAGCTGATTGTTTATTAGAGCTCGTCATAAATTTTGAAAAGCTTCTCCATTCGTTAATTTGCGTAACAGCTAACTTTTCAAATTTCTGGTCGAACTCTTCTCCAGAAATATTCCACTCTTTCATTATATGTCTTTTTGATTCGTAAATCAGAGAGTCCTGCTGGTAAATTTGATCGACTCCCTCCTTTACAAACCGCGACCACAGATCTGCCTGATTTGTAAACTGATCGAAATGTCTCAATCGTTTTCCTTCCACTATTTGCGGAAACGAATATCGAGTTTGATCCACTAACCCTGCGCCAAATATCCCTTGCCTGCGTAAAAGACAAGAAGAGCAATATCCACATTGAGTAGGATAACCTTTTTGTCGATGGTGACTATCGCAACTGGTGCTTGATTTAACCAATGAGGAATGGATCAACATATCCCTCTTAAATACTTTACACATTTCTCCTTTCGTTGAAAATAAAAACGGGTTTAAAATTCTCATCTCCTTACCAATCAATTTGGAATAAAATTTAGAGACGATTGAAAGCGATAGAGGATTCGCGGTGAGGGAACGATCCCAATGCCCACTTCCGGGGAACGGAATATTAAACGCACCAATTCCGTTTTCATATAAATATAGTGATTTCGAGTTAAGTAGATTAGAAGCATACAGTCCTTCAACGAGAAACAAAAGCCCGCGTATCCGAAATGAAGGATTCGGATATTTTTTAGGCATACCTTTTAACTGGTGAAAAATCCGATATCGCTCAATCTTGGAAATAGGATAAACTCTCTTTATTTCATTTCGCAAACTCTTTTGTTTACCGAAAGTTACATTTTGCGAACCCAACCCAATTAGCTCGTAGTTTTTATCAGGATTTTCTAAATATCGATTTAGCAAGCCTGAAAGAGAATCCAAACCACCACTCCAAAGACAAACTTCGACATCCTCATCTACTGATAGAAATCCTTGGTTCCCCTCTCTTACTGAAGAAATCTTGGATTGATAAAAATTAAATTCATAGTTATTTGCACTGAACTGAGAGATTACGAATTTCAAATCATCAGTAATCTCAAAGTCTTGCCATTTTTCCAAGGTGCGAACGGGTAAAGAAATGCGAACATCAGTATTCTCCAATCGAGGAATCAGACGTTCAACAACCGAAACAATTCCAATAATATTACAAAGATCTATGCTAGTATCGCAAGGAAAAGCGCTTCTCCTATGTAGTTCAATACCATCAATTCTTCTAAACCTTATCGCCCGACCATTGTGTTCGATTTGAAACGAGGATTCTAAATTAGAAATTTCTTTAACAAAATATTCCTTCATAAGTATTACCCGGTTAGATCTTCATCGGAGCTTTGGATGCCGAATTCCTTATATACTCTTCTAAAAGGACCGAGGTCTTTCCACCAACCTAAGTTTTTCTTATAAACATCCTCTGGTATGAATTCAAATCGTAACTCTTTAGCTCTTTCTCTTAATTCTTTTGCCTCTTGGCGAAAAAGACATTCTTTTTGAAAGATAATCTCGAAAGCTTTTTCTTGAATTAAATCACCCCATTGTTCAACCGAATTAAAACTTTTAATATTTAGAACGATTCGGCAAGTTTCCATAATATAGTTACAGAACTTATCTTTAGCCCTATAGTATTTTGAAGAACGTTGATATTCGTATAAAACTTTGCTTATATCGGAGAGATGGCGAATTGCAAAATCACTTTGAATAAAAGCTACAAATTCCCCGATCATGGAAAATGCTTTTCTATTTTTTTTAACTTGATTACTTAATCCGTGTTCCAGATGAAATAAGGCCTGCTTGTGCAACCCCAATCTATAGTTTTGGATGGCATTTCTATAAGACGGCTTGAGCCCCCCTGGAACAATACTCTTGTCAGAATTCATAGCTTTATTGTCAGATTTTACAACAATAATCCTTCAAAGTCAAGCCCAAGTAGACTAATATGTTATTTTTTCTGACATTCACTTTCATCTAAAGTAAAGTTGAATCAAGACCCGATCTCCATAGTTTGCTCTTTCTTGATTCCCTTGTTCCACCTCGACGATCCGTTGGCCAATCTTCCAATAACTCGTCAGAGAGATCTTGTTCCAATCAGAGTTCGCAGTTGATTGAAAATCTTCATAGATTTGAGATATGTCCGTCAAGAGCGAGTGATAGGATTTTTGCGAAAGACCAAGTGAAGAAGGAGAATTTTGAATTCTCATAGGAAAATTGAATCCATTCAATCTAAAAAGTCGAGACCAAAAAAACTACAAACGATTCTAATTTTTCAATAGATTTTAAGAAATTAGAATCGCTATTCATTATCGTTTAAAACGGCTAAAATTTCTCGAAAACTCTCAAGACCTGCTTCTAAATTTTCTATAATGTCATCCGCGAGTACATCTGGATCGGGCAAATTCTCAAGGTCGGATAACGACTTATCTTTGATCCAGGTAATGTCTAAATTCTTTTTGTCACGATTAGAAAGTTCCTCATAGGTGAACTTTCTCCATCTTCCTTCCGGATTTTTCTCAGGATGATAGGTTTCCTTTCTTTTATTTCTGTTTTCCGGATTATAACAATTAATAAAATCTTTCAGATCTCCAAATTTGAGAGAATTCTTTTTGAGAGTGTGGTGAATATTGGTTCGATAGTCGTAAAACCAAATTTCTTTTGTTTGGCGTTCTTTAGCGGCAGGCTTGGCGTCAAAGAACAGAACATTCGCCTTTACACCATGCGCATAGAAAATCCCGGTCGGAAGACGAAGGATCGTATGAAGATCTACGGTCTCCATCAATTTAACTCGAATTGTTTCACCCGCACCACCTTCAAAAAGAACGTTATCCGGAAGAACGACCGCGGCTTTGCCCGTTGTTTTAAGAATGGTCCGAATATGCTGTAAAAAATTCAGTTGTTTGTTACTTGTGCTTTCCCAAAAATCCTGGCGATTGTATGTAAGGTCCTCTTTTTTTTGCTCCCCTTGATCGTTCGTAATTTTTGAACTGCTTTTTTTACCAAACGGAGGATTGGCCAAAACGTAATCGTATCGAACACCGGGATCGGCAATCAATGCATCTGTTGGAGAAATAAAATTCTCGGAATCGATATCACCTATATTGTGTAAAAATAAATTCATGAGTGCAAGACGACGGGTTCCCGCAACGATCTCATTTCCAAAGAACGTTTTAAACTTAAGAAATTTCTTTTGCTCTTTGTTCAAATCCTGTTTCGTGATAAAGTCATACGCCGCTAAAAAGAAACCGCCGGTACCGCAAGCGGGATCGGCAATCGTTTTTTCCGGCTCCGGACGAATACATTCCACCATTGCCTTGATCAAAGCACGCGGAGTAAAATATTGCCCTGCCCCACTCTTCGTATCTTCCGCATTTTTTTCCAAGAGTCCTTCGTAAATATCGCCTTTCACGTCGGTACCCATGAGAACCCAATTCTCTTTATCAATCATCTCAACGAGTTTACCGAGTTTCGCTGGATCTTGGATTTTATTCTGACTTTTTACAAATATTTGTCCAAGAATACCCTGAGAGTTTGCCAATTCTCTAAGAAGAATATTATAGTGAAGTTCTAATTCAGCGCCCTTCTTATCGGTCAGACTCTCCCAATTGTATTGCTTTGGAATTGCGATTTTACGATCATAGGGCGGCCTTGAATATTCATGAGCCATTTTCAAAAATAAGAGATACGTCAACTGTTCCAGATAATCTCCGTAGCCGACCCCGTCGTCTCGAAGCATATTGCAAAAGGACCAAACCTTTCCGATGATTCCGTTTGTTTGAGAAGTTGCACTCATTCCTTTGTTTTTTTCCTTTTCTTTGCAGGCGTTTTTTTTACGGACTTAGGAACGATCGCTCCTTTACCTTCCGGAACATATCCTTTCTTTCGCATCCAACTCAAAGCTGTAAAAAATCTGGAGCGCGAAAGTTTTAATTTTTCAGGAGACCAATTTTCTCTAGACTCGTAGACAATTTCTTCATCACTCGGTTTTTTTCCTTCCAATATGAGATTATTCCAGCCTGCGTAGAGCGTTGCAAAAATTTCGGCTTGTTCCTTATCCATTTTCAAAGTAGCTTCAATCAGGTTTCGAATTCTACCTTGCTCATCGGGATTCGATACTTCGGAAACTTTATCGATAACTTTCTGCAATCCTCGCTTGGATAAATAAGTATAACCTATTTTTTGCATTTGAATCCCAAAGTAATTCGCTTTCAGAGCGCGAGATTCCACAAGCTTCAAATGCGGAAAGTCATCCGGACCCGCCGCGTCCTTAACAGGATTTCTCCCCAAAGAGATCCCAATATAAGATTCTACCAAATGAGAAATCTTTTCACATTTTACGTGATTTAGATTTTCTAAATATTTCGATTGCTTTTCGTGGGCGTCTATGACCATTGCAATCACTCCGGCATGTAATTCCGTAGTCGATATATCCGGGACAAGGCGAGGGAATTGAATCAGATTTCCATTGTCAGCATTCTGTTTCTTACTCGTTTTCTTTTTAGAATTCGCATTCGTTTTTTGGAATATACTTTCTTTCTCTGCGCGAATTCTTTCCAAAAGCACTGACGCAGGCTCGTCATTCGGATCCTGTGCCACCAACTTTCCTGCAAATGCTTTTTTCAATATGCTTTGCCGAAGGGATTCTGCTTGTTTGAGAGAAGATTGGATGGTTTCTTCGAGTTTGTCGCAGACGCTGAGCCGAGATTCGATTTCTTGAACGATTTCTTGTTGTTCGAGAAGTGTTGGTATAAGAAATTGCAAACTCTTAATTTCTTCAGAATTGATATTATTCACACCGCTTGAAGATTTGGCCATTAATTCTATTTGATTTCTGATACCTATAGAAGAAAGTAAATGAAGCAAAAACTGAGGGTCTATTTTTTTATGCATTGGCCGCAATCGAATCAAATAGCCAGCAAACAAATAAGGCCCTTCGGAGAATTTCGTGGGAAGAAACTACTTCATAAATGACGGTGAGAAGAGGTTGCAGATGAGTTTCGAGCAAATTTCGTCATTGCAAAATCATAACATAACCAATGAATAATATTCCTAATGAACGCAAACGAAAACTTAGAAAAACATTACTCTCTCCTTTTAGGAATCTCATCACCTTGGTCGGTTGAAACCGTAGAATTAAATATCGCAGCAAAGAAAGTAGATATCGAAGTCTCATACGATGAGCGGGAAGCTGTAGAGTGTCCGGATTGTGGTAAAAAATGTCCTCGGAAAGATCATACAGAAAAAAGAACCTGGCGCCATTTGGATACGATGCAATTCCAGACATTGATTCATGCTCGAATCCCACGCGCTCAATGTGAAGCTCACGGCGTAAGAAACGTAAAGTTGCCTTGGAGCGAACCGTATTCCCGGTTTACGTTGTTGTTTGTAAAATTCGCAATCGATGTAATCAAAGCCTGCGGGAATGTATCGGACGCGGCAGCGCTTT
>NZ_ANIK01000036.1:5000-28197 GCF_000347175.1 Leptospira alstonii serovar Sichuan str. 79601
TTAAAAGTAAAATCGAACGGATATTAGGGAAATCCTGATTACAAAATTTAAAAAAATCAAAATATTATAATATTTACCTATAAAATTAAAAATCAGATTCAAAAAAAATACAAAAAAGGATTTTTTTTTCAAAAAGCAGAACCGCCTGAACGATTCTTGGAACCGTAACCGGTATGAAGATAAAAAAAGCAAAACAAGCAGTCAGGCATTTACGCCTCTTGAAACCGAACCGCTCCGGAAGGGAGCAATTTGATCAGAAAGCTCTTTTGGCTTTGGATTCTCAAAAGAATCTTAAAAAATTGGGCTCACCCGCGGATCTTAATGTTCCTAAAGAACTGGTCCCCTATTTAAACAAAAGAATTCGAATGGCCGGTTCTTTGAGGTTACTATTGAATCAATGCATTTACAAAAGGTCGTATTTGTTGTTGGTTCAAAAGAACACTTCCAAGGATAAAATCTGTTATCAAAAGCAAAATCTCAAATTGAAACGATTTCCTTTTCGACCCTTTGAAGATGATTGGATAGAGCTCAGGAGACTTGCATTTTTTCATCGCGTTTCAATGTGTAGAATGTTCGTTAGATTACTTGAAACGGATCTTTATCCGGAAGCAAAATATGCCGAAAATCCGGTCCTGGAGAAATTTCAGAGTTTCCATTATCACAATCAAGAACCGATACGAAAGACCGGAACTTAAGTAATGAGAATTTTTGCTTTAATTTGAAAGAGGAATAGAAGGGTTATCTCAAGATAACTAACGCGAGTTAGGCGTAGGAAAGTTTGGGCGAATCCGGCCTTGAGGGCCGGACCGCGCTTTCTGCTCTGATCAACAAATTGACGAACCCTTCGAAAAGCGAAATTCTTTCGTCGTTCCAATTTGTTGATCTCGCTTCAATCGCTTTCGCATTCGTTAAACCGAACTTACGTTCTTAGGGATGGTACTCTTTTTTACAGTTATGAGTAAAACCTGTTCTCCTTTCTTCATGGACGATAGAATTGTCGAATTTTGAAAGTTTTACTCATAGCTATATAATAAAGCCCCCAATATTTTGCGTTGAAACAGTGTTTTGCGATAAAAACTACCGGTACTCAATTTTATAGGGATCAGTAGGACAAACTCTAAATATTTCTTGAAAATGAAAATTCTTCCTCTTACATTGATTTCATCTTAGAATTTAAGGAAATTTTGGAGTGTATTCATGTTTAGGAATTTAAAAAGAATTGGTGTTTTACTTTTTTCAATCGGGTCTTTGTTTTTTTCTTTTTCTTCCGTTTTCGCTTTAGGGACTTATTCGGAAGGTTGGGCGGTCGTAAAGCTGGTTCAGTTTGAAAGTAGAGGACTTATTTTCGATTCTCACGAAGGTATTTTGGAATTCACCACCTATGATAAATCCGAAAAGTGCGAAGCATCAAAAGACGAATGTTTTACTCCTTTGAAAGAAAAGGTCGAATTTTCGGTTCGCCCTGAAAATGGAGAGATTGTAAATTTTTTAAATAATAGCGTAAATCAAGAAATTTTAATTCAATATAGGATTCATAAAATTGAGCCAATCGCGCTTTCCACAGATTTTGAGGTGGTCGGAGTACAAAAACAAATTGCGACGATTCCTAAGGAAGTCGTGAATAAAATCATCGTGGAGAAGTCCGGATCAAAAAGAAATTTCTCGGTTTCAGGAAGAATTCTTCAATTAGAATATCAAGGAACCCTAATAGGAACTTACGAAGGTTTGTATCTGGATGAAGTTCGCGGTAAGGTTCATTCCTTTTCCATAACTAACGAAGAAGTTGCTCAGTTTGTCTGGAATACGATGAAATTTGGAACTAAATATTATATCGGTATTTCTGTGGCATTTGCCACCGGTTGGAGAAAGTCGGACTATGACGTTTTTGAAATCAATTATAATGCTTCTGCCGGTGGAGTCTATAACACTGACTCGAAGAAGTAGCCGGTCTTAGGTAAGGCGGGTTTGTGGAGAAAGATGGGAGAATAAGAAACTCGAGTGCAACGGCCCCACAACGCGCCCCTTAGGAAGCGTTGTGGGGTTGCGTTTCTTCAACGCGACCCAGAGGCTTTTTAATATCAGAAAATTATACTTTTTGCAAGTAAAAAGCCTTACTCTTATCGGAACACTTGCGTTTTATTGTATCTAAAGTCCAAATTCCTAAAATCTAATCACTAGCCACTTGAAAAATGTGCGTTTTCGATTCTTCTTCCAAAATCCTTCTCTGCTTTGCGGGGCTGGTTATGATAGGAAGTAATTCACTTTAGAACTTGTCCGAAAACCGTCCAATGTGGGAACTCCCACGTTTTTCTTTTCGGATTTTCAGTTTGAAACATAATATTGCAATCGCTTTCGCATTTTTTACGGCGAACTTAGATTCAGTAAGAGCCCTTTTTTCAAAGAAGTGGTTGGTCTACCGACCACTTTGAAAAAAATAATTCTTGAGGATAAGAACGTTAAAGTGCAATATAGTCCTTCTCATTTTCCATATCTTCCGGCGTTTTTTCCAAATCAATGAGGTCGGTTAACCACTCTGAAAGATTACCGGCCCTATCTTTAATTCTTGCTTGAAGTAAAAACCTTCTTTTAAATTTTCCAAAAGATCGCGGAATTTTCACAAGAATCATTTTACGATCGGATTCAAATTCATACGGAAATATTTGCCCGTCTAAAAGAATCTCCGCTCCTCCGGCGTATCCCGAACCGATATCGGATACGGAATACATTCTTTCTATAAGGGAAGATGGTCGGACCTCCGGCGTAAATCTATGACGGGAAATTAAAAACGGATGATCAATTCTGGGTTTAGAACGGTCTTCTAAAACGGCAACGATTCCTATTTTATTCAAGACCGCGCTCGTTCCTCCGCTTTCGGAGGTCGTTTTTAAAATCACCCAACGTTTTGTTCCTTCTTCGAATAAATAAAGATTTTCCCCTTTACCAAGTTTTCTCCCCCGCCACAACAATTTTGCTTCCCCGGACCAACTGATTCCGGTCGATTCGATTTCGATCAGCTCGCTTTTTAAAACCAAACCTTCGGGTAATGAATTTTCGCGAGGAGTTCCGACCTTTTCAAAAAGAACATACCCTTTTCCGAATGTATTTCCTTTCGGAGTTTTGAGTAAAAACCTACTATCCCGAGACGAATATTCCGTTGCGGTTGTTTTCTGCGTTTGTCCTTTAAAACCTGAATTGAGAATTTTGATTTTCAGGGAAGAAAGGTTCCCTTCTTTGTCTCCGGCCACGATTTCCAAAGGGATCTCTTGGTTTTCCGAAAATTCTCTAAGATCGACGCTTGATTTTAAAGAAGGAAAAAGATTATAGACATAAACCGGCGGATTGAGCGAAGAGCGATTCGAATCATAAATCGATTGATGATCCCTTGCTTCCGCGTAGCTCATCTTTTCAAATTTCCTTTCATAGAGAATCCTTCCCTCGGATAGAAGTTTTGCAAAATAGAGATTGTTTTTGTTCCGGGAATTCATTCGATCGAACGCGCCGAGTTTTATCCTCACTTCTCCGCCGAGCCTCAAAGGTTCCGGATCATTCAGTTCATAAGTTCCGTCTTCTTTTTTCTTAAGTGGGATTCTGAATTTCTGACCATCGGAAGAATCAACGTAAAGAACCAACAATTCGGGTGGAGTTCCGTCCTTATCGTTCACGGTAAGATAGGCAAGGGGATTAAACGTATCTCCGTTCCCGTGGAGTTCAAAGTGTAAATGAGGAACTCCGGTTCCCGATTCTCCGATTCTTGCGATCGGTTGCCCTTGTTTTACGGAAAATTTGCGATCCGAAAACTTCACGGAAAAAATTCCGTTGCTTAGAAGGTGAAGTGCCTGTCTTAAATTCTCCAGTTCCTTCTTTGCACCCTCCAAATTGAAAAGATGCGCAAACTTAGCTCGTAATCCCGAGGGGGAACGAAGCATTAAATTGAGTCCGTACCCTGTCGGAGATTCGGAGACGGATTCGACGACTCCGTCAAAAGGAGCGATCGCCGGAAAACCATTCAGATGAAAGGTTTTAAAATCAGCTCCCATGTGAAGGTGGTGAGTTCTATATTCTGCAAAAGAACCGGAGACTGGAGTTTGAATCTCCATCGGAAATCGGAGTTTTCCTTGTAACTCGGGAAAAAGCAGTAATTCTGGTCGGTCCTCCGCCCTCAATCCCTTCCCTTGAAAGATGAAAACGAACAAAAGCGCAACATAAAAACCGGATCCGAAAGAAACTCGGCGATGCTGAACTCTCGCAGTATCGATGACGGAGCCCGACATACGAGCGCGGGGTCCTGAGCTAAGAGTTTGACATTTTTGATAAAGTAAAATTAAGTTTTGAGACATACTGAAAGTAGAAAGAGTAAAAAATCTTTTCATCTTCCGAAAAAACTGGGTCAAAAAATGAAATTTGTAAAGTCGAAAAGCGCCCGTAAAAAACTCCTTGCGCGGAGGTCCGACCACAAAAGACATTTCTAACTATGTTTTTTGCCCGACCGGTGATCCTACTTGTAATCGCTCTACAATTTTATCACTGCACTTATTTTACAAGAGAACCTCGGAACCCGCCGAAAATCGACGGGGTTCCGATCCCAGACGATCAGAGAAGGCTTTACGTCCAGAACTTCAGAAACAATTCGTACGGAATCGGAGTTCAAACTCTACTCACTGAACTCGTTCGCGCCGAGATAGATACAAGAGGAAGATTTATCCAGACTAGAGAAAAATCGATCGCGGCGTATCGACTTTACGGAGAAGTCGTTCATTATCAGCTTGTCGGAAATCTTCTCGACCAAGGAGGACAATCGATTTCCAGAGAAATGTTGATCATCGTTCGACTCGAACTTCAAAAAGCGGGAGGACAAAAAATACCTTTAGAAAGGGAAGAGATTCCGGTAAGAATTATATTCTCCGATCAGGTCGGGTTCAGAGAAAGCGAAAGTCAGGCTCAGGCGCGGCTTTTAAAAATTATGGCGATTCGAATCGCAGAGGAGATGGAAAGAGCTTGGTATTTTTCTATTGCCGGAAAGATCGATCCCTGATAATCTTGATTCGTTCTTTGGGTAATCTTATATGAATCGAGAAAAACAGGAAGCCATTCTAAACAAAACGGAACCCGCGGTTCGCATGGAAATGCAGACCTTTTCCGAATACCTTCAAAAAGAAGGTCTAAAGATTACCAACCAGAGGATGTTGGTAGCGGAAAGAATTTTTTCCCTTCACAATCACTTCACCGCAGAAGGACTTTTAGAGGAATTTAAGGACCAGAGAGATCAAATCTCCAAAGCTACAATTTATAGGATTCTTTCCATTATGGTTTCTGCAGGTTTATTGCAGGAGCATAACTTCGGAAAGGATTACAAATATTACGAACACATCATAGGACACAAACACCACGATCATATCATCTGCACGGTCTGCGGAAAAATCGTCGAGTTTGTGGATGAAAGAATCGAACAACTCCAAGAACAAGCCGCAAAAGACAACGGCTTTAAGATCACGGGTCATAGCTTGAACATCTACGGAACCTGTAACGAACATTCTGCCGGTAGATGATTTTTCAAACCGTTTCCGAAGATCCTCATACAAGAGCCAGAACCGGAATTCTAAATCTCAACGGAGTGAAATTGGAAACTCCGGTATTCATGCCCGTAGGCACAAGGGGAGTCGTTAAAACTCTTTCGGCCGACGATCTTGAAGAACTTGAGTATTCTTTAATATTAGGAAATACGTATCATCTCTATCTCAGACCCGGAACTTCCGTGTTGGATCGTTTCGGAGGACTTAAAAATTTTTCGACCTGGAAAAAAGCGCTCCTTACGGACAGCGGAGGTTATCAGGTATTCAGTCTCAACTCCCTGTTTAAATACGAACAAGACGGAGTTCGTTTTCAATCTCATATCGACGGAAGTCGTCACTATTTTACGCCCGGTTCTGTCATCGACATACAAAGAAGCATCGGTTCCGATATCATGATGGTTTTGGACGACTGCGCTCCCTTTGATTCCAGTCCGGAAAGATTGAGGCAATCCTTGGAACGCACTTCTCGATGGGCTGAAATGTCCGTGGAATATTGGGAGAAGGATAAGAATTCTCAACATCTCTTCGGAATTTTTCAAGGAGGAGTCGATCTCGATTTACGTTTAGAAAGTTTGAATACGATCACCTCACTGCCGTTTGACGGAATCGCGATCGGTGGACTGTCGGTCGGAGAACCTCGGAAGGATTTCATCCGAATTTTGAACGGAATTTCGACCTATACGGATCGAAATCGTCCTCTTTATTTGATGGGAGTGGGCACCGTTCCGGATATTTTGGACGGAGTGAAGAACGGTGTGGACATGTTCGATTGTGTACTTCCGACCCGAAACGCAAGAAACGGCCAAGTCTTTACGTCTTTAGGAAAGATCAATCTTAGAAATGAAAAATGGAAGAACTCCGATGCGCCTATGGATCCGAATTGCGGCTGTAAGGTGTGTAAAAGATATAGTATCGGGTACATCAGACACTTACATCACGTGGGAGAGATCACCGCATTCTCACTTTCGACGTATCATAACTTATATTTTATGAAAAGTTTCCTTTCAGAGATTCAAAAGTCCATTCAAGCGGGAAGGTTTTTAGAAATCTATGCCAAGTGGAAAAATTTGTATGAAAAGCCCGAATTTTCCGGTTGACTATTTAAAGAATCGCCTTTCCTTTAGTAGAGCTGGCCGGAAAGATACAGAAAGGAGTTGCTGATTATTTATGGAAATAACCAGAAGAGAAAGCGGGAACATTGTGATTCTGGACATAAACGGAGAGATCGATCTCTACAATGCCCCAGAAATTAAAGATGTAATCGCTAAACTCATCGAGGAACAAAAATATTATACCATTATCAATCTGGAAAAAGTTTCCTACATTGACTCTTCTGGTATCGGTGCTCTCATTTCCAGCCTCTCCAATCTGAAGAAATATCAGGGTGGACTTAAAATTATCAACGTCTCAGGATCCGTGAGAAAGGTGTTCGAGCTCACAAAGCTGACCTCTTTTTTTGAGATTTTTGATAATGAGTCGGAAGCAGTTTCTGCTTTTAAGTAAGACCGGATCCTAATTTTATCCTACCTTTTCTGAAACCTGGTGCCGCAATGAAATCAACTCAAAGAAAAATACTTTCTTTTTTTATAATCTTACTCGCAGGATTTCTTATTTCCTGCGGAGCTGAACTCCCTATTCAGGAGTTAAGTGATGCGAAAAACTCCATCACAAGAGCGAAGTCCGCGGGCGCAGAAAAATACGCCCCGGCCGAGTTGGAAGAAGCTCGTAAGAATTTACTCACAGCACATCAAAAAGCTTCGGAAGAAGATCTTGGAGAAACGAAAAAATCCGCATTGTATGCAAGAGCAAAGGCTCTGGATGCTTCCGAAAAATCCCTTCCTTCTTCCGTAGACGATACTCGTAAGGAATCCAGCGCCGCGATCGAATCCGCCGAAGAAGCCTACGCTTCCCAACTCGCTTCCGAACCTTATAATACTTCCGTCCAACTTCGCAAAGAAGGGGATTCGCTTCGGGAAACGGCGGATAGAACCTTAGAATCCTATCCTAAAGAATCCGGAGACGATGCCAAACTGAGAACGAGATTGGCCGCATTCGACCAGTATGAGGCTTCTCGTCAGAAATATGCGGATTCTAAAAAAGCTGCGGACGAATCGAAAGTATTGGCGCTTTCTCAAAAACAACAATTGATCGATTCATTGGCGGATATTGACAAAAATCTAAACGACGCGGATAAATACGCCGAAGGAAAAGACCCGGAAGTTTCCGAAACAAGAGCCCGTTTGGATTCCTCCAAAACGAAAATCGAAGAAGGAAAGATCAAGGATGGATACGCGGAAATCGACGATATCCGCAAAAAATCCGGAGAACTTGTCGCCAAGAATATCAAGGCTTATGCCGAAAGACAGAAGGAACTGGCAAAACAAAGCGTAGCGAGCGCCACTACAAAATTAGCCTCTTTTGATAAGAATAAGATCAACGCTTCCAGAGATTTTCAGGTTTCTTACCAAAGAGCCGAAGAAAATCTAAAAGCTGCGGACGAGTCCAGAGTATCCGCAGAAGATTTATACTCTTCCGAAAAATACGAAGATTCGATCTCTCGTTCCGAAGAAGCGATCCGTCTTTCCAGAATCGTAGTAGACCAAGTTATTGAATTGGCTGAAAGAATGGAAAGAAAAACGACCGATGACAAGGTCGCAGGTCGTGATACAAAAACCGGAACCGATACTAAAAAGAATACTAAGAATCAATCCACAACGGACGGAAAAAGTTCTTCTTCAAAAATCGGAGAAGACGGTCTGCCTGAAGGTTGGAAACGTTATGTGGTTCGTAAAAAGGTTCCCGCAGATTGTCTTTGGAGAATCGCAAAGGACAAGAGACATTATGGAACTGCAAAGCTTTGGAAAAGAATTTACGAAGCGAATCGCGGCAAAATCAAAAATCCGAACTTGATTTATCCGAAACAAGTCTTATTGATTCCTCCTAAAAAAGGTTCGACCCAATTCCATAAGTATGAGCCTTCCAGAAAGAAGAAGCCTGCTAAGGAAGAAGTGGAAGCCATTGAGGAAAATCAGAAACCGGTTGCGACTTCTCCTGAAGAATCCGAATCCGGAGAGGCGGATCATAAAAAGAAGACTGAGACTATGACTCCTCCGGCGGCTGCGTCGGAAGAAGAAGCCGGTGGTGGAGATTCCGAAACCAATGAGGAAGCTGCTCCTGAAGAGGAAAACGGAGAAGAAGAAAATCCGGAAAATCTTCAGTAAAAAATCGCAAGATTTTTTCAAAACGAAGGCTCGGTCAATTATACCGAGCCTTTTTTGTTTGTGAACGGAGTTCTTACCTGAATTGCGATCCATAGAGAGCAATTCATGAGTTTAGTAATTGCGATCCATAGAGATCAATTCATGAGTTTAGTAATTGCGATCCATAGAGAGCAATTTGCACTACAGTTTTTGAGGCAATCTACGACAGTCTCTTATTTTGGAGATTCTGACCGAAATTCACTTGATTGTGGCTTTCCAATTGCAAAACTTTCTTTTGGATTCAAATGAAACGCGCTTATACCCATCCGATTTCGTCCGTAAGCTATCAAGACTATGAAACTCTGGTGAAATTGGCCTGGCAAGAGGATTGTCCGGAAGAGGATATCACTTCCGTTTCCCTTTTTACTCCGGATCAAAAAGCGACCGCAAGTTTGAACGCAAGAGAACCAGGAATTTTTTGCGGGTCCGGTGTATTAGAAGTATTGAATGTTCTTTCCGGAAACCTACTTCGGTCGGAACTTTTAAAAAAGGACTCGGAGAGTTTTCAAAAAGGCGACACACTTTTAAAAATCGAAGGAAGTCTCGTTCAAATTCTTAGGATAGAAAGGATTTTACTGAACTTTCTTCAATATCTTTCCGGCATCTCCACTCGAACCGGCGAAGTGGTGCAGAAATACGGACAAAAAGGTCTTATGATCCTGGATACTCGTAAGACCCTTCCGGGTTATCGCAAACTCGCAAAATACGCCGTTTACTGCGGAGGCGGAAGTAATCATAGACTCAATCTTTCCGAAATGGCGATGATCAAAGACAATCATCTCGCGATGTATTCTTCTTCTCGCGAACCTGTCGGAAAAATCAAAACACGTTTTCCGGGCCGGCTTGTAGAAGTGGAAATCGATTCCCTTCTGCAACTTGAAGACGCGATGAGTTCGGGAGCCGAGATCATTTTGTTGGATAATTTTTCTCTGGAAGATACAAAGACCGCGTATTCCATTCTCACGCAAAAGGCGCCTAACGTTCTGGTCGAATTTTCCGGAGGGATCACTCCCGAAAAACTGGAGGCCCTTTCCGAATTTTCAGGAGCGGGCGTGAGTATGGGATATCTCACACATACGACTCGTTTTCTGGATCTCGGTTTGGATATCGAGCAACGCTGAAGGTATGGGTTTTGTGAAAGCTCTCGCAACCAAAGACATGCTCCTGGAAGGAGTTCGGGAAACGCTTGGAGATCACGCCTATGAATCCGTTCAAAAGGCGTATGACGTGTCCGAACGCGCGCACCAGGGACAGTTCCGACTTTCGGGCGAACCTTATATCGTTCATCCGCTTCAAGTGGGATTTATCCTCTACGAACTCGGTCTGGATGAGAAGGTCATCTGCGCGGGACTTCTTCACGACGTCATCGAAGACACCGAATATTCTCGAGATGATATGATCCGGGATTTCGGAGAGGACATCACCGATCTCGTGGAAGGTGTCACAAAAATTTCCAAGATCAAAAGTCAGTCGAAAGAAACCGAAGCCGCGGAAAATATCCGAAAGATCATCGTCGCTACGATCCGGGACATACGAGTCATTCTCATCAAACTGGCGGATAAAACGCATAACATGCGTACTCTTTCGTTTCAACCTCCCGAAAAACAAAGAAGGATCGCCCTGGAAACACTTTCCTTATACGCTCCGATTGCGGGTAGATTGGGGATTTATAAAGTCAAATCCGAACTCGAGGACCTTGCGTTTCAGATTTTAAATCCGGATGATTATCAGGAAGTAAAGAAGAACATCAATTCCAAGAAATCGGAAAGGGAAGGGTTTATCGAAACCCTGAAGATCATTCTGCTTCAAAGACTTTCCGAAATTCAAATCGAAGCGGACGTGGACGGAAGGGCCAAACATTTCTATTCCATCTATCGCAAGATGAAACTCAAAGAGAAAACCTTCAACGAAATTTTCGATCTTAGAGCGATCCGTATCATCACGAACGAAGTGAAGGATTGTTACGGAGTATTAGGAATCGTGCATACACTTTGGAATCCGGTTCCCGGCCGTTTTAAGGATTATATCGCGACTCCTAAAACCAACATGTATCAGTCCCTTCACACGACCGTCATCGGTCCCGACGGAAAACCTCTCGAAGTTCAGATTCGCACCCGAGAGATGAACGACATCGCCGAATACGGAATCGCCGCGCACTGGATGTATAAGGAAAGTAAACCTTCCGCGTCTTCAAAGAGCGTTAAGGTGAAATGGCTCGAGCTCCTCAGTTCTTGGCAGGACTCGGCTTTGGATCCGAAAGAATTTGTGGAAGAACTCAAATACGATCTTCACGAAGACGAGGTGTTCGTATTCACTCCGAAAGGTGAAATTCTTCAGCTCCCTAAAGGGGCGACGATTTTAGACTTCGCGTTTCGGATTCATACCGATGTCGGTTTAAAAGCGAAAGGCGGAAGGATCAACGGAAGGATGCTTCCTCTCCGAACCGAACTTCGTTCCGGCGATCAGATCGAAATCATCACAGATAAAAGAACCAAACCCTCTCCGATTTGGTTGCGTATCGTGAGAACTCCTTCCGCAAGACAAAAATTGAGGAGTTACTTTCGGAAACTGAGAGAGGAAACCAAAAAGGATCTTCAACAAGAAGCGGAGTTTGCCGCCGAGATTACGCTTAACGTGGACGTTCTGGAAGAACTCAAAAAAAAACCTGCTTCGAAACCCGCAAAACAAATCGATCTGGCCGCGGGAAAGGTGATCGTTGCCGGTCTCCGCGGAATTCCCGTGCGACTTTCCGGTTGTTGTTCTCCTTTGCCCGGCGACGGGATTATCGGATTTGTCACCCGGGGAAGAGGCGTGAGTATCCATAAAAAAGGATGCGCTACCGCAAAACAACAGGAACAGGAAGAGTCCATGCGGGTCATCACCGTCGAATGGGATTACGGTCAGAGCGAATCGATTCCGGTGCTGATCGAAGTAAAATCGAAGGACCGACAGGGTATTTTTATGGAAATCGTAAAATCGATTTCCAACACACAAACCAACATCAGAGAATCCAAAGCAAGCACCGATCAAAGGGGAAACTTAGTCGCGAGTTTTGAAGTGGACGTGGAACATTTGGATCAACTCAAAGAGATCTTAAGCAATCTCAAACAGATCCCGGACGTATATCAAGCGCATAGAATTAAGAATTAAAAGAGGTAACTACTTGAAAAAAGTATCATATTCCGTTTTTTGCATTTTCCTCGTCCTTTCCTGTTTCGTTTTGATCGATTGCGGGGATAAGGAAGAATCCGAGGCGGCTACCGTTGTGGAAACACTTCCGTGGAAGGGTAATCCGGATTCGATTCCGGTCGCGCTTCGAGCGCACAATCCGATCGTTTCTCCCGAAGCAAAAAAGGGCGGGACGTTCCGAATTTACAGTCATCAATTTCCGAAATCCTTAAACTACTATTTGGATCAATTTTCCACCACGGCTCATATTTTCGGTCTTATGTTCGAGCCCCTTTTGGACTATCATCCGATCACGTTGGAACCGATTCCTCATCTCGCTTCTTCTTGGAAAATTTCTCCCGATAAAAAGAAGTTCACTTTTAAGATCGATTCGAACGCGGTTTGGTCCGACGGAAAACCGGTCACGGCAAAAGACGTCTTATTTACTTACGAAACTCTCATGGATAAGAATAACAATACGGCATCCTTTCGAATCGATCTTTCTCGTTTTGAAAAACCGGTCGTTCTGAACGAAAGAGAAATCGAATTCACTCAAAAGGAAATTCATTGGTCGAACTTCAACACGATTGCGAATTCTCTTTATGTTCTTCCCGCGCACTACTACCAAGACAGAAACTTTGATAAGGAGAATTTCGACTTCCCGGTCGTCTCCGGTCCTTATTTGATGCTTTCGGCGAAAAAAGGTCGTTACGTGAAGATGCGTCGAAGGGGAGACTATTGGATGCGCGCGTATCCTTTTTACAAAGGAACGGATAACTTCGACACCATCCTATTCAAGGTTTATAACGAGGAGCCGATCGCGTTTCAAGCATTCAAAAAAGGTGATATAGATATCTATCCTACCTACACGGCTTCGTTTTGGGTGAAAGAGGCGGTCGGCGAGAAGTTCGACGAGAATTATATTCTTAAACAAAAGTTCTATAACTCCAAAGCGATCGGTTTTCAAGGTCTGGTTTTTAATATGAGAAGGGGAATTTTTTCGGACGTTAAGGTTCGTAAGGCGTTCGCTCATCTCGTGGATCGAAAACTTCTGATCGAAAAGTTGGCGTATAACGAATACGAAGAAACGAACTCGTTCTATCAGGAGCTTTGGCCCGCAAATTCTTTCCCGAATCCTCCGATCGATTTCGACATAAAGAAGGCGAGGGAACTTCTGGCTCAAGCCGGTTGGAAAACGAACTCGAAGGGAATTTTGGAAAAGGACGGGAGGGAATTCAGATTCAACATTTTGGAGAGAGATAAGAAGTCCGAAAAATACCTGACCCTCATTCAGGAAAGAGCCAAAGAAGTCGGGATCGTAATCAACTTGGAAACCACGGATCTTGCCGAGTGGAGTTCTCGAATGGATAAGTACGACTTCGATATGACCTGGGCCGCTTGGGGTGGGGGAGTGTTCAAGGATCCGGAAGCGATGTGGTATTCCCAATACGCGGAAGAAAAGGGACAACCCAATCTTTCCGGATTTAAGAACGCCGAAGCGGATAAACTCATCGAACAACAAAGAACGGAGTTTTCGCTTGCGAAACGAAACGAGATCTTAAAGAAAATCGATAAAATTTTAACCGCCGAGGTTCCTTACGTTCTTTTATGGAATACGAGCGCGACAAGAATTATGTATTGGAACCGATTTAAGTTTCCTAAAAATCCTCTCGGAAAATACGGAAGTGAAAGGGAGGCCTCCTCTCTTTGGTGGTTGGACGAAGAACAGTCTTCGAAACTAAACGACGCGATTTTGAAAAAAGGAAAACTTCCTTCCGTTCCGGAGAAAGTTATCTTTCAGTAGATTCAAATTTATGAATAAACGGAATCGACTCGGAGAACTCGGCGGCGTTATACGGGATTTTTTAAGTTCTCCTAAGATTCCGAACTTTATCGAGCTTTTGGAAAAAGGGCTCGATAAGGAACTGTTTTACGATCCCGAAAAAACGAAACCGGAAATTCCGATCGAAGATCTTCCGGTGGATTATCGTCTTCGCGAATCCGGATTTGTCCGAAAAACCTACGAAAAAATCCTTCCCGTTTCTCATCTGTTTCGCATAACGCACAGATACGAACGTGAGTATCTCGATAACTTCATGCCTCTTTCCGCCGAAAAATATATCGGAAGAGGTTCCTACAAGTTCGTGTATGCGCTTCCTTGGAATCAGGTCGTAAAGATAGGAAAGTCAAAACTACCTTCCGATCCGATCTTCGGTTCCTTGTACAAACACGTTAAAAAAAATCTGGAACGTTATCTGAAATCGGAAGAGATCCAACTGATGGAATTCTTAAAATCCAAAACCTGGACGAGATCCGCAAAGGAAGACATTCATTTTAAGTTCGCTCGTTTGGGTTTGGAAAGGCTTCATTACTGGAAGTTGAAATCCTTGATTCCGGATCTTGTGTTGCCCACTCGCTATTTTATGGGACTCAGAGCGAGGAAGACTCCGTTCGGAATTCCGATTTTAACTCTGACACCTTGCGACAATCAAAATCTTCTTCCCGGAAAACATCTAAAGGAATTCATTCGATTGAACGAAAAGATCCGTCAGAATCCTTTGCAGGACGCTTTTTTTCCGAAATGGAAACTGAACTTCGACACTCATAAGTTCGGAGTAATCAGCCGTTCCAAGTTGAAAAAGATCGCCATGGATTTTCATCGTGTGATCGAGGTGACCAAACATTTGGCCGAAGAGGAAAAGTTGATCTTCGACATTCATTCGGAAAATATAATCATTACGTTTCCCGATTTTTCACTGAAGATCTTCGACTATCACGTGTTTGACGAACATCTCTACGAACCGAGTAAGGAAAATCCTTCTCCCGAGATCGATCATATCAACACGATCCGCGAATTCGTTCGTTCCTTTGAATTGGGCTGAAAATTTTTTCAGGCGGGTTCTCGACCGCGCCCCTTAGGAAGCGTTGTGGCCAAAAGCCGCGAAGCGAAAGCGATTATATGTTGCGATCCATAGAGAGCAACATTGAGTTAAATCCCGAACAAATTGGAAGGACGAAAGAAAACCGTTTTTCAAGCAAACCGTCAATTTGTTGATTGGAGTAAAAAGCGCGGTCCGGCCCCAGTTTTTTACGTAAGAAAAAATCGGGGCCGGATTCGCCCGAACTTTCTCCGCAGATTCATGTTGAAGTTAGAATATTCCGATTCTTGAATTTGGATTTTACGTTCTCCAAAGCTTAAGTGTCGCCCTCAAAGGGTTGCAATAGAAGGATCGCTTATGCAAAAGAGTGATCGTCGGTTTTCGTTTGGAGAAAGGAATCGTTAAAACTAAGTTTTAGGGAATCAAGAGGTTTCGAACTCCTGCGGCTTCGAAAAGATTCGTTCGTACGTTGTGACGGGAAAGGGACGAAAACCAGTTCTTTAAGGATGTGTATCTATCTTTCGAAACCCGAAGGAGGTTCTTTTTTTTTTAGAAAGAATCGAAATTAATTTAAAGAGGTTTAGAAAGTTGAGCAAAAAAACGAATTTTAAACGCTTTTTTTACGGGGTTCGTTTTTCTTTTTACAGAATAGACTTACTCGAAAGAGTGGATGGGAATTCAAATAGGAACCTTTAGAAATGATCGATCGTTATTCCAATCCGCAAATTTCCAAGATTTGGGAATTAGAGAACAAGTTTGAAATTTGGAAAGAAATAGAAATACTCGCCTGCGAAATCCGGATGAAACGGGGCGAGGTTCCTCCGGAAGATTTTCAGGAAATTAAGACAAAAGCTAAGTTCAATGTGGATGAGATCCTGGAAATCGAAAGTAAGGTTCATCACGATGTGATCGCGTTTTTGACGAACATGAATTCCTACATCGGACCCGCCGGAAGACACGTTCACTACGGTCTGACTTCTTCCGACATTGGAGACACAGCCCTTTGTGTTCAGATGGTTCAGGCGATGGATCTGATCCTTAAAAAAACGGACGCCCTTATCACCGTCGTCAAGAAGAAGGCGATTTTATACAGGGATCTTCCTTGTATCGGACGTTCCCACGGGATACACGCGGAACCGATGACTCTCGGACTGAAGTTCGCATTATTTTTTGAAGAATTAAACCGAAATCGTAAAAGAATGGCCGACGCGAGACAAGAGATCTCCGTCGGAAAACTTTCCGGCGCCGTCGGAACATATTCCAATATCGATCCGGAGATCGAAGCCTATGTCTGCGAAAAGATGGGCCTTACGGTGGATCCTATCGCGACTCAAGTTGTTTCCAGGGATCGGCACGCGTTTTATCTTTCCGTCCTCGGCGTTACCGCTTCTTCTTTGGATCGTATGGCGACGGAGATCCGTCTTCTGCAAAAGACCGAAGGAAGGGAAGTGGAAGAACCTTTTTCCGCCGGGCAAAAAGGTTCTTCGGCGATGCCCCATAAAAGAAATCCGGTGATCTGCGAAAGGATTTCCGGTCTTTCCAGAGTGATTCGCGCGAACGTAAACGTAGGTCTGCAAGACGTGGCCCTTTGGCACGAAAGGGATATCTCCCATTCTTCCGCGGAGAGAGTCGTACTTCCGGATTCCACCATCGCGCTCGAATACATTCTGGATAAGATGTTGTTCGTGATCGAAAATCTTCACGTATATTCGGATGCGATAGAAAGAACGTTAGGCGTCACACGAGGACTTATATTCTCCCAAAAGGTGCTTCTTGCATTGATTGAAAAGGGCAAGATCGTAAGGGAAGACGCTTACTTGATCGTTCAAGAACACGCGATGGCGGTCTGGGCGAACCAATCGGAAAATCTAAAAGCGAGATTGGAAAAGGACGGCCGAGTCAATCAGGTTCTGAGTCGGAAAGATCTGGACGACATTTTTAAAATCGAACCGTATCTCGAAAAAGTGGGGTTGATTTACAAACGATTGGGTCTCGAATAAATGCGGGTCGGAATTTTCGGTTTAGGTTATACCGGAATTCGGATCGCTAAAGAGTTGGGATCGAATACGGGGATCGAACTCAAAACGTTTTCGGCCAAAACCCGCATCGAAGGAACTGAAATATTCGATTTTTCGAATGTTCCTTCTTTGAACGAATTTGCTGAAAAGTATCCGAAAGGAAGTTTAGATTTATGCGTGGTTACGTTTCCCGTTCAGAAACTTTCTGATCCGACTTCGTTTATCAATCTTGTGTTTTCCTCGGGTAAGAATTTAATTCTTCTGGGGACGACGAGCATTTACAAAAGAGTTCCGGACATCGTCGAATCCACTCCTTTGATCGAGGACCACGATCGTTTTGCCGTCGAAGGGGAATGGCTCCGGCGTGGTGGAAAAATTTTGAGGCTCTGCGGAATTTACGGGCCTCTTAGAAATCCCGCCGATTGGGTGAGGAAAGGACTCGTGAAAAAGTGTTCGAGACAACTCAATCTGATTCACGGAGACGACGTGGCTCTGGCCGTTTCGCTTTTAATTCAAAAGATTCGAATTACAAGCTATTGGAATACGATCCCGAACGTACTCAACCTTTCGGACAATCAGTGGCATACTTGGAAAGAAATTTTTTCCCTCTTGGAAGAACACGAAAAAATTCCCGAAACACAAATCGAAGAATCTCCGAAAGAGGATAGTTTTATCGACAGTGAACAAATTCGGACTCTGCTTCCCGATCTACAAACCAAAAACTTTTGGGCGGAGTTGGAAAATCTGGAAGGAATCGGCGATTGACTCGCGTTTTTAGATCGTCCGGCTTATTTTGATTTGAAACTGATAAGACGAATATAAACCGTAATTCTTCCGATTCATGCGCGGATTAGACGGAAACAATGATATTGAAGCGGGGATTGCCTTGAAAAATAGAGAATTCATAAAGTTTTATATACTAAACTTATTATTTGGAAATTTGATCCTATTTCCGTTATTGACTAACAGCGTTTTTTTATCCACTATCGATATTTCTTTTAAGATTCATTTTCATCTATATTTTTCGATTTTTTCGTTCATCGCTCTTTTTATTTTAGAAAAAACGTATGATAAGGTGCAAAATAAATTCTTAATATTCTGTTTTATTGTTTTTTCCCTCCTGTTCCCGATTTTTTTATCGAGTTTTATTCCCATGTTTTTTGCACTTTTGGATTCTCGTTCGATCGGTAAAACGTTTCTATTTCCTTTCCAAACGGGTATTTCCGGAATTCTATCGGGTTCTTTTTACTGGATTCCTTTCGGTATATACGTTTATTTTCGTTTGTATCAAAATCAAAAAACTGCATATAGGTTTACGAAAAGAATGGTCTTGGTTCTAATTTCCATCGTTATTTTACTCGTTGGTTCGTTTGTAATCGGGATCAATAGCGATTTCAATTCTCCGTTTCGGAAAGTTCTTGAAAAGTCCCGTTTGGAAACTTTTCCTTTTATTACTACGCTCGATAAAATGGATCTGAAAGTATCGACCCCGAAAAATCTGCTTCTATTCGATAGGTTTAGATTTGGTTCGGTTTCTCCGGATTTATTGTATTTTTACGGTAATCCGGATTTAAAACGGAAGTTGGAGATTTCTTTCTACGACGTTGAATTTGATAAAAAAAATAAAACTCCGTTAACGATCGTTTACGGAGGAAAACGTAAAAAATACGAATTGGACGGGATCATCCACGATTATTCCGGAGTCATCATAAGCAATTTGTTATATTTGGTTTGGTTTCAGGAAGAGTGGAACGATGGAAATCAAAGGATCACTTCTTTTTATTTGAAAATAATCGATCTGAATTCATTGGAAGAGAATTATTCCGGTCGTATTTATCAAGAGGTTGGAACCGCAACGAACCCCGCTATCACTTATTTGCCGAAGGAAAATCTATTATTATTAGTCTATAATATGATTTCTCCTTCTTTAAAGGGTCTGCAGTATTTTAAAATCGGTTTTAATAGTCTGTCAGAACCGATTTTGTCCGACCAAACGAAATCCATATTCTATAAAAATTACGATTTAGATTTTGATAAACTCAAATTCTGGTATTCCGGAGACGGTAATTATCTATTTTCTCTGGTACGATCTGAAAACAGAATATTCGGCTATACCGGTGGTAAAAATGTAATCGGAATCGTTAAATTCGAGGATTTTGGAAATTATGATTCAATCCGAATTTTTGATTCTGGAGAATTCAATATTCATAATGTTTTTGTGGACGACGATCTGAATTTCACGTTAACCGAAATCGATACCGGAAAAATCCTCAAAATCAATTTTGACAAGATGTACAAAATCGATTTTGAACCGTGAACTAAGTTTACGTGTTCTAAAATTTGCCGACCAAGTCTCGGTGAGTTTCTGATTTTACAGAAGAGCTTCGACTTTCGGGAGTTCCTACGTTGAGAGGTCCGAATGCGGAGAAAATCATGGCCGGCTTCAGCGCCAAATCACAAATTTTGATGTTGGTTAGACGAAAAAAAAATACCTCCAAGTGGAAACAAATCGATCTCTAACGATCCATCTGTTGAAATCGAACGATTTTAAGAATCGGTCGAAATAATTTAAAAAAAATGGACCAAATCGGAATTTAGAGTTAAAATAACATTATTGTATATTCGGAATTTTAAGGTGGATGTCCAATGCAGGAAATACTTTCTAAGGTCGGTTACTCCGGTTTTTTCGGAATTGTCTGGGGAATTTTGCTGATACGTTATTTGCTCTTTGCGGGGATCGTGTTTTTGGTCGTTTGGATTTTTTTGGGTAAAAAACTTTCCCACAAACTCATTCAGGGCAAAAAACCGGAAAAGGAAAAAATCATTCACGAAGTCAAATATTCGCTGATAACCTTCCTGATTTTCGCGTTGTCCGGAGTGTTTATCGCCTGGTCTCACATACAAGATTACAATCTGATCTACGAAAATGTCGACGATTACGGGTTTGGATATCTTATCTTCAGCGTGTTTGCGCTGATTTTTTTGCACGATACGTATTTTTATTGGACGCATCGGATGATGCATCATAAATTTTTCTTCAAACACTTTCATCTCGTACATCATAAATCCACCAACCCTTCACCTTGGGCTGCGTTTTCGTTTCATCCTTTGGAAGCGATCGTCGAAGCCGGAATCCTTCCGATCGTGTCGTTTGTATTTCCTCTGAATCCGGCGGCGATATTCGTTTTCTTAGTTTATATGACTTCGCTTAACGTTTTGGGTCATCTTTCCTACGAACTTTTCCCGTCCCGTTTTTTAAAAAACAAGTATACGAACTGGCACAATACGAGCACGCACCACAACGTTCATCATAAGTACTTCAATTGTAACTATTCCCTCTATTTCAACTTTTGGGATAGAATCATGGGAACCAACCACGACAAATATCGGGAAATTTTCGAAGAGGTGGCGTCCCGAACTCGGAACAAAGGGGATTCTACATTAGAAAAAGAAAATATTTTTATTTTATAATATAGATTTCCAAAAAAATGCGGATTTTTAAAGGCGCCCATTACATAAGCGCTAAAACGAAAACGTTTCGAACCGATGCCGATTTGCCATAAAAATTCCATTTTGTAGCGTTTATCCGACGAATCTTATGCAAGATCCATTTTTTGGGGAAACGGCGGTGAAAATTCGCGCTTTAGTTGGAAACGGTTTGGGAGCGTATCCTAACGTATAGGGGAAAATGCCCTATACTTCTTAAAATTTCTTTCCAAAAAATCTTCGATCTTTGGAGTCGAATCATTCAAATATACGTTAGGAAAAATAGAATGATTCGTTTCTGCATCCCCATCTTAATACTATTGTTTCAGGCTTGTGCGCCCAAATCAAAGGGCGACAACTTATTTGTCGCTTTGTTCCAAGGGAACGTTACGCCTACCTTGCATGGTAATTCAGTCTCATCGGACGAAAATTCGTCGGATGAAAATTTAAATCCGGATCCGGAAAAGTCGGAGGAGGTCGAACTTCCCGAATGGACCGTCTTAAACGGAAAATCCCCCGGTGTGTTGACTATGCGGTCCAGATTGGCGGTCGATAAAAACAACGGTTTTGTATATGTGATTTCGGACGTTGACGGAAATCTTTATTTGGACGAACGGACCCAAAGACTTTTTCCTACTAGAAATCTAGTTTTGAAAAAATACAATTCTAAGAAAAAGATCATCTGGACGAAAGAATTCGGGCTTCCGGGCGTAAGGTTGAAGGTGGGCGGAATTGCTGTCGACTGGAAAGGAAATTTATACGCGACCGGAACTAGGATGCGTTTTTTGGAGGAAGGAGAGAACGAGGGAAACGAAAAAATGTTGTTACTTAAGTTCGATTCCGCCGGAAATTTGCTCTGGGAAAAACAAGTCGGTGTTCCCGGTGCATATAACTTAGTCGTGCCCACCGCGATCACGGCGGATGTTTGGGAAGATGTCTATGTGGCCGGAACTACAAACGCGCCCTTTGGAGGAAGTTATAGAAGTCCCGGTAACGCATTCATCATTAAGTTTAATCGTAGGGGAGAACAGATTTGGCTCAAACAACTTTCGATTCAGGCGACCGATATCATTCCGGGCGGACTCATTCTCGACCGACATTCGATGAATGTTTATATGGTCGGCACCGCAAGAGATGCGGATTTTAAAAAGCGTCGATTTACCGGCTCCGAAGGAAATACGCGCAATTACAGTCTTTTCGTTCTAAAATACAAGACTGCGAACGGAGAGTATGAATTTTTCGCACAACGGGGAGGAACACGTTCGGACCATTATGAAGGCAACGCAATCGCCGTGGATCGGAGTGGAGACGTTATCGTCGGAGGACGACAGAGTGAAGCGGATCCGAATACCGGAAAACATAAGGGTTACGTCGGAACCTTGATGAAATTCAACACGGAAGGTAAACTTCAGTGGACCCGCAAGATCGGTAAAGGCGACGGAGAGTTAAAGGTAACAGACATTGATTCGATAGATGTGGATCGGAAAGGAAATATTTTTACGACCGGAAGCACCAATGAAAACGTTGAAAAGGGAGAAGCCGATTCGGTCGGAGTTAAAGACGTATTCGTTTCCAAACATTCCACTTCCGGAGATAAGGAATGGGTAAGACAGATCGGAGCTACTCCGGGCCAGTCGCTTTACGGCACCGGGATCGGAACCGATTCTAATGGAAATCTGTACTGTGTAGGATCGGCGTCTGGAGGTGTGTTGAACGGACTTTCCGTTCAAGGAGGCATCGATCAATTCGTTTTGAAGTTGAGGGATTAAAACGCCGGTTTCAAAGGGCGAGTGGTTAGGCATAAAATTACCCACAAATACCTGGATCTGAAGATAAATCTGTCGGAATTACGACAAATCCTCCGTGAAACGTACGCCCGCCCTGCAACGCGCCCCTTAGGAAGCGTTGCATTGAGTTTCTAGGGGGCGCAATTCAGGGAAGAAACTCAATTTCGCTTCCTGTCGAATGATCCATAGATTAGTATGATTCTTGGACGTAAGACAGCTCGAAGTGTGATATTCTTGATTCGACGGAGTCAAGAAGGCCGATGGCAGATTGATCGCTCTCTTGGGGCTTAGACCCCGGTCCATAGATGAATCTAAATCGGCCACCGCAAACCAAAGTGTGGCGGCTTAACAAAGTCGACCGCGAATAGGAGTGCTGGTGATATCACCCGGCTTTGTTAAGACCTTCCGCCCTCTGTCATTTTAGGAGAAAAGAAATGAACAGTCAAGAAATCAAGTATGTAGGAATTGATTGCGGAAAGAAAAGTTTAGAGGTTGTTCGAATTAATTCGGAGAACTCGCTCGAACGTCGGCAATTCAGTACAACGGAAAGCGGTATTAGCAGTTTATTAAAATGGCTGACTTTAAATGATATTGTAGGTCTGGAAGCGGGCTCTCAATCTTTTAGAATTGCAAAATCAATTTTAAACAAAGGGATTCAAGTAATTGTCTTGAATCCCGGAGACTTAGCAACGATCTATCAATCTTTGAAAAAGACTGATAAAGAAGACAGTTTAAAAATAGCCAGGCTCATTCAACGTTATCCAATAGAAGAATTACCGGTTGTTCCGATTCCCACGGATGAAGAGGAAGATAATCGGCGATTGTGTACAGAGCATGAGAACTGGACAAGGCAACTGACGCAAGGTAAGAATCGACTTCACAGTTTATTCACTCAAGCCGGTTTGACTGAAATCACCAAAAAGCATTTACGAACAAAAGCATCCAGAGAAGTTTCTGTAGCTTTACTTCCTGATCGATACAAAAAGGAAGCGGAACGAATCTTAAAAGTTTTAGATTTAGTCGAACTAA
>NZ_ANIK01000037.1 GCF_000347175.1 Leptospira alstonii serovar Sichuan str. 79601
AACCAAGAAAATTATTCTGATAAGCAAAAGGAAGCTTTCAATTCTCTTAAACTAAATCTGTATAAAGTCGGGAAAGGATGGCAGATAAAAGAAGCCTTTCGTTATTTTTGGTCTTACAGCTATAAAGGTAATGCGGAAAAGTTTTTCAAACGTTGGTATTTTTGGGCTACTCATTCTAAACTTAAACCTATTATTAAAGTCGCTAAGATGCTTTATAAAAACATTAAATACATCCTTACCTACTTCGCTCATCGAATCACAAACGCTGGTTCGGAAAGTATTAATTCAAGTATTCAGAAAATTAAATCGAATGCAAGAGGCTTCAGAAATTTCGATTTCTTCCGCGTCGCTATTCTCTTTCATTTAGGCGGTTTGGACGTTTACCCATGATTTTTCCTGAAGGGCCTTCGATGATGGGTTCTGTGCAGAGAGTTCCAGGCAGCTTTAATAGTCCTCGCCTTTCTTTTTGAATTGTCTCATCTCCAATTCTAAATGCAGTTTCTAAATAGCTGATATAAAGATCACGAATTCTAATGAACGTACCAATTGGATCTTGCACTCTATAATCCCCTCGAACTTTTATATTGTATCCCATATTTATCTGCTATTTCGCGCGATAGTATATGTCCGAGCGGGTAGCAATATGCTTTCAGTTCTTTAGTTGTTTCGTTAATCAAAGGACTTGGCATTGAATAACCCGCAACAGTACAAAGTCGACCGATCGCTAATGGTAAATAAATCAAAGTACTCCTTGTTCGGAATATGCAGTGAGTCTTCCGCTCAAAAGGAATGCTTTGATTTCTTATTTGATATGCTAACAATAGTATAGGGTTTTGAAAATAGCTCCAGGCAATTGCTACGCCATGCTCATTACGCAACTGATACGCAGATCCGTATTTTACGTTATATAACTTTTCTACCTTTAATTCGCCAGAGTTAACAAAAGGATCTTCGACAAATCTGCATTTTTCCCAGGAATAAATGGAAAGTAGATCATACTTTGCAATTGGGCTACCTATCTTAATTCCATCATTACCATTCTTTACTTTAATTTCTGGAATGTCTATCGGCCACTCTAACCAAGTAGCTGGCAGACATTCTAATTGTTTGCTAAGTTCATCAAATATTGAATCTTTAAAATCTTCTACACAGTATGTTAAAGGTGAGAATTGAGACAGAGGAAATTTTTCTATTAATGTAAACGATTTTTTGATACATAACTCACGTAATCGATCAATAAACGATGTAGTGATTAGACCTATGACAACTCCTCTGACTAATGGGCCCAACTTGTATTTTATGAAACGAGGCCGTTTCGCTAAAATGAAGTTTTGGTTCCAGCCCTGGCGTCGAAATAAATCTACTGATCCAGATTCGATCCATGATCGCATAATGTTGTTCATTAACTCGGAATGGCTAACTAAATCGAAGTGTTCTTGTAAAAGCTTATAAAAAGATTTGTATGCCATTCCTCCGCGATGAGTTGATATTGCAGCGATAGCATCCGATATTTTTTGAACTTTCGAGCTTGGGTGCATCCCATAATTCGGTTCTCGGATTTTGAAAGCTGAAAAATCCTCTTTAAAAAAACTTGAGTCTGTCATTGAATATTGATTATAAATGTCTTTTACTTTTGGAAAATTCCAAATGGGCAAATATTCAGAATCCCGGCGAACATAGATTGATGGCTTGTTTTTAAAGTAATAACTCCATCGAGTATTTATCTTTCCATCGTCTGATTTAATATCTTTTGGAGGGGTTGGTTTTTCCGGATTACCAATAAAGCAAAGTAAACCTGGTTTCGAGCGGTAGGATGCCCAATCATAATTTGGGCGAGGCCATGGACTAAAATCTCCACATGCTGGTCCGAGAAAAGTTATATCATGATGCCGTTTTAAAAGGTCATTTTCTTTATCAATTTGATTGTCTATTGTAGATAAATCGTTTTCAATATGAATATTTTGGACGTGGCTTTTTAGGCCTTCGGAAAGGTAATTTCCTTTATTTAGCTGCGCATATATTGTACTTACATGCCATTTTTCTAATGTAATTGAAAGAACAGTTTTGGTTTTATCAATGTTATCAAATGTAACTTCAAGAGTTCCGATGGTGTCTTTTTTGAGATCTATTCTTTCTAGTGTATCGGATGGAAAAATCCATAGGTCTGAATTATCTTTATTCTTTTCGAGCGGGATTGTTCTTTCACAAATTTTTAGATTAATATATTTCCCATCAGGGCAGAACACTTTGGGTAAGAAGTCGTCAATTGCAAAAAATCCGTAATCAGCTCTTATTCCGCCTAAGAGACGAACAGCCCGATTTAGGCCTGTTCTTGCTAAATGATATACATCTTTTAGTTCATTGGGTGGGCTATCTTCTATCTTAACTAAACAATCAATTACTAATTTCCATCCGGGATATAAGGAAGGTTTGACTTCGCCTCCAAAGCATGAAATAAATTTGGTTATAAGATTTTCTTTTACAAGAGCTAATTTCGAATTACTTGCGTCATTCCCAGAAACTAATTCGTAATCACCTTGATATCGTTCTTTAAATAGCAGAATTCCTCTTCGTATTTGAGAACTAATGCGAAGAAAATTAATGCCTCCGTTTAAAACAAAGTTCATTGTATCGATAATTGTTTCAGGTTTTAGATCTGATTCTTTACATAAGCTATGAGTAAATCCTGCGATTTCATTTGGTAACTCAGTTATTTTTAATTCGTCGGGGACTAAGTAATCTTTATTGCAGCCTAAGATAATGAATAAATTATCAGCGAAATATATGGCGAGTAGGTTCGTCAGGGAATGATTCGAATTTTTGGCAGTTGTCGGTTTATTTCCGTGGCCCTTCGGAGAATTTCGTGGGAAGAAACTACTTCATAAATGACGGTGAGAAGAGGTTGCAGATGAGTTTCGAGCAAATTTCGTCATTGCAAAATCATAACATAACCAATGAATAATATTCCTAATGAACGCAAACGAAAACTTAGAAAAACATTACTCTCTCCTTTTAGGAATCTCATCACCTTGGTCGGTTGAAACCGTAGAATTAAATATCTCAGCAAAGAAGGTAGATATCGAAGTCTCATACGATGAGCGGGAAGCTGTAGA
>NZ_ANIK01000038.1 GCF_000347175.1 Leptospira alstonii serovar Sichuan str. 79601
TTCCAAGAAAGATCCCTGAACTTTTGAGAACGTATGGAAAGTATCTTTCCGCGACAAAACGTTTGGGTAAAAAGGCCGGCCGAACCTTGTATCAGCCCAGTCCGGGAAAACAAAAGATGAAACGCGTGAATATCCGCCTTAGCACCGGGAGTTGGACTCTCTTTGGAGCTCTCGCACAGGCCCACGGCGTGTCCCGCTGTTATCTTTTCAATTATCTTCTGTGGTTGGAATCCGTGGGCGTCGGAGACTCTATCGTGGATACGATGAATGAGGGAGTTCCCACCTTTCACAGGTCTTACAGTTATATTCTCCACCTCGACCTAGTAGAAAACCAAGTGACCCGTAAACTACGCTGTCGACCTTTATCCCATTTTTACGCATTGGACTATCGAGACTGGTTCCCGACATAAAAAACGCGAGGTTTGATAACCCATCTCCATGGATTGCTCATCTCAGCTACGCTGAGAAACAAAGACTATGTAACTCCCTACGGGTCGTTCGGTTAGTGCTGGCTTTTGCTTGCCTCGCTCGACAGGGAGAAATATTGAGTTGGCGGAAAGCGCGGTCGGTCGCAATTTTTGCTATGGAATCGCGACCTGCTACGACGACTCAGGAAACTCAGCGGACGCCTCTCTATGGATTGGCGTCCAGGGAGTCGTTGCACATGAGTTTCTTATTCGTCCAAACTTTCTTAATATGGCCTTAGGAATTTCTGTACCTAAAGACGGGTCTGTACTAAAATTCGCAGTGCACGAATAGGCAACGTTTAATAAGATTTTAGAACGCTCTCCCATCTGAATGTGTTTAAGGAAAAATATAAATGAATCCTAATATACCGAAACTCCATAAGATTTTAAAGGACTTTCAAGAAAATGTCTTAGATCCATACAACGTTCAAATTGAAAACCTGATTTTAGAAAAGGAAAGTTCGGAATACGGAGCTTGCAACTTTGAACTGAAAAATCGGAAAATCATATTCCGCGTAGCAAAAATCACTCCGACCAAAGTCGGACAATTTGTTACGCTTTGGAAACGAGACGATGAAGGACCGATTCGACCGTTCGATATGCAAGACGCGGCGGATTCTTTTATCATCGTCGTCTATGATCAAAATCGCTCCGGACAATTCATCTTTTCAAAAGACGTCCTGTTAAAAAAAGGAATCTTAACGGGTGACAAAGAAGGGAAACGCGGATTTAGAGTTTATCCGTCTTGGGACCTTCCTCCCAATCCTCAGGCCGAAAAAACTCAGAGTTGGCAGTCGGAATATTTTTTGGAAAATTCCAAAAACAAACGCACGGATACGAACCGAGCGAAAAAAATTTTGAATTTATGAGTTAGTTTGTGCCGGATTCGGATGCAGATCACGGAAAGGCCGACAAACTACGTTTCGCTCGTCTTAGACAGAGTTGCAAATCAATGTTTTATAGTAATCAACGGTTAGGCGGCTTTGCCGCAGAGATCCTCGGTTTCTTGCATTTTGATCGGATAAGATAATTTCAAACTTTCAAAAAATCTAATATTTCCCGGAACTCATCCCGGCGCGGAGAACCTTCTTGTCGAACTTGCCCACGCTCGTTTTTGGAATCGCTTCGATCAGCCGAATGTCTTCGCTATGAGGCAATTGCCAATTCGCGAAATTTTCCCTGAGAATTTCAAGAATCGATTTTTTATCCACCTTCTCGCTTTCTTTCGCGACGACAAAAACGACAGGAACCTCTCCTCGAACCTCGTCCGGTTTGGCGACAACGGCCGCTTCTAAAACACCGGGAGCCTTCAACACATAACCTTCCATCTCTACGCTGGAGATCCATTCCCCTCTCGTCTTGATCAGATCTTTTTTGCGATCCGTGATTTGGATATAACCGTGTTTGTCGATCGTGATCACGTCTCCGGTACGAAACCAACCGTCTTCCGTGAACGATTCCCGGCTCGGGTTTCCGTAATAAGAAGCGGTGATCCAAGGTCCTCTTACGATCAATTCACCCGGAGTTTTTCCGTCTTTAGGAATGTCCTTTCCTTGATCGTCGATTCCCCTAAGTTCCACTCCCGCGACCGCCGGACCTTGTTTGGCGAGAAGTTGCATTTTTTCTAATATTTGCCAATCGTTCATCGTGGTTCTAAGTCTACACACCGTTCCGACCGGAGACAACTCCGTCATTCCCCATGCGTGGAGGATATGAATTCCGAAATCATTCTTGAATCCTTCGATCATGGATTGCGGAGCGGCCGAACCTCCGACCACCATCGTATGCAATCGGCTCAGATCGTAAGAATTCTTTTTGAGATGTTGATAAAGCAGGTTCCAGATCGTGGGAACTCCCGCCGCGATCGTCACCTTTTCCTGTTCCAATAAGGAGGCAAGTCCGTGACCCAAAAGATGTTTACCCGGAAACACAAGAACCGCGCCGGTCATCACACAGGCGAAAGGAATTCCCCAAGCGTTTGCGTGAAACATAGGAACCACGGGAAGTACCCTCTCCTTTTCGCAAATACCCAGACTGTCCGACATGCAGATCGACATACTATGAAGATAAATAGAACGATGACTGTAAACGACTCCTTTCGGATTCCCGGTCGTTCCCGAAGTATAACACATTCCGGCGGCCAGGTTCTCATCTAACTCCGGTAAGGTGATATCCGAGTTACCGTTTTTGATGAACGATTCGTAATCCACCGAGTCCGGAAGAGGCGCGGCCTCCGCCGTTTCGAGATCGTCCATGACGACGAACTTAGGTTTCTTTTTAAACTGGGGAAGTAAATCCAGAAGAACCTTGCTCAAACTCTTATCCACAAAAATCACCGAATCTTCCGCGTCGTTGACTATAAACACAAGTTGTTCCGGAAATAGTCGAACGTTCAACGTGTGAAGAACGGCGCCCATCGAAGGAGCCGCAAAGTAAACTTCGAGGTGACGATAATGATTCATTCCGAACGTAGCGACTCGATCGCCCGGACGGATTCCTAATTTTTGCAAGGAATCGATCAGCTTGTATACCCGAGATGAAAATTCTCCGTATGTATAACGATGTACGGATTCGTCGTTCATCTTCGTAACGATCTCTTTTTCAGGATGAACGTCGGAAGCTCTGCGTAAGATAGCGGGAACGGTCAGTTGATAGTTCATCATCGTGGATTTCATAAAGATTCTCCCTGGGCTCAAAGCCGATCGGATTAGGAACGGAATTTTAGAAATCCCTAAAAGTCCGTCAATAAAAGTTCGATTCAAAATCTACGATTCTTCGTTTGGAATCGTTCCCTTGGAAACGAAAGACGATCGAAAAATAACCGTTTGACAGACGAGTTTTCCGTTATTTTTTTTGGACTTGATTTTTCATAAATCGAAAGGAAACTAAACCCGTGAATATAATTCCCAAAACGACGATTGCTGAAATTCAAAATATGCAGTTGAATGAACAGATAGAAGCGCTTTCTTCAATTTGGGATCAGATTGCGTTCAAAAATCTCGGATTTGACGTTTCGAAGGAAGACAAACGGTTGTTGGATGAGCGCGTTCTTCATGAAGAAGATGTGCCCGGTAAACCTTGGGAGGATTTAAAAAAATCGCTTCTTAAAAAACAAAAGTGAAACTTCTTCCTATTCGGATCAAACCGGCCGCCGAGCAAGACGTGATTCAGGCGGTAGATTACTACAATCGCAAAAAAGAAAATCTAGGTTTTGAATTCGTTTTAGAAATTGATTCCATTCTTGATAGAGCCAGTCGTTTTCCCGAAATAGGTCCGTATGTTTACAAGGATTTTAGACAACTGTTGACTCGTCGTTTTCCCTTCAGAATCTTTTACAAAACCTCAAAACATCATATCGACGTATATGCGGTTTTACATCAAAGCCGTGAATTTAGAAAACTACTTCAATCACCTTCTTAAAAAACGAAGAACATCGATTTACTGAAATCGATTTTTACAATCAAAAGAATCGTTCCCTTGGAAACGAAAGACGATCGAAAAATAACCGTTTGACAGAAGGGTTTTCCGGTTTGGAATGGAATCGGAGCGTACGTTTGGATTCAAAAGAACCTACTAAAAAAAAATCGGGTTGGTTGCTTTATATAGCGGCCGGAATTCTCTTATTTTCAGCTCTCATTTTCTTGATCGGCAAATTCAATCGAACCGGGTTGGAAGAAAAAATCGCCGCGGGCAAACCGATTTATTTTCTCTTTCACGCGGTCGGAGATTCGGAGGAATACGAGTTCGGACTTTTAGCGGCTCTCTTTCCGTCTAACAATCGTTGTGCGTTATACTTTATTCATCCGATCACCTCTTTTGACGATCCGGACGACTCTTTGGATCTTCTCAAATCGGGCGCAAAGTCTTCGGTCAAAAGCGCCGTTACCGATTTGATCGACGTCAAACCGCATTATACGATTTCTCTTTCCGCTTCCAATTGGATTCGTATCGTGGATCTTCTCGGGGGCTTAAGAGTTTATACGGACAACAAGACCGTCCGTAATTCTTCGCAGTACAATCGAGAACCCGGCGTTTATACGATGTCCGGTTTGGACGTTTACGACTACACGAGTAAGATGGACAAAAAGGAAACTTTGGACTACTTGGAAAGAATCAGTCGTCAAGAGAGTGCGGTTCTTACTCTTTACGAAACTCTTTTTCAAAGAAAAGAGTTTTTAACGACTCCTCTTCTCGTCTTCGCACACGGTTTAATCGAATCGGATCTTTCCAAGGAAGATTTCATCAGCCTCGTACAGTTTATCAATTCCAGAAGAATTCAGTTCGGAATTTCGGAACTTCCGGGCGAACCCGCAAACGATCCGAAGACGAAAAAACTCTATCTCAAAACCGATATAGCAAGAGCGAGAGTCGCTTTTCGTAAATTCTCCAAGGATATGAACGCGGACGTTTTTACGGACGCCGAGTTTGCCAGGACGGAAGTTCTAAACGGAACCGAAGTGGCCGGTCTTGCAAAGGACGTTCGCGGAATTCTTTCCGATAAAAGAATCAAGGTGCTCGCGGCGGACAACGCTTGGAAAAAAGGATTTCCGAAAACCGTGGTGATCGATCGTTCCGGTAACACCGCGATCATGGATCGTATATCAACCGTATTAGAAAAAGCTGAAGTACATCACGTATTGAGAAAGGACTTGGGCTTGGACGCGACCGTCGTCGTAGGCTCCGATTACGAACCGAGAAAATAAAATTATGAGCCCCGTCCCCCGACAAAACCCGACTACCGAAGAAATTCTACGCACCATCCGAGATATTATGGTGGATAAAAAATGCGAAGAAGTCAGCATCTTAAACCTCGAAGGCGTCAACAGTTATCTGAGTTACTTCGTCATCTGCACCGTCAACTCCGCGGTTCAAGCGAACGCCGTCGCTAGAGAAGTCAGAAAAACATTAAAAGAATATAAACTCTCTCACAAAGAGGCGGATAAAACGGGAACGTCGGCTACTTCCGGTTGGACTCTTTTGGATTTCGGAGAAATCATCATTCATATCATGACTCCCGAAAAAAGAGAATATTATAATTTAGACAGACTCTGGCGTGACGCAAAGAGAATCGAACTCTAAAGGAGACGCCGTTCCATTCGGAGAGCGGTCTATCAAAAATGATTTTTAACTCGGCGGTTTTTATTTACTTTTTTCTCGTCGTCTTGGTCGTTTGTTATTTTTTTGCCGCAAAAAAAACCTCCAGAAACATCCAAAATATCTTTCTGCTGATCGTATCCTACGTCTTTTACGGATGGTGGGACTGGATCTTTTTGACTCTGATTATTTCCGTTACCGTTTCCAATTTTTACATCGCGCTTCTTATCGAACAAAAAGAATCCCCCAAGATCCGAGGTCGACTTCTCCTTTTGGCGATAATCATCGACGTGGGGATACTCGGTTTTTTCAAATATTATAATTTCTTTATAGAGAATCTGAACGCCGCCGTAAAAACTTCGGCCGGACTTTTCGGGTCGGAGGACCCGACCCTTTTTCAGGACGCCACGTTTCTTCAGGTAATTCTTCCCGTGGGGATCAGCTTTTTTACGTTCCAAACTCTTTCCTACGTGATCGACGTGTATTACCGCAAACTCAAAGCGGAAACGAATCTGATCGACTTTTCGCTTTTCGTCTGTTTTTTTCCTCAGTTGGTCGCGGGGCCGATCGAAAGGGCGGAGGATCTGCTTCCTCAAATCAAAAAAGACAGAAAGATCGATCTCGATCTTTTTTACAAAGGTTGTCTTCTGCTTCTCGTGGGTTATTACATGAAAACCTACGTCGCGGACAATCTGGCCGAACTCGTCAATCTTGTGTTCCTGGACAGTTCGTTGATATATAAAACAAATCCGGATCTCGCGGGCGGGCATTCCGCGGTTCATACGCTCCTCGCTTTTTTGGCGTTTCTATTTCAGATTTATTGCGACTTTGCGGGATATTCATACATCGCCAGAGGTTCCGCGTTTCTTCTCGGATTCAATCTCAGCGAGAATTTTATCACTCCCGAGTTCAGCGTAAATTTTAGGGAACTCTTCCGAAGATGGCACGTTACGCTCAATCGATGGTTTACGGATTACGTCTACATTCCGTTAGGCGGAAGTAAGGTAAGTAAACTTTATAATTTTAGAAACCTGTTCGTCATTTTCGGTCTTTCCGGAATCTGGCACGGAGCGAGCTGGAACTTTGCGTTTTGGGGACTTTGTTGCGGGCTTTATATCGTTCTTTATATGATTTTTCGGGAACCGTTCGAAAAACTCAAGTTTGCGGCCAAAACCAAATTTCCTTTTTTAAACCATTCTTTCTTCACGAAGGGATTTTTCTTTTGGTCCTGCTTTTTTACGTTTTTCATGTTCTCCATGACGTCGATCTTCTTTAGAAGTTACGATATAACTCATGTGAAAGTTCTATTCTTAAGTATTTTGGAAAACTTTTTCACACTCAAAGGTCCGAACGACCGGATCAGCGCGTCCAACTACTTTACGGAAATCTTAAAGATCGCGGGACCGCTTATCGTCTGGGATTATTTTCATTATAAGAATAATTCGGCTTTCTTTATATTCGAAAAACCTATAGTAGTTCGAATCCTCACGTATATCTTTTTCTTTTACTGCATAGTTCTGAAAGGTGTGTTCGGCAAAAATGTCATTTACTTCGCTTTTTAAGAATAAAGTCGTTTTGATCGTTATCGGAATCGTCGTATCGATCGAAGTCGTAGCCAAATTTACGGAGATTTATTTTTACGAAAACACGGAGGTTTTTTTAGTCAATAACGTCCGTAAAAAAATGGAATCCGGAGTTCTGGACTACAAAGGACTCGTATTCGGAGATTCCAGGAGTATGTCCTTAATTCCCGCCGAAAAATCCAAAATTTACAACTTCAGCCTTCCGGCGATGGGCGCGAGGTATTACGCACATTATCTTTCTAAGTATCTCAAAGCGGGAAATAAAAAGCCGGAATTTATCCTGTTCGCTTCCAGTCCGGGATTGATCTCGGGAGGTTACGGAGACCCGATCATAGATCCGGGCCTCATCAAATACGTTAAACCGAATATGAGTCTTTCTGAATATTTGGAGAATCGTTTCGTTTCCGGACTGACGTATAAGAATTTTATTATGGAAGGGGAGCCTGCGAACATGCAAAAAACGGCTTCCGAGATCAACTGGAAGTTTTTCTCTCATAGGATTCTTCACTTGTTTTCCGTGGGAGAAATGTTCGAACAATACAAAGGCCCCGAACTTCTTTACGTAATTTCGGCGTCGATTCCGAACCTATTCTCCACGTATCGATATCGTAAAGCCCTTTTAAACGTGTTTTCTTACGAGAATTACAAACCCGCCGAGACTACGATGAAACTCGATTGCGGATGCGAAGAACTTTATACTCCTCCGTGTATGCCTCCCGAAAGTAATTTTAGGGACAATCGATGGATTTCGGAAAAGTTAAACTTTCAAAACGGGGGATTGAACATCTCCGATCGAATCAAACCGCAACATGCGATTCTTTACCGGATGAGTCAGGACAAACTCAAGGAGGAAACTCTTTCTCCCTACGGGAAGGAGCCTAACTTCGATTTTAGGGCGTTTGAGGATTTTCTTATATACGCTCGAACCCAAAACATAGAAGTTTATTATATCGTAATGCCTTTTCCGGATTATATCGAACCGACGGGATACTTTTCCAAGTTTTGGAATGCGTTCGAGTCGCTCCAAACAAAATACCCGCATCTCAAGGTTTTACGGTTCGAAAAACAGTTTATAAAACCTGAATATTATTCGGACCAGATTCATCTCAATTGTCAAGGCGCAAAAGTCGTCAACGAAATGTTTCACAAACTCGGATATTAATCGATCCATAGAGAACGAGATTCCTCCTTTTTACTTCAGGCAACGAACTCCCGCGTAATTGCTGAGATGATCCCACCGAATTTCCCCCTTAAAAACGTCCAGATTATAAGCCCCGTTTTCACCGACTGAAATGGTAGAAGACCAATACCGTTTGTCCGCGTCGTTTGACGTCCAGGATTCGGTTTCTCCGCTTTCGTAAGAATCCTCCAATTCTTCGATCGTAGGGAGGCGAAGGTCTCTGGAACTACAAATTTGGCTCGCTTGATACCAGTTATAACTTCCGTCGGCGGGCTCCCAAAAAATTTCTTTTTGAGAGGATTGCCTTTTGATTTTTTTCCTTTCCGGGTTCGATTTTTGAATATTCGAAGATTGGAATATATTTGTTTTTGCATCCGTTGGGCGATTGGTTGTGTCTTGAAAATGAATGTTGAAGAGTTTTTTAAATTCCCGATTCGGATTCGGGAATCGAACGCTGTTGTCCAGGATTTCCTTGAGTTTGGATTTTGCGGAACCCCAAAAAAGTCCGGTTCTACTTTCCCAATCGGCTCCGAGTTGATGGCTATTGACGATTTGAGTCGGATTTTTCGTTTCCAAACCTTCGTGTAAAAGCGAGTCCAATTGTTCCTGAAGGGAAACCGGAACCTTGAGCTTTTGATTCACTCGTTTGATTTCTTTTTTGATTCTTTCGATTTGAAGAAGACCGGCAAACTCCGATTTGGCGAGAGTCACGATTCCTTCCCGAAAGGCTTCGTGAATTTTATCTTGGTGCGTTTCTTTTTCCTCCTCCGTATCGGCCAAAGCCTCCGCGGTAAATTCCTTTTCGATGAGAAAATAAAGGGTTTCCAAACGATTGGTCAAATGAGAACGTCCGGTTTTTTCCGCGGTTTCCGATTTTTTTTCGACGGTTTCTCGAAACGATTTGTAAGAGGTATCGTTCTTTTCGGAAAGTTCTTTCAGAAGATTTGCATACAGTTTGGAAGAAAGAGAAAAATCGAATTGAGAATAAGCCTGATCCGCTTCTTTTTCTTTTAATACAAATAAGGCCAGTTCGACCTTGTCCTTTCTCTCTTGAATACTTTGTTGGATTTGAAGTTGCCTGTGTTTTTCCGGAACCTTCGCGGAATATTCTTTTCCGAGAGAGACGTAGTCGATCAGACGTTTTTCCAAATCTCCGGGGTTCGATTGTTTCGACTCGAAAAGATTACGATCCAACTCGTTTATCTTTTCCTTATATTCCAAACTGTAATTATTCGTGATGCTCGTTTGGATTTCGCGGATGAACGGTTCGAGTTTTTTCAAAGACTCCCGCGAAAGACGGTCGTTAAAGGCGCTTAGGATTCGGTCGTAGATTTCCGTGGATTCCGCGTAATCTCCGGAAAGACGGTACTTGGCGGCTTGATCCAGTTCTTCCCCGATTTCTTCCAAAATTCCCGCCAAAATTTTATCCGAGGTTTTAAATTCCATGGAGTTTAGATTGGTTCCGGGAACGGGTTTGATTTTTAAGAATGCTACGCTTAGGTTTCCGTTTGTGGACGCGGGAACTTGATGCGGATCCAGGTTGTATTGAAGGTCTAAAAGTTTTTTACCGGATTCTCCCGCATAGTAGTCCAAAAGAAATTCCGGAAACTCCATTTGAAACGTGGACTTGATGGAGTAGTTTAGAGTTTTTGAATCTCTCGTTTGATTTCTAAGAGAGACGTAGACGAGTCCATTTTTGGAAGAGATCGTTCCGGAAATCACTTCGTTTGCGTCGATCGCGTCCGCGATCTGTTTGATGCAGATTTCATCCGAACAATCCAGCTTCTGAAGAGCTTCCACTTGTTTGTAAAGGATCGCCAGAGACTCGTCGTCTACGATCGTATGTTTTCCCTCGAAGTTTCTGAGGATGGAGTTGATGATTCCGTTTCGAAACCGATTTTCCAAACCCGCGTTTAGGTTTCCCTCCACCGTCAGTTTGTGGATATAAATTTTAGAATGTTTTGCCTGTGCAAAAACTCCGAACGGAATCCAGAGAAAAAAAAATAGAAACAAAAAGAATCTGACGTACATCAAGATGATCCTAACGTAAAGTATATCTCAAAATCGTCGTATTGTCTGCAAACGACGTTTAAAGGTTAATCCGTCTTTGAGATAATCGCAATCATAACAAGACCTCGAACGAAGCAAAAGTAAACAATTATTTGGAAATTTGAAAATAGTATTTACAATCTTTCCAAGCGGAAACGTTTAGAATTTCGGAAATCGAAAACGAATGGATGAAGTTGTGAAAACCGACAATACGAAGCGGGTTTTTGGGATGAATTTTGAAAAATATCCTTTCTTGTTGTTCGTTCTAATCCTTCCGTTGGGAACCGTTTGCGCGGAATCCTTTTCTAATATCGCATTCTATAATCTTAAGGAAGAAAGACTCGTTCTTTCAGCTTCTCTGAAAGAATTTTCGCCAAGGGACGTTCTGATCCTGAATTTTACGGGTTCCCGATGCAAACCGTGTAAGGAACAAATTCCGGTTCTTTTGGATTTTGTAAAACAAACCAATATCTCCGCTGCGGGAAAACGGAAGGTTTTTCTTTGGGTCGTATTTGTGGGAGACGATTTTAAAACCGGAAAAGAATATTCAAATTTATTAAAATTGGAAAATGCCGCCGAAACGCTCGTCGATCCGCTGTCTTCGAGTTATACACAAGCGAAAATTTCCGGCTTGCCTACCGTTTTTGTTTTGAATTCCAACCGGGAAATTCTTTTTAAAACGGAAGGTTATAACGAGTCCGGAACCGCGGCATTGAAGAATTTTTTATTCTCTTTAGGAAAATAAGCCGCAAGATCCGAGTGATTCCGTAAATTCGTCTTCCATAAATCACATTCAAAAATCCTAAAATAAAAAACGATCCGTCTAAGTTTTACACATGAAAATCATCACTGCAATCATCAAGGACCTCGGGGACAATTTCCGAGTTCGGAGAATTCTTCCTTCCGTCGAGGTTCGTCACGTAGGCCCGTTCGTATTTGTAGATCATATGGGACCCGTTCCGATTCAAACCGGAAAGGAACTCACAGTTCGTTCTCATCCCCATATCGGACTTGCGACGATCACTTATCTCTATGACGGAATCGTTCTCCATAGGGACAGCATCGGATCGGAAACGCAGATTCGTCCTTACGAAGTAAACTGGATGACCGCAGGTTCCGGAATCGCGCACAGCGAACGTTCCCAATTCGATCCGCAATATTCTATCTTGGAAGGAATACAAACTTGGGTAGCCCTTCCTAAAGAATCGGAAGAAGTGGATCCGGAATTTTTTCATCTCGATCGAAATGACATTCCCGTGATCGCAGGAGACGGTTGGGAGTTACGACTTGCGGCCGGTGAATTTTTAGGCAAACGTTCTCCGGTAAAAGTATATTCCCCGCTTTTTTATGCGGACTTGGACGCACAACCCGGTGCCAAGGGAGAATGGAAAATTCCTTTCGATCAAGAATCCGCTTTGTATGTCGCGCGAGGAAGTTTGGAAGTTCAAGGTCAAAAGATTCTCGTAGGTCAGATGGCTGTGTTTCGTCCGGGAGAAAGGATTTCTTTTACTTCGGAAGAAGGAAGTCGCTCGATTCTTTTAGGAGGAGTTCCGTTTCCGGAACGTCGTCATCTTTGGTGGAATTTTGTTTCCACTTCCTTGGAAAGAATCGAAAGAGCCAAACTGGAATGGAAAGAAGAACGTTTTTCCGAAGTTCCGGGGGAAACGGAACGAATTCCTCTTCCGTAAACGTAAATTAGAAGATTGGGATTTACACCAGGGGGCTTCCGAAATTTTTGGTCTTAGAATGGAAATCCGCAACATAGCAATCATCGCCCACGTAGACCATGGGAAAACCACACTTCTGGACGGAATTCTCCGTCAAACCGGCGCCGTCACGGCCAAAGAGGACGGAGAAAGGATCATGGATTCCAACGACTTGGAAAAGGAAAAAGGAATCACGATCAAAGCAAAGAATACCGCAGTGATTTATAAAGGAACCAGAATCAACGTAGTAGACACCCCCGGTCACGCGGATTTCGGCGGGGAAGTGGAGCGGGTTCTTTCCACTGCGGATTCTTGTTTATTGCTCGTGGACGCTTTCGACGGGCCTATGCCTCAGACGCGTTTCGTATTGGGAAAGTCGCTCCAACTCGGACACAAGCCCATTCTGGTAATCAATAAAATCGATCGTCCGGGCGCAAGACCGGAGGCGGTCGTAGATATGGCTTTTGATCTTTTTTCCGATCTGGGAGCGACCGACGAACAACTCGACTTCCCGATCGTCTATGCATCCGCAAAACAAGGTTGGGCCGTACATAATTTGAGCGAATCTCCCGGCACAAACTTGGACCCTCTTTTAGACACCGTTCTCAAACACGTTCCGCCCGTTCAAGCGGACACGGAGGCCCCGCTTCAATTTCAAGTGACTTCCTTGGATTACAACGACTACGTAGGAAGAATTGCGGTCGGCAAAATCTACGCGGGAAAGATAGCGCTTGGGATGAACGTTATACAGCTTGCCGCTAAAAAAACGGATACGGCCGGAACTGCGGACACGGCTCTATTTCGCATAACAAAATTATACAACTTCGAAGGACTGAAACGTAACGAAGTCAACAACGCGGAAGCGGGAGATATCGTAGCGATCGCGGGACTTCCGGACGTATTTATCGGAGACACAATTTGCGAGCCCGGCAAACCGGCACCCAGACCGGCGATCGAAGTCGAAGAACCGACCGTTTCTATGTTCTTCATGGTAAACAATTCTCCGTTTGCGGGAAAAGAAGGAAAGTTCGTAACGACTCGAAATATCCGCGAACGTCTGGATCGGGAACTCGAAACCAACGTAGCGATGCGACTGGAAGAAACCGAGGACAAGGATCGTTTTAAGGTTCTTGGACGCGGAGAACTTCATTTATCCGTTCTCATTGAGACTATGAGAAGAGAAGGGTTCGAGATCCAAGTATCTCGTCCCGAAGTAATCTTAAAGTCAAACGAACAAGGTCAAAAACTCGAACCGTATGAGTATTTGGTAATGGACATCCCGGATCAGTTCACGGGTCAGATCATTGCGGAACTCAACCGTAGAAAGGGCGAACTTCAGTTGATGGACGCGCATCCGTCCGGAATGACCCGTGTGGAATTCGTAATTCCGACAAGAGGGATCATCGGGTTCAGGGGATTTTTCATTTCCGAGACCCGGGGAGAGGGTGTAATGTCTTCCCGTTTTCTTAGATTCGACGTTTACAAGGGTGAGATTCCGGGTCGGAAGAACGGCGCTTTGATTTCCATGGACTCCGGAGAATCTACGGCCTACGCTCTTTGGAAAATTCAGGAACGAGGGGAATTGGTCATCGGGCCGAACACTGCGGTTTATCCCGGAATGATCATCGGAATCCATTCTCGCGAGAACGATCTCGAAGTGAATCCGGTAAAGGAGAAGAAGCTGAGTAACGTGCGTTCTTCCGGCGCGGATGAGGCGATCCGTTTGGTTCCTCCTAGAAGATTTTCCTTGGAGCAAAACATAGAATTTTTAGACGACGACGAACTTTTGGAAGTAACTCCCTCAAGTTTACGTCTTCGTAAGAAGTTCCTCGACGCCAACATGCGTAAACGCAACAAGTAGGATCAATTCCAAGAGTCTTAGAAATTTTTCGAGATCTAAGACTCTTCGGAGATCGTTTTTTCCCTTCCTTCATTCATTTTCCATTTTATCATTCTTTAAAGTATTTTTAAGATTCCTTTTTTGATTCCGTCGACTTGAGTTTTTTGGGAGTAGATTTTTATAAATTCATCGTATCGGTACTAAAAAAATGGGAACCTTTTCAAACTTAGATCTGTCTTTTTAAAGCACATTCAAAAATTAAAATGTTATTTTTTTGTTTTTTAGACTTCATTTTGAAATTGTAATAAAGTCGATACGGATCTTTATGATTACGACTTATTATTTTATAAGAGCGAAAAAAATCGAAACGAAACGTGTTGCCACTTTGTCGATTCTCTTTTGTTTGGATATAACCTGGCTTATACGATTATTTTGTACGCTTATTGTTCGGACTTTCTCCACAATTTTAAAGACGAAGCCTGTAAAATAATAGAAACTCATGAATTATTTTGTTTATCAAAATGTTAAAAGTATTAGAATAAAACGAAATTTTACGGGATATCGAATGGAAAAAGTTCTAATTGGAGATCAAAAAAGCCATGAAAGCTTTCATTAAGGATCTTTGGTTTCATCGCGCTAACGAGATTCAATCTCTCAACGGTCTGAGGGCGTTCGCGATTATATTAGTTATTTTGAATCATTACGCCCTTGTTTGGAAAAAGGTCGATACGTTTCAATCGGATTCTCTTTTCTGGTCTGGAGTGGATTTATCCTTCGTTCTCAGCGGTTTTTTGATTTCAAAAGGGCTTCTGAGCGATTGGACACGCAACAACGGAACGATCGATTTTAAAAAATTCTATCTGAAACGAACGCTCAGGATTTTTCCGGCTTATTATTTTTTCATCACTTTCAGCTTGGTCGTTTCCAATTTCGCTCTCAAAATCGCGGAGGAGAAAGGGCTCGAAAAAGAGGCTTATGTGCTTTCTTTTAAACTTTCGGATGCCTGGGGAGATTTCGTATTTTTAGGAAATTATTTTCCGGGAATGAATATTCATACTTGGTCCCTGTCCATAGAAGAACAATTCTATTTGATCTTTCCTCTTTTTTGTAGCCTGCTTCTGTTTAAAACGGCTCCCAAATTCAGGCAACTTCTCCTATGGTGTTTGGTTTTGATTCCTACGATTGCCCGTGTAATCGTTTATACGACTACAACCGCGCCTTTGACTCCGGAATATTTCAATGAGATCTATTTTCCTTTTCACACTCGATTCGATTCCTTATTGATGGGGGTGATCGCGATGGATCTTTATATGGGCCATCAAACGTTGATAGATCGATTGAGAGCGGACAATCGATTGTATTATTTTCTTTTATTTTTGTTCTTTTCCTTCTTATCCGTATCGCACTGGGTCAATCTGAGTACGGACAGCTTTTTTACCCACACTTTCAAATACAATCTTCTGAATATAGGATTTGCGGGAATCCTGTTGCTCGCAGTGGTTCGTTCGGAAAGTATTTTGGGTCGTTTTCTAAGTCTGAAATTTTTTATTCCCGTGGCTAGGTTGAGTTTTACGATTTATCTCTGGCATTTGATTTTGATCGCGGTTTCCTTGTCGATATTAGGAATTCGAACGGAACCTAATTCCACCTTCGCACTTTTATTTCAGTTTATTTTCGTGTTGATTCTGATCTTTACACTTTCGATCCCTTTTTACATTTTGATCGAGTATCCGTTTCAACAATTGAGAACGAAAATTCTTCCTAAGAAAAGATCGAACGAGAATTTATTCCAAGTTCAATCGGAGTCTTCCGTTTGATTTTTAGGATAGGATGCACATTAGCAAGGTATTATATACATGCTGGATAACGACCGAAATTTCAGAGCGATATGAGATATGAATATGAAAATAGTTTCATCAAAATCATTTTTCGTTTTTCAAGAACATTCTAAAATTCGAATGGGTGTTCTTTTCCTTTTTTTCACATGGGTTGTTCTATGGTTTTTCTCACGATCCGTATCCGCGGAAACTAAAAGGCTCGTCTTTCCGGTAAAAACTCAGGAGGAAACCGCGCAGAGTTTCGAAAAAATTCCCGTCTATCAAAGTCGTTTCGGAAGGACCCGCCCCGTGGTCGCAGTTATCGGGGACAATTATATGACGGAACTTACCGATTATATAATTCCCTACGGGGTTCTGACTCGTTCCAAGTCTGCCGATGTATATGCGCTCGGAATTTCGGCGACTCCGATGGATCTTTATCCGGCTCTGAAGATGATTCCTCAAGAATCGATTTCTTCCTTTGATGAAAAATTTCCTATGGGTGCGGACTATGTGGTTGTTCCCGCCGTTCATCATTCGGAAAATCCGATCCTTTTAAAATGGTTAAACGGGCAAGCGCTCAAGGGCGCAACCGTAATCGGAGTCTGCGACGGAGTTTGGGTCGTCGCAAATGCGGGTTTGTTGAAAGGCAAACAAGCGACCGGTTTCTGGTATTCGTTGAACGATCTGGAAAAAAAATTCAAAGATACGAAGTGGATCCGAAACAGACGTTATGTGGTCGATCAAAAGATCGTAACTACTACCGCCGTAACCGCGTCGATTCCAGTTTCCTTGGCTTTGGTGGAAGCGATTGCGGATAAGGATCGAGCATTCAAAGTTGCAAGGGAATTGGGTGTGTCCGATTGGAGTCCGATTCACGATAGCAGCCGATTTCGCTTAACAATGGATTCGATTTATACGGTCGTTTTCAATACGATATTTTTCTGGACTCATGAAGAGATAGGAATACCGGTCTTTTCCGGTGTGGACGAGATCAAGCTGGCCTTGGTTGCGGATGCCTATTCGCGAACTTATCGCTCTCAGGCCTTTTCGGTCGCTTCCTCCGCGGAAACGATCAAAACTCTGAACGGATTGACTCTGATTCCGGATCGGATTTTCGATCAAGCCGGCGGTCCTTTGGATCGAATGTTGCCGGCGTTCGATTCCACACCCGCCGTGATCGTATTCGATCGCACTCTTGTGGAAATTAGCGAACTTTATGGACGTTCGACTGCGGCCTTTGTAGCTCTCCTATTAGAGTATCCGCGATTTTAAATTTAGAACTTATTAAAAAACCTTAAATGTAATGTGAGCCTGTTCTAGAAAACGTTATCTTTCGTTCTTTAATTTTTCGATCTCTCGGATGAGTTCATCCTTGCTTACGTTCGGATCGGATTTGAGTTTACGAATGAGCTCGTCCGCCGTGGCTCTTTTGTTTACGGCTTTTTTATCTACGTTTCCTTTTAGGATTACCGGATCACCGGCGGATACGGAAAGATTTTTTTTACCGTCGAACGGCTCCAAGACGGCGGACTGTTGAAAAACTTCCACAACCTTGCACGGAACTTGTTCCTGCCCCACGAAAAAAATCATCCCCGGCTTGAGCGGTTCCGTTTTTGAAAAAACGGATACGATTTGTCCCGTGTCGCCTTCGGTCCTCTCGTAAAAAACGACGCCCGCGATCTCGTTGTCGATCGTTACGTTTTTTTGATTCACGTTAGTCGAAATTCTTCCTTGAAACGAATCTCCGACCTTCGTAAACGTCATTTTCGAAAATTTTAAAGTCCTTCCGTCGGGGGAAATTTCTCCCAGAATACTTCCGCTTAAAGCCGCGTTACCGACTTCTCTCACTTTAGAAGCCACTCCCATTTCGCTGAGTTTCCAACGTTTAGGATCGGATTCCCTGGCTCCCATGTGAGGCTGGTGAAATTCTTGATAGAGAGATTCTTGTAAAAGGATTTCGTTTTCGCTGGTTACGATTCCTCCCGTTCTGATTTTCCATTCCTCCCTATTTTCGCTTGCGATAAAGCTGAGTCTCACGATGGTTTTTCTTTCGAAGGAAAGATCCCCGTTCGATTTCGGAAAGATGCTCAATACTTCTATTTTTATTTTGTCGTCTTTTGCCCATTGAGTCGTCTCGGAAGAAAGATAAAATCCGGCCAGATCCGGATTCGGAGGGATCGGTTTTCCTCTGAGGTTTCCGCCACAATCGATAAACGAAACACTATATAATAAAATAAGAATGTATTTGATCTTTGTTTTCATAAAAGTTATGAATGTAAGAATCCGATTTCTTTCGTAGAGGTGTAAAGTATCTTTTTAACGACTTTTTTCGAAGAGAATTGCCCATTTTACCGAAACTCATATTTCTCTTATTGAAATTTTTTGTAGGTAGGTAACGTTACTCAGAACTACATTAAACAGCGTCCGGAATTCTGCCTTTAAAACGGGGACTCGTTTCAAAATTCATGGTATTCTATTTATTATGATCAGTAGGATTACGGGAAGAATTTCGCTTCCTATGGGGCGCGAAAGATTGAACTCTATTTCGCTTCCTATGGGGCGCGAAAGATTGAACTCTATTTCGCTTCCTATGGGGCGCGAAAGATTGAACTCTATTTCGCTTCCTATGGGGCGCGAAAGATTGAACTCTATTTCGCTTCCTATGGGGCGCGAAATAGGAGGTGGAAAGACTCGGGAGACTTTTCTCCATTAAGAAATCATACTTTTTGCAAGTAAAAAGCTCCATTCTTGTCGGAACACTTGCATTTTATCTGGTCGAAACCTATTATGTGCTCGTTACGAAGGAAGAGATTTTCGCTGAAATGCCCCCTATGCTCTCAGACAAAAATTTACAAAATATTCTATTTTTTTAACTCCACGGGTTGACAGACATCATAGGAGGGGGATTAGAGGTCAGGCTTAAAATTTTTTCCGTTTTATCCATTACGGCATGGAAGAGAGATCCGGGTTTTACCGTTCGTTTAAAACGCAGGAGTTCCTACGTTACAGAAGGTTTCCTAACATAATTTGCGGGTATTTTACGGGGTAACATTGGTAACACAAAGGCTATTGGGAGTACCATCCGCTCCTCCCTTGTTATAAAACAACGATTGAGCCTCGACGAACTGAGTATCGATGATTAGAGCATTGTTCGAATTGTTCGGATCGGTCGTAGAAGTCCACAAACCCAGTGGTGGATTATTGGGAAAGAACGGAGGCAGGATTGGAAGTTGTGCATAGGTTATGATACTCAAAAGTTCGTTTGAATTGGGTAACCTCCAGTCGGATCTACCGCCAAGAACCAAACCGTTGCAGGCAACAAGAGCCGGCTGCCACATACTATTGAGGTTACCTCCAGACATACAATTGGGATCAGAGCGTCCGTTTAGACATTTCGTCCAGAGAAGGTTCGTATTCTGATCTGTAATCGTTTCATTTCCATTGTCTACAAAGGAAAAATTGGGAATGGTATTTCCGGAAACACATCGGAGATGGTTTCCCGCGGCATTTTTAGGAGTTACACTCAACTTTGCTAGTTGAAAATCCGTAACCCAAATGTTTGCAGGGACGTTAGCGTTGCTTGTGCTTGACACATAAGGATTGGCCGTGCTCGTATTTGGAAACTGAGTGGTTTCAATATAAGGAGGGGCATTGTTGGAAATATTGACCAAAGAAGCCAATTCTTTCAGGGTCGGGATCCTCCAATTTGTTTTCCCCGCATATCCATTTCCACCGTTTTGAATATTGAGAGCTGTACAAGTTCCGGCGCCGCCTCCAACTGCGGTGTCGTAAGATAAAACCGTAGCAGCTCCTCCCATACAGGTTGGCCCGCTTTGACCTTCCGCGCAACTTTTCCAAGTTAAACCTCGAACATTGTCTAAGGTGGTATAATCCGCAAGATAGGTTGCATGTTGCGTGGGGCCCGTAAAGGAACGGGGTCGAGGCGTATTCGAAAATTCTCCGTCTTGTCCGGTGCCATTGCATGCCAAGGGTATTCCTCCGGCATCCCAGCATTGGATTTGTCCGGAATCCATGACTGCGCCTAAATTATAGGTAGGGCCGGGCGATGTTGTCGTTGCGATTGGCGTTTGGGATTCCTCGACTTCACTTATATGGGGAGCCAAATAGTGCTGGAGCATTGCCAATGGAGGTTCGGGTTTGGAAGGTGGGTGAGCGATACACTTTGAAACCAGAAGGATCGAGAAAAATAAAAACGTGAATTTTCGATTCATGAAACCTCATCGCCAAAAGCCTTAAATCATCCCGGATAAAATCAATAAGGATGAACGCAGTTTGATTTTAACTGAGAGATTTTATAATACAATTCATATTATCGCATGATATTAATAAAATAAATTAGTGTTTATATTTAAAATATGAACTATTTAAAAAATCCTTACGTTACGATGAGAAGGCTTTATTAGAGCGATTCAGCAGGAATAGAATTGTTTCAAGGGGTTGGAACTCCGAAATCATAAAAGAAAATTTTAGTTTGAGGTACAAAGTAACATAAGCTCGACTTAGAAAAGATAGAGGCAATCGGATGGTTACTGCTGAATACTGCATAATAGTTGTCCGAAATTCTGCTTCTAAAAAGCGGATTTGTGCCAAAATTCATGATAATCTTAACCAAAATTTACTACTAATCTCTATAAAATTGAGTACCGTTAATTTTTATCGCAAAATACTGCTCCAATGCAAAATATTAGGTATTTTATTATGTAACTATGAGTAAGAACGGGCGACGATTCATGTTTTATAATTTTTGAATATTCAAAAATGGAAGTGTAATTTCACACCGCTTTCTTGAAATGTCGGATCCTGTTTCAAAAGGCGGATCACAAGATCTACTACAAGATCGGAATCGACTTTTCCCAAAGCAATGGCGGCTGCAATTTGGATTTCAGGTCCCTGGGTTGTCATTAGGTTTTCCAGGAATTTGCCGGACTGACGACGATCCTTGTAGGCGTACGCGGATAGTTCTTCGACGGCTTCTGCAGCGATTCTTCCGTACGTAAGCGCCGTTTTTTGAAAGGGTTCGATCACGGCTTCCGGGTCCGATGTCCTGGATTTCTTCCACAATTGTAAGAGCTGGAAGAACGCCTAACGTGGCGAGTTCATTGGCGCGCTCGCGTACCTCTGGTTCCTCTTTGGCTCTCGCGATCATTCTTTCCCCGACTTCGAAATCGGATAAGAGTTCTTCGAGCGATCCATGGAGATCTATCCTTTTAACTTTTGCGTCCACTCGCTCTAAACTCAGCGGAACGCTTTTCTCAGGTGCCATTGTTGATCTCACACTCAATCGCTTTCGTATGGGTTATATCGAACCTCGCGTTTTTTATGTCGGGAACCAGTCTCGATAGTCCAATGCGTAAAAATGGGACAAGGGTCGGCAGCGTAGTTTACGGGTCACTTGGTTTTCTACTAGGTCGAGGTGGAGAATATAACTGTAAGACCTGTGAAAGGTGGGAACTCCCTCATTCATCGTATCCACGATAGAGTCTCCGACTCCCACGGATTCCAACCACAGAAGATAATTGAAAAGATAACAGCGGGACACGCCGTGGGCCTGTGCGAGAGCTCCAAAGAGAGTCCAACTCCCGGTGCTAAGTCGGATATTCACGCGTTTCATCTTTTGTTTTCCCGGACTGGGCTGATACAAGGTTCGACCGGCCTTTTTACCCAAACGTTTTGTCGCGGAAAGATACTTTCCATACGTTCTCAAAAGTTCAGGGATCTTTCTTGGAAGCCCTTTCACATCTTTTTCGGAAAAACGAATCCACGTTTCTTCCGGAATCAAAAGAGTAACCGTTTCGGAACGATTTTCCCTAAGA
>NZ_ANIK01000039.1 GCF_000347175.1 Leptospira alstonii serovar Sichuan str. 79601
ATTCGGTATTTTCACCGACTCCAATCAGGACGGCGTTCCGGATTGGTGTAATATTAAAAATCAGAAAGATGATAAGTTCGATTTGAATTGCTGGTGGTCCTTGGCAAGTAAGCAATTTTCCCAACATGTGCCGATCAAAGACCTACCGGGAGATTCGAGCAAGGACGTTATGACTAGCGCAAGGATTATGAGCTCTCGGATAAACGATTTTTGCTCCGTTCCTAGGGATCAACATAATAGTTCCGTTATGTGTTATAACTTTACGAGCGCCGATCAATACAAATCATCGCCGGGTTTCAATTACGCGACTCGACTTATGGAAGCGAAAGGTCTTATGAGCAAAGACGGCAACTCTCTTTGCGCCGCGGAAGTCAGGAGCCAGGGAAAAACAATGAGGCTTTCCTGCGTTTCAAGAAGTTTAAAATCTACAACCGGGTTTAGTTCCGTTTTTTCTACGGTCGACTTTGAAGATTATAGAAATGTTTTGGACGAAAAGCGGGCAAAAATCGTTTATTCCAACGGAAGAAGTTTGTTTTGTATGGTTGGAGAAGATGCCGCTGCGTGTATGCCGCTCAATCAGAATGGGCAGACCTGCCAACGTGTACCGCAGGTTCAGAAGAGCTCGCTCCGGAGCGACCTCACGGGTCTTGAAAATTACCAGGGTAAAAACGAATGTTTGGCTTTAAATAACAAAGACAGGTGTTATAGGGAGGATGGAATGTGTTATAAGTGGGATTATTGAGCGATCTTTGAGAGAAAAGAATATATTTAAGAAATTTATAAAGTACTGATGTAGTCGTTCTCTGAATCGAACTCGTATATGCAACTTCGGCGGTAGTTCGTAAGCCGAAGTTTTAAAAAACGATAAAGTCGATTGAAATCGAATCGTCTATCCCGTATTCTTTCCGGGAAAATTGTGGAAATCGATTTAAGAATGAATTCGTATCGAACTTGAGAAAAATATTTTCGATTCGTCATATTCCGGATTTTTTTTTCCTCTAATTCCAAGTAATTCGTATGGAAAACTTGGTAACAAAATGAAAGACTCGCTGTTTCACGGAGATAGGAAAGAGGGAACCCCGGACCGTTTGGAAGATTTTTCGAACGGAGATATTTTGATTCAAGAGATACTTCAATCGTTCGAGAATTTCGATCGTGTATTGGGAAATACGCTTCAAGGGCTTTTTCCTCCGGACGACGATCTGTAAGTTCAAGTCGTAATTTTCAAATACGTAGACTTGAAGTCTTCGAAAAACTTGGACGGATCGAGCGCGTAATCCAGAACAAGCGCTCTGGATTCGTCGTTTTTCAAAAGTTCCCTGTCGTTCGGTATCAACAACGGGCCTTCCAATCCCGCTCTGAGAAGAACGTGGAAATAACTGTTGTCGAAGTTATAAGGATTTGCAGTGAACGATTCCCCTCCCAACCACCCGATGGTACGCGCTCCGGAAACGAGCACTAAATCCTGAATTCCTAATTTCATCTTTTTAAGGTAAGGAAGTTGATCCTTCTGAGTTTCCATTCCCAACGGAAGAATCTGAACGACTTCGTTTAACAATTCGTCCTTTCTTCCGGGTTCAATTTGAATTTTCGGTCCTCCCGATTTTTCAATCGCTACGGTTCCGGCGAGTGCAAGAAAGTCCGCAAAAGAAAAGGAAGTTTGATTGCGTTCGTTGAAGGTTTCTTTCCATTCTTTGAGCTGATAAAAATTTTGAACCAGGTCTCCGTTTTCCGGAAGTTTGGAAAAGTTTTCAAAAGAATTTGCGGCGGAAAGTCCGACCCAGTTTTGATTTTTATCGAAAAGGCAGGCGAGATGATAGACAAGTTTCAACCAGCTCCCGGTTTCACGAACGAGTACGATCCTTCTCAGAGAATTTTTTGCCTCTTCCCACGCGTTTAGACCGGCTTTTTTTAGGATCTCCCGGATTTCATAGAGTTTGTAGTCTCCGGTTTTTCCCTTGAGTTGTGCGGAAAAAACTCTTCCTTTGAGAACTCTTTCCCTTACTTGTTCGTAGAGAGATTCCGAAATCAAAACGGACACTCCCGCCTTTTTGGTTTTGGATTCGATTCTACTCGCTATGTTCACTGAATCCCCGATAGCGGTGTAAGACATATTTGCCGGATGGCCGAGTTGTCCTAATATGCAACTTCCATAATGTACTCCGACTCCGATCCGAAACGCGGTATGAAAATGGGATTTTAGATATTCGTTGAGAGAATAGAGTTCAAGTTCCATTTCTTTGGCTGCGCGTAATGCGGAAAGACAAATCTCCCGGGGTGAACCTCCGTCCACTCCGAAAAGCGCCATCAATCCGTCTCCGATGTACTTATCGATTTTGCCGCCGTGTTTTAAAACGATATCGCCCATTTTATAAAAATAACGGTTGAGAATATGAATGACGTCGTAAGGAAGATGAGACTCGGAGAAAAGCGTAAAGTCTCGGATGTCGCTGAAAAGAATCGCGATTTCCTTTTCTTCTCCGGAAATCGTAGCCGATCCCGGAATCGTAAGATTGTAATCTTCGTCGTCTAAAACGATCCTTCGAACTCGAACGTCTCCTAAAACCTGCGCCTGACACGCGAGCCGAACGGACTTCGGAAAACCTTTCCTTTGGGACAAGTCCTTTTCCTTTTGTTCCGGCGGGGACAAGTTGGAAGGATTTTCCAAAATCAAAACACGGCAAGTGGAACATCGAGCGTTTCCTCCGCAAGCGTGTGTATGAGGAATGCCGTTAGCCAAGCCGACTTCCAGCAAACTCGGGGGGCTGCTTGAATTTTCGGGTAAACTAATTTCTTTTTCGTTTTCAAAATTTACAAGAATCATTAAAACCTTCGGGATTTGACGGAGATATAAAAAAATAATTGGCGTCCTATATGGAAGGGTAGAGAATTACAGACTCGGTTGTCAATAGAAGATCGTCGGCCGTTACGAAACTTGATTCTCGAAGAAGCTAACGCGGGTTTTTAGAGAATCATGAAAATACTGTTAAACGGTTTACCGTTTTAGGATCATTGAATGTACGGAAATAAAAATTCTCAGGAAGAAAATAGGGATTCAAGACCGATCATACTTTTGGTGGACGACGAACCCATCATCTTGAGAGGATTAAAAGAACAGCTCAAACTCGCGTTCGGTAAGGACTTTGACATTGAAATTGCGGAAGATGCGGAAGCCGCCTGGGAAATTTTGGAAGAATACGTTGAAAGGGGAATCGATATTCCCGTCGTGATTTGCGACCAAGTGATGCCGGGCGTAAAAGGGGACGAGTTGCTCATTCGGATTCACAACAGGAAACCGGATATTCGAAAAATCATGCTGACCGGTCAGGCTTCCGCGGACGCGGTCGGTAACGCCTTAAATCACGCCAACTTATACAGATATTTATCCAAACCCTGGGATTCCAACGATTTGATTCTAACGATTCGAGAGGCCCTGAAGTCTTACTTTTCGGATCTTTCCCTTTTGGAACTCAATCGAAAGTTGGAAACGACTCTTCTTTACGATCGGGAAACCGGCCGTCCCAATCTCGAAAGTCTGAGAAGGGTTTTGGAGGAAAAGGAATCTCAGGGAATACAGTGCACCCTCGCCGTGATTCGGATAGAATCCTCGACTTCCACGACTCAACATTTCGGAGTGGGAGTATATCATAAAGTACTCAAACAACTTCTGACTTCTCTTTCTTCTTTTATGGGCGATTCGGGCAGTTTGTTTCACCTTTATCAGGACGAGATCGCTGTTCTTTCCAACGTTCAGGAGGAAAATTTTTATTCCCTTTTGGTCGCGTTTAGGATTCTTCTCCGATCGGAATATATCGAAGCCGACGAAATTTCCTTTCGTGTGAACGTTTCCATCGGGGTCGCGACTCATCAAGATTCCCTTTATTATAAGGCTAGAATTGCGATGATGCACGCGGCTCAGAATACGGAACTCGAACTGATGAGCTATTCCAACGCGATGGAAGAAGGAGATCAGTATCGGATCAATCTCATCCTCGGAAGGAAATTGAACTACGCGGTCAATGTCGGCAACGTCGTTCCTTACTTTCAGGGAATCTACGATAACAAGTCGGAGAAGATTACTAAATTTGAATGTCTTGCGAGAATTCAGGACGGGGATCGGATTTACTCGCCCGCAAGTTTTATATCGATCGCCAGATCGACCGGGATCATTCGTCTTTTGACTCCGATCATGGTCGAAAAGTCGATTCGATATTTCGCAAAATATCCCGAATATTCATTTTCGGTGAACATAGCCGAATCGGATTTGGAAAAGAAAGGTTTTGCTCCTTGGGTCATAAGCCGTCTGCAATATTATGAAATTTCTCCCGAGCGCTTTACTTTGGAAATTTTGGAAACGGATCGTTTACGCGGAGGCGAAAGGGGCCTTGATACATTAAAAGAACTTAAAGAATCCGGTTGTAGGATTGCGATAGACGACTTCGGAGTCGATCAATCCAACTTTGAAAGGTTGATGGAAATCGATCCCGATTATATCAAGATAGACGGTAAATTCATACAAGGAATCCATCTGAGTAAAACTCCTTATTTACTCGCTTCCGCGATGGCCGAGATGGCTCATAGAATCGGAGCGAAAGTAATTGCCGAATTTGTCGCGGGAAAAGGAGAATTTGACACGGTTCGTTCCTTAGGTGTGGAATATTGTCAGGGATATTATATTATGGAACCCGCTCCGGAGATTCTCCCGATTCCTCAAGTACCGCTTTAAATGCCTTTGCCGTTTTTTTTTCCAAAATTCATTTGTCATTATTTTTTTTCCAATTAATATTCTGTTATGCGTTTTTTGACGATTCGATGAGTCGAATCAAACAGCGAGGGGGTACTTCCATTGGATAAAGCGATTCTTTTTGTTGATGATGAAGCTCTGATCCTGATGAGCATGAAATCCCAAGTTAAGCGTCACTTCGGAGACGGTTACAGATATGAAACGGCTCTCGACGCTGGAGAAGCGTGGCAGATCATCGAGGAATTGATTCATGAAGACGTTAGAATTCTGATCATCATTTCCGATTGGTTGATGCCCAATGTCAAGGGAGACGAATTTCTAAGACAGGTTCATAGTAAATATCCGGATATTCAAAAGGTGATCGTTACCGGTCACGCAGACGATTCCTCCATTGAGGCGCTTAAAAAAGAAATCAATCTTCGTTCTTATCTGAAAAAACCTTGGGACGAAAGGGAATTGGTTTCTACCATCTCGACAGCCTTGACAAATTAAAATGAGAATGGTTTGCCGTGTAAGCGCTGTAGTACGCTCATCTTTGTTTCGCGAAGAACCAACGATAACGCTTCGCTATCTTTTGGTTAGCTCGCTCTCTCCTATGTTTCTTGTGTCAAGCCCTCCCGCTATTTTTTTTTTACATAAGACCATATTGGGCTAATTTTCGATTTAATATA
>NZ_ANIK01000040.1:5000-13482 GCF_000347175.1 Leptospira alstonii serovar Sichuan str. 79601
GAATACACGGGCCAGCAATACTCCGGATCCTGTTGTGGAAGTCCAGAAGGGAGTTACGGCAACAGGAGTATTGGGAAAAGTTCCGAAAATAAACGGAGCCGCAGCCGCGGAATAATCGACGATACTCATCATTTCGTTTGCATTTGGCAATCTCCAATCAGTGCGACCCGCAAAATTAAGAATGTCACAGTAATTGAGCGCAGCCGCCCAAGTGATTGTGTTGGCGACACCTACGACACAGCCTGCTCCTATAAGTCCGGCCGCGCACTTTTGCCAAAGAAGTCCGGTATTCTGATCAAAAACGGTATCCGTTGCAACCGCCGGAGGAGGTAAAAAAGAATTGTCCACAAACGAAGGCGCAGGGATTGAATTTCCTGAAACACAACGCAAATACCGAACCACGGCTTTGCCCACGCTGAATGCTTGACTCCCGTTTGCAAAATCGGTAGTAAACACTTGGCCCGGTAAAGGGACTCGAGTCGTATTCGATATGTATGTGATTAAGCTATTGGTATTCGGAAACGCCGCCGCATCTATGTAAGGGATGGCCCCAGAACCATTTATGAGAGAGCTAAGTTCTCGAATGGTGGGGATTCTCCAGTCCGTTTTTCCCGCGTAGCCGCGACCATCATTGAGAGTATTGAGTTCCGCACAACTTCCGGCAACTCCCGCGTCTGCATCGTTCCAGGTGATGGGAACGATCGTTCCCGCAGAACAATCCGCTCCGCTGAGTCCCTGAGCGCAGGTTCTCCAAGTCAAGCCGTGCACTTGATCCAGGGTTGTATAGTCGTTGGGATATCTACAGTGTTGTGTAGGCGTGCTAAAGGAGCGCGCGACAGGTATGTCGTTGAATTCTCCATCCTGATTGGTACCCGCACAAGCGACAACGGTTCCCGCCGTATCCCAACATTGAGTTTGCCCGGTATCCATTATCGCCGCCGGTGTGAAGTTCAAATTGGGTCCGGGACATTCAGCGGAATTGTCCGAGGAGTTCGAAGAGTCTGAGTTCAGCTTGAGTAGCTGTTGAAATATTGCGTATGGAGGGTCCGGTTTTTTCGGCCGATGAATGCAATTCAAAAGGCATACAACCAAGATTCCAAAAATTGCGTTCATATATTTAGAAAAGTTTGAACGTTGTATCGGATGTTCATACCAAATCTCAAAAACGTTTTTTTGGGATTCGATTACGCGCAAAAACTCCGCATCGTTTTGAAATTTTTTTTCGTTCAAAAAATGAAAACGCATGCTTTATTATACACGCAAATTTTATCTTTTAGTCTTTAAATTCGAAATTAAAAAGTTCAGCTTATATTCCGGAGAATGCCCAAGTATAACGAAGCGGGATGAAATTAGTTATTTGAGTGGATATTACTTTGAGCTTATCCCAAAAACCCGTTTATTTTTCCGCTTCGACAACGTGGATTCGTTTCAAAGTTCACGGCATTCTATTATGTAGGGATCGGTAGGAGATATAAGCGGGTAGGACTTTGGAGCTTTACATACGGACTAAAGATCTTACTTGGGATCGTTTTACTCCAAATCCCTTCTCAACTTGTATTGGGTATGATTGTAATGAATGGATTTTAGGAATTTATTCTCCGCCGATCCATCTGTATTTCTCGTAAGGAGGATCGATTTCCAAAATCTGTACCTGCCCTTGATCGATCAGCTTTCGAATTAAAGAATGCAGGATCGCGAGCGCCGTATTGTAATAACCGCTATTCGCCACTTTCTCACCCATCGCTTCGAGAACCAAAGTGGAAAGATCCTGATCGTTCTCCTTCAATCGACGCACCACTCCTCTTTCCAAAAGATTTAAGGTTTTTGAAAGTAGTTTGATCGCCCTTTGAGGATCGTCGGGTTCGGGTCCGTGTGCGGGAAGAAGCCTTCGGATCGGCAATTTGGAAAGACGATCCAAGGATTTGTGATAGTCGTATAAGTTTCCGTCGATCTCCGCGTAAATGGAAGAGATGTTTTGAAGCACCAAATCCCCCGTAAAATAAATCTTTTCCCCTAAAATATAAGGAGTCAAATGCCAGCGATTGTGACCTGGAGTATGCAGAATTCCGATTTCCCTGCCTCCGACCTTGATCACGTCCCCTTCCACGAGTTCCACGTCGAAGTCCAAATAAGGATCGACTCTTTCCGAGTTGTCCAACGCATCATGAAATTCGAATATACCAGTATCCACTCTTTTGAGTTCCGCGGCTCTTGTCGTATTATCGTGATGCCCCTTATACACGAGGCGTCTCATAGCCCTTTGAAAAACCTGAACGAACTCCACATAATTTCCGATCTCCGCGGCCATTCCGGTCATTGCATACAACTTTGCGTCCGTATAATAACGCAGAGTCAAGGCCGCGCTCATATGATCGAGATGATTGTGGGTATAGATGATATGTTTGATTTTGTTTAAGGAAAGACCGATGGTTTTTAAAGCCTTTTGTAAAAGACCGAGGTTTTCGATATAACCCGAGTCGATAATGGTGGGTTCCCCGTCGGGAAGAATATAAATATTGTTGGGAGAATAAAAAGGTTGAGGAATTTCAGTCTTAAAAATCCCGTCACCGATATCCTTTACTTCCGGAACAGAATCATACCGGTGAATTTTCATTCAATTCTCCCAAAGAGATCTTTTTTGAATACAAGTTCCTTGGACGTATAAAGGCTGCAATTGAAATTTCAAATACCGACTTCTTCGGATTCAAAGATCCGATGTCGTATTAATTTCGATCGCAACAAACTTTTACCGCTTCGGCCAATTGTTTCGGGTCCCAGGGTTTCGGTAAAACGGCGTAAGTGCCCGCTTCTTTTTTCACTCTTTCCACCGCGGCTTCGTCTACGTGCCCCGTAATCAATATGGAACGAATCTCCGGATATTTTTGATGAACGTGGATTAAAAACTCGTCCCCCTTGATCCCGGGCATACGCCAATCGGACAAAATCAAAATTACGTTGACTCCGTTCTCCGACAAATCATCCACAACTTCCAACGCTTCATTCGCGTTAATTGCGGTTTCATATTGAAACTCGTTTCCGAATTGTTTTTTTAGTTCCTGTTTTAATGCGATCAAAATGATAGGCTCGTCGTCCACACAAAGAATCGCATTGTTTTTTATCATATCTTTCAAAAGATCTTCTCCGTTTATACAGAACGCGCGGACTTCAACCACACGCTGAACTTCGTTCTTCCGGGAACACTCTCAAACTCTATCCTACCGCCCATCTTCTCTATGATCTTTTTGCAGATATCCAGCCCTAAACCGATCCCCTCGCCTTGTTTTTTCGTAGTGAAAAAAGGTTCGAAAATTTTATCTTTTACCGAATCCGGAATACCTCCGCCGGAATCGACAAAGGAAGTGACGATCCAAGAATCTCTTTCTTCCAGGCCGATTTCAATCTTCCCTTGATAATTCATGGATTGCAAACCATTATTTAAAAGATTGATCCAAACTTGATTGAGCTTATTCCCGTTTCCGAGACAAAGCCCCGTCGTTTTATAATCTTTGATGATCTCGACGCCGTATTTAATTTTAGTATGATACAAGGTGAGTATGGTTTCAATCTCGGACTTTATATCCACCGGCGCGATATCCTCGTCCTGTTCACTTCCTCCCGGATTCAAATAGTTTTTCAAAGCCTCCACAACGTGAGAAGCCTTACCGCTTGCGATGGAAATTACGTTGCTCAATCGAACGATCGTGGAAAGCGAACCTATCGTATTTAATAGATTCATTCGTTTTTCCGATCCCAAAAGATCGACGAGTCTTTCACCGAGTCGATATACTCCGATATCCAAAACCATATTTGTCACGTCGTTGTAATCGTCCATTCCCGCTTTTTTAAACATCTGAAGCAGATCTTTTTTCAAACTTCGATCCGGAATAATTTCGGATTGAAACGCGTCCTTTAAACTTTCCTCCAGAAGAACGTTGAACTGTTCGGATTCTTTTTCGTTAAAACTCGAAAGGAGTTCCGGGATTCCCTTCAATTCCCTTTGAAGAATTTCCAAAACGGCCCGGTTGGAAGACGCGATCGCACCTAACGGAGTATTCAGTTCGTGGGTCATCCCCGCGGCGAGTTGTCCAAGTGCGGCCAATTTTTCGGAGAGAAGCAGTTGATCCTGCGCGTCCTTCAATTCCTTCATGATCTTTTCGAGATTGTTCACCGCGTCTCTCAAATCCGAGTTGGATTTGCGGAGTTCTTCGGTTCGAATATCGATTTTTCTTTCCAGATTGGCGTTTAGATCCAGAATCGTTTCTTCCGCTTCCTTACTTTTGGTGATGTCGTAAATGATTCCGAAAATCTGTTTCGGCGCCCCGGCCGCGTTTCTTTTATAAACCCTTTCCCGGGATATGAGCCACCTCCATCTCCCGCCGTCGTGGTGTTTCATTCTATATGAGTTTTCTATAATATCTTTGTCGTTCGCCTTCGCGTATTGGGGAACCATTTCGGCGTCGTATTTTAGAAAATCTTCGGGATGCATCAGATTTGGAATCATCCGCTCTCCCATACTTTTGACCTCCATTACGGAATATCCCAGAACGATTTCGATCCCGTCGTTGATGTAGACGTATCTCTTCTCTTCAATATCATAAATATATAATATATCCGGAGTGATGTCCAGAATCGATTCGATGAACCTATTTCTTTCCATAAGTTTCTCTTCGATTTGTTTCCTTTCCGTAATGTCCACCGTAACGCCGCGCAACCACTTGGGTTTGTTTCCCTTTACGATCACCTTTACGATATCCCTGAGCCAAACGACTGTCCCGTCGCTCCTCATAAATCTATATTCGAAATCGTAGGCTTCCATTTTTACAGTACGGTTGTTTCGGAAATCCACGGCCCATATCTTATCTTCCGGATGCAGATGATCCGCCCAAAATCCGGGCTCGTTCCAATCTTCCACCGAATAACCGAGTGTATCCACGACTTGCTGGCTCACAAACGTGAACTTAAACGTGGAAGTGTCCGCCTCCCAAACGATCCCGGGAGTCGTATCCACCAGATCCCTGAATTGTTCTTCGCTGGATTTCGTCCTTTTAAAAGATTCCTGAAGTTGTTCGGCCATGTGATTGAACGTAAGAGAAAGAGATCCCAACTCTTCCAATCGACTTGCGGGAACTCTTTGATCGAAATCTCCCTTTGCCATTTCCACGCTCGCATTCGAGATTCTCCGTATGGGAGACGTTACGATTCCCGCAAGAAGAGCCGCGATCAAAAGCGACGAGGTCAAAGCGACCGCGAACACCATCGCCGATTGACTGCTTCCGATCCTCACTCCTTCCAGATAATACGCGGAAGGAATCGAAGTGATCAGTATCCAATTCGTATTCCCGCTATTGTCCTGATACGGAGTCGCCCGAGTAAGCCAAGTTTCCATCGACAACGGTTTTGCCGTGACCACGTCGAATCGGAACTGAATCGGCTCGTAAAGCGCATTCAAATTTCCTAATTTACTTTGAAGCGTTCGGACGGCGTTTGCGGTTACGGGATCCTCGTTCGAATCCCGGCCCGTCTCATTTTTTTTCTCAGCCTTGGAAGACCCAACCACCTGTCCCGAACGATCGATGATGATCGCACGGCCGTGTGCCGCGAGGTTCGTGGATTTGAGAAGACGACGGATTCCGCTCAAACGTACCGACTCGTTCTCCTTTTGTTTTTTTTCGAGATATTGATCCAAATGAAGGTTGATACTTTCCGATATTTCCTGATGTAATCTTCCCGCGAGTTTATCCGCCGCCATCTCGGAACTTTTCAGATTCAAATACGCGGTCGCCCCGACCATGACCAAAACAAGAAGAATAAACGGGGCCACCAAAAACATACGAATCGGCAAACCTTGGATCGAATTTTCGTCCTCTCCGTTGTTCCTTTTTTCCCACTGAAATTTCTTAAGATCAAAATGGGATTCTCGAACGTGTCCCGGAATCTCCGCCCAAAACATTCCGTATTTCCGAGCGAGAGGAAGCGCGGCAAACATCGCAAACGGTGCGATCACCCAAGTGATCGAAGTCGTAAAAAATAAAGCGGGGGTGATGTTTCTATAAGAGATCGAAGGCGAAAATTGTTTGGAACAAAGATAACCCCAGAGTTGAGGTTCGATCATCATAAAGACGATCACAAAAAGAAAATACTTTAGCCAAACTTTGATCTTCGTAAAGTTCGGATCCTTTCCGATCAATCGATACGCGATCCAAAAACACGAAGGATTGATGAAGTAACCTACGAGCCAATCGAGTAAAAAATCGGGTGGAACTCCTTCGATCAAATCCGAAAGCGCATAAGCGAACGGAACCGCAATTAACGCCGGATAACCGAACAAAAGGATACAAAGAAAAACGGAAAGATCCTTGAGCGATTCGAACGTTTGAGCTCCCGGAACTAAAACGATAAAAGAACCCAAATAACCCGTGATAAAAATGAATACGAACGTGAAAGGAATGCTCAAAAGGGCCTGAGTGTCCCAGAATTGTATTTCTCTTTTAAAACCGAGACCGCCTGCGATTTTCAAACGAAAACCGGTGAATGCAGAAATCATAAAAGCGAATCCTACGATAAATCCCAGAAGTCCCCAAATTTCAAGAATCGGAAGTGGAATCGATTCGAAAATGGTTTCAAGCCGTTGAATGATGACGTGCATCCCTACCTCGCCCAAAAAAAATCATAATTGCTATAAACACAGAAACAATCCGGGAGCCGGAAAAAAATCTTAAAAGACGATTCCACGGGCTGTAAATCAAATTCCGGACGTCGAACGGATTTTCTAAGGTAGGATTCGAATCTCTCACTCGAATCGCAAGAACCTCTGACTTCTCAAGACGGATCGTGCCGATTCATTTTTGAACCCAAATCAAACGTTCTTTACATACTTAAAATTTTTCTTTTGAAGGCATGCTTCAAAACCGCTGAAAAAAAATTTTAAACAAAAACGGTCAAACGAAGCTATTTCCGGTTTTATCCATTACCGGAACCCGTTTTATTTTTACGTTAGATCGCCTATTCTTTCGAATTTTGATTCAGAATCTGGGTTCGGCGGAACGATCTTTTAGACACGAGGTCAAAGTCTGAAAGCGATCGGTTCATTTCATTCTTGACCAAGATTCGCTTTTCGATCACTATTACTCTAAAGGTATTCTATGAAACGTTCTTATATCGGATTTTTTATATCGATTTTCTTTTCGGCGATTTTACTCGATTGCGAACATAAGGATCAAAACAAGATCGATCTTCAAGTTCTCGTTGTCGCGACCGGAAACATAATTACCATCAACGGAGAAGTGGACCCCGATAAAATTTCCTCCTGCGGAGTCGCAGTTCCCGGAACCACCGCCACCGGTACGACGGGCACGACGGGAGGAAATACCGGAGCCACAACGACCCCCTCGGGATCTTCCGGCTCTTCAACTCGTTATACGGTCACAAGCCAGTTGATCATGAAGAATACCGCCGAAGCGATGGTACTACGATTCCAATTCGATTCCGCCCAGTATCAAGGATCGGTGGATCCGCAACAAGGATTCAGTTATTCCGGCGGAGCTTTCGGAAGGACGGTGACGGGTAACGTAGGTAAGGTGGAATGGGGATCTTCCGGAGTTCCGGTATATCCAAGTGGCAACGGAGCCGCTCAGCAGCAGACCTTACAATACTTGGACATCGATATATCCCTCTCCGGAAAATTACTCGATAGTTCCACGACCACAGGAATTCTCAATCAGTGTTACACATCGGACAACGTAAATTGCACCTCGGTCACGACAACACAACAGTGTTTTACCCAGGACAACAAATCTTGCGTTTCCACCGCCTCGGCTGCGGGTTCTGCGGTTACGATTACTGGAAACATCTCCTGCAACGCGCCTAACGTGATCCCGAGCGGTTCCTCGACACAGTAATTTCGATTAGACTTGTCAAAACTTTCATAGTCCGGCGACGAACGGACACTCATTGACCGCGTTCATCAGGTTGAGATTTATTATATCATAATATAATAAATTTTCTCTTTTTTATCCGATTTTTGGAACATTCGACTTTTCTTGTATGTTACTGATCCCTATAAAATCATAACCTTATTACTCACAAATATTTGGATCTCAAGATAAGAACCTTTCCCTTTCTTTGCTTCGCAAAGAAGCCGCCGCTTCCCGGCGGCTCAAGTGATCACTATCTGAACTCAGTGAAACGCTCACTACGGATCGCGTTTCGGGTCGCGAAAGGTTTAACTCAATCTCGCTCCCTGCCGAATGACCCATAGAGAATGAGGCACCTATTTCAAGTGATCACTATCTGAACTCAGTGAAACGCTCACTACGGATCGCGTTTCGGGTCGCGAAAGGTTTAACTCAATCTCGCTCCCTACGGGTCGCTCGATAGGGACAGAACCTTGCAGCTTGATCTTTTTGATAATGTAAAATTAAGTTTTGGGACGCGCTGTAAATCTGTCGGAATTACGACAATCTACTGTAAAACAAGCAAGCCC
>NZ_ANIK01000041.1 GCF_000347175.1 Leptospira alstonii serovar Sichuan str. 79601
AGGATAGAATCTCCGACTTCGAGTTCCTCCAACCACAGAAGATAATTGAAAAGATAACAACGAGACACGCCGTGAACCTGTGCGAGGGTTCCAAAAAGAGTCCAAGTCCCTGTACTAACTCGAATGTTCACTCGTTTCATCTTTAATTTACCCGGACTGGATTGATACAAGGTTCTGCCCGCTTTTTTCCCCAGACGTTTCGTAGCAGAAAGATATTTTCCATAGGTTCTCAAAAGTTCCGGGATTTTCCTGGGGAGCAGTTTGATATCTTTTTCGGAGAAACGAGCCCAAGTATCTTCCGGAATCAAAAGAGTAACCGTTTCGGAGCGATTCTCTCCAAGAGTCGAACTGATTTTAGAATCGGAGCTAATTAACAAAGTTCCCATACCAAATACGGTTCCGGAACGGGTTCATACGGATCGGATTCGGGTGGAAAAAGAAAATTTTCTTAAAAAAATAACGTAACTCGGATGCGGCGTAAGGGAATCGGAAAATTTTTAACCCCTGACATCTGATTCTTATCCACTGACCCCTAGTATGAACTCCTGCTTTTTCTGATATCAAAATTAGCTTAATATAGAGGGCCACATCTCTGTGCGATTTAGGTTAACTGCGAAAACGAATCAGAACATCTCTTAATGCAGGTTCTTAGTAGATATAAAAGATTGTTTGCTTATTCTTTAACATAGAGAATTTCATTTTGGCTCTGTGAAGGAAAATCGAATTTACACATTTTTCAGGCGCCAATTCATTTTTCGGTCAGTAATTTTTCGATTTCATTGACTCTATGATACATTATTTAAAAATGGGAAAATTCAGAATCAAATACATTCAATAAATTAAATATAATAAAAAATGAATTTTTTATTATCAAACTGAGTTTGGTATAACCGATGTGAAAACGATTGAAGCGAGATCAACAAATTGGAACGACAAAAAAATCGTTTTTAGAGCGACGCAAGAGATCCAATGTCTCGCTCGACAAGGAGAAATATTGAGTTGCGGAAAGCGCGGAAAAAGTAAACTGGTTTTAGAACAAATTCTTATTTTAAAAAACCGTTTTCGGTATTTGGATAAATTTGAGAAGCTATGATAAAAATAAAAACGCTGACGGCGATACCCATCGACGCAAGTAATACATCCTTTCCGACCTTTCGAAACGTTTCCAAATAAGGAAGATCCCTAAAAGTCATAAAGTTAAGAATGATTTCTCGACCCGCGAGCATTCCCAAAAACACCCAAGTCGTTGACATGGGCATTTTACTCCATTCGTGAAAAACGATCAAAATCGTACCGTAGACCAAATCCACGATTGTCGCGGCCTTGGACCATTGAATGTCCGATTTTTCCGTTACGATTTCCTGAATGGTTCCGCCGTTGGTATAAAGGATGATTCCCAGAGCGACAACGAGCATCGCGATTGCGAGAATGAATTCTAAGATGGAAAGTTGTCTGGGAAGATAAATTACGATATTTGCCGCGTCTTGACGCAACCAAGCGATCCAAAGATAAATCGTAGACAACCACTGAAAAAGCGCCCAACGTTTTTCACTTCTCGGATCGGGAACGTGGTCTTCGGTATATTCTTTGGGATCAACTTTTACCAAAATCCCCCAAACGAAAATCGCAACACCGAAAGCGATTCCATATCCGAAAAAGGATTTGGTGAGCATCTTTTCGATATTATTTCCACCGAAAAGTCCGAGGATCAAAAAGGTCGTGGAAATAGGGGATTTCAATCGAGTGATCACAACTAAAATCAACGGAGCTAAAAGTTGTATGAGATTGAATTGCCTAACTTCCGGAAAACTTTCCAAACGTCCGAAATGAATTTGGGAATCGTTCCAAATCCAAGCGCCTAAAAAAATGACGACGACCGTTCCGCCTAAAACGGCTAACTTCAGAATCCAGTGGACGGTTCTTTTACTTTCTATAAAAGTCCCGACCGTTTGTACTGCGTCGTTTCCCGCGACGGAAAATGCGCTGATAAAAAAGGCAAACCAACCTAAATAGTAAGCAGGAGATCCGAATTGATAAGCGACGACCATCAGAATTCCCGCAGTTGCAACCAAAGAATAGAATCTGATTTGGTCTAGAATACTAGGATGCTGAAAATCTATTTCATTTTGTTTCATCGGAAAAGATATCTCTAAGCGGGCGCTTAAAAAGATATTAATAAAACGCCGGAACTCCCGTCAAGGGGGTTCCGGCACGGCTTAAAGATCGTTTTAATCCAGAAAATGTTTTCCGTATTTGGATTCTATATCGCGAAGATCAAAGAGGATGAAAAAGTCTATGGTTTTAAAAATCTTATCCAAGGCGGGAGTTCCGCAAATTTTAGAACCCGCTCTAATGTATCCTTTGATCAAAGCCGGAATTCTTTTGTAAACGGACTTTATATCTTCCACTTGATAGTTCGGATCGAAATCCGGAATTTCAAAACCGGGAAGAGGTGTTACGTCAAATTCCTTTCCTACAAGAACATCCTTATCTTTTAAATAAGCATAAACTTCGTTAGCGGATTGTGCGTCTGTATGATGAATGGAACCGCAACCGAAAAGGTATCTAACGTGATGTTTCTGCATATACGCCCCGAGTCCGGCCCAAAGCATCGAAATCACGGATCCGTCCCTGTATTCCGGATGAACGCAGCTCCTTCCGATTTCCGCCGTTTCCGCGTGCAATTCGTAAATCTTAGTGATATCGAATTCGTTGTCCGAATAAAAACCTAAGTTTTGTTTCGCAACGGATCTGCGAAGAATTCTATATGTCCCGACGATCTTATCTTCGCGGTTTTTATCAATCACGATCAAATGATCGCAAAAAAGATCGTATTCGTCCCTGTCTTTGCGGGTCGCGGCGGATTGAGGAAGTCCTTCCCCCAATTCGAGATTGAAAACTTCATAACGAAGTGCGAGAGTACGTTCGATTTCCAACTGGTTTTCGGCGATCCGAACTTTCAGTTTGCGTTCCGCTCTTACTCGGTTGTCTACGAAATTTGTTCCCATAACAACTCCTTCGGTTTTGGATTGTGTATCATCTTATTCGTTCTTTTTACGATCAGATTACATAGGAAATAAATTTCTGTGACTTGAAACGCGATCCATAGAGAGTCGCGGCACTCAAGTTTCCTCCGCGCGATCGTAACGGTCCGTTATGATTTCGTAACACTCAATTTGATCGTATCTAAAATCTTGCCGACTTTTTTATCGAACTTCTTATTGAAGACGAAAACGTTCAAAGTTTTTTCCAAAAATAAAATCATCTCAACCGCCTTCCATTCAAGAGTGTTTTTATGATTTTGAATTTTACCCGAATGAAGATAGGTTGAAATCTCGCGAATAGACTCGTTTTTAAAATCCCTTCTTAGGGCGATAAACAAAGCCTGAGCTTCCGGAGTGAGGAAACTAAATTTTTTCGAAAATAAAACGGCATCGTGAAAGTACTCGGGACGAATTACGGCGCCGTTCAATCGAAGAGATAAAATTAAAAATCCGATAAAGTCGGAAATCTGATGAAAAATTCCGAGCCCCGGAACGTCTTGTCCGGGATACAAACGGGATTTATCCATCGATAGAGATTTCGGATGACGTGTCTGCAACCAATTGATGATAAGATATTTCTCTTTAAAGAAGTAATCGTTGATCTCCAACCTGTATTCTTGAATACTCAAACGAAGATGTAATAAAATTTCCTTATCGGAAATTAAAACGAGTCTTTGAAAATCCTGACCCATACCTGAAATTTCAAGTTGGATTTTTTGATAACCTTTCTTCCGAATCTCGGGGAGAACTCCGGTGATCTCCAGTAACTCCAGAATACTCTCTCTCGTTAAAGAATTGAAAAGATCGCCCTTTTGAAACGAAAAGATCGAATTGTCAACGGCGCCCGTTAAAAATTCGTCATATACAAAATCGAAAAATCTAGGATTATTATAGCTCGACTTAGCCATGCGGAGGATCGAAGACTTTTAAAACGAAATCTTCCCGATTTATCAATATCTTTCATTACTTCTTTTTTTCAAGGAGAATCCCTAGATTGAAAAATAATAGAGCTGCCCGAAAAATTAATTCTTCATCCGTTTCATGGAAACGGTCGATTGAAGCGGTTTTGTTAATCTGAACTTACGGAGTTTTTCAATAACTCTAAGGATTCAAAATCGAGGCCGAACGGAATCTTATAGAACGAATTTTAAAACTAAGTTCGGAGCTTCCACTTGAGGATAATGACCGATTCTCGGAAGTTCCACAATGTCCGCGGAGGAAGAAAGTTCTTTATATCGTTTTACAAGATGAGCGCCACTTACCGGATCTTCCATACCGTTGATCATTCGAATCGGAATCGGAGAGTTCAGTATTGCGCCTACCCAACGTTCTCGGTTTGTTTTCCTTTCTTGAATGTATCGGATCAGCTTATGAGCGATTTTCGTTCCTCCGTTCGAAGAGACCAATCGAAAGAGGCGGTAGGAAAACCGTGAATCAAAAGTAGATTTTCCCCGTTACCCTCTTCTTTTAAAAAAATTTTCCGATTTTGATATGAAACGTAAAAACCCGACTGTTTCCATTCTTCCAAGTTCATATTACAGAATAAACCTATCCGTGATTTTTCTCAAATTTTCCGCTGAAATTTCAAGGTTTTTTGCGGAAGAGGGAAGAAATTCCGACAAATTCTAATGAGCCTCGTCCCAGTTCACTCCGAATTTTCCTTCCACAAGAATCGGAAGATCCAAAGGCATGGCGGTTTCCATGTATTTTTTCATGGACGCTTTGAATTCATCCTTTTCCTTTTTGTGGACTTCGAAAACCAATTCGTCGTGAACCTGTAATAACATTCTGGATTTATAATGTTTTTTCCGGATATCTTCGTGAATTTTAATCATCGCGATTTTGATCATGTCCGCGCTCGTTCCCTGGATCGGGCTGTTGATCGCGATTCTTTTAGCGGCTTCTTTCGCGGATTTGTGAGTACTGTTGATATCAGTAACGGGACGACGACGTCCGGTTAACGTTTGTACGTAGCCGTTTTTTTCGGCGAACTCCACCATAGAGTCCATATAACTTTTCACACCGGGATACTGTGTCATATAACGTTCTATGAAGGACTTCGCTTCGTCTCTCGGGATTCTAAGATTGCGGCTGAGTCCGTAAGGAGTCACTCCGTAGATCACCGAAAAGTTGACGACCTTTGCTTTGTCTCTCATTTCGTGTGTGACTTCTTTTTCGGGAACTCCGTACAAAGCGGCGGCGGTTCTTTTGTGAATATCGATGCCGTGATTGTATGCGTCGAGCATCGCAGGATCCTTGGAAACGTGCGCCATGATTCTAAGTTCGATCTGAGAATAATCCAAACTTAGAATTTCGTAGTCGCTCGATCCGACCACAAATCCCTTGCGTAGAAGTCTGCCTTCCCGATCTCGAATCGGAATGTTTTGTAAGTTCGGATCCGTGGAAGACAATCTTCCGGTTGCGGCGATCGTTTGATTGTAACTCGTATGAATTCTTCCCGTATTCGGATTGACCATCTTTGGAAGAGCGTCCACATACGTGGACTTGAGTTTGGTGTATTTTCTGTACTCCAAAAGTTTTTCGACGATCGGATGTTCTCCGACCAGTTCTTCCAAAACCTCGTGGTCCGTTGAATAACCCGTTTGGGTTTTTTTCACGATTCTCAATTTGAGATCGTCGAAAAGAATTTTCTGAAGTTCCTTCGTAGAAGCGATGTTAAACGGCCCGCCCGCTTGTCTGTGAATTTCGGTTTCCAAATGACGGATCTCGCGATCGAAATCCCGCGCCAATTCCTCGAAGTAGGGAACGTCCAAGGTGATTCCCGTCTTTTCCATTTTTGCAAGAACGGAAATCAAAGGCATTTCCATATCGCGGAGAATATTTTCCACCCCCGATTCCTTGATCGACTTTCGAAGAATTTGATAGAGTCGGAACGTAACGTCCGCGTCTTCTGCGGCGTATTCGGCGACTTGTTCCGGATCGATGTCGGCCAGTTCTTTCTTTTTCTTTCCCGTGCCGACGAGATCCTCGTAGGTGATCGTATCGTAGTTCAAAAGATCCTTTGCGAGGTCGTCCATATTATGACGTCTTCCTTCCGGCCTGAGAACGTACGAAGCGAGCATAGTATCGAATTGGATATTGTTTAACACAAAACCATGATTTTCTAATACGATTAGATCGTATTTGATGTTCTGTCCCACTTTAGGAACTTCGCTTGATAAAACCGGCCCCAGATGTTCCCGAACCTCTTCCAAACTCAACGACTTATCTTGAAATAAGGAAGCGTTGTTTTTTACGGAAACGTAAAAGCCGGTTTTTTCCTGATTGGAAAAAGAAATCCCCAAAAGTTCCGCCATAACGGGGTTAGGCGAAGTGGTTTCCGTATCGACCGAAAGAATCCTGGACTTCAACAGTCCTCTGCAAATTTTTGAAAGTTCCTCCGCGGAAGCGATCAGTCTATAAGTTCCCTTTTCTCCCGCGGGAATGGGTTTGTTTTCCGAAGTCGGTTCCACGTCCTTAGGAACTTCCTTTCCCGCCGATTTTGCGAGATCCTTGGAAAGAACGTTATAACCCTGGGATTTAAAATAGAGAATCGCTTGATCCGATTTGTAATCCGGAGTTTCGATATCTTTTTCGGTGATTGCTAAGTTAAGATCTCTTCGAATCGTCGCGAGTTGTTTGGAAAGATAAGCGTTTTCCTTTTGTTCCGCGAGTTTGGTTTTCATTCCGGGATTTTTGATCTTGTCCAGATTCTTATAAACCCCGTCCAAGGTTTTATATTCCTGGAGAAGTTTGGAAGCTCCCTTATCTCCGATTCCCTTTACGCCGGGAATATTATCCGAAGTGTCGCCCACGATTCCCATGTAATCCGTAATTTGTTTTACGTCTATGCCCAATTCTTCCTTTACCCATGCGGAATCGATTTCGACGAACTCTGTGACTCCCTTTTTACCGCGGAGCATTTTTATATTCTTCTTTTCTAATAATTGATACAAGTCCTTGTCTCCGGAAAAGATGAGAATCTCTTTTGCGGTCGCGCGGTAATTTTCGCAGAGGGTTCCGATGATATCGTCCGCTTCCTGGCCTTCCATTTTTAAAACCTTAAAACCGATGTTTTCCAGGGTTTCCATCACTTCTTTGATCTGGGGGCGAAGGTCTTCCGGCATCGGTTTTCGATTGGCCTTGTAATCCTCGAAGGTTTTTCCCCTTTCCAAAGGTCCGCCCGGATCGAATGTCATCGCGACGTGAGTCGGCGCGTAATCCTGGAGAAGTTTAAAGAGCATTTTAAAAAAACCGAATGTAGCTCCGGAGGGTTTTCCGGTTATGGAATTGGTGAGATTGGAAGCGCCGAAAGCGTAATACGCCCTGAATACGAACGCGTGTCCGTCGATGATAAGAAGACGTTTCATTCTTTTTCTCCGAAAAGTTTTTCCCCTAAAAAGGAGTAGTATGCGAGTTCCGTTTTGCGGATCGTGTTTTTGATGGAAAATCTTTTGACGGATTCCTTGTTGAAAACCCCGAACGATTTTCGGAGTTTTGCGTCGTCCATAAGAGTTTCATAATATTTTGCCAAAGACTCGGCGTCCCCCACTTCCGCCAGAAAGGCGCCCTTTTCGTGAGCCAGCATCTCTCCGATTCCTCCGCCTTTGGTCGCGACGATCGGAAGTCCCACCGCCATCGCGTCCAAAATGGAAGTTCCAAGCCCTTCTTCCTTCGAAGTCAAAGTGAAAATATCGAAAAGAGAAAGGATATCGGGGACGTCCGTCCTATAACCGGTAAAAACAACTCTATCAGAGATTCCTAATGTGTTACAAAGGCCTTCCAATTCCTTTCTGAGTTCGCCTTCGCCGACAATAAAAACCTTAAAGTTTCTGGAAGCGTCGATTTTGGAAATCGCGTTCAGGAGAGTTTTCTGATCCTTGTGATCCACGAGTGCGGCCACGTTTCCGATCACGATCGTATCTTTTTTGATCGAAAATTCCTTTTTGTAACGAGCGGGATCCGGAAGTTTTTTCGTAAAAGAGAAATCGATTCCGCTGTGAACGGTGACGGTTTTTGCCGGATCGACTCCGTCTCTAATTAGGATTTCTCGGATCTTGTCGGATACGGTCAGAAAAAGATCGTTTCGTTTCGATTTGTATTTCCAAATCGAAAATAGGTTTTTTCGAATACTGAAGTCGACTCTTCGGGAGACTATGAGTTTGGTATCGGGAAGTTTTGATTTTGCGAACAAAGCCAAAGTATGCGCCTTTGCCGTATGCGTATGAATGAGTTTGATTCCTAATTCCTGAATGACGCTCCGAATCCCGGTCACTGACGTAAAATCGAATTCGGTTTTCATATCCAACGCTAAAAACGGGAGGTTATGGTCGGAACAACGACTTTCCAAGGCCGATCCCGGTTTGCCCAGGATGAGTTGTGGGATCTTCCGCTTCTTGAGCCCTTCTGCCAGAAGTAAGAGTTGTCTTTCTCCTCCTCTCCAGCCTATTTCTGTATCTATGTGCAAAATCACCGGCTCAGTTTCCAGTTCCCTGTCATTTCTGCAAGGAATCCTTGAAAAATCACTGGACAGAAAGGTTCTGTTTTTACGAAAATTGTTCTAATATATTAAACGATATTCGAGGAAGAATGGAATGTGTGAACTCCTGGGTATGAGCGCCAATGTCCCGACAGACATCTGTTTCAGTTTGACCGGGCTCGTACAAAGAGGGGGAAAAACGGGGCCTCATAAGGATGGATGGGGAATTGCGTTTTACGAGGGGAAGGGGCTACGAGTTTTTCACGATCCGCAACCCGGTGTAGAATCCAAAATCGCGGCCTTCGTTCAAAAACTTCCGATCAAAAGCGAAACCGTAATCAGCCACATTCGTAAGGCAAACCGCGGAAAAGTGGAATTGAAAAACACGCACCCGTTCGTGCGGGAATTTTGGGGTTCCTATTGGACCTTTGCTCACAACGGACAATTCAAAAAGATCAAGGAAGAACCGCTCGGTGACTTCCGACCGGTCGGAAGTACGGATTCGGAACACGCATTCTGCTGGTTATTGGGAAAACTGAAACAGAAGTTTAAAAATCCTCCCGAGAAAGACGCGGAACTTTTCAAAACCATCCAATCCTTATTGTGGGAACTCCATCAAAAAGGAGTTTCCAACATCCTCTTAAGCGATTCCAGAAATCTATACACGTTCTGTTCCACAAAACTTTCCTGGATCACTCGAAAATCCCCTTTTGGAAAAGCCCGACTTTTGGACGCGGATCTCAGCGTGGACTTTCGAAAGGTCACGACGCCGGGAGATCGGGTCACTGTGATCGCTACTCGACCTCTTACTTCCAACGAAGAATGGACAATCTGCAAACCGGGGGAGTTTTCCGTCTGGAGAAAAGGTCGAATCGTATTTTCCAATCGGTGAGAATGGATTTGTCGGAATCCCTACAAATTCTACACTGACCGAAATTCTAAGTAACTTGAGTTCACTCAGATTTTTTGTCTAACCAAGGGTAGAAGTAATGAAAATTCAATTCTCAGCCATGGACTATCGTTCGGACGATACTTTTGAAAAAGCCGATTATCAGTTCGAAGGAAGTCTGGAAAAAGGTTGGGACATTTCCAGAAACGGAGAAGAATACCTTCATCTCGGTCCGGGTTATAAACTTTTAAAATCCAAACTCTGCGGAGTTTGTTCCACGGATCTTTCCCGAAGATTTCTTCCTTTCCCGCTGCCGCAGGTGATCGGACACGAGGTGATTGCGGAAGACGTGGAACCTCAAGGCGGAATCAAACAAAAATACGTGGTCGAGATCAACGACACGTTTGAGGCAAGAGGAGAAATTCCTTCCGATGAATTTTGCGAAGAAGGAATTCCCTCCCATAGCCCGGAAAGAAAAGTTCTCGGAATCGACAGGCTTCCGGGCGGATTCGGTCCTTATATCTTAGCCCCTCAAAACGCGGCGATCCCCTTTCAAAATCTTTCCGATAAAACCGCGGTTTTGATCGAACCTTTTGCGGCTTCTTTGCAGGCCGTTATCGCTTCTCCGCCTAAGAATGGAGACGAAGTTGCGGTCCTTGGCCCGAGAAGATTGGGAAGTCTCGTCATTGCCGCGTTAGTCGCCTTTAGAACCTTTTCGGGCATTCGATTTAAAATTTCGGCGCTCGCGAGACACGAGCGTCTTTTAAAACTTTCCCTCAACCTTGGCGCGGACCAAACGATCGATCTTAGAAAGGAAAGTTTAGAATCTCTTCAGAATCGTTTTGCGATCGTCTATGATACGACGAGTACGACTTCCGGATTTGAAAGCGCGATCAAACTTTCAAATCGAGAATTGCATCTCAAAACCACGAACGGTCAGGAAGTTTTCGGCGTCAAAAAACTCACTGAGTTAGTCGTCGACGAACTTTCGCTCTTAAAGTTCACCGATGAAAATCTAAACTTTCATTGGGAAAAAGAAAATCGTACAAACCGGACCGTCTATGTAGCGCCGAGCGTCGGTCCGATTTCTTTGCCGTCTCATTTCAAAGTATATTACGGAAGCGTTGAAGACGCGGAAAAAATCCTTCTTTCCGAAGATTTCCGGGGACAGGTTCCGCGTTTTGATTTGGGAATCGCCGGAACCGCGGAGGAAATCGATCTTTTGATTCGCCCCAATCCCCGCCACGAAAACTCGCTGATCCGTCCTAGAAGCGCGATCCTTTTCAAAGGAGAATCCGTAAAAAATCATTTATTAGAATTTTTGAATGCGGGAAAGTCGATTCATTCTTCCCGATGCGGAGATTTTCATCTCGCGATCAAACTCCTTCAGGAAAACAAAAAGGTTTCGGACGCTCTGGAGAAAAACATGATCACCCATTCTTTTTCTCCGGAAAATCTTTCTCAGGCGTTTACGACCGCTCACACACCGGAAGCGATCAAAGTAGTGATCGAGCATGCCTAATTCTTTCTCGTTTAAGGAATTGGAAACTTCTCTCGGACCGAATCTGAAAGAGGGAAAGGAAGGAGTTTGGGATCTCGATTTAAGAAATCTTAGGATTTTCACCGGGCTTTCCATCCTTTCCAGAACCTTGGGCGAAGAGGTTTTCGACCAAGTCCAAAACGGAATCGGAGACGTTACGATCTTTTATAAGATCAATCCCAATATCAATAGCGAACTTTTGAATATGCACATCGGGTATATTCAAATTTATGCAAGAGCCGGAGTGTTAAAAGACATTCTTCTTTTTAAGGAGGAATTTCAGGATCACCTAAGAACCGTATTCGGAACGTTTCAGAGACAGGTTTGGACCAAAAAAATTCATCCCGAGTTTTACGGAGAAGATCCTAAAAACTGTTCCGTGTATGCTTTGGTTTTTCCGTTTCATCACGCGAGCCCGAACGAAAACATCGACTATCAATTCATTTTGGAAAGGGTTCCGAATCAAAAAGAACCCGGAGAATTTTTCTTTCGGTTGACGGTTGAAAATTTCGATCGAGCCAACATAGATCTTACGGCGGTTCCTCACGTAATCGTGGACGATATCGGTTCGCGGATCTTCATTGCGGGAAGCACCAAAATTGCGGAAGCGATCAACAACGGAATTTTAAGCGCGGCGCAACGCGGTGAAAAATCCTACGTGGAAGAAAACCGTTCCTTCTCGAGAGTTTTTGAACAGATCGAAAAGACTCCTCTCGGTAAGTTGGATCAGATCAGTCTGTTCTGGGACAAAACGTTTTCGGACGAGATCGTTAAAACCGATCCGATCGAAGCCCTTCCTTTGTTTAAAAAGATTTTTCTTGTATTAGAAGATCATGAAATTACAAAACACCTGAAAGAGGGTTTTACGGTTCGGGTTTTACTCACGGATGACACGGTCGTTTTTATGGATCTTTCCAGACTGGATCGGGTTTTAAACTTCAGCTTCAACGCAAAAAGAACCACCCTGGATCTGAATCATTTTCTCAAACGAATGCCGATCTTGGAAAAAATCGCAAACGGGGAAAATCACCGTTTTGATTTGACGGAATTTAACGTTTTTCTAATACACCATATCACTTCCGAAATCGTGGCTTTGATTGAAACTTTCCGCAGGCTCGGCTCCAAACGGCTCACCGTAGCCTTCGTAAAATACGGAGGAGTGGTTCCGTCGGCTTATTTGGACGTTCTTCTCGACGTTCCCACGGATCATTTTTTTATGTCCGGTCTTCAATTGAAAGTGGGGCCTAAAAATAAAATCTATTATTCGGTTTCCCCTCTTTATAGCGATTCCTCCGAACTCAAAATTCTCTACGATCGATTGGAAGCGGAAAAGTTGGGTTTCTTTGACGCTATGAAACTTCTTTCCGGACATCTTTTTTTGAACCTCCTTTTGGATTCGTTTCAAAAAAACGAAAGAACGATCTTAGTCGAAGACGGGGGTTACGTGGCTCCTTTTTTCAACGAGTTTGCTCTTTCCGGTAAGGACGTTGAATTTCTCTGCAAGCAATATTCCGTAAAAAGAGAAACTCCGAAAATGAAGGCGAGCGAATTTCTCGCACGAACGTTAGTCGGCACAGTAGAACACACTCGAAACGGATACGATAGACTCAAAGGCGTCCAAGATAAAAATCAAAAACTTTTTTTGCCCGCTTTCTCCATCGCGATTTCCGATCAGAAAGTTAAGGAAGAATCCAAAGAGGTCGCGTACTCCATTCTCAACGCGATCGAAACGATCTTAAACGGACAAGGAATGATTCTTTCTTCCAGAAAGATTTTAATTCTCGGGGCAAAAGGAAACATCGGTTCTTTTTTATGCAAATATTTAGAATCCAGATTGCACGAAACCAATCAAGATTTGGTACAAGTGGATCTCAAAGTTTCCAAAGCGGAAAAACTCCTCTACGGAACAATCGATGAAATTCCAAAGGAAGAATTTCTTTCCAGGGACTTGATTCTGGGAGTTATAGGAAACTCGATCCTAAAACAGAAACATTTCGAAGATCTGATTCTCAACGGAACCAAATCGAAAATTCTAATCGTTTCCGGTTCGACAAAAACCGCGGAATACACGGATTGGATTGATTGGATCGATAGACTTTCTTTTTCGGAAGATAAGAAGATAGGCGCTTATCCGATCCGAATGGAGTTCGATCGGATTTTGGATCCTCAATCCGGTATCGATCAAGGCGGCAAGGTGACTTTCCTTTTTTCAAAAGACGGTGAAGAAATCGAAAAGACGTTCTTTTTGTTAAGCGACTTGAGCCCGATCAACTTTTTATTCTACGGCGTTCCGACCGAAGGAATGGATGCGATCATCGGACAACTCGCGTCGGCCGCTTTGGGTATGGCGGATCAATCTAAAAAAGGAAAGATGCTCGCTCCCGGACTTTATGCAGTGGATCATCAAATCGATTGTTGGGGAAATTTAATCTGAAAGAACATTGTAGATCAATCGGGATTTAAAATTCAAACAAACGCAAGTCCAAAATCGATTTTGAATATACTTTTGCAAAAAATTGAATGGACAAATATTATACCGAGGTTCGGTTTAATCCGAAAATTTCCGGATTTTTTCAACGCGAATGATCGTTACATTGATTTAGAGAGAGTTCGATTTTAAAAAAGATGAGTTCGGTATAACAAATGCGAAAGCGATTGAAGCAGAAATTCCGAAGGAATTTTCGCGTAAAGCGCGGTCCGGCCTGTTAAGGCCGGATTCGCCCAAACTTTCTTAA
>NZ_ANIK01000042.1 GCF_000347175.1 Leptospira alstonii serovar Sichuan str. 79601
GGATAGGAGGGTCAGATGTCAGGGTTAAAGTTTTCCGTTTTATCCATAACGGTATGGAATAGATCATGGTTCCACCGTTCGTTTTAAGGAAAACGCGGGAGTTCCCGCATTTTATTTTGCGGAAAAATTAGGTTTTATAAAACAAATATCTTACATCAAACTCATGTTCGTATACTCGACTACTACACAACAAAGGACACCGTCCACAAATAGAAGATACGCATGATTTTCTGTACCCATACAAAGCCATAACCCACAAGGTAGTTGAACTGGAGATAAATCTGTCGGAATTACGACAATCTACTGTGAAACTTACGCCCCACAACGCGATCCGTAGAGAGCCATAACCTTACCCACAAGTACGTGGATCTCAAGATAAATCTGTCGGAATTACGACAAATCTTCTGTGAAACTTACGCCCCACCCTAATTTTGGGTGGTGGGGCGGGAGGTGGAAAGGCTCGGGAGGCTTTTCTCTATCAGAAAATCATACTTTTTGCAAGTAAAAAGCTCCATTCTTGTCGGAACACTTGAAAAATGTGCGTTTTTGATCCTTCTTATTCCAAAAACCTTCTTAACTTGTGGGTAAGGTTATGGTAGAGAGCCGTTGTGTTGAGTTTCCTCAACGCGCCCGCCGTTGCACTTTAGTTTCCCCAAATTTTGGGTGGTGGGAAGAAACTCAATTTCGCTCTCTATGCATCGCGAAAGGTTTAACTCAATTTCGCTCTCTATGCATCGCGAAAGGTTTAACTCAATTTCGCTCTCTATGCATCGCGAAATAGGCAGAAAGGCTCGGGAGAATTTCCTATATCAGAAAATCATACTTTTTGCAAGTACCAAATAGGATTCTTCTCGAAACGTTTGCCTTTTTGATCCTCTGATTCCAAAATTCTTTTCAACTTGTAGGGTTGCTTATGGCCCCCGCCTAGGCAAGGCAGCGATCCGTTTTAACTCTTCAGAAAACTCATCATCTCCTGAAGATTTTTTGCAATCTGCAAAAGACTGATCGCACTTCCCGCAATTTCCTCCGAATTTGCAGCGCTGTTTTGAACCGTAATGGAAATATTGGAAACCGCGTTTGCCGTTTCGTTGATGGCAATTTTTTGTTCCTTAACGGAATTACGAATGTCTTCCGACTTCGTATCAACCTGATCGACTCCGGAACGAATCTTTTCCTTTTTCTCCTGTTGGAGTTCCATCGTAGCTACGATCCGATTGGAAGATTCCTTCAAATGTTCCAGTCCGTTTAAAATTTCGGCGTAAACAGTCATGGAGTTTTCAACGATCTTTCTTCCGGTTTCGATTTCCGCGTTGCTCGTTTTAATGAGTTCTTCGATCGTCATCGCGCTGGAATCCGTTTGTTCCGCAAGTCTCGTGATCTCGCTCGCGACAACCGCAAATCCCCTACCGTGTTCCCCGGCTCTTGCCGCTTCGATCGCCGCATTGAGTGCAAGTAAATTCACTTTTTCTGATATTTCCTTGATAATCGCCGTGATCGACTGCATCTCGACCGAACTGTTTTCGATCTTTTCCATACTTTCGGAAAGATCACCCATCGTCGTTTTGCCGGAATCGGTTTTCAGATACATCTCGGAAATTTTTTCCAAGGAATTCTTCACCGCACCCCCGACTTCATTGATCATTCCCTCAAGTTCCCGCATTTCTCCGTTAAAGGAAGAAATCAAAGCGTATTGAGATTCTGCGTTTCGATTTACGTATTCCATTCCGGAACTGATCTCTTCCACGGACGCGGAAATTTGCTCGATAGAAGCCGACTCGGATTGCGCGTTCGAAGAAAGATGATCCGCAGATTGGGAAAGCTGTTCGGAGGAAGCGACGATACTTTCGGAAAAGCTCATGATCGTATCGAACATTTCTTTAACTTTGATTTGGAACAGACGGAAAGCCAAATGGAGAAGATAAAGTTCGTCCTTTTTTCTATCATCTTCTTCAACTACCACCGGATGAGAAAAATCCGCATTTTTGACCGCATTGCTCACCGTGTTGAGCCCCTTGACCAATTGAATCGAGTAAAACAAGGCAATCAGAAAAATATAGGTCAAAGTCACGCCGGAAAGGAGGATAAATAGAAACCAACTGTAAGTGAATTCCTTTTCCGCTTTGATATAAAGCACGTCCGTGATTTTCAATTGAACCTGAATCAGTTCCTCTATCTTTGAAGTTACCGGATCGATTTTAGGATACAAACGAGTATCCGCAAAAACCCCTAATTCCTGAAAGTTTTTGGTTACCATAAGCTCTCTGGCTTCGGCTACCGCGGCGTTCGAAGCCAGAAAAAGAGGATTCAATTCCTTGATGATGGCTTCCTCTTCGGGAACAAGACGAGTTCCGATGTATGCGGCCCATTCTTCTTGAATTCCGGAAGTCGCCTTATCAAGGTTAGATACTCCTTCTTCCGGAGTAAACGTCCCGCTCCTTACTTTGTGAACGCAGTCCACAATAAAAATCGCATAGAAGTCCGATATCTTCTTCAATTGTTTCAGAGGAATTACTCTATCTTCGTAAATCGTTTCAATGTCCTCGATTCTATCTTTCGTGTTGATCAGTGCTAAAGCCACCAAAGCGGCGATCGGTATCAGCACCGAACCAAAAAGAAGCATTAATTTTTTTCGTATTCCCAGTCTCTGAATTGATATATATATTGTTTTCATAAAATTTTAAGCGTTTCATAGTTGCCTTAATATATACTCAGTCAAGTTTTTTAAAAAGTGAATCACTTTTTACCTGTGTAAGTTTATAAAGTAAGTAAACTTTTAGCTAAAGCGATGTCAAATTTTAAAAACTTTAGAGATATTCTAAACACAAAGCGTATCTCCGGCATATACAAAGGTATATTTTTAAATCCGCTGAAAGAATGTTCATTCTTGTATGACGAAAGAAAACGAATGAATTACTCATTTTCTTTTTTATTATTTTTATCCGAAAAATTTCAAACACATTGAAATGTCTCTTAAACATCAAAGTCTTTAGATAGAACCAATCCTCAGTACTTACCGAAACCTATCTCTATTAGAATATCGTGAATTTTGGCATAAATCCGCCTTTTGGAAGCAGAATTCTGACACCCTTTTACAGAATACGTCGGTAGGGAATTTGATAAAAAGAAATGACCACTTTCAAAATCGAGTCAAAGCCGGTCCCAAAACAGAACGAACCTGAGTCGGAAAAAAGTACCATCCCTTTAGGATCACGATTTGTCCGAATATTCCTACGATTGAACGTTATCGCCAAACGATCCTTTTGCGAAAGAACTTTGATCGAAGCGGAGAAGAACGACGTCTTGTTAAATTGGAAAAGAGATTGGATCAGATCCTCATTCGGAAAGCGCGTAAAATGAAATCGAGTTGCCCGAAAAATTCCATAACGGAGATTCACAAAACTGCGTTCGTTTCAATGTAACAGAAACGGATGGGGAAGTAATTTTCAACAACTCTAATATACGTAAATCACCTAACAGCGATTTGTATAAAATTTTTAAACGATCGGACTTTCGTTCCTAAGATCGCCTTTGAAAGTTTTGCCCATCACGTTTGGATAAAAATCCTTCAAACCTTGGATTACGAACTCGAAAGGAAAATCGTCGTAAACGCCCCGATCATTCACGTATTCCATAAACTTCTTGCCTTGTCCGTCGAAAGAATGAAAAATCGTATCCTTTTTCCCGTCGAAGTCCAAGGCCGGAACTCCGAAACGTTTACAAAGTTCCCTGTCAAATACGGGAGTCGCTTTGATCCAAGTTCCATCGATTAGAATTTCTGCATATCCATGGAACGCAAAAACGGAAGTTCCCAAATGACGGATCAATCTTTCGCTCGCAAGATGATTGACGACGTCCGAAAATCCGATCTTGGACGGGAACCCCAAGGCCCTGGCGCCCGCGGCAAAAAGAATCGACTTGGGAATACAATAGTTTTGTTCGCTTTCCGCGATCCTACCGGCTTGATACGATTCTTTCCGATCGGTCGCTTGGTAAGGGTTGTATCGAATTCCGTCCCGAACTCCCAAATAAAATTCCTTCAATTTTTCCAAAGGTGAATTTGTAGAGGTCGTATATTTTTCCAAAAACATCCGGACCGGCGCGGATTGGTAATCGAAATAGTAAGTGGGTTTTAGATACGGTTCTAAAAATTGCATGAGTCCCTTCTTGCCGACTTTTTTTGTCCTATTGAACGCGAGTTCCGTATAACGATGCGAAAGCGATTGAAGCGAGATCAACAAATTGAAATTACGAAAGGATTTCGTTTTTCGTGCCGATCGTCAATTTGTTGATCAGAGCATTATGTTTCGACCCGTAGGGAGAAACATTGAGTTCAAGCGCAGTCCGGCCGTTAGGCCGGATTCGCCCAAACTTGATCCGTGAATTCGCGTTAGTTACAAACTTTTAGAGCGTTTGGCCCACGTCGAGTGGATTCGTTCGAAGTATTCCAGAAAAGAATGATATTCGAATTCTATAAAAGCGGACGTTTTCTTTCGAAAATTTGGATTCAAAATTTTTTATTTTTGAACTTCAAGTCCATTATGAGATTGAAATTCCCAAACGGCGCCCCATTTATTGTAAATTCGTTTTTTAAGGGAGAAACTCATGAAAGAAATTCGTAAATCGTTTTCTGTTGGAATTCTGATTTTTTGTCTCTGTTCCGGTCTCTGGAATTGTCAAAATGAAAAAAGTTCGGATAAGGAAGATTCCTTAAAGTTCCTGGCCTTACTTTTGAATTCGTCGGCGCCTTTGAAAGAGCTCACAAACGCGGATTGTACCGATGCCGCCCCCGCATTCTCCACGTTAAATCAGGCGGGAACAAGCACCTGCGCCACTTGTCACAACGCAGGCAACCCCACCTCCGGTTTCGACGTCACTTCTTACAGTGCGGTTCGAAGCAGAGTGACCGTTAACGACCCCAAAAACAGCGCTCTCTTTCAAAAGATCAATACGGGATCGATGAGGGTCAACAATAACGATTCCATCAATAAGGCCGTGTTCTGTTGGATTCTCAAAGGTGCAAATCCTTGATTTTCAGAAGATTCCTATATGCGGTTTTTCTAATTTTTCCGGCCGCTCCGTTTTTTTTTCCTTCTCCGCTCCTCTCCGAAAAAAAACTTTCGGAGGAGTGGATCGTTAAGGAAGCGGACATTCGTTTTTTAAGCGAGGCGCCCCAGGAAACGATCCGGGGCTCCTTGCAAAAAGCGGAAGGAAACGCCGATCTGAAATCGAAAAAATTCTCCTTTCAAATCAATCTTAACGACTTAAACGTTTCCAACCGGCTCATGAACCGTCATATGCACGAGAATTATCTGGAAACGGAACGTTTTCCGAACGTCGTCTTTCACGGAAACATTTCGAAATGGGACGTATCTTCCAAAACGGTGATCGTCGAAGGGGATTTCACCTTACACGGACTTACGAAAAAGAACGTTCGAATACAGGGTAACTTCGAAGAGAAAGGAAAGGATCTTTTGATCCGAGCGGATTTCGAAATCGCTCTGAGCGACTTTAAAATCGAAATTCCTAAATTAGTAATTTTGAAACTAAATGAAAAAATCAGAATCGAAACCTCCATCCTATGGCAATTCAAATCATGAACTTTAAAATCAACTTTTCCTTAATTTCGTTTTTTATTCTGTCGATCTCTTTTTCCTTCGCCTTATTCGGTCAGGAACAAAGAAAGTCCGCGTTCTTAGGAAGTAGCCTCATCCACATGCCGAGCACCGAAGACGTAGGTAAGAACGGCCTGGATTTCAGAATCAACCACCGTTTTGGCAGCGCTAAATCCACCTCTTACGATTTTGCGGGTTTGGACAACGGAGCCAACACACAACTCTCTCTCGATTACGGTCTTACCGATCGAATCACGATCGGTATCGCGAGAACTTCGTTTCAAAAAACATACGAAGCGAGGGGAAAGATTCGTTTGCTGACTCAAGACTCCGGTTTTCCGGTTACGGTGAGCTTTTTCGGAGTTTTCGGCCAGGAAACGGAAAAACAAAATCGATTTTACGGTCCTTATCTCAAGGTTTCGTCGGGTTATCCGGGTTTTGATTCCCAAGCGGGTAGGAAGTTAAATACATACGAACTTACCGATTCGGATCGGCAAAGCGCTTTGGCTTCGTTTTTGATTTCAAGAAGGTTCGGCGATCTTTTTTCCATCCAACTTTCTCCGATGTTCGTCCATAGAAACTTCGTCAAAGATCACCTTTCCAACGATCGAACCGGTCTGGACGTTTCGTTTAGAATTCATCTTTTCAAACGTCTGGATTTCACATTCGGAACGATTCTCACTCCGAAACGGGATTATATCGGAGATTCCTACGCCGCGGAAGACAGAAAGACGAAAATCAACGGTGTCGAATATTCCGCTTCCGAAGTCAACGACCTGATCGCGAGCGGTAGAACGTTAGACGCAATTGTAAACAACATTCTACTTTCCAAACCGGTGAAATACATGTCCGTTCCCTTAAGTTTCGGGGTGGACTTCGAAACGGGAGGCCATGTCTTTCAGTTGTTCGTTACGAACAGCCGATCGATCGCACACACTCAGTTACTACGAGGCGCCGATTTCGATTACGACAAAAAGGAATGGACCTTGGGTTTTAACATCCATCGTTATTTTTCTTTGGAAAGTTCGGATAACTCTTCCGTTCCGAAAACCGACTGAGAATTCGATCGAAACCGAACCGATCAAGACAGACAAAACCTTTTCAAAATGAAAACGAAGTTTTAAGTCAAATCTTTGAGTAAAATTTTCATTCAACGTGTATAGGAATGAACCTTACCGGGTCTTTTAAGAGTTTTTTTAATCGGTTCGGGCGGCGAAGAAGGCGCTTTTCTCTATCATAGAATCATACTTTTTGCAAGTAAAAAGTATGATTCTTGTCGGACCATCGGCAGAAATCGCCGTTATTACTCATACCTATATAATAAAGCACCTAATATTTAGAATTGAAACAATGTTTTGCGATAAAAACTAACGGTACTCAATTTTATAGAGATCGGTAATCAACGTGAGTTTTCTGTAAAAAACGAGAAAGTTCTCGAACGCCGAAAACGTTAACCGCCCTTTGCCATAAGATATTTTTCCATAAATTCGGTAATGTCCTTAATGTTTCGATTGATCATCTTTCTGAGTTCGGGAGGAATATTCTGGGACTTGATGACTCTATAATAATTCAGCGCGTTTTTCAGCATTTTCCTTCTCGCAAATTCCTGCGCTTTGACGAGCATCGGTTTGTATTTATAGTATGAGTATTCCATAATACTGTAATTCTTTGAAAGTTTAAACGCGTGAGGAATTTTATTGAAATCGTAGGTAAGAGTCAAAAACGGTGCGTCGTCCACTTCCGGAGGTTTTAACTCCAGTATCCCGTGGATCATCGTCGGTTCTTCCTTCTTCGAACCCCCTCCGGATTCATCCTCCCCGCCACCGCTTTCCGTTTCCTCCTCGCCGAGAGGTTGAAGACCTCCTTCGAGAAGCTCTATTTCAGGCGTCTCATCCGGTTCGGAAGCGCCGGTTTCGGGCGCAAGATGAGGAATCTCGGGAGTTGTTTCTCCCGCCTTCTGATATTCGGGTTCCGGAAGGCCTATTTTAGGAAGTTCTAATGGTTTGGACTCTTTTTCCGGAGCCTCCGAACTCGGGGGAGCTTCGAGCCGAACCTCCCCCGACGGAGTCGAGCTGAGAGCCTCGGGTGGTTTTTCTTCCGGAGGTCGTACCGTTTTATCCTGAGGATCCGGTAGTCGAATCGGTACGAGTTCAATCTTAGGAATGACGGAAGCTAAAAACGGAGGTAGGTCGTCTCGAAAGGAAGTTTCGGGTAAATATTCATAATCAGTAGTCGGTTCTTGGGTCTGGGAACTTGTTTCTTCTCTTTCTCTTTTTTTTTGCTCTTCTTTTTGTTTGAGATATTCGTCTCTTAGTTTAAAAAGATCTTCCTTTCTTCGATCCTCGTCTTGCCTACGATCCTTTCGATTTGAGTTCGCCCCGCGACGATCCGGACCGGACCTCCGACTTTCCCCCGTTCTGCGATCCACCAGGGGCAAATCCTTAAATTTCTCCCACTCTTCGGAAAAGAAAGTATCGTCCGGTAGATCCATCGGGCTCGGTTCCGAATATCCGGGTCCAGCACCGGGACTTCCAGATCCACCGCCGCCACCTGTGGGAGTTCCCACACCTCCAGATCCAGCACCGGGACTTCCAGATCCACCGCCGCCACCTGCGGGAGTTCCCACACCTCCGCCCGATTTCTCTCCGGCTTCAGGACTCGGAAGAGGAATAGGATCCTCCGGAGGCAATGGAGGTCCGGGACTAAAAATCTGATAAGAAACGGGACCGGTTTCAGAGGATCCCGAAACCGCACCCGGATCCAAAGGAGAAAGAGGAAGGGGAATCGAATGCGAAAATCCTTTGGCAATCGTATCGCCTAACGAATCACTGATGTCCCTGATGGCTCGAACAAGATCACCCAAAGGAATCGGAGGTCCGCCAAAATGATCGGGGCGATACACATCTTCATCATCGCTTTCGAGATGATCTTGGATCTGATCGATATTCTCCTGAATTTTTTTCTGGATCTCTTCATCCGGAACTCGAGTTTTGGTTCTTTTATAAATTTCTAATGCACCGTTGAAACTTTCCTTATCAACAAGAGCTTCGGCATTGATGAGAGGGCGACGGTGGTTTGCAAATTTAGAATTATTGCGAATGATATCGTCGACTTTATTCTTCAGATTTAACTTAGGCTTTTTACGAAGACCTGGAAATTCTTCTTTGTGTTTTTGAGAATCTTCTTTTCCAAGTTTAGGTTCACCCGCAGACAAAGGCTGCTGCCCTGTTCCACCTTGAGCGGGAGGACCGCCCATCTGAGATCCGGAAGGGCCACCCGGAACCGGAATTTCTTTTCCCCTATCTCCTCGAACGTTAGAATCACCCGCGCCACCCGAAGAAGACTTTCCGGAATCGGAATCTTTAGGAGAAGGTTTGTCTTTAAATAAAGTATAAGCCCCCGCCCCGGCGGATAAAAGACCTAACATAAATAATAGGAGTGTTGTCATGGAGAGGAGCTACTGTTCTAAAAATCGACCAAACCGGATGCCAATCTTAAACCCATTCGGACTTCTTTTTGTAATTGACGTCATGGATGTATAGTATATTTCTGACCTATGAAAGCTTCGGTTCGGGCAAACTTAAGTTTTGGATCCAGTCCAGACAATCCGGACGGACTTCAATTGAAAATCACCTTTGATGAAGATACACAATCCGCATACGGTGACTTCACTTGTCCGGAAAAGTTCCAAGGTCAGCCGGATGTAATTCATCCCGGAATTATATCTACGATCTTAGACGAAATCATGGTCAAAATCAACGAAGCCATGAATTTCAAAACGACTACGGGTGAGCTTACGATTCGATTTTTACAACCTGCCTTCGTGAACCAGCCGCTCCATTTACGCGGATGGTTCGTGAAGAAAAATAAGAAAGTGATCGAAAACAGGGCTGAAATCGAAAACGAGATCGGAAAGATCGTAGCTCGTGGAAAAGGGAAGTACATCGAAGTAGACGACTGACGACCTTTCGCAATCAAACCGCCGATGTGGTGAAACTGGTAGACGCAGTGGATTCAAAATCCACCGGGGGCAACTCTGTGTCGGTTCGAGTCCGACCATCGGCAAGATTTTAAACCTTCTTTTTTACAAGTAAATTCAAAACCCACCGGGGGCAACTCTGTGTCGGTTCGAGTCGCCCCATCGGCAAGATTTTAAACCTACAATAAAACTCAAGACTCGAAGCGAGTTTTGGTAAAGCATTTCGAGCTCTCGTAAAGAGCGAGGAAATGCTTCCGAGGAACACGATGTTCAGAGGCCAAAACGAGACGCCGTGGAGCCCAATTTATCAGGATGATAAATTGCGTAACGGCGAGTCGCCCCATCGGCAAATTTTAAACTCTTTCCTTTTACAAGTAAATTCAAAAACCACCGGGACCATTCCATAAATCTGTCGGAATTCCGACAATCCTCCGTGAAACAACAAGCCCCACCCGCATTTTGGGTGGAGGGAAGAGGTGATTGGGAAGGCTCGTGATATTTTTCTAATATTCTAAAATCATACTTTTTGCAAGTAAAAAGCTTCATTCCTGTCGAAACGCTTGCGTTTTATTGTATGTAAAATCCTAATGCCTAACCACTCGCCACTTGAAACGTGCGTTTTTGATCCTTCTTCTTCCAAAATCCCTTTCAACTTGTGGGGTCGGTTATCGGGGCGACTCCTGCTGCCATTTCTGAAATCCAAAATCTCACAGAACTTGGCAGGACCGGGCTTGTTCCAGGTTCGTCGCAAAGCGACTCATCTCTCGCAAATTCCTTTAAAATCGAAAAACACAAAGTACAACGCTCGAGACGCTGACGCGCCTTTCACATCCCTGTCGCGGGGTAAAGAATCGGTAAAAAAAGCGCGGCGGGGTCGCCAAGGCCGAATTCGCCCAAACTTTCTTCACGAATTCACGTAAGATAAGATTTCACAAAACGACAAGGGGCCGCTCTTATCTATATAACAAAGTTAAAATATACTTAAAAGCTAATCTTTGTTCGCAAGCATTCTCGTAAAAATCGGATTTCTATCCTTACTCGCGATTAACTCGGTAACACAACAAATAAGAACGACGATGGCCAATAAAAAAGAAACTCCCATATCGCCTTGGAAACCGAGAACGGAAATATGAGAACCAATCGCGCCTATCATGATTACCGTCGTAATCATCGCACCTAACCAACTCGTCTGCGGAATCAACAACAAGAATACGACGCCTAACTCGAAAAAGCCGACGATATAACGCCCGAACGGTTCGGCGTCCAATGCCGTAAACGTAGCGATGGAACGATCCGTACCGGAAAGTTTAAAGTAAAACGCCGGAATCAGAATCACAATTGCAACAATCCGCGCCGTCCAATCAAAGATTTTTTTCATAGACTTTACTCCACTTTAAGAACCCTTATTCTAACGATTTAGGAACGTCCTCGCAAGGACTTTTTAGAAAAACGTAAAGTTATAAAATAATGACTCGATTTATTAAGGCCGGAATCCGAATCAAAAGTCGGCTCAAACGCGTTTGTTTCTTTTCAGAGCGTCTTCGAAAAAGTCGGATTCGATTCGATCAATGGAAGTTAGGATCAATTCCATTTCCGAATCGGAAAGACCTTGAAAAAGTTCCTCGCCTTTTTGTAATATTAGGAGACCGAGACGGATTCCTTCGACGTCTTCGGAAGTATAAATCTTCGGTTTTTTTTCCATCTTGGAAACGATCGTTTTCATCATTAAAACGATCTTGTTTAAAAGTTCCCTATTGGAAAGCGTTTCAAAAAGTTTCACGATATCCTTTCTAAATTGATCCGCTTCTTTTTTGGGAATCCGAGAAAGGATTCTATCAAAGACGATCGGGTCTTCCGGATCGTTTCCCGATCTCAATTCATCTTTTGTGAACTCGAACATTAAAGTTTCAAAATGTCTTGCCGTAAGATAGGAATTCAATGCAGCAAAACCCGTCTTAAACGCGGCGCCTAAATGTCTTCCGAAACCGAAAGCGGCCGCGCCTAAAGAACCGATCAAACCGAAAACCTTGGAAGGGCTATGCACAAAACCGGCAAGGGAATGAAAAGCTCCGTCCAACAAAACCCTACCCTTGTATTCCGGATAAAGAAGTTCTAAAAAATATCTTAAGAGAGTGTCGATGACCGATCTTGGAAGTACTCTCAATTCCGGATAACGTTCCAAATTGGAAATCGAATATCGTCGAATTAGGGAAGAGCGATAAGCTCGGATTAAAATCGGAAAATCCGGGTCCTGAAGAAAATTTTTCATACAACCGGAAGAATCGAATTCTTTCGGTTGGAGTAAACTAGAAAAAGAAGAATCGAAACCGATTATAAAACTTTCCCGATCCGACAAACTCAAGAGAACCTCTCTATGGATCGACATCCGGGTAAACAATATCAAGTTCCCACTCGCGAGTCGTTTAACATTTAAACGCGGATAAAAACGGTAAGGTCGCGTCCGCAGGCATAGGTTTGCTGTAAAAATATCCCTGCCCTTTATCACAACCTTGTTTTTTCATCAACTCGCCCACTTCGGAGGTTTCAATCCCTTCCGCAACGACCGTCATTCCGAGTTTATGACCGAGATCAATCGCTGCCTGACAGATAAAAAGCGCTTCCTTATCGTACGGAGCCACGCTCACAAAAGATCGATCGATCTTAAGCTCCGTAAACGGATAACGATGAATTTGTTTGAGGGAGGAATAACCGATTCCAAAATCGTCCACGGAAAGTCCGATCCCTCGCAGTCGAATCCGAGTCAGAATGTCCAAGGTCGATATGATATTTTCCAATAACTGAGTTTCCGTAACTTCGACGATCAACTGATTGTTCTTCAAACCGAAACCTTCTATCATTTTGGCGATGGTTTCGGGGAGAATCAGTTTGTTCATACTCACGGGAGAAACATTGACCGCGACGGCGATCCCCGGAAATTGTTCGTTCCAAACCGAACACTGAGAGAGGGCTTGAAGTATCAGTTTTTCGGTCATCGCATCCATCAGACTCGGATACGATTCCAGGGTCGGAATAAATGAATCCGGAAAAATCAAACCGCGCTCGGGATGAGACCAGCGCACCAAGGATTCAAAACCGGAAACGGTTCCCGTTTTAAAATCGATCTTGGGTTGATAAAAAAGCAACATTTGATTTTCTCGAATCGCGATCTCGATTTCTTCCGCGGAGATCGCGGAAGGCGGTTCCTTAGAGGTTTTTTTTCCGGGAACCAAAGTGTTCGCAGATTCGTTTTTCTTCTGATCGGAAATGAGTCCCATAAGAACTTTTTGATATTCTTGAATTCGAATCGGCTTTTCAAGGACTCCCGAAATTTTTAATCCGTACTGGATCGCAAGAGCCTCGGCGCTCTGTAAAACTCTTCGATCCGCACCGCTGATTAGAATCACGGAAACTGAAATCTTTTTTCCGGATAACATCCGTAAAACGTCTACTCCGTCCACGCCGGGGATCATGAGATCCAAGATGATATGTTCGGTATGTTCGTTCAATTTTTCGAAAAATACTCCGGCCTCGTGCGTGACCGTAACTTCAAAACCGCATTGTTTGGCCAGATCCCCGAGAATTCCCGCGATTTCCTCCTCGTCGTCTAAAATCAATAGATTGGGTGATGCAAGCTTAGTCATGGATGGCTAAATTATAATATACCGAAATGATTCTCAAGAGATTTTCGAGATATCGGCCAAGGGATTGAAACGGAATTTTCCGATTCGTATACGTCGATCGAAGAAAAAAAATAACAAGTCCTCGCTTTCAAACCGGATTTTTGCGCGTTCATCACGATCTCATTCCACTTCGAAAAATCCTCTTTCCAGGTTTCCGAAAGTAATACGGTTTCGGAACCTACCTTGGAAAGATAAGATTCAAAAACGTTTAAGTCTTTAAAACTAAAAACCCGGTATCCCAATCTCCGAAAAATATAAGACGTTCTCTTTGAAGATTCTCCTTCATCCGAAAAATAAAAAATTTCCTTCGGTTTTTCGGAGGATTTGACGGTTACGAAATGAGGATTTGATTTTAGTTGTTCCACCGGAAGATAAATATAAAAATCCGAACCCACACCCGGGTGGGAATCAAAGACGATTCGTCCCCCGCTTCTTTTCACGAAGCCGAAGATCATAGGAAGGCCAAGTCCGGAATTTTTTCCTTTTTGTTTTGTGGTGAAAAAAGGTTCAAAAATTTTATCGAATAGGTTCGCATCCATCCCTTTCCCGTTGTCCGCGACCCTCAGTAGAAAATAATTTCCTTCCTTTAAACCGAGCGACTTATCTTTAAAATTTAGGACGATCGTATCGGTTTCGATCAAAATTTTTCCTTCGGATTCTTCGAGGGCTTCCTTTGCGTTTTGAAACAAGTTCATTAGACAATTTGCAAATTCGCCTCGATCAATCCGGCAAAGATCACCCTCCGAACCGGGTTCAAAAATCACCTGAACGTTCTCGGGAAAAATTTCCTTGGATTTTTCCAAATAATCGGCGATCAACCGATTCGGATCCACGGTTTCCGGTTGTAGGGATTGTTTTCTGGAAAAATTCAGTAACTTTTTATTTACATCCGCGCCCCGCATAACCGCATTTTGCGCGGAACGAATCCGATTCAAAACGTCCGGTTGATCCTTACACTGCATCTCCAGCATATCCAGGTTTGCGATGATGATATTTAGAATATTATTAAAATCGTGTGCGATTCCTCCGGAAAATTGGGATATGGCTTCCATCCTTAAAAGAAAAGTATCCGAACGATTCTCCGTAGATTCTTCACTTTCCTTCAAAACGGAAAAAAACGTTTTCGATAGGGTAAACGCGGAAAGATTTTTCTTTTCCAAATAACCTTGAAACCCCGTTTCTTTTGCGATCGTTTCCATTTCCTCTTTCGAAATCCCCGAAATCAAAACCGCGGAAATGGTGCCTGCAATCGTTCGAATCTCATGCAAGATTTCTAATCCGGTTTGAGACCCTAAAAAATGATCGATTACATAAATCTTATATTCGGAAGGATCGGTTTTTAAACCGGCTAAGACGCTCGGAGCGTCCTTAAAACGAGTCAGCTTGTATTTGGGAAACGGAATTTCGTCCAGATATTCCTTAAAAAGAATGAAATCCGCTTCGTCGTCTTCGATCAGGCAAACCGATATCTCGTCCGATAAATCGTTACTGAACAACGGGAAGCTCCACGATTTCCAGCCAATATTTTCCCAGGGTTCGAATCGTTTCCATAAACGCGCCGAACTCCACCGGCTTTCGAATGAACGAGTTTGCACCCAGATCGTAAGTTTGAAACATATCCTCCTCCTCTCTCGAAGTTGTGAGAACGATGACCGGAATCTTTTTGAACTCCGCGGAGGACTTGATCGTTTTCAAGACCTCTCTTCCGTCCATTCTGGGCATATTCAGATCCAAAAGAATGAATCCCGGCCTAGGGTATTTTAGAATATCAGAATATTCTCCTTTGTTTTGAAGGAACTCGAATAATTCCTCCCCGTCCTTCACAAAATGCAAGGGATTGACGAGATTATTTTCCCGAAAACCGTCCTTCATCAATAGACGATCGTCCGGATCATCCTCGGCAACGAGGATATGAATCGAATTGCGATTTTTAACTTCCACTTTCATACTTTTTAATCCGACGCGAGAGTACCCGGAAGATCCACATAAAACGTGGAACCTTTCCGCAAAACGCTCTCGGCGTAAATTCTCCCTCCGTGAAGTTCTATAATTTTTTTACAAACCGCAAGACCGATTCCGTTTCCGTCGTAATCTTCCCGACTATGGAGTCTTTGAAAGAGCGTAAATATCTTATCCCCGTGCCTTTTGTCAAAACCGATTCCATTATCGGAAAAGGTAATTTGAATCCGGTTCTGTGCCGCGGGATGGGGGACACATTGAATGATAACTTCGGGCCTTTCGTTCCGATTGAACTTGATTCCGTTTTTGATGAGATTTTGAAAAACCATTCCCATCTGAAACGGATCGCACCAAGTATAACCGATCTTAGAATCGATAACCTTCGCGTTTTTTTCTTTGATATAAATTTCCAAATCGCCGATGGAATCCTTTAAGATAAGACTTAAGTCGACGAACTGGAACGGTTTTGCCTTGGTCTTAATCCGAGAATACGACAAAAGACCTTCGATCAAGTTGGACAATCGATGCGCGGAAGAAGACATTCTTTGAAGATAATCCACGGACTCGGAATCCAAATTGGATGTTTTTTTCAAAAGACGATCTCCGAAAGCCATGATTTTTCTCAGAGGTTCTTGGAGATCGTGAGACGCGATAAAAGCGAAGTCCTCCAAATCGGCGTTCGAACGCTGCAGTTCTTTTGTCATGTTCTCCAGTTTGAGATGAGTGTCTTGAATTTCGGTGATATCCTTACCCGTACTGTAAACGAGTCGGTGTTCGGGAGAAACGATCGTCTTCCAAAGTATCGTCTTGGTCTGTCCGTGTTTGGTTACGTATCGAAGTGCGACGGAAAGATTTTTTTCTTTTTTTCGAACGTCGACCAGGGCGTCCGACATCTTATTCCGGTCGTCCGGATGAACGATTTCCACGGGATCGATTCCGTTCAATTCTTCCGGAGTATAACCCAAAACTTCCTCCCAGGCGTGATTGCGTTCTATAATCTGTCCGTCTAACGTTGAAATCTGAAACATATCCCCGGACAATTTAAAAAAATGATCTTTTTCCTCTTCCGATTCCTTGTTTTTGAACAAGACCTCGATCTGATCCGAAACCAATTCAAACATTTGAATATAAGAATTTTCTGAATCGAATTCCGTCCGAGTGCAGAATTCCAGAACGTAAATCTCGTGCCCCGTCCGTAAGGGAATCGCAACCCAAGAACGGATTCCGGTTTGAATCGCAAATTTCGCCCGTTTAAAATCCTTTTCCTTTTGAACGTCCCGGACAAAACGAATCTTTTTCGTCGCAAAAACATCTCCGATCGCTCCTTCTCCGGGAGAAAACTTGGTTTCAAAACAAGCGATTCTATACCGCAAAAAAATCGAATCGGCCGAATACCAGGGCGAATTCTCCTCCAAAACGATTTCGCCGTTTTGAAATTTCCAGGTTTGTGCAAAACTCCAAGCGGTTCCTTTGCAGATCGTTTCAAAAAGAATTTCGAACGATTCTTTTACGCTCGACGCTTTCGGGATTTTTAAGGAAATTTCTTTGAGAATATTTTGTTCCGTATCTCTTCTTCTTTTTTCGGTAATGTCCTGAAAAAAAACGGAAATCCCCTCCTCAAAAGGGAAAACCCGAAACTCGATCACGTTTCCGGTTTCGGCGATCTTATATTCGAAAGTAAGCGGCTTACCGGTTCGGATTGCAAGTTCGTACTTGTCCCGAAAAAAACGAGCCTCGGGCACCGGATACAAATCCCAGATGTTCCTGCCGATCAATTCTTCTTTAGATTTTCCTAATGTAATTAGGGATTGCCGGTTCGCCGAAATGAATCTCCAATCTTTGGAAAGCGCAAAATATCGATCCGACATACTTTCGATAACGGATTGTTTTTCGGAGCGGCTTTGTTTTAAGGCGTACGAGGTTTCTATCGTTTCGGAAACGTTCGTCAAAATCGCCAAAACCGCAAAGGACTCCCCGAACGGAATCCGGTTCGCGGTGATTTTCACGTAAATAAATTTTTTATCCTTTCTCCAATGTCTCCAAACTCCTCTGGACCGGATTCCAGTTTCCTGAGCGTAATTTTGAATCAGCGTTTCCATATCGGTGCGATCCTCTTCCGAACGAATGTCCAAAAGATTCATATCGGAAAATTCTTTTCTGGAAAACCCGTAGAGATAAACGGCCGCGTCGTTTACGGCAAGAAAACGTAAAGTGGTCGGATCGAATAAAAACGCGGGTTCAGGAAGTCTGTAAAAAATGGATTCTACGATCTGACTTCCCTCCTCGTGTTCCCCGGCCAAAACTTCAAACGTATAAAGACGATATGTCGGTTCGCCTTCCTTTACCGTTTTCCAGAAAAAACGCAGAATAAAATTTTCGGCGAAAAGTGTATCGAAATATTCCGAATCTTGAATGTGTTTTAAAAGAACTTTTTCCGTAAAGTCCGCGTAGTCCCGAACCTTTCCGTGGAGATGGAACAAAAAAGAGGGAAACGTATCCGGCTCCCGGTCGAATCCTTTAAATCCCCAAAATCGAACGCACTTTTTCGATAAGATGATTTTTCCGGAAGGACGTTCTTCGAGTATGCAGATCTGCTCTTGAAAAGAGGGAAACTCCGAAGAGAATTCTTCTAAAGATTGAATTCCTGAGGGTTGCATAACAATCGCCGAAGGAGGACAATTCTAACTTCTTTATGAAAGAAATTTCAATTAAAAAATGAGAATTTACGAATTTAGTTTTTTCTTAATTTCGTTTTTCCAAATATGAACTTTTTTTCTTCCCGTCTCGTATCCGATCTCGTATAATTTTTGAAACTGATCCCAGTCGAAGGTGGAATACCCTCCGACGGGAAGTTCGATGTACAAGTCGGAGTTATTCCGAGTCCGGTTCCGACTGTTCTTGCTGGACAACATCATGGAACGCATCATGATTTCGGCAAATCCAGTATACTTTGTTTTTAAACTCGTTCTTTTTAGATGATGAAATAATAAATTGAAAAAGGAAGGAGCCTCTCCCAAATACTGAGGTCCGAGCAGGTTATGATACGTCCAGTCCTTATCGACCTGCCCTCCGCCTCCCAAATCGACCGAGATCAAAATTCCGGCTCCTCTTTCTTTCAAGATGGAACCCGGAAGATTATCGAGTAAACCTCCGTCCACAAACAACTCTCCGCTTTCGGAAAAAGGCGGAAAAATTCCGGGGATGGAAGTGCTGGATCTTACCGCCTTCCACAACAAACCTCTGTCAAAAACTTTTCTTTCCGCCTTCGTTAAGTTGCAAGCGATCGCATAAAAAGGAATAGGAAGCGTTTCTATGTTTCTGTCTTTGAAAAATTCGTGAATCGCTTGCGAATATCTTTTTCCTCTTACCAAAGAGACGAACGGAAACGTGAAGTCTCCGAGTATGTTTCGATCCAACCAAAAGTTTCGGATCAAAGGAAGAATATCGGAAGAACCGAGTCCCATCGCAAACAAACCGCCCATGATCGCACCCGCGCTCGTTCCCGAAATCATATCCACGGGAATGTCGTTCTCCTCGAAACACTTTAAAAGTCCGAGATGTGCAAATCCCTTAGCGCCTCCGCCGGAAAGCGCAACTCCGATACTCTTACCGGTGAGCCTTCGGGACAATCTTCCGAAATCCGCGCTCACGTCCCTGCGTAGGATAAAGTGGGAAATCGAAGGAAATTTCCGTAAGACCGATTCTATCTTTTTCCAATCGGTAAAGTCGGAATCGATCAAGAACACGAGCTCCTTTTGAATTTCTTCGGGTAACATGGAATTCACTTCCCCGTATTCCAAGGCGATCGGCAGATTCGGATCGATTAAGATTAGAATTCGATCCGATTGACGAAAACAGGTTTCCCTCCAACCGGGATTACGCATATCGGTTTTGAATATGAGTTTATCGTAATTTTTTTCGAGTTCGTAAAACCGGTTTACGAGATCTCCGATTCGATACGGATCGTTTTTCGGATTTTTTTTACCTTCTTTCGAACCGACCCGTTTTCTAAAAACATTAGAATCCAATAATATTGTTTTTCCGAAATTCTTGAGACCGTTTTGAAGAGAACGGTAAAATTCCTCGGGGATCATATTCAACGGAAAAACGGAAACGGTTCTGACTGAATTGCCCCTTCGATACTCCTGATTTCTCTCAGTCCCCAAACGATGTACGATGGTTCCCGTAATTTGAAAGATCGCTTCCGGTGAATTTGCAAAACTCTTACGAAAGTCCTCTCTCGAAATACGAACGACTTGACTGGTCCTCAAAGCGACCACGGTCGCGGATCTTTTATCTCCGCTGAGCAAGGACATTTCACCGATGATGTCTCCTTTGCCGAGTTCTCCTTGTGCGAGAATTTCTCCGTTATTGGAACGAACCGTCCAGGACAATCGCCCGGAAACGAGGATGTACATCGAGTCTCCAACGTCTCCTTGTTTGAGAAGGACTTCCCCACCGGGAATCGCGAGCCATTCCATCCTGGATTCCAAATTGGAAAGAGTAATCTTATCCAGATGAAACAATAGCTCGACTGAGGAAAGGAAGGCCATCAGTTCCTTTTTGGAGGGTCTAAGTTTGGATACGTGAAAGAGATGATTCTCCTTATTTATATCCTTGATCCACTTTTTCCAGTCCGGAAGTTTGGAAACGATCCGAGCCAAATCGTCCGGAAGTATATAAAGAATTTCTGATATTCCGGAATGTAATATCTTATCCGGTTGAAATAAAAAATAATCTCCGGGAAACAATTCCCTGAGGAGCCAATCCTTTTCCTCCGTATTCAAAAGAGTTTCCTCGAGTTTTCCGGTGAGAATCAGACACAAGGAACCGGGAACCGCCTTCCGAGCGGATACATTCGAATTCCATTGTGTTATGTTCAGATGTTTGGCTACGCTCTCCTCTTCCTTGGAATTTTTCCACGCCGGAAAGGCGGAGGACGTTTTGGTGCGAAAATCCCGTAATTGTTTTAGAATTTTTTTCTTAGAATGAGTGCGTTCCATATTCTTAATAGACGTGTTTTAGTGGATAGATGTTAGGAACTAGCGGTTAGGATTTTAAATCAAAAATCCATACTTGTGTCCCGGTTCAACCCCACAAAATACTTGGATCGCAAGATAAATCTGTCGGAATTACGACAAATCTTCTGTGAAACTTACGCCCTGCAACGCGATCCGTAGAGAGCCATAACCTTACCCACAAGTTAGGTTTTCGTGAGTAATTTAAACATAAACCCGATTTCCATAGCTCTCATGAGGCCTTTAAAAATGGTAAGGGGGCCCGGAGGAGCATCGGAATTGCGAGCCAAGTGCCCGCCTAATTTAGCAATCCACAGTAAGACGGTTCCTAACTCGGGTTCTTCCTTAGGAG
>NZ_ANIK01000043.1 GCF_000347175.1 Leptospira alstonii serovar Sichuan str. 79601
AAATATATTAAATCGAAAATTAGCCCAATATGGTCTTATGTAAAAAAAAATAGCGGGAGGGCTTGACACAAGAAACATAGGAGAAAGCGAGACATTGGGCTTCTTGCGTCACTCTAAATTCACAGAACGCTTCCTAAGGGGCGCGTTCTGGGGCCGATCTTTTAAGGAAACGCTGTGCGAATCAACAAGCGTCTCCGCCGGTCAAAAACATGGATTGTAATCGACCGTTTTTGATTTTCGCAAATTCGTTTATATATCCGTCGTAACCGTTGTGATGTAGGATAAGAATCGGAACTCCGTTTTCATCCAGGTCAAAGGCGCCTAAAAAATGATATTTTCCGCCGTAAACCGCTTGTTCGTTCATAAGAACATCAAATTTTTCGAATATATTTTTTCCTAATTCTCCGTTGTTGAATTCGTAAATCGCCGCGTAATAGGATTTTTCCTCCGGTTCCACTCTGATCGCGTATCGAACAAAAAGATAATTCTTTTCCGGAGTTTTGATCGTATATAAATCCCCTCGTTTTAAGAATTTCAATTCCTCTTGCCGGGGATGTTTTTTCTTAAAAATGGAATTTGCGGAAGCGTCCAGTAATTGGGAAATTTTTTCGGAAGGAACGTAACGATCCGATCGAACCTTATCTCCGATTTTGGAGCCGAAAATCGCAAAAACGGAATTCCGAAGAGTATTAATTTTTTTGAATGCGAATAAACTTCCTTTGACGACTCTGACTTCCTGACAACCGGTGATTTCTTTTTTTTCGGGGGAAAATTCTCCAGCTATATCGGTTCCTTCATACGCAGCGATTTTTCCCTGTGTTTGGATCATTTTTTTTTCAAGAGAATATGTTTCCGCCGAGTGATCGTTTGCGGATAGCCATTGATTTTGAATTCGAATCGCTAAGGAACGGAACCAAGATCCTTCCGTATGCGAGGAGATGGAGCCGAAAAGTTTTGCGTTTTCAAGGTCCTCCGGTCGCGTTTTGCTCAGGAATTCCGAAGATACAAATCCTTGGGCGCCGGATTTGGCGGTTATCTCCGGCCATTCAGAGTTTTCGGTACCTTCTTTGACGGTAACGCTTTCTCCTTTTTCCAGTTGGAATATTACCTTTCCATTGATCGGTTTTTCCCTTACGTTCAGCTTTCCTTCCCAAATAAGAACGTATCGTATATTTTGTTTTTCTTCGGCTTGCAAAAACCCGGAAATGAAACCGAGAAGAATCAGACAGATCGTTCCGAAGTTTCTAATTCGAGAGAATATTGGAATTTTTTTCATGTTCGTTATTTTCCCCGTATCGGGTTAAAAAAAGACATAACTTTCTTCTGTCGATCGTTTTTTTCCGTTCCAAAATCAAACGACGTTTCCTATTTTTGAGATGAATTCACTTTAAGAAAACCTTATAAAATGAAACTATAAACTTGATAATGTCCGTCAATCGGCGTTTTGAGAGCGAAATTTACCAAACGAATCGTGTTTTTGGATTTAATAGAGTTTCTCTTTAACGTTTAAACTTTTTAATTCGAAAAAGAGTTCTTTACAACTTGAAGAGTTTTATGTCCCATCCATTACGGTTGGTTTTATTTTTAAACTTCAATGAGAATAAGTTTCGAAAGAATTAAATTTATGGAAGCGCTTTTTCGAAAATGAATTGGAAACCAAAGTTCGTCCGAATTGTTGGTTAATAGGAAGATTAAAAACCAATGATGAATCAAAAATCGTTAATTATTTTTTTTGCGATCGTTTTCGCAATTTCCACAAATTGTTTTGGAGACTCCTTACCGACGATGGAAGAACAATCAAAAGCATTTGAACTCAACCAACAAGGTGTCGCCTTGTTGGGTAAAGGGGATCCGATTCAGGCACGTTCCTTTTTTGAAAAGGCCGTTAAATTACACCCTCAATTTCCGGAATACGTGAATAACGTCGGCGTAACTTACTTGAACGAAGGTAAATTGGATCAAGCAATCGTTTATTTTGCCAAAGCCGCGGAAAGAGATCCGAACTATACGAGAGCATTTTATAATCTAGGCGTTACTTATCAAAAGCAACAGAACAACGAAAAAGCCGTTCAAAATTATCTAAAGACGATCGCGATCGATAAGTCCGTTGCGGAAGTGTATTTCAATTTAGGAATCGTTTATACTCGTATGGGAAATAAAAAGCAGGCGATTGAAAGTTATCAGAAGTTTATCGATATCGCTCCCCCTGAATATGAAAAACCGAAGAAGGACGCTAAGTCTAAAATCGACGAATTAAAAAAGGGATGAATTTTATTTACGGATCAGTCACTCAAAAACCAAACTTGCACAAGTTCCCTTGTGTTTCTCGCTTTTCAGACGAAATTCCGCATCGACCAACCGAGCGAAGTCTCTGCAAAGTTTGATTCCGAGTCCGGATCCGTTTTCGTTGAGAGTTCCGACGGAAGAGTGGAACTCTTTAGAAAAAACCTTCTCCAATTCTTCGGCGGACATTCCTATACCTTCGTCGGCTACGGAAACGTGCTGACGATTCGAAAAAGTTTTCCCTCTTAGAAAAACGTTTCCGCCGGGATTTGAAAACTTCAGGGCGTTCACGAATAAATTCCTGACGATCACTTTGAAAATATTTATATCGCTGAATATCATAATATTCTCATCAAATTCCACGTCCACTCGAAGACATTTGAGTCGGATGTAGTCTTCGTAGAGCGCCGTTAATTCTTTCACGATCGGCACCGGATTGAACGAAATCTTATTCACTACTATACATTTGGAATTCGTTTTCACCCAATTTAACGTGTTGTCTATCAAGTCGATTGTAAGATGGGTTTGAACGTTCAGTTTTGAAAGATGATAATAAAGTTCGGCGGCGGGAATTTCCTCGTTTTTGAACAAGGAAATCAGGGAAATGATTTGGATCAGAGGCGATCTTAAGTCGTGTGCGAGAATGGCGAGTAATTGGGACTTTGCGGAGTTGTTGCAGGTTAATTCTAAGTTTAAGGTTTCCAGTTCGTGTATGTCCTGAAACGCGAACACGTTTAATTCTCCGAATTCCGTCCTTTGCAATTGGAACCATCTTTCTTCGTTTGATTTGGTTCGGATTTTTGTTTTTATTACGGAGTTGTGATTGCCGTTTTTTGTCAGCCAATCCGATTTGATTTCGTTTCTATAATACTCGTCCGGATAGGCTCGAATAAGCCAGTCTTCTAACGTGGGAATTTCCTCGACTTTGTAACCGATGATTTCCCTAAAACTTTGATTGAGATAAAGAGTTTGGAGCTCCGTCCCTTTCAACTTTGAGAGTAATATCGGACACGGAATAAATTCCACAAAACGAATTTTATCTCCGATATTCTCTAAGGCTTCCTGAATCAATTCCATCTTTTAAAATTCCATATCGGACCGAGACGAGTTCTTTGAATTTTTCTAATAGAGTTGCTGAAAAATTAATTCTTCATCCGTTTCCGTTTTATTGAAATGTACGATTGAAGCAGTTTTGTTAATCTGAACTATGGATTTTTTCAACAACTCTAATATAATAAATATTCAATGAAATATTTTATGAGAATGGTCCTCAAATAAAAAATTCATTTATGAAAATAAAATCGTTTCATGTCGTATACTCGTGCGAATACTCAAAGGATATATTTTGAGATCGAATTCGGAGTTGCGATAAGTCGGGCGTTTGTTCGCATTCATTTTTATTCCTTAGGAAGTGTATTATGAAAATTAAATATATATTTTTAAAACTCACAAAACTGTAAGTTCCGCGAAAATTTCCTCGTTATCGTTTTAAAAAGAGTCTTTGTAAGTTATATATAAGCGGTTTTTGGTTTTCTTCATTAGTATTTCCCTAAGTGAAATTTTCTCCTTTGGAGAAATGTAAAAACATACAAGAGGTGAAAAGTATGAGGAAAATTTTAACGATTTTTATCGGTTCTTTTTTATTGGGAACCGTGGGAAGCCTTTATGGGCATCGCGGTGTCGTGGTGAATAATCCGGTCGACGCGATCGACCCAATAGACGATTTCGAGAAATCTTTCGAGAATAAGGTTCTTTCCATTCAAAGAAAAACCCAAATAGACATGAACGTCGAGGCGCCTCGAGCTCTTTTTTACGGAACTCACAATTCCTACAACAGTAATGCCTACAACGGATCTTCTACCGTGTACGTAAATCCGGATCAGAAATATTCCATCACGGATCAATTACGTTTAGGCGCGCGTTATCTCGAATTGGAAGTCCACTGGACCGTCGGAAAGTCGGGTCGCAAAGAACTTCTTCTTTGTCGCGGAGACAAGAAACATTTAGGTTGTAACCCGTCCAATCGTCCTCTTACAAAAGGATTGATAGAAATTCTATCATGGATTACCGCGTTAGAGAATCGTAACAACATTCTGCTGATTCGTATAAAAGATAATTTAGACGGACATTATGACGAGGCTTTTAAAACTATAGACGAATATCTGGGGCCGTGGTTGTATCAGTATTCGAGTGCATGTTCGACTCAGATTACCGATTACGCTTCGATGCCGAAGTCGAGAGATATGATTATGGCAGGTCGGAGAATTCTTCTTGTCAGCGACAGTTGTCGGGAAGGTGATCCGTCTTGGAGTCGCTACTTTAAATTGAATTTTTTCCTGACGAGTAGTCCAAAGGATTTTCCCGGTTATCCCGATTGTAAATATCCTAGATCCGCTTATGACAAGACGATGGTTTATCTCTATAATACTGCGAAAACCATGTATAGCGCGTTTAATGGAAGGAAGGATGACGTATTTACGGACGAAGGGATTCAATCCATGCTGGCCTGTGAAGTAAACGTTTTCGGAATCAATCAGTATAATTCCCATTTTGCAAAACAAGCGATTTGGTCTTGGGACGTGAAGAATCTTCAACCAAGTTCGGAGGACAACAAACGTTGTGCGGTCCTTTGGGACAACGGCAGATGGCACAATCGCAACTGCGCTGAAAAGTATCGATTTGCATGTAAGGATGAAAAGTCCGGGACATGGTCCGTAACTTCCGGCGGAAGTTCTTGGGCTGATGGAAACGCTCAATGTAATTCCGAAACCGGCGGTCGTTCTAAATTTTCCGCTCCTCGCTCTTCCTATGAAAATAATAAACTCTCGGAGGCTAAAAAATCCGTCGGTGCGGAAAGTCTTTGGATCAATCTGACCGATCAAATGGAGAAAGGCAATTGGGTTCCGGGCGATGGCGATAAACGAAAGTAAATCTTTTCAATAAGAATTCTAGGCGGATGAAAGTCCGCCTTTTTTTATCTTCTTTGACTGCTCGGGACTTTTTACGTTCTTTTTATAAGGAATCGTTAATGCGATTCGATCTAGATTCCATTTTATGCCGTTTTATTTTCTACATCATAATATTATAAAATATTTTTTCGGATCTTATTAAATACGTTTACGCGTTCTCGTTTTACAATCTTCCATTGCGAATTTAATCTGGACCCGAAATCGTTCGGTTTTGATCCCCATGATTTCATCTTTTCTAATGGTCGTTTTCATTTTTCCGAAAAAAGACGTCCGTCTATCCGAAAAAAATTGCCAGAAAAACAAGACGAGATAGAAGTGTGATCTTCGGATTTCAAGGAGATCTTATGAAAGTTGCGCCGACTTATTTTATCTTATTGGCCGAGGACGACGAAAGCAATGCGGAACTTCTAATCCGTCATTTAGAAAGATATAATTTCGACGTGGATCACGTCGTGGACGGAATCGCCGCCGAAATCAAATTGAGGAAAATGCGTTACGATCTCATTTTAACGGACAACCGCATGCCGAAACTCAACGGTGTTGATCTTTTGGAAAGAATTCCGGAAATGAATCGACCGACTCCGATCATACTCTTAACCGTAAGTAACGAAAAAGAAACGATCATTCAAGCGGCTCATAATAAAAAGCTTGTGGCTTATCTTTTAAAACCGATGGATACTCAGGTTTTGATCGAAAAAATCTGTCAGGCGCTTAGGATCAGACCGGACGTTTTAATCGACAAGAAAGAATATCCGTTCGAAATTCTTCCTCTTGCTAATACTGAAAAAGGAGTCGGAGTCGAACTCAAGGGATGTCCTTACGGCAAGAGTTTAGAAAAACTCGTTCAGGAAATTTCCTTCTTTTTAAAGGAACTTCCCGCTCTTAGAAGTATTCTGATCAAAGTGAATCCCGAGTTCTTTTATTTCAAAAACGGAGGGCAACTCCTTTATTCTCTGAAAGATCGTTTGGCGCTCAAATACGAAATCGATAAAGAAGACATCACCGTTCAAACGGAACATTGATTGGACTTTATCGATTTTACCGTTATCCGAAATCGGATCTACTTTACGAATATAAAATTTTAACTTCTTTAAAGCGACATCGGATCGGAGTTTTTGAAAAATTAATTCTCCATTTGCTTCCGTTTCATTGAAATGGACGATTGAAGCGGTTTTGTTAACCGGAGCCGCCAAACTATAACAAACAATCACTTTAGAAAAACGAACTTCCGTTGAATCCTAAAAAAAGCGGAACCCGGCTTGAGTCCTTCGGTCAGAGTTTTAGAAAATGGGAGGAATCCAATGAAAGGATTTTTTAAAGTTTCCGGTTTGATTCTTTTAACAGCCGCATTGTTCGCAGGCGGATGCAAATATCATAAGTCTCCTGAAAAAAGAGCGGAGTTCATCGTTAAAAAGATCTCTTCGGAATTGGATCTGAACGATTCTCAGAAGAAAGAACTCTATCGTATTAAAGACGAGATTTTGTCTAAAAGAAAGGAGCTCAAGTTACAAGGACCGAGAATTCCGACGGAGGCGCTTGCCGAGTTTCGTCAACCGAGTTTGGACGAGAAAAAAATCAATAAGGCGTTCGAACTGGAAATGAATAAGATGACCGAGATGAGAGCTTTTATGACGGAAAAAGCGATCGAGTTTCACGCGATTCTCACTCCGGAACAAAGAAATAAACTGGTGGATTTAATCACGGAGTTTCAACAAAAACACCGCCATCATGATGACTGAATCCGAATTTACGGAAATCGTAAGTTCCACTCGGGACACCGTTCTCTCTGCGATAGAAAAAAATCTCGCAGAGAGATTTTCTTATGCCATCGACGACGTGGCTCAGGAAACCTATTTTCGCGCGTACAAAGCCCTCAAAAAAGATCAGTTTCGCAAAGAATCAAAACTGAGCACTTGGTTGTACGCGATTGCCAGAAACGAATCCCTGAGAATGAACGATAAACTGAGAAGAGAAGAGGAACGCGCGGAGAAGTTGGCTAAGTCCAAAAAAGAGGACGACTTCCTCGCGGCTCGCTCCGATTGGAACGGAAATTCCAAGTATTCCGAACGGAACTCTCAGGAAATGATCGGAATGTTACGTTCTCTCTTAGTCAAAATCCCCCATAAATACAGAAAGGTTCTCGAGTTTTATCTTGCCGGATATTCGGAAAAACAAATCGCGGAAACGTTGGGAGTAAAACGGGGAACCGTTAAGTCGAGAGCGGCCAGAGGGAAAGAGATGATGAAACGAGTCGGAATCAAGGATAAATTTTATGAAGAATAACAGCGCTTCTCCTATGAAAGGAGAAATCCTGAAAAGAAAAAAAGATCGGGATTGGGTGAGGAATATTTCTTCCAACGTAATTCGAAGGGATAAAAGAGAAATCAGAAACAAACGTATGTTAAGCGCTTCTCTCGTTTTGTTTTTGGGGTTGAGCGTATACGCAGGTTTTTGGTTTCAGGATTCGGATCTGGATTCGGATCTTTTGAGTATCGGGGTTTTTGAGGAACTGGAAAACGCCCTCGATAAGTAGGATAGATTCCTACAGACAAGACGTTCCCGATTTTTCTCCCACGCCTTCGCTCTTTCTCTTTATGAAAGAAATCGATTCGGCTTTCGGCTTCGTCCCGGGAAAAGAAAAAAAGCTTTAGACGATTTGTAAAATCGGCTATTTTAGTTCTTTATCTTATACTCAAGTGATGTATAATGGGCGCCCTTAAGTCCCGACTTCGGACATTTCGAAGACGATAATAGGAGAAAATATGATTCAAAGATCGATTCTAATATTTGCGGTAATTCTTTCCTTCGTCCTTTGTAAAAAGGATTCCAACGACGACGATCTTACGGTCGCGGCTTTGGCCGCGCTCGCCGGCGGCGGATTTTGTAACGGAAGTGCGGTTAGCACCGGAGTTACGGTATCCAAAGGCACCGCGACCTTGGACGCTTCCTCGGGTTGTGTAACCGGTGTGACTACTTGTATGGATTCTTCGCTTCCGTCTTGGATTAAGGATAATTTTAAATGTTCCGTCGCTTACGTATCCGGTTCCAGTTACGTATTCAAATCTCAGAATATTCCAAATACGAAAAGTTATTACTACGGTTCGACTTCTCCCTTGTTTGAGTCGCTTCCGGCCGGAAATATGTCCGCAGGAAATAATTCGGTCTCTAGCCAGAAGTTCGTTTATACGGTTCCTTCCACTCCTGCGAAAGGTTCCGGAACCGTGGGAACTCAAGGCGGTCTTGTTTCCATCGGAATCACGGTGAACGGTCTGGCGATTTTTAACAATGCCGCAAATCCTCCCGACACTTTGGCGGTCGAAGCCCAGACCTTCGATAACTTCGGAGGACATCCCCAAAACACGGGCGTTTACCATCACCACGCGGCGGTTACGAAGGTTAGCAATAACGACGCGAATTTGATCGGTGTGATTTTGGACGGTTACGCGATTTACGGTAAAAAATGCGATAACGGAACCGCGGCTACGGGCGACGATTTTACTCCCGCAGACTTGGATGCGTTACACGGTCATACGAAGGCGACGGTTCATTTTTCGACTCCGACATATCATTATCATCTTGCGGCGGACGCTACGGCGGGGATCGATACTTTGATGGGTTCCTTTTTTTACGGTGTTGTGGGAAGTGTTTCGAACTGAATCGTTTCTTAGGTTATTCGTTTTCTTGACGGTCGTTTTTTTAATCGGCTGTCAAGAAGGCGAGACGATCGAACATACCGATTCCAATCTGCAAATGGCGCAGGGTAGGGTTTATTATCAACGGAAACTTTTTACCGGGTTCATCAAAAGGGAAATACCCGCGTTGGAAGAAACTGAAACGATTCAATTTAAGAACGGCTTGGAAGACGGTGAAACGATTTCGAGAAATAAAAGCGGCCGACTTCTGGAAAGAAGATATTTTAAGGAAGGTTTGAAGGAGGGAGTTCACCGATCTTGGTTTCCGAACGGGAACAACCGATTGTATGCCGAATTTCGTTCCGGAAGGTACGTAAACGATCGCTGGGAATGGCACGATAACAACAGACCTTTTATCTACGAAAAATTCGACGAGAACGGAAAGTTGCTCGTTTCGAAAAAATGGAATCGGAACGGACAAATCTATATGAATACCGTGATCGCCAACGACGGAAGTTCTCTCGGTTTGCCGGGAAGCAAAATTTGCGAACCGATTAAAACGGCGGATTGATACGTTTCGAGTGGCTCTTTGCGCAGCAAGGAAATATTGCGATTCGAATTTAGTGTATGAGTTATTTATGAAATTTATATATTTTATTTTTATAATGTTACTTTTGGTTTCTTGCGAGGAGCCGAAGGAAAAATTCCATTCCGAATTGACTTATTTTTCATCGCCCAAAGCGGGAGTTCTTCCTTATTTCAAAAGCGAAGCTATGGATCCTTATTGGCCGGGCGAGGACGGAAAATTGCCGGAGGATCTTAGGAAAGTTCCCGAGTTCTTCCTTCTTTCTCACGAAAAAAGGGAATTTAACAACCGCGGTCTGAAAGACAAATATACGTTAGTCACGTTCTTTTACGCGAAGTGTAGGGGAATTTGTCCCATGATCACCAGGAATATGATGAATTTCTTACCTAAGATCGAGGATCAAACCGATCTTCAGATCGTATCGATTTCCGTAAACCCGGAGATTGATACGGTCGAAATTCTGAATCAATTTAGAAATCAATATAAAATAACTCGAAACAACTGGATCTTTCTCACAGGTTCCAAAAAGACGATTTACGATATGGCCAGGAATCAATTCGGCGCGGATATAAAGGTGATTCAAGGAAAGGACGATTTAAACGATTTCGTTCATACTGAAAACGTGTATCTTATCGATAAAAGGTTTTATCTGCGCGGAGTGTATCGAGCCAAAGGTCCCGGCGATTTGGAAAGATTGAAGATCGAATTGAACACTTTGAGAAAAGAAGACGGGAAAAGTCTTTCCGTTTCGACTAACGGATCTTAAACGATTTGCTCGTCCGTAATCGTCGTTTCATGTTCGATTTCAAATTCATGCTTTGTAAATCCGAACTTTACGGGAACGAACACGCATTGAAACCGAAAATAATTTCCATTTTTCAAAAAGTCAAATTCTCCTAAGAGCTTGTCCCAAAACTCGTCGAGCGACCTGAAACGCGATCTATCGAACGACCCGTGGAAACTCAGTGAATGCCTTCCTATGGGGCGGCATTCAGGGAGTGAGATTGAGTTCAGAGAGCGTTTCATCGAGTTCAGAAAGTGATTAATTGAAAAGCTCTATGTTTTAGTTTCCCTGATTTTGGATACTGAGAAATAAAACTCAATTTCGCTCTCTAAGCCCTGGGCGAATGTCGCCTAACGAAGCGAGGAGGCGAAGTTATGCGAAGTTCGGCTGACGAACTTCAAAAAGGCAAGAAGCCATTACAGGTACATAAAATTATTTCTCATTCACTTGAATAGAAAGTAATCCGAATATGAACGCAGCTATTCCTAATCCTACTCTTAGCCATTGCCAATTTCCCCAGGTTGTAATGGCTAATGTCAATTTGTCGTTTGCGATGGAACGCGTATTGAAGTTAGCATTTGCATCTTTGAAGAAAATAAAAAATGTCGCTATTACAATAATAGATAGGACTGTGGACGCGACCATCGACCATTTTCCTTCTTGTTTCGTAATCAGAAGAAGAATAGAAGTGACTACAGTAAGAATTGTGCTCCAAATCTCGAGCGGACTATAGTAATTAACCAACGCAGCTTGGTTTTTTGCATACCAATCAAAGAACTCAGTTGGCGATAAACTCAACCAAAAAGGAACGATGATTACCGCCTCTGTTAGCATTGCCCCGGCAGTTAGACCAAGAACTAGTACCGTAATAAATCCGGTGATTTTAGTAAGTATATTCATCCATTATCCTCCATTTTATGGCGATTAAAGTTTACTTCCTAGTTTAACCAACCAGGAAATTATTTTGAGGACCACGAATGTAATGACTGAAGGTCGGTTTGGTTTCTGCTAGCCGAATTTCGCATAACGAAATAGTCTTCTCGACGTTTGCGACCGCAAGCGCCTGTGCGCGATGCGGTTGGCACGAGGTTCGAGCGACCTTAGTCGCGTCTCGCGAACCGAAGTGGCAAAGCAATGTGTCGAAGACCGGAGTGAGCGCGAACGAAGCGAGGAGACGAAGTTAGGCGCCGTTTTTGCCGATGCACTAACAAATTACGCCAAGGATGGCGTTGTTAATTTTTAATCCCTAAAATATTCAATGCTTTAGAATTATTTTTAAGAATGAATAACATTCTTTGAGCTGGACCTTGTGGAATATTTTTTCCCGATTCCCAAGCTTCAATTGTTTTAGCAGAAACACCTAATGCTTGAGCAAAAGTATTTTGAGTAAGATGCAAATTGGTCCTAATATTCCTAATTTCTTTACCTTTAAATGTTGGTAATTTCTGAATTTCAATAATTTGCGCTTTTACACCCGGAACTTTTTTACCTTTCGTGTATTCAATTGCTTCATTAAGTCCTTTGGAAAGGCTATTGAATAGTTTGCTACTTTCTTTTTTCATGTCGCGCTCTCTTCGATTGAATTAAGTCTTTTAAAGAAGTTACTAAATCAGCTAAGATCGTAAGCTCCTTTTTTGAAAGATTCTCTTTGTCGTTCTTTTCAAGAAGTGTTATTAAGAACAATACAGAGAATTCTTCAATATCTAAGTAAAAACTCGAATTCCTCCGCTCTTACCTATTCCTTTCTTTTTCCAGCGTATCTTTCTGATTCCGTTAGAACCTTTAATTACCGGACCATACTTTGGATTTTCTAAAAGAAACTCTTGGAGTTCTTTTAACTCTTCATCTTCAAGTCCGGCTTTTTTCCAAAATAGATCGAAATCTGGAAGGTGAATGAATATTCTCTTCAATAAATCAATTATCCCTATTTAATAGGGTATTGTCAATCTCTAAACTTTTACTAAGATTTGGATTTAATCGCCGCATGGACGCGGCGAAAAAAACCTGAGAAGCCTTGGCAAAAATGTTCGCCTAACGACAATTGATTGTCGACGTTCGCGGTTCTGGAGCGTGCCTAAGCACGCGGAAGAATTGGAGCGAGGGTCGCATGAGCGATCCCGAACGAAGCGAGGAGACGAAGTTATGCGAAGCGGCCACGCCTTATTTATTGCTGAAACTCTCCGTAACCAAGCCATTCCGGATCTGCCTTTAGGTAATGCTGGAACTGAAATTGCGGAAACTGCTTTTGCAAATTGGCAAGAAGTGGAGCGAGTTGCGTGGTGTCGTTGTAGTATAGCGTAAACTCCCGCACGTCGGGGAGCGTGACGATGGCAACAATAATGGCTGCATTGTCTTTTTGCGCATGATCAAAAAGGTAATCCTCCACGGCGTTAAGGTCAGGAATTTGTTCGGAGGCTGCGCGCAATGGCAAAGCTATTCCGACCCGCTGGGAATATTGAGGGTGTCCCTTTATTGAGGCCGCCCAGGTATTGAGTCTGACGACGAGAGGTTTACCCGAATGGTCTCCGTTCAGGACATTCCATTTGTCTTGGATTTTCAAGTTTTTGCGATCAGGGTGTTCAATTTTCACAGGTGGCTTCTCTCCTTTACAATGCCAGCTGAAGAGTAAGCAGGCTATGATGAATAGGGTTTTAGTATTTGTTTTCATAAGGCGTGGCTATGGCGCATAACGAAAGAGTCCCTCGACGTTTGCGAAGCAATCTCGAAGCGCCGCGAGAAGACGAAGTTAGACGGCGTCTGCTTTCAAGTTCAGGCGATATTCTTACGAGATCGAACCTTTACTTCTAAGTCTAATGCGTGGCATACTTTCAAAAAAGTTGCGAGATTGCAATTTATACCATTTTCAATTTTCGAAAGTTGTTGTTGAGTTACATGGGCCATTTTTGCAAGTTCTGATTGAGAAAGACCTTCCTTTTCTCGTAAATCATGTAACTCTAAAGATAAATTGATTAGTTCCCTTTCTTCTTGAAACTTTTCTTTGAATTTCTCGTTTTTAATTTTAGTCTTTAAATGTGATCTGAATGATTTCATAATAATAACTTCTCTATTGCTTTCTCCGGATATTTCTTAAGAAACTTTTCTTTTCTCTTTACAGCTTTGTCTATTTCAGACTTCGGAACTTTAGCAGACCGCTTAATAAAATGATTCGTAAGTATAACGTAGTCTTTATAACAGAAAAAGTATAAAATACGAACCTGATCTCCGGAAAGTTTAATTCGTAATTCATGAATACCGTCTCTTAATATATCAGCGTAAGGCCTTGGTAAATTTGGCCCTAATAATTCTTCAAGTTTCTCGATCCAAGCTAATATCTTCGTTTGATTTCTATTATCCTTTGAATTGATAAAAGTTTCGATTTCACTTTCTTCGTTCTCAGATTCCGAATAATAGTAAACTTTCCATTTTCTCGTCACAAATCATAATACATCATATATGGCGTATTGCCAATTCAGAAAATTGATCGAAAAGTCGAAATATCAAATTTGCGTTGCACAATTTCTTTTTAGCAGATGCCGTCTAACGAAAGAGTCTCCTCGACGTTTGCGGCCCCGGAGCGCCGCGAGAAGTGACAAAGCAATGTGGCTTTAGCCCGTAGTGAGTCTGAGCGGGGACCGCGAATGGCGAACGAAGCGAGAAGTCGAAGTTAGGCGATCGGTTTGGCTGTAATAGAAATAATACCTAAGCAGAGATCGGAAATTTAATCACGTTTTTAGGCTTATCCTGTAAAGCATTCCATAAATCTAATTTGATCTGCATATTGAGCCAGCTTTCAGGAGAAGTATTAGTCGCCAATGCAATCCTTATTGCCGTTTCAGGAGTAATTGAACTTTTGGCATTAACTATTTCTGAAAGTGTTTTACGTGATATTCCTAAATCCTTAGCCGCTTCTGTAATAGTCAAACCCAATGGTTTGATTACATCTTCTAATAATACTTCCCCAGGGTGTGTAGGTTTTCTTTTATTCATAATTATTACTTCTAATGATAATCTTCGTAATCGACTAATATCGCGTTTTCACCTTCAAATTCGAATGTAATACGCCAATTTCCATTTACCCAAACCGACCATCTATCTTGTTCCTTACCTTTAAGTTGATGTAATTTAAAGGAAGGCAAGTCTATATCCTTTGGATTTAATGAAGCATCTAATCTATCTAAAATTCTACCTAACTTTCCTGCGTGATCCGGTTGAATTCCTCGTTTACTTCCAGTTTCAAAATACTGCTCTAAACCTTTGTGCTTAAATGAAATTATCAATGACCACATTGTAACCTAATGGGTTACAATGTCAACCAATTTCGCTATTAAAATCAAGTTTGCCAAACTGTCGCCTAACGAGAGAGGCTTCTCGACGTTTGCGGTCCTGGAGCACGCTAAACGTGCGGAAGGATTGGAACGAGGTTTGAGCGAACCTTAGTCGCGGCTCGCGAACCGAGTGACAAAGCAAATGTGCCGAAGGCCGTAGTGAGCCTGAGCGGGAACCGTGAATGGCGAACGGAGCGAGAAACCGCAGTTAGGCGATCGTGCGTGCCTTAATTTAAGATTTGATCATTTCAGAATTAATAATATTTAGTGCTTTACCTTTTTTCGTTTTGTAAAAAAGGAAATCACTATCTAAAGTCAAAATATCTTTTATTTCATAAACTTCGGAGAGACTCACAAGAGAAGCGTCTGTAAAATCCATAGGGCGATCTGAATATTTTTCCATATAATGATGAATTAACGGAAAATGTTCATTATCTTGATTTAAAATTGTAATTGCACCGTCTTTAATCCATTCTATAAAAGAATTCTGAATTTTCTTATTATCTGATAGCAAATACGAAACTTCTGTTACAACGGCTAAAGTTGTGAATAATCTTCCTTTGAAATTTTTAAGAAAAGATCTTATATCGTTACAATAAGCATCTGATTCATCAAAGAACGCTACGATAGGTCCGGTATCAATAATTGCTTTTATCATTTACCTTTTTGCTTTTTCAGTATCGCATCTTTAATATACTTTTGGTGATTTACCGATTTGTCTGAATTCCCACTTTTATATTGGCCGAAGTATTTCTCACCTAATTCATAGGCTGATGGTTTCTGAGCAAAGTTATCAATATAATAGACCAAAGACTCTTTAATGACTTCCGATTTACTTTTATTCTCAATTTTAGCTACTTCTGATAATTTCTTTTCTAATTCTGGGGGTAATCGAAGACTAATCATACTTTGCCTCTTGTATCACATATGTAATACATATTCGATTTTGTTAATAGGATTTTTGATTTCTCTTTAATTACGGAAACGAATATATAAGCGCATTTTTTTATTTAAAAAGTAGCTTGGCACGAATGACACCTAACGAAATCGAGCAAATGTGCCGAAGGTCAAGCGAGAGTAGCGGAGCGATCTCGAAGCGCCGCGAGAAGTCGAAGTTAGTCGACGTTGCGTTTTCTCTTTGATTTTTTATAATCTTCAAAATTGAGAGTTTTTAACTTTGTAATTCCAGAAAGCCCTAAGAAATCATTGTCGTAAGTTACAAGAACGAGATTATGTGTAATTGCAATCCGAGCAATTTAAGGCATCAATTGTAGCTAATGTAATTCCCTTTTTAGAAAGTAAATTCCTTAACTTTGCTGCTTCAATATGATCCTTTTCAGAAGGTGAAATAAAATTAAAATATCTGAACTGCTCTTCTATTTCTGAGAATATTTTCGGTTCTTTAAGCCCATTATACGCATTCTTCTGTAAACTCGATTCTTAGATATAACAAGACCTTCCGAACGTAAGTCTTGATGAATTCGCAGATA
>NZ_ANIK01000044.1 GCF_000347175.1 Leptospira alstonii serovar Sichuan str. 79601
TTAGTTCGACTAAATCTAAAACTTTTAAGATTCGTTCCGCTTCCTTTTTGTATCGATCAGGAAGTAAAGCTACAGAAACTTCTCTGGATGCTTTTGTTCGTAAATGCTTTTTGGTGATTTCAGTCAAACCGGCTTGAGTGAATAAACTGTGAAGTCGATTCTTACCTTGCGTCAGTTGCCTTGTCCAGTTCTCATGCTCTGTACACAATCGCCGATTATCTTCCTCTTCATCCGTGGGAATCGGAACAACCGGTAATTCTTCTATTGGATAACGTTGAATGAGCCTGGCTATTTTTAAACTGTCTTCTTTATCAGTCTTTTTCAAAGATTGATAGATCGTTGCTAAGTCTCCGGGATTCAAGACAATTACTTGAATCCCTTTGTTTAAAATTGATTTTGCAATTCTAAAAGATTGAGAGCCCGCTTCCAGACCTACAATATCATTTAAAGTCAGCCATTTTAATAAACTGCTAATACCGCTTTCCGTTGTACTGAATTGCCGACGTTCGAGCGAGTTCTCCGAATTAATTCGAACAACCTCTAAACTTTTCTTTCCGCAATCAATTCCTACATACTTGATTTCTTGACTGTTCATTTCTTTTCTCCTAAAATGACAGAGGGCGGAAGGTCTTAACAAAGCCGGGTGATATCACCAGCACTCCTATTCGCGGTCGACTTTGTTAAGCCGCCACACTTTGGTTTGCGGTGGCCGATTTAGATTCATCTATGGACCGGGGTCTAAGCCCCAAGAGAGCGATCAATCTGCCATCGGCCTTCTTGACTCCGTCGAATCAAGAATATCACACTTCGAGCTGTCTTACGTCCAAGAATCATACTAATCTATGGATCGCTCGATATAATTTTCTTTGACATTTGATTTTTAAAAACAAATGTAGTTCCTCGCTAACGTTGTGTTCACAAAACGACATTGTTATGCCAGGAGTTTTCATGTCCGAAATCAAAACCGCAACTTTAAAAAACGGAGAAAGAGAATACAAATACCTGAGTTTGGGTCAGGGAAAGAATCTGATCTTTTTCTTTCACGGATTTCCGGACGACGCGGGCTCCATGAAGGAACTGATGCAAATTTTTTCCGAAAGGGATTTTACATGCGTGGCTCCTTACATGAGAGGATATTCACCGGGTTCCGATATTCCTTTTTCCACCACGGTCAGCATTGCGGAGCTCGCAGGGGATCTGAAGTTCATCGTAGAATCCCTAAAATCCAAACACGATCCGAAAACTACAGTGATCGTAGGTCACGATTGGGGAGCAATCGCTTCTTATGCGTTCGCAAATCTTTCACCGGGAACGATTGACACGTTAGTCGCTCTTTCGGCTCCTCCGATTCCTACGTATTTAAAGAATTTATTGGTGTATCCGTCTCAGATCGTTCGAAGCTGGTATATCTTATTCTTTCAACTTCGGGCCGGAATTCCCGAATCCGCATTGTTGGAAAACGAACTTTTACGGAGGCTTTGGGAGGATTGGAGTCCCGGTTGGAAAATTCCGGAAGATCGATTTCGGGAAGTTTCGGAAAATCTAAAAGTTCACGAACATCTTACGACGGCGCTCGGTTATTACAGAGGTTTGTTGACTCCGGGAAATTGGGCTCTTTGGAATTCGAGCAGGGAACTGGTTTTTCATAAAATTTCCGTTCCGACACTCGTACTGGCCGGAGAAAAGGACGAATGTATTTCTACTTCCGTATACAAAGGACTCGAATCCGAATTTTATTCCAGAGTTTCTTTTAAGGTAATCGGAAAGGTAGGACATTTTTTGCCCTTAGAGGCGCCTGCTCAGGTGGCTAAGGAAATATTCACTTTTTTAAAATTAGGAGTTTAGAATATACTGAAAAAGTCGTTTTGAAATGCGGGATTTCGCTTTTGAAAGTGCGATAAAACTTTTACTACTCGGACGCATAAAAATAATATTCTGAAGAGTTTGTTTCAATCGTTAAAATGTGGAGCCTTCTTCAAAAAAACTAACAATTTCGGTTCAGACGCAATTTTTGAGAACGGCAGTTAGAGAGAGTTGCATAAGTTTCACGAAGGATTTGTCGTAATTCCGACAAATTTATCTTGCGATCCAAGTATTTGTGGGTAACGTTATGGTAGGAAGCGTTCTACTTTAGTTTCACAAAAACGTAAGAGTTCCCACAATTAGATGTCAGGGTTAAAATTTCTCCGATTTTATCCATAACGGAGCGGAGTTTAACCGTTCGCTGAAAATACTTTTGCTAATTTTTAAATCGCTCTTAAAAGCAGATTCTCTTTTGCCGAAAATGGAACGATGAAATTAATAGAAGGATCAAATGGGTTGGTCCTTCCGTGAATTTTAAGTCTAAAATACGAAAAATTCAGAAATCGTAGAAAAGATGAAAAAAACGAAGAATTCGTCTGTTTTACTTAGAAAAGCAGAATTGCTAAATACATACAACCGATGTTGTTTTATTGTTGCACCGCACAACAATTCATGGGAAAATACAATGGGACAAAATAATGTTCTTTTCTCCTTAGAAAGGGGGGGATAAATGCTCGAAAAAATGATCGAAGATCTCAAAGATTCAGTGAAGGAATCCGTAAAATCGGTTCGTATTCCTTTGGAAGTTCATAGTAAGACCGGAAATTATTCCGCTGAGATCGGAGGCTGGGAAGGCACGTCCATGAGTCTCAATCTAGGACGTTTTAACTCGGATTCTATCGGAGAGCCCGCGACTTTGGAAGTTCGAATTCCGTTTTGGAAAGATCCGATTTTATTACACGGGACGATCACCGAAAATAAAATCGTTCGCTCCAAGTCCCAGGAGCGAATGACGGATAACGTGCTTCTGTTTGAATCCGACGCGATCGGATTGATTAAGAAATTTCTTCCTAAGTTTCCAGTCGATCTTAAGGACTGGAAAATTCCCGAGTTTCCTCCCAAAAAAGCGGTTTGAGTGCTTGAATGGGTCCTATCTCCACATTGTCCTAGGGGATCATCGGGGCGGGAATCTCAAACGCATCTTTACGGAATACGGAATACCAGGTTTCGTAGTTTCTATCGGTGACACCGAATTGGTTCACGGTCCTCTCTTCGATTGGCGAAAACGAAGTCTTTATTTTAAACAGATCTACTGTTACGAGGAAGTCTGGGACTCTCCCGACAAAGATTGGAGAAAGGTCAGGAAGAAAATCGATGCCTTGCGAATTCAAACGATTGTTCTTTGGTACACCGATATGAACCACGACCGGATCTTCTTACGAATGGCGTGCCGATATTTGCAAGAAATTCATCTCCCCGTTGCAATTGTAAATATTTCTTCCGAACAAGATCCGACCGGAGCTACGTTGGAGGATCAAGGATTCGTGCAACGATTTGAAAATCGAGTTTTGCTTTCCATTGCAAAGAAGGACGAGTATGCCAAAGAATTCGATCGGATTCAAGATAGATCCGATGAGATTCGCAGATATGAAGGCGACAAGATAGGTTATCTTCCGGTCGATTTTTATGATAACTACGTTCTTTCCTTCGTTTCTGAAAACTGGAAAAGAGCCGTGCGAATCGTGGGAAACTGTTTGTATCATCAGTACAGTCTCGATTTGAGCGATGAGTTCTTTGAATGGCGGATTCGTACTTTGATTCAAAGCGGTCGTTTGGAAGCGGAAGGAGATCTAAGTTCCATGCAAGGTTATAATATCCGACGAAAGATAGCTGACCCAAATTCGCAAAATAGCCGTTAGTCGATTGTAAAACTCTCCGAAGGGTTGAGGAATTCAAATTGCCAAGCCAACGTTGAATCGAATCAAGGATCGACTTAGATTTTAATCTTCAGAGTTTGATTTCAAATTCGAGAGGTGCGTGATCCGAAAGAGGTTTGTCCCTGTAAATGGATTGGCTCTTTACGTTTTTCTTCAATTCTTCCGTAACAAAAAAATAGTCGATTCTCCATCCCTTGTTTTTGGCGCGGGCTCCGGCGCGAAAGGTCCACCAGGAATACTCCTGTTTTTCCGGATAAAGATAACGAAACGTATCCACCCAACCCTGGCCTAAAAATCCGCTCAACCATTCTCTTTCCTCGGGCAGGAATCCGCTGTTCTTCGCGTTTCCTTTCGGATCGTGAATGTCTTGCGGAGTGTGGGCGATATTTACGTCTCCACATACGACGATATTGGGTTGTTTCTTTTTTCTTTTAGCGGCTTCCTTTTGAAAAAGGTCCAGGAATTTCATCTTTGCGGCCTGGCGCACGTCGCCCGTGGTTCCGGAAGGAAAATATAAATTCCAGAGTGCAAAGTTCGGATATTCCAAATAGATACTTCGTCCTTCCTTATCAAAAAAAGAATCTCCGATTCCGATCGTGATTTTCTGAGGAGGTTTTTTATAAAGTATCGCGACTCCGCTATATCCCTTTTTTTCGGCGCTGTGAAACAAGGGAGTATAACCGCCTTCTTCCCAGAGAGAAGGAGAAACCTGATCCTGCATCGCTTTGGTTTCTTGAAAACAGATAAAGTCCGGTTTTGTTTCCCGGATATAATCGCCAAGTCCTTTTTCGAGAGAGGATCGGATCCCGTTGCAGTTGAGAGAAATGAGTTTCATAACAAGGCGTAAATTGAACGAATTCTTCTCCCGGGCAATTGTTTTTTGAATAAATTTCAGATGCAGGAACAGTTCTTTCGGAAATTCTGGTTTTTCGATGGCGATACAAATTCTGCAAGTCGATTTAAAAAGTCGGTCGGTTTTGGACCCGGTTTTAAAACGCGCCAGAGAGGATCTGAGCGCCACTTTAGCTCTCGTAAAACCGATCCTCGAAGACGTAAAACATCGGGGAGATGTCGCTCTCCGGGAATACACACGGAAATTCGACGGAGTCGTCCCGGATTCCTTCGTTGTCGATCTTTCTCAGTCGAACCCGAAGATCGATTCTTCTCTGGAGATCGCCCTCGGTAAGGCCGCGGAAAATATCAAAACCTTTCATCAGATTCAAATTCCTGAAGATAAGGAAATTCTAATACACGGAAATCGTCTCGGAATCCGTCATACTCCCGTGGAATCCGTTTCCGTTTACGCTCCCGGTGGAAAGGCTTTGTACCCTTCCACGATTCTCATGGGAGTGATTCCCGCAAAACTCGCCGGGGTAAAAAATATTCAGATCGTAACTCCTCCTCAGCAAGGAGTTTTACCTGACGGACTTGTGGCTGCGGCAAAGATCGCTGGCGCGGATAGAATCATTCTCGCAGGGGGAGCGCAGGGAATCGCCGCCGTTTCTTACGGAACCGAAAGTATTCCCTCTTCCGAATTTGTGATCGGTCCCGGAAATAAGTTTGTGACCGCGGCCAAAGTTTTTTTAAGCGGGGAAGGTGTGATTGGGATCGACAGCCCGGCCGGTCCGAGCGAGGTCCTGATCATCGCGGACGACTTTGCAAATCCGATCTGGGTCGCCGCGGATCTTTTATCCCAAGCCGAACACGGAGAGGATTCGGTTGCGATCCTTTGCACGGATTCTTTATCCTTTGCCGAAAAAGTCCGTTTTGAAGTCGAGAAGGCGCTTTTGGAAAGGCCCAAACGCGCCGAAATAAAACGAAAGTCCGTCGAAGACCACGGAAGAATATTCGTTTTTCCTAATTTAGAAGAATGTTTTGCGTTTTCCGACCTGTTCGCTCCGGAACATTTGGAGATTCAGACGAAAAATTATAAGGAAGACCTCAAAAGGATCAAACACGCCGGTTCCGTATTTTTGGGAAATTATTCTCCCGTTGCGATGGGGGATTATATCAGCGGAACCAATCATATCCTGCCCACGGCGGGGGCTGCGAGAATTTATTCCTCCTTGGGTGTTGCCACGTTTTTAAAACGGGTCACTTGGCAGGAGGTTTCGAAAGAATCTCTCCGGGATCTTTATCCTCACGTCAAAGTCCTTTCCGAATTCGAAGGACTGGACGAAGAACACGGAACCTCCGTGAAAATTAGAACTTAATCGAATTTGAATATTATGATTGTATGTAAAACTCCGGAAGAAGTCTCGTCCCAGGTCCGTAAGTGGAAGACCGAGGGTAAAAAAGTTGGTTTTGTGCCTACGATGGGTTATCTCCACGAAGGTCACGCGGCCTTGTTCGATCAATGCCTATCCAGAGCGGATAAAATCGTCGTTTCCATTTTCGTAAATCCGGCGCAGTTCAACGATCCGGAAGATTATGCGAAATATCCGGTTAATACGGAAGGGGATCTTAAAATCTGCGAATCTAAAAACGTGGATCTCGTTTTTTTACCCGATAAGGAAACGATGTATCCGGGAGGTATTCCGGATATAGTATTAAAGATTCCTAATTTAATGAAAAACTTATGCGCGGTTTCCAGGCCCGGTCATTTTGAAGGTGTGCTTCTTGTGATTTCGAGACTCTTTCATTTCGTGGAACCGGACCTTGCGTTTTTCGGTAAAAAAGATTATCAACAATATCTTCTCATTCGGGAGTTTTGTAAAGCTCTTGCGTTTCCGGTGGAAGTAGTCGGTTGTGAAACGATTCGTTCTGAAAAAGGGCTCGCTCTCAGCTCGCGTAACGCGCGATTGAGCGAAGACGAAAAGGAAGAGTCTCTTTTGGTTTCCAGGGCGCTCAGACTCGGGGAAAGTCAGATTCTTTCCGGAATCAAAGATCTGGTTCTTGTTCGGGATATTATGAAAGACGTCCTCGATTCTTCCTCCAAGATTCGTTTGGATTATTTAGAAATTTTGAATGCGGATACTCTGGAACCTTTGGAAATTCCGGAAGGAAACATCCTTCTTGCGGTCGCCGTTTTTATCGGCCCCGTACGTTTGATCGACAACCTGACCTTGAGGGTGACGTCTGCATGAAGGATCTTTTACAGATCATCGGAAAAGAATTGTTCTTCCGGTTCGAATCGGACTCTAAAAAGAATTCCGGTTCGAAAACAAAGGGAACTTCCAAAAAAGAATCCAAAACCTCCGCCGATAACAAAAATTCTTCTTTGGCAAAACCCGGTTCCTTAAAAACGAGGGAGAAGGTTCCTTCCGCGAAGTTAGGTTCCTCAAAAGCCGATGAGAATTTATCCGTAAACTTATCCGTTACGGGTAACGTGTATTCGGTCGTGGCAGGAAGTCATTCCATATTAGCTTCTTCTTTATTTCAAAAATTGAATCAAACGATCGTGGTCGTTTCGGAAAACAACACCGCCGCGGAATTTTTATACAGGGAATCCTTGAGTTTTCTTCCAGTTTCCGATCTCGTCTATCTTCCCGGTCAGGAAGTTCTTCCTTACGAATACTTACGTTATCCCGCGGAGATGAAACGGGAACGAATCAAGGCGATCGCAAAAATTTTAAGCGGAGAACCGGCTCTTATCTTTACGTCCGTTGCCGGTTTTTTAAAAACCCTTCCCCCGATTCAAACGATGCAGGGAAGGGCGATCACTTTGGAAAAAGGCAAAGAGATCGATCTGGAAAGTCTGCTCATTCAATTGATCGACCTAGGTTACAAACGCGCCGACGTTTGCGAAACCTTCGGAGAATTCAGTCTCAAGGGAGGAATCCTGGACATTTATTCTTCGTATTCCTCGGAACCCGTGCGGATCGATCTTTTCGGGGAAGAGATCGAATCGATCCGTACCTTCGATTCCGACAGTCAGAGATCCATGGCCGATCTGAATAAGGCCGTTATCCTTCCCGCGGACGAGTACGTCCTTTCGGACGAACAAAAAAAAGAATATCAGAATATTCTAAAGTCTGCGGATTCTTCCTTACATCTTCCCGAAATTCCGGAAATCGGGTACGGAATTTATTACGAAGAACTCGTTCCTTTGGTTCGGGAAAATCACGGAATTCTTTCTTATTTTCCCGAACCTCCGGTTTTACTTTTTCCGTCCCCCAACGAAGTTAAGGAAAGAATGCTCCATCTCGAAAGGGAATACGTTTCTCTTTTTGAAAAACGTTCCCGGGAAATTCTCTGCGCCCCTCCCGAAAAACTTTTGTCCTTCGGAGAGGAGCATAGGGTCCTTTTCGAGTCGATCGGTCTTTCCTTTGTGGGGCTTCCGCCTCGAAACGAAAACGATCCCGTTTCTTTTTTAAAGGAAGCTCCCGCGTTTAGGGGGAAGATCCGAGAAGTCCGCGAAAAAATTTCGGAGTTAAGAACGGAAGGGGGTTGGAAGATCGTTTTGACCTCTTCCTTCGAGGCTCAGACCAAAAGACTACAGGGCCTTTTTGAAAAGGAAGGAATCGTTTTGTTAAACGAAGACTCGACGGAGCCTGTGCCCTTTCATCTGGGTAAACACAAAGAAGACGCTTTTCTCGTGCTTTCCGAACTCAGAAACGGATTTATATTAGAAAATCAGAAAATTCTAATTCTTTCCGAAAACGACATTTTCGGAAGGGAATACAAACGTAAGACCCGTTTTAAAAAACAAAACAGCAAGGCCCTCCAGAGTTTTATCGATTTAAAAGAAGGGGACCACGTCGTTCATATCCACCACGGGGTAGGTAAGTTTCTAAAAATCGAAAGGACAAGCGCGGGCGGTAAGGAAAGGGACTTTCTGAAATTGGAATATGCGGGCGGAGATTCTTTGTTCGTTCCCTTGGATCAGATTTCCCTGGTTCAGAGATATATCGGAGGAACCGAATCTCCTCGTCTGGACAGCCTAGGAAAGAGTACTTGGAAAAAGACCAAGGATCGGGTTCAAAAAGCCGTCGAGGCTCTTGCGGAAGATTTGGTTCAGATGTATTCCAACCGACTCAAGCTACAAGGATACGCGTTTCCTCCGGATACGATCTATCAGGAAGAATTCGAAGCGGAATTCGAATACGAGGAAACTCCCGATCAGATCGAAGCGATCGATTCGGTCAAAAAAGATCTGGAATCTCCGAGGCCGATGGATCGTCTCGTCTGCGGAGACGTGGGTTACGGAAAAACCGAAGTCGCTATTCGTGCGGCGTTTAAGGTGGCTATGGCGGGGCGTCAGATCATGATGCTCGCTCCGACCACGATTTTAGCATTACAACATTATAATACATTTAAGAATCGTTTTGAAAATTATCCCGTTCGTGTGGAACTCGTTTCCCGGTTTAAAACCCCGGCTGAAGTTCGTGATATTTTGGCGGATTTTACCGCGGGAAAGGTGGACATGGTCATCGGGACGCACGCCATTCTTTCTTCGAAGATAAAACCGAAAAATCTGGGACTTCTCATCATCGACGAGGAACAAAGATTCGGAGTCAATCACAAGGAAACGATCAAGAAGTTTAAGAATCTCGTGGACGTTTTGACTCTGACGGCGACTCCGATTCCGAGGACTCTCCACATGGCCCTGACCGGAATCCGGGAACTTTCCATCATAGCCACTCCGCCTAAGAACCGTCAGTCGGTCGAAACCTACGTTCTCGAAGAGGACGAGGACCTGATCGCGGACGCGATCCGAAACGAAATTCAAAGGGACGGTCAGGTTTTTTATCTCTACAACCGGGTGGAAACCATCGAACAGGAAACCAAGTATCTGAGTGAAATCGTCCCCGAGGTTTCCATCGGAATCTTACACGGACAAATGACGGAAGACGAAATCGAAGAAACCCTTTTGGATTTTTACAACCGTAAATACGACATTTTGGTCACAACCACGATCATCGAATCCGGAATCGATATGCCGAACGTAAACACTCTTTTCGTAAAACGCGCGGATCTGTTCGGCCTTTCTCAGTTGTATCAGATTCGGGGAAGGGTGGGTCGAAGCGATAGAAAAGCGTTCGCGTATATGCTCCTTCCGAAGGATCGAGTCGTTACCGAACAAGCCGAAAAAAGACTGAATACGATTTACGAATATCAGGAGTTGGGTTCCGGTTTTAAGGTGGCGATGCGGGATCTTGAAATTCGAGGCGCGGGAAATCTGCTCGGAAAGGAACAGTCCGGAGACATCATGGAAGTCGGATTTGATCTTTACGTTCGAATGCTCGAAGACGCGATCGCGAGAATTAAAGGAGAAGAAGTCGCGGTGGAAGTGAGAACTTCCGTGACCTTGAACACCAACTTTTTCATTCCGGAAACATACATTGCGGATACAAGACAGAAGATTGAATTCTACAAAAAGTTCGAAGGTGCAAGGGACCTGGAAGAGATCGACGAGGTTTGTGGAGAGATGGTGGATCGTTTCGGAGAACCTCCGGAGGATACAAGAACCTTTATCCTTTTGGAAAAGATTCGAACTCTTGCATCCAATCTCGGTTTCGAATCCGTAGCCGAAATGAAGGATGAAATTAAAATGAAATCCGGTTTATATTTTAAAGGAGATCATACAAAAATCATTCAACTAATCTCTGTTAAGACCGGACTGACTCTGAATCCGAGAGAACCGAATGTGCTGATTTTTCAAACCGGGAAAAAATCGGAGAAGGAAAAATTGGATACTTTGATCTTTCTTCTTTCGTCAATGTTACCTTCCAAAAAAGTATAGACGATACAACCCCGAATCCTATCCTTTGCAACAGGAACCCTAAGTCCGATGAAAAAAAACAGTATTCTCTTTTTTATTGCTCTTTTCACCGCTTTTTTTGCGAGTTGCGGAGATAACTCCGAAGTGATCGAAACTCTGGACGGAAACAAGATCACCGTAAACACTTTTGAAGATACTTATAACGTAGCCATCGACGCGATGAGTCGCGTTCAAAATATCGAAAAGGAAAATCTTCTCGAATTCATTTCTAAAGATATCGCCGAAGTTCCGGAGCAGATGAGAGCTCTGAACTATCAATTTCAAAAGAAAAATTTTTACGATCAGTACAGAGACATGATGATCACGACCATCGCGGCCGAAAAAGAAGGTTTCACAAAACGCGACGACATCAAAAAAATCCTAAAGTTTCAGGAAATGCAGATCGTATCTCAGCTTTATGTGATGCACCTCGTAGAAAGTAAGATTAAGATTTCGGAAGAGGAAGCGATGGAAGAATGTCAGAAACTTCGTTCCAAGGAGCCGCAAATCAGTTCTCTTCCGATCGATCGTTGTATTCTTTTTGCGAGAGCGAAGTTGAAAAAAGACAAGTCGCAGGAGATTCTTCCCAAGGTTTTGGAAAGAATCAAAGAACAAGTTTCGATCAAACACAACGATAAGTTCGATCTGGACGCTTTTTTGAAGAAAAAAATCGGCGGCGAAACCGATAAAAAAGATCCCGCAGGAACAACTACAGCTCCTAAAACGGAAACCCCGAAAACGACCGGGCAGTAATCTCCTTTGAATCCTTATCTGAACGCCTTTCTGAGAAGTATCATTGAGGCGATCACGGAATTTCTACCGGTGTCTTCCACGGGGCACCTGTTCTTATTCAGCTCCTTCTTTCCTTTTAGCGAAGAGAATTTCGGAATGGAATTCGACGATCTTTTCGATATTTTCATTCAGAGCGGAGCCATTCTTTCCGTTTTATTTTTGTATCGGGAAAAATTCGGATCGCAGATCGTTTCTTCCTTCCGGTACGTCACAAAACAAAATTCCGATCCGCAGGGGTTTTATTTTTTACTTCAGATTGCGATCGGAGCCTTTCCGATTTTAGCCGCGGGTTTTGTTGCCAAGAAATTTTTGGATACGATCAAAGCAAGGTCGGACCTTTTGGATATTCTCGCGAGCGCTTGGATTTTCGGAGGAGTTCTCATCCTAATCGCCGAATGGTTCTTTCATAAAAAACAAAACGGTTCCGAAAGAAAACCCGTAGGTTTTCAGGACGCAATCCTTATAGGAATTTTTCAGTGTGTCGCATTAATTCCCGGAGTTTCCAGATCGGCCGCGACGATCATTACCGCCCGCTTTTTAGGAAAGGATACGAAGAGCAGCGCGGAGTTCTCCTTTTTCCTTGCGGTTCCGGTTCTTCTTGCTGCGGGAATTTATAAATTGCTTAAGTATCGTTCCATTTTGAACGGGGATACGATTCCTGTTTTAGCCTTCGGATTTTCGGTTTCGTTTCTTCTTTGTACTCTTGTGATTCGTTGGTTTTTACGTTATCTACAAAAACATTCCTTCGGCTCTTTCGGGGTATACAGAATTTTATTGGGGGTCGGAGTTCTCGTTTTCACTAAATTTATTAGATGAAAATCCAATTCACGGGAATAACCTGACACCGGTACCGGAATGCGTCTCCGTCTGATTCTGATTTTATCTTTCCTCTTGTTTGGGATTCCTATCTTGGCGCAAACGGAAGAACAGATGTTGCGTTTTATTACGGGCGGAACCGGCGGTCCAAGCCCTTCTTCTTCCGGGGACGATAAAAAACTCGCCATACTCAGAGCCAAAAACAGACTCCTCGGAAAATCCATCGATAGTCTTCCCGATCGGGAAGTGGACGATCTTTTACTTTCCCTTGGACTGACCCGAGACGGATCCCTTTTCATCAAAAGAAAACGTCTGCGCGCCGCTTTGGAAGAATCGGTTCCGGTCGCTGTGGATCCGATGACTCAACTTCCCCAGACGAAAAAGGCGCTTCCGATTTCGATTGAAAACGCGTCGGAAGGGGAGCTCCTTCAAGTGGATAAGAATAAGTCCGGCGTATTGGTTCTTCGCGGGAGGGTTCGTCTGAAACTTCGTTCGGGTTCTCTCGAAGCGGAAACGATCACCGTGGACAGCGAAAGACAGGAGATCTACGCGGAAGGCGGGATTATTTATAAGGACGGTAGAGCCGTCGTAGAAGGGGATAAGTTCATCTACGACTTTCGTTTGGAAAAGGGGGTCGTCTATAAAACGAAAGGAACCTTCTCTCCGGCCCACTTTATCGGAGAGAAACTCAAAAAACTAGACGACAAACGTTATGCGCTCGAGATGGGTTATTTTACGATCTGCAACGCGGAAAAACCGCATTATTCCTTTAAGGTAAACAGACTTTATATCTACGAAGATAAGACGGTAATGGCGACTAACGTTCGTTATCAGGTCGGAGGTACGACCGTTCTTTGGCTTCCGTTTTTATACAACAGTAATTTAGGAAACGGATGGATCGCCCAGGCGGGTAAGAACAACACGCAGGGAATGTTTCTGCAGAGTTCGTATCAATGGTCTGCGATTCCTTCCTTCCCCCTTGCTCCGATGGGTTATAAGTTTCGGGCGGATTTTTACGAAAAGACGGGACAGGCTTTTCACATGGAGATGTGGAATCAAAGTCCCGCTTTGAATTATCTGATCGATATCGGCTACGCCAATCATAGAAACTATCAGACGACCACAGCCTACGAGGATCGTTTTCACAATTTCGGAGTCGGTACGACTACTGTCACCAATCAAGTGGATCGCGGCGCCCTTTTTTCCGCAAACCCGAACGCTCCTCTTAGAAATATCGGGCCCGATACCGAACCTTGGTGGAAGGGCAGGATTCTCGTAAACTCCAAGATGAACAACACCGAAAAGGACGTTACCCGAAACATCAGCTTACAGTACGAAAATTATACCGATAGGCTTTTCGAATACGAGTACGGAAACCGTTACGAGCCCGCAAACACTTTACAATCTCTTTATACGGCTAGGAACGTTCGTATGGGTTTTGTTCGAAACACTTTGGAATGGAAATTGGATTACACCGAAAACAGAGGGGATCTTTCCATCAACGTAGGGATGAAACGAAATCTTCTGTATTACATTCTCAATCCCGCGGACAAGTCCGGATACTTTCCGACCGTGGACACGGTACCTACGACTACGATCCGAAATTCTTCGGAAATCGGAAGGATTCCGTATTTCAACTCTTCGGTTTATTGGGACGTTTTTCTGAACAACGTAATTCTCAGATACTACGGAGTTCCGACCCGAGAGAATCTGAAAATTCCCACACTCGAAGGTTCCTTTCAAGATCCATGGGGAAGTTACAAGGAAAACGTTTTTAGAACTCAGTATTTTACCCAAGGCGAATCGGGTCTACGGACCACTTTGAATTTCGGAAGTTATCTTACCTTTACTCCGAACGCTTTTTTCGGGGCAAAAAAACAATCCGCTACGGTCCGAAACAATAGCGCCGTCACGGGGGTTACGGATAACTCGTTCACTTCTCTGGAACGGTTTCTCGCGAGGGAATCCTACGAATATTTGAGGACTTCCTCCAACTTGAGATTCGGAATTCCGCTTCTATTTTTTAATACGACTTACCGAAAAATGGAAGTTTATAAGCCGGAGTTACAAGATCCGGTTCTCGCTAAAACGAGACAACACGAGCTCGAAGTTTCTTTGGAAAGTTACGCTCTGGAGAATTTCGAAATGTCGATCCGAACCATACGGGACCTAAGAACCTTTTCTTCGGATTACAAGCCGCAACCCACAGATTCGGAAAGATGGTATTTTACGATTGCGAGATTTTCGGGATACTTCGACTTTTTGGACGGATTCAGTCCGAAGCGAGTTTCCTTGCTCGAAAAGAAAAGAAGTTTTTATTCCGGTTTATTCTTAAGCAACGATTACGTTCATCATACTCCCAAAGCAAAACCTCTTTACAACAGTTTGACCGCTTCTTACAAGATGGGAGGTTTTACTCTGCCTTTGATTCGGTTGATCCGGGAATTGGAATTGGGAGGAACTTGGTATCACGTCTACAACAGTCCGATCTTGGACGGTTATCGTGTGTTCGTAAAAGCTAACGTCGATTTTACGAGATTTTTGGGAATCGAAGCGGAGCTGGATTCCAGAGTGAGCCAACCCTGGAGATATACAAATCAGGTCGGAAATACGTACGATACGTTCTATTCCGGAAACGATCCCACCACTTCCGTCTCGACTCTCAACTTGGAAAGAACGTCTCTTCAAAGGGATCTGCTCGACGGAACCGGAGTCAACGGGAACGGGGCGAAACAGAACACCGCGTTAAACATCAATCGTTTTATGGGAACGATCAAATACAATCTTCATACCGCAAACTTCAGACTCGGATACAGTATGGATCTACGCGCGGTTCCCGGAGGAAGAACGGACGGACTCGTTTCCTTTTACGATCAATCGATATTCTTCTCGATCTCGATCACGGACTTTACTCTGGGCCAGCAGGATTCTTCGGAGCTGACAAGAGTTCGTTTGTTTCGGTTTAGAAAACGTCCTTTTCAAGCGGGAGACGCCACGGGAATTACTTCGGAGAACCCTTGATATGTTAAAGGAAAGAAGCCAAACCTTCAAACTGATATTCACAGGTTTAGATTTTGTGAATGCATTATTCAGCGGGGCGCTCGCGTTCGTATTCCGGTTTTATATTATCGACGAAAACGGAACGGATCGCCGTTACGTGGACGTGGAAAGTTATATCTTTTTGTTTTTGCTTTTGGCGTTCTTTCAAGTCATCGTGTTCATTGCGATCGATCTCTATCATCCTAGAAGGGGACTTTCGTTTATCGACGAATTCTTGACGATCGTAGGCGGTGTGTTTCTCAATCTAGTATTCGTACTCGCGGTTTTATTTTTCTTTAGGGGAGATTTGGGAAGCGAACGATTTTCGAGATACGTGATTCTTGCGTTTGCAACGATCAACACCCTGACGTCGAGTTTTCTTCATTATACCGCGAGGATCGTGTTGCGAACACTTCGTAAAAAGGGTTACAACCTAAGAAGCGTATTGGTCGTAGGCGTTTCCGAAACTTCGAAACGTTTCAATGACGCGGTTATCAAACACGGAATTTACGGTTATAAGATCTTAGGATTCGTTCAGACAAAGACGATAAAACCGATTCGTAAGGACATGAAAGTGATCGGCAAGATCGAAAAGATTTCTCGGATCTTGGAGGAAGAAAGACCGGACTTGGTCGTTTACACTCTCGAACCTTCCGAAGGGGATTATTTGAAAGAGGTTCTGGACGCCTGCGATCACGAAGGAATCGATCTCAAGATCGTTCCCGGATTTCAGGAGTTCATCAAGGCTCGTGGAAGAGTGGAGGAGATGGAAGGACTTCCCGTCATTTCGATCCGAAACATTCCGATCCGATTGGGTTATAACAAATTCGTCAAAAGGATTTTCGATCTTGTTTTTTCCCTTATTTTCATTTTGTTTTTTTCCCCGTTTTATCTTGCGATGGCCTTGCTCGTAAAACTGACTTCTCGCGGCCCCGTTTTTTATTATCAGGAAAGAGTGGGACTGGACAATCGGAAGTTCAAGATGATCAAGTTTAGGACTATGGTCGTTCAGGCCAAAAATCAGTCGGAAACGACATGGACGGTTCAAAACGATCCGAGAGTCACGAGTGTGGGAAAAATTCTCCGAAAACTTTCTTTGGATGAAACCCCTCAGTTTTTCAACGTTCTTTTCGGGGATATGTCCGTCGTAGGTCCGAGACCGGAACGCCCTCATTTTGTGGAAAAATTTAAAAACGATCATAGACATTATATGAGAAGACACGCGGTCAAAGCGGGAATCACGGGACTTGCCCAGGTCAAAGGACTTCGGGGAGACACGTCGATCGAGGATAGGATCGCGGCGGACATCTATTATATCGAGAACTGGTCGCTCTGGCTTGATCTCAAGATTATTCTACTGACTCCTTTTAAAGGAATCATGGACAAAAACGCATACTAAAACAGTCTTGTCCCAAGGGGAGAATCATGAACCTGAACGAAGATTCTTTGCAGAAAATCGCCGAACTCTCGCGTTTGAAAATCCGTCCGGAGGAAAAAGAAGCCGCCTTGGCCGACTTTAACAAAATTTTGGAATACGTGGACCAAGTCAAGGGTCTGGACGTAAGTTCGATCGGAGAGGACGAGATTTATTTTCAACATGAGAATGCGATTCGTCCGGATCTTATAGGCAAACATCTTTCCCGCGAAGAAATCGAAAAATTCGCCCCTTCTTTTCAAAACGGATATTTCGTCGTTCCTAAGGTGATCGAAACATGAACGAAATATTAAAAAAATCTTATACGGAACTCAAATCCTCCTTAGGCGCTGGAAAAATTTCCGCGACCGAACTTACAACGGCCTGTATTGATCGGATCCGAGAAGTGGACGGTTCGGTAAAAGCGTTTTTGTCCTTGGACGAAAAAAGAATTTTGGACGCGGCAACGGAAAGCGACAAACGCAGAAAGGCCGGAAAATCGCTTTCGGAATTCGACGGAATGCCGGTTGCGATCAAGGACAATATTTGTATCCAAGATTCGATCACTTCCTGTTCCTCAAGAATATTAGAAAATTATAAATCTCCATTCAACGCGACCGCGGTCGAAAAATTGCTCGAAAAAGGATTCGTATTGTTTCCAAGAACGAACATGGACGAGTTTGCGATGGGAAGTTCCACGGAAAATTCCGCGTTTCAGACGACTCGTAACCCGTTCGATTTGGACAGAATTCCGGGCGGTTCGAGCGGCGGTTCGGCGGCGGCGGTTGCGGCTTCTATGGTTCCGTTGGCTCTCGGTTCCGACACGGGAGGATCCGTTCGACAACCCGCTTCTCTTTGCGGAATCTACGGACTCAAACCCACGTATGGAACCGTTTCCCGTTACGGACTGGTGGCTTACGCTTCGAGCCTCGATCAGATCGGACCTTTTTCGAGAGATCTACAAGGTTGTATCGATTTGTATTCCGTGATTTCCGGAAAGGACGTGAGAGATTCCACTTCGGTCCATCGTCCCGGATTTTCGGCTACTGACGTTTCAGTTCCCGATTTCAAAGGATTGAAAGTCGGCGTGATTCAAATGACTTCGGAAATTCAACCCGAAGTCGTAAAAGCTTACGAGAAAGTTCTTTCCCAATTGAAAGAGAAGGGGGCAACACTCGTTGAACTCGACTTTTCCAAGTTCGGCTTTGCGATTCCGATCTATTACATCATCGCTACGGCGGAATGTTCTTCCAATCTTTCCCGTTTCGACGGGATTCGTTTCGGATCCAGAAAGGATAAAACCGGAAAACTCGAAGATCTTTTCGTGGATTCCAGAACCGAAGGATTCGGGCCGGAAGTAAAACGAAGAATTCTTTTGGGAACGTTTTCTCTTTCAGCGGGTTACTATGATGCGTATTACGGAACCGCACAAAAAGCCAGGGCGCTTATTCGTAAAGAATACGCGTCTTTCTTTTCCAAAACGGATTTTATCCTACAACCTACTTCTCCTACGACCGCCTTTAAGGTCGGAGAAAAAAGCAAAGATCCGGTTCAGATGTACAAAGCCGACATGTGGACTACGAGCGTAAACTTAGCCGGACTTCCCGCGATTAGCGTTCCTATGGGAAAGGACGAGAAAGGACTTCCGATCGGACTACAGATCACGGCTCCTCACTTCGAAGAGGGGAAACTTTTCGGAGTTGCACAAGCGATTTCTAAATTAGAAAATTTAAATATTCAATTTCCGGAAAAGATAGAATGAGCGATTTGACGGCAAGAGTCATTCCCTGTTTGGACATCAAGAACGGAAGGGTGGTCAAGGGAGTGAACTTTGTCAATCTCGTGGACGCAGGCGATCCTGTCGAATCAGCCGCGATCTACGAGGAGAATTTAGCGGATGAACTTTGTTTTTTGGACATTACCGCCTCTTCCGATCGAAGGGAAATTCTTCTTCATCTCGTGGAGAAAATCGCGGAAAAAATTTTTATCCCGTTTACGGTCGGAGGAGGGATCAGGACCGTGGACGACGTAAAAGCAGTTTTGGAAAAAGGCGCGGATAAAATATCGATCAATACGGCCGCTTTTCAAAATCCGGACTTTCTCACACATTCCTCCGAAATTTACGGGTCCCAGTGTATCGTCTGCGCGATCGACGTGAAGTTTCAAAAGGAAAGAGACCGATACGAGATTTTTTTACACGGAGGAAGAACGGAAACCGGAAGGGAAGCGCTCGACTGGGCTCAGGAAGCCGCTGAAAAAGGCGCCGGTGAAATTCTTCTTACGTCTATGGACCGGGACGGAACTCGAAACGGATTCGATATCAATCTGTTGAAAAATTTTTCCTCGTCGCTTGAAATTCCGATCATCGCATCCGGGGGCGCGGGAAATCCCGAACACATGGTGGAAGCCATCCTACGAGGAAAAGCGGACGCGGTTCTTGCGGCCTCTATCTTTCACTTCGGAGAATATTCCATTCGAGAAACCAAACGAGCTATGAAGGAAATGGGAATTTCCGTTCGTTTGGATTGACGGCGCCGCTGCACTTTTCGTTCGGTTTGTCCTTCCAAAGATAGAGGTATTCATTCCAGCTTCCTCCTTCTCCGTTCGTGAGGTTATAATTTTTACCCGAAATAGTATCATAATCTTCGAATATGATTTTGAGACGAGTATATAATTCGAGTATCCGGGGCTTGGTTTTTCGGCGGGAAGACCAGAGACATGATTAAATCGTTATATACTAATTTTTGATCGGGTATGGTATGCAAGTTTAGAAAAAAAGGCAAAAGTCCATAAGATGTTTCGATCTGTTTCCTTTTTCGGAGGAAATTTCGCCTTGTTTTTGTAGATAAAATCTCCACTACTCATCATCAACAAATGTCGAATTAATCTTGAAAGTTCAACGTTCTCATTCGAGGAGACGTTGTGCTTCCTACGAATTGATCCGGGATTTAAGCCGTTTACAAAGCGTTGATAACGGTTAGAACTTCGTTGAAATAAGCGTTTCTAGAAACCGTATTTGCGTGACTGCTAAACGATAATTGATAGTGATCCAAATCCTTAGAAAATTGTCTTTCAGCCGGTAATTTGGAGGACATCTTTCCGCTTGTGGAAGTAACGATTCCGTCGTTCTTATTCGCAAAACTCGGGTTTCCGTCCTTCAAAATATCGCAGCCGATGACAAAAACGATTCCCGATCCGGGATGTTCGTTGCAGACGCTCATTTCTCCGTAAAAGGCGGTAACTCTAGAATCCTTAGAGGATTCCGCAAGAAGTCGTTCTAAATACGGATTGGAAGCTTCGAGGATACTTTCGTTATCCGGAACCTTATAAGGTGTGCCGAGTGCGTTCGTATAAGCCATATCCCTTCCGCCCGATGTTCCAGTTACAAAACCGACAAGCTCGTCTAACGTTCTTCCCATTTGTTCCCGATAGGTCGCGGATGCAAAAGGGGAACCTAAGTAAGGAGCGCCGAGGCCGACTATGAAGTCGATTACATCGTTCGTATTGTTTACGTGATAAAGAGCGGATCGACCTACGAGCCCTCCCATGGAATGTGCGAGTAGAATGACCTTGTCGTCCGGAGTAAAAACGGCGTTGAGTTTATCGATGAGTCTTCTTCCGTTGTTTTCCACGTAGTCCGAGGTTCGATAGGTAAAAGTATAAAGTTCGTAAGAGGTTTGAACTTCCGAAAGATTTTGGGAATACATCTCTAAGGCATCGTCCCAGATTTTTCTAATATTTGCAACTTTCTTACGTTTGCTCGTGGGAAGTTCGAAATTCCTTTCTTCAAAGTCCCAACCGTGAATCAAAACGATCTTCGGTTTGTTTGTCTTTAAATACGGAGCGGCAATCACGAATTGATCCGGCGAAATGTGACTTTTTGAAACGACCTCCGGAATCGGAATGAACTTGTAGAGTTCGTGATTGAACTCGTCCCAAAAGGTAACGCCGATATTTTTTAGGATCTCTTCGGTTTTATTTTTTCTTTCGATTGAACTGTTGCACGAAAAGAACGGACCGAAACAAAGAAAAAATATAAAAAGTTTAAAAGTAAATTTAACGAGTTGCATATGTTTCAAAATAAAACGAAGGAACGAATAAAATGCAAGTGAAAATACTGAATTTAATTCATTTTATGTTTTAGTTTAAATAAAAGTAACGATACTTAAGTATATTATAAATATTAAATGTATTACTTAAGTTGTTTTTTATTACTTGCGGATTACTATGAAATAAAATATGAGCTTTTGGAAAATTTCATGGCGGAGATTAATAAAACCGCTTCAATCGTTCATTTCAATATAACGGAAACCGATGGGGAAATAATTTTCAATAACTATAATAAAATAATTTTCTAATTTAATTTGTTCTAATTCTTATAAGGCGTTGATGATCGTCAAAACCTCGTTGAAAAACGCGTTTCGAGATGCCTTATTTAAATGATCGCGAAACGAAAGCTGCGCGTGATCGAAATCTTTCGAGAATCGTTTTGCCGCCGATAATTTGGAGGACATTTTACCGCTCGTAGAAGTTACGATTCCGTCGTTTTTACCAAAAAAACTCGGGCTTCCGTTCGATAAAAAGTTACAGCCGACGGTATAAATCGCATTCGAACCGGGATGTTCGTTACAAACGCTCATTTCTCCGTAAAACACGGTTACTTTCGAATCCTTCGAAGATTCCGCGAGTAGCCGTTCCAGATACGGATTGAAAGCCCCGCCGATGTGTTCGCTCGGAATCGGAACCTGATAAGATGTGCCTAACGCGTTCGTATAAGCCAGATCTTTTCCTCCTTCGCTTTCGGTCATAAACGCGATCAAATCGCCTAACGTTCCGAAATTTCCCTGATAACTCGGAGACGCAAAAGGCGAACCCAAATAAGGAGTTCCCAGAGTTACTATGAAGTCGATCACGTCGTTCGTGTTGTTTGCGTGATAAAGGGCGGATCTGCCGACGAGCCCTCCCATGGAATGTGCGAGTAGAATGACCTTGTCGTCCGGAGTAAAAATGCCGTTCAGCTTATCGATGAGTCTCCTTCCGTTGTTTTCCACATAATCCGAGGTTCGATACGTAAAGGTATAAAGTTCGTAAGAAGATTGAACTCCGGAAAGATTTTGAGAATACATTTCCAAAACGTCGTCCCAGGTTTCCCTTAAATTGCTTACCTTCGTGAATTTGTCCGTGGGAGGATTGATGTTCTTTTCCTTAAAGTCCCAGCCGTGGACCAAAACGATTTTGGGTTTGTTATCCTTAACCTCGGGTGTGGCTACCGCGAATTGATCCGCAGTGAATTGATTTTTGGAAACGACTAGAGGAATCGGAAGGAACTTATAGAGTTCATGATTGAATTCTCCCCAAAATAGGAGGGTCAAAGTTTCCAGGATTTCTTCCGTCATATTTTTCTTTTTTGTAAGATTGAGTTTTTCTTTGAGCTTATTCCAAGATGAATTGTTGCACGAGGAAAAGAAGCCGAGGCAAAGGAGGATTACGAAAAATTGGGAAGGAATTCGAAAGGGTTTCATGTCTCCCAAGAGAAAACAAAAAATTAGAAAATGCAAGAGATAATTCTAAAATCAGGCGAGTTCTTTCGGATTGTAAGCGAACGGAGGTTCGGAATCAGATTCGAAGACGGATTGAAATTAAAATTCGTTTCGAAAAACGTTTATCAATGAATTATAACTTACTAAAATACCACGATCTGCAATTTGAGTGCAAAATCCTTTAATGGATTTACGGATTTTAGCTTTTGGATTTTATTGAGATTCCTTTTCGGACTTCTTTCACGAAAGAAACAAAGGGTTCGAAAGAATTACCTGCGGTTTACGATCCGATCCAAAACGATCCCGGTCGCAACGGTGACGTTCAAAGAGGAAAGATTTCCGTGCATCGGAATTCTCAGGACAAAATCCGATTTTTCCAAAAGGATTCTTTTGACACCTTCACCCTCGTTTCCCATGAGGATCGCCAGTTCCTTCGGCTCCGGAAGTTTGGACCAGTCTTCGTTTCCTCGATCGCTCGTGGAAACGATCCAGTAACCGTTTTCCTTTAAGAGTTCTAAAGTGTTTGCGAGATTTTTAACCGTGAAAATTTTTAAAAACGAAAGCGCTCCCGAAGAAACTTTTTCGACTACGGCCGTAATTCCAGCCGATTCTCTTTCGGGAAGAATGATGTTGGTGACTCCGAAACATTCGGCGGTCCTCAAAATATTTCCGAGGTTTCCCGGATCTTGGATTCGATCCAGAATCAGAAAGGTTCCCGGTTTTTCAAAAAGGATTTCTTCCAGATTTTTCTTATCCGCTGTTTGCCCTTTGGAAGGACTTTTGAGAGCGACGATTCCCTGATGATTCCTTCCCGGAACGAGAGAATCCAGTTTTGCGCTCGTAACCCGGTGGACTTTTACGAAAGAAGGAAGTCGGTTTAATATTTTTTCGACAATGTCCGTTCCCGGATTTTCCTTCACGTACAACTCGATAAAAGGAAAAGAATGTTCCTTGCCGAAATGGGCCTCCGTGAGTTCGATCAGAGTCCGCTTTCCGAAGATGTATTCCGGTCTGGCTATTTTCTCCTCCAGCGGATTCCGTCTTTCGTATCCTCGATCAAAATGCCCTGCGCCAAAAGTTGATCTCTGATCGCGTCGGATCTCGCAAAATCCTTATTCTTTCTGGCGGTCTGTCTTTCCTCCATAAGGGAATCGATTTCGGAATCGATCAGATCTTTTTTGGGCTCGAAATCGAGAACTCCGAAAACACGATCATAATATGCCAAAAGTTGAATGTATTCTTGGATCTGTAAGGAATCCGCTTTGCCCGAATCCAAAAGAGAGTTTATCTGTTTGATCGATTCAAATGCTACGGCCAAGGCCTTGGAAACGTTTAAGTCGTCGGCTATGGATTCTTCAAATTCTTTTTTCCATTGCAGAACACTTTCGGAAGTAAACTTAAACTCGAAAGGATCGGAGATTTTTACGTCCGATTTCAGATCCAACAAACGATCCAAACAGTTTTGGATTTTTCGGATATTCGAGGAAGCCTCGGAGATTCGATCGGTGGAAAAATTCAACTTGGAACGGTAGTGCGCCGAGATCAAAAGAAAACGAATCGCTTTCGGATCCAGACCCTGCCGAACAAGATCGCGTAACGTGTAAAAGTTACCCTTACTCTTGGACATCTTTTGACCGTCCACGAGAAGGTGTTCGCTATGAAGCCAGGTTTTTACAAAGGATTCTTCGGGAAAGGCGCCTTCGGATTGTGCGATTTCGTTCTCGTGATGGGGAAACAATAGATCCACACCACCCGTATGAATGTCCACTCCGCTTCCGTAAACCTTTCGGATCATCGCGGAACATTCCAAATGCCAGCCGGGACGTCCGGTTCCGACTAACGTATTCCAACAGGTTTCCCCTTCCAGTTTCGGACTTTTCCAAAGGACGAAGTCTCGTACGTCCTCTTTTTCGTATTCGTCGGTGTCGTAACGGGTTCCGGTTTTCATTCCGGTCGTGTCGATTTTACTGAGTTTTCCGTAACCCTTAAACTTTTGAATGGAGAAATAAAGACTTTCGTCTTTTTCATAAACGAGTCCTTTCTCTTGCAACTTTTGGACGATCTCGATCATTTCGGAAATGGAGTCCGTCGCTTTGGGATAGTGTTCCAAGGTTTCGACGGAAACGGTTTTTAAATCTTCGAAGAAGGCTTCCGTCCAAGGCGCGGTAAAATCCTGGACGCTTTTTTGGGAAGCGATGGAATCACGGATGATCTTGTCGTCTATGTCCGTGATGTTCATGGTCATATCCACTCCGTATCCCAAAAGTTTAAGGGATCTGCGTAAAACGTCCACGAAAAGAAAAGCGCGTAGGTTTCCGATATGAGCGAAGTTGTAAACCGTGGGACCGCAGGAATACACGGTTACTCGGTGCGGATCTGCGGGAGAGAATTTTTCTTTTTTACCCGTAAGGGAATTGTAAAACTGAACCTCGATCATTCGGGAAAGAAAATTTCCCTCACAAATTCCAGATTGGCGCCGTTCTGTTTTTCGTCTTTCAAACCGGCATCGTTTCCTTCCGTGGGATAAACTTGCATCCTTTTGTCGCAATTCAGATGATTGAAAAAGGCGAAAACGGATTTAGGATGGGAAATTTTATCGTCCATACCGACCGAAACCAAAGTCGGAATTTTGATCTTTTTGGAGAAGTTTATACTATCATAATATGCTAAACTTTTCTTCATCGCCGTTTTTTTGGTTTTGGAACTGTTGAGTTGTTCGGTAATTTCCTTCATCCAACTCTTTTCGAGTTTGAGTTGGAGATCGTCTATATGACAAAAATTAGGAGTTTCCAAAATCAATCCCTTGATCCGATTCGTAAACGCGGCTCCGAACGCCGCAAGAGAAGCCCCCATCGATTTTCCCGCGAGGATGATCTTGTCTCCATCGATCCCGTCGGTCAGTCTTAAAAATTCAACCGAACGAATCACGTCGAGATACAATCCCTTCATATAGAAAGCATCTTTTCCGTCCAAACCTTTCGAGAAGTAACCGGGAGTCCAATCGGGATCGGCGACTTCTCCCTCTTTCAGTAGAGGACGAACCAACTGAGAACCGTGACCTCTTAGATCGACGATGAGTTGAGCGACTCCCGTTTCCGTGAGTCCTTTGATGATTGCGGGTCTTTCCTTGCCGTAGTCGTGAAAGTAAACGACCACGGGAAGGTCTCCACGTTTTCGAGGAATAACCAGGGTTCCGTTTAAGGTTGCGTTTTGCCAGGATTGAAAGGAAATATCATAGATGGTTTCCTTGATAATCGAACCCTTGAGAAGAGCCTTGGATTGTTTTTTAATCGGAAAGTTTTTTAAGTCCCGAATCGCTTCGGACCAAAATTCGTCGAGATCGCTCGGGCCGTGAAGCTCGGGATAAGTTTGAAAACATTCGTCAAAACTGAGCGCCATCTGGAAACATCGTTTTCACTTTACCGGTGGTGTAAAGTGTTCTTTTGAGGAATAAAGGGTCTGTAATAGTAGAACGGCGATCGTCATCGGGCCGACTCCGCCGGGCACAGGAGTGTAAAAAGACGAAACATCCTTCGCTTTGGAAATTTCGATATCACCTACGTTGCCGGGATTGTAACCCGCGTCCAAAAGAATCGCGCCTTTGGAAATCCAATCGGCCTTGATGAACTCCGGTTTACCGACCGCTCCGACGATGATATCCGCTTTGCGAACGATCTCGGGAAGATTGACGGTTTTAGAATGACAGAGTGTGACGGTCGCATTCATCTCGGTGAGTAACATCGCCATCGGCTTTCCCAAAATCGGAGAACGTCCCACAACAACCGCATTTTTTCCCGCAACGTCGATTCCGTATTCTTTGAGTAGAAGAACCATCCCGTACGGAGTGCAGGGGAGATACGTTTCCACTCCCATGGAAAGTTTTCCAAAAGAAAGAGTGGTAACTCCGTCCACATCCTTGTGAAGCGCGATCCGATCAAAGGCCGCTCTTTCGTCGATTTGAGGAGGAGAAGGATGTTGGAGTAAAATTCCGTCCACGTTCGAGTCGGCGTTCAGTCGATCGATGACGGTTAATAATTCTTCCGTTGTGGTTTGTTCTCCCAAACGGATCATCTCCGAACCCATTCCCACACTATGACAGGCCTTGACTTTCATCCCAACGTAGGTTTCGGAAGCGGGGTTGTTGCCTACTAGGATCGTGGTGAGTTTTGGAATTCTAAGATTTTTTGTTTTTCGTTCTTCGATCTCGGAACGAATTCCGTCCCTAATTTTTTCAGAGAGTTTTTTTCCATCTAAGAGAACCGGATTCATACTTCTCAGGATTTAAGAAACCTCCTCTCTGTCAGGTAAAAAATATCCTTTTCGGTGAAACCGAAAGCGTAAAATGAGTCCATGTCTGAAACACCGATCGTCAGTAATCATGAATTGGAAAAATACGTGGATCGTAAGGTCGTCGTCCAAGGTTGGGTTCACGGAATCCGGGGAAGTAACGCTAGGCAGTTTATCTCTCTGAGAAACGGCGGCAAAATTTTGCAGGTTCTCGCGGAAAAAGAAATTCTCGGAGAAGAAATTTTTCAAACCGTAAAACGTCTTCGTCAGGAAACGTCCGTTGCCGTTACGGGCAAACTGGTTCGAAACGAAAAATCTCCGATCGGATTCGAACTCGTCATGGATCAGATTCGAGTCGTCGGAGAATCAGAAAACTATCCGATCACTCCGAAGGAACACGGGATCGATTTTTTAATTTCTCAGAGACATCTCTGGCTGCGTTCTTCCAAACAGTTGGCGATTCTTAGAGTGAGGGACAATCTTTCCTTTGCCGTCCGAAAATACTTTCACGAAAGGGATTTTTTGCTGATCGATACTCCGATCCTTACCGGTTCGGTGGGAGAAAGCGCAGGAACTTTGTTTTCCACGGAATATTTCGATCTAGGCAACGCGTATCTCGCTCAAACCGGACAACTCTATTTGGAAACCGCGATATTTGCGCACAACAAAGTCTTTTGTTACGGACCGACCTTTCGCGCGGAGAAGAGTAAGACCAGGAGGCATCTCACCGAATTCTGGATGGTCGAGGCGGAAGTCGCCTTTGCGGGACATGCAGAAAATCTAAAGCTGCAAGAGGACTTCGTAAAGACGATCGTGAGAGAGACCGTTCAAAGTTCATTACAAGATTTGAAAGTGTTGGAAAGAGATCCGGCGCCGCTACTCGCCTATCTTGAAAAAGATTTTCCGGTGATCGATTATACAAAGGCCCTCGAAATTCTCAGGTCCAAGGGAGAAGATATCGTTTGGGGAGACGATATCAATTCCGAAAGGGAACAGATGCTAACGACCGAATTCGGAGGTCCGGTATTCATCCAAAAATATCCGAGGGAAGCGAAGGCGTTTTATATGAAGGTGAATCCGGAGGATTCTAAGACCGTTTTGAACGCGGATTTAATCGCGCCGGACGGAGTGGGGGAAATCATCGGAGGATCGGAGAGGGAAGAGAACTACGAGAACATCGTTCAAAGACTCGAAGAAGAAAAGCTCCCCGTGGAATCCTATGATTGGTATTTGGATTTGAGAAAATACGGATCGGTTCCGCATTCGGGTTTCGGGCTCGGTTCGGAAAGGATGATCGCTTGGATTTGCGGGCTCCAGCATGTCCGGGAATGTATTCCGTTTCCGAGGATGATGGAAAGATTATATCCCTGATTTTTTTCGAGAATTTTCCCAAGACCCATCCGATAAGTAAGAGAGAGGTATCGTATGGGTCAGAATTTAGCAGTATCCAATCCGTCTTCCATCGAAGAAACCGCTTGGGAATTATTCGAAACGGGTTCTTACGAAGAAGTAATCGCGATCGCAAAAAAGAATCCGAATCACGTTTTTTTAAATCATCTGAGCGGAATTGCGGGGTTTGAATCCGGCTCCGATCACGAAATCAATTTTTTTCTCAAAGGTTCCTCCGTTTTAACTCCGCTTTTGGAAGCATATCTTTTGAAAGAAGCGGGAAAATCCCGCGAGTCCGCAAAAAAGTTTCACTCGTATTTTAAATCCGTTTCCGTTCCGATCGCGTGTTCCTCGCTTAGAACCGGAATTCTCGTAAGCGAGGACGCGGTGGATTTCAAAACGGTTTTGGATTTGATCTCCGTTTACAAGTCCCGTTTTTCCGACGATTTCTTTTGTAAGGCGGAATTTTTTTCCAATTATCATCTTAGAAACTACAAAGAAGCGGTTCAGGTTTTTGCGGAGAATGCGAAACGTCTTTCGGAAGAAAGAGACGTTATGGGTGCATTGGGACTTGCTCTCGTTTATATGGGAAAGTTCGACGAGGCGAAATCGGTTCTCGAAAAAATTCCCGGTTACGAGGAACTTCCCACCTTCGACGAAAAGAAAAAAGAATTCTCCGAAAAGATCGCGAGTATTCCCAAAATGGAAGCAAAGCGAAAATCCCTTTCAATGCAGGAATTGATCGACTTGGGATTTGCGTATCTTTTTTCGGAAAACTTCAAGAAGGCGGAAGAGGTTTTCAGCGAGCTCGTTGCCGCTCACGGTTAATCTAACGATCACAAGTACTGGATCTGAAAATAAATCTGTCGGAATTACGACAAATCTTCTGTGAAACTTACGCCCCACAACGCGCCGCTTAGGAAGCGTTGTGTTGAGTTTCCCTAATTTTGGGTCGCGAAAGGTTAAACTCTATTTCGCTCTCTACGGGTCGCGTTTCAGGTCGCGAAATTGGTAGGAAGATCGGGAGACTTTTCTAATATTAGAAAAACATACTTTTTTCAAGTAAAAAGCCTCGTTCTCTTCGAAATTTTCACAGAAATTGCGATAACAGGTTGTAAAGTCCTAAGCGCTAAAACCTAACTCTTAGCCGCTTGAAACGCTTGCAAAATTGCCGTATTGAATCTTTTTTGTTTCACTTGATTTGTGGCGTTGGTTATGGGGTCTTAAGCGATTCTTTCTACCTTAGAATCGAATCTTAAAAAGGCGGATATTGGAAGATTCCGTTTTTTTACAGAAATATGGCGCCGGAGATATTTTATTTAAGAGGTACAATTTAGAAAAATGATTTCCTATCTATTGCGATTCAAACGTTTTCTTTTCTCTTTGATCGCGCTTTTCTGCGTAATATCTCTCTCCTTTGCGTTTTACTTTATCGGAGGAAACAAGATTCTTTTCAAACAACAGGAAAGAAATTCCTTCCACTCCGGATTTACGAGATCATCCATCGTTTGGCCCGGAGACTGCGATTATTATGCTCGTTCTCCGGAAGACAAAGAAAAACACCCGGAAGAAATTTGCGCGGATGCGTTGAATTCTTTGCGAAGACAACTTCCGAAAGATTGCGAATACAATCTCTCGTTAGGCGAGGACGGTTTGATCGATTTTCATCGGTTAGCGGAGTATAGCAGTGATTCACCGATTCGATTCTTTCGGCTTTCCGAAGGAGAATTTTTGGGCGAGCTGGTGTGTGACGTATCCGTCTACAATCATAGTTTTGTGTATTTCCTCTATGATGAAAGAACGATTCCGGCAAAAACGAAAGTACTTACTTTTACCGCTTATAATTTTGAAGCGGTTTCGGATGGGGTTCGTATGACCGGTTTTGAGAGCCAACATATCGTTCGGTTTTATAAGCCGGAGACAAAAGAGTTTATAGCTTTTATCAAACACAGAGGAATGGGAGATTGTGGTAGATATTTTCGTTATCAACTTTCCGAAAAAAAACGACCGATTCTTGAAGAGATTCGAGCGAAGCTGGAGTGCAACGGGATGCATTCGTATTCTGCGGAAGAAATTCCGGTGGAATGGACTCAGTATGAAGCTCCTTTGGTTTTTTCGTTACTTTCAAAGATTCTGAGTTGGGTTCGAGAGTTAGAGTGATGTAAAGTCCTAAACCCTAAAATCGAATAAGTCGCAACTAACTTGAGTTCGGCGTAAGAAAATCGGGACGAATGGAAACTAAAGAGTTGCTCTCTATGGATCGCAACATACAATCGCTTTCGCATTTGTTATCTCGAACTCACGTTAACTAAAGGCAAGTCCGGTTCTCTTACAAAATATTAGATTTTTAGAATGCTCATTTATCTTTCAGAATGATCACTCTGCAATTTTTCAAGGCCGTTTTGGTTTTCGGAGAGGCAAGGAGTTTTCTCGCGTCTTCACCCGCAATCACAGGGTTCACCGGATAATGACCTGTGACGCTTAACGCGGTAACGAAATACGGTTTGGTTCCGGCTATCCGAGAACGAAACGCTTCTTCCGGCGTTTTCATATAACTCACGTAACCGCTTTTCACCACATTCTCCTTGGAAACGAAATGAGGAGAATAAAGACTGTTTCCTTCTTCCGAAAGAATTTCGGGGAAGAGGGCCGTATCCAACTTCAGATGCCTCGCGTCCACGATCAGGGAAGTGAATTCGGCCGTTAACGTCGGAGCCGGATATTCCGGAAAATTTTCAGACTCGAAGGAAAGGAAAACGTAATTCAAAATTCCCCGTTTCCCTTTGAATTGAACGAGACCCTTGGCGACCGCCTGATTTTCGATAAAGTCGACGTTGGAAAAAATCGGCTCGATTTCGTAGATCTGATTGAAGATCTCTCGAAACATCGAGTCTTCTTTGATCTTTTCACGCAGAGTAAATTCGGAATCCAATTTGAGGGTATCTATCTTTCGAAAAAGAAATTTCCTCAATTCTTCTTCCGCTTTTGAGGAAGCTTTCTTTCTCGCTTCGGTCAGATTTTTTGCGGTGTTTTCCGCACCCCAATCCCGATCCTCCACGGAGTAGGTCAGTTTCGGAAGTTTGAAGGAAAGAATTTTCTGAACCTCTCCTTTCTTCCAGTCGATCACCGTGTCCGTAAAATCTTTACTCTCAAAAGAGAATGAATTTTGAACCGGAATCCAAAAGAGGAGAATTAAAAAAAATCGAAATGTAAAATTCATCTGCGTTCTCAAAAAATAGAAATGCGTCTTCTATTTATTTCGGCAGATTGACGAATTCTCTTCTCAAATCTTCCCGATTCTGAATCAGTTTGGCGGGAGGAAGGGAACGCAAAAGATCCTTTCCGTACGTTTTTGTGAACATTCTCGGGTCCAAAATGGAAACGATCCCCGTGTCGGTTCCGGAGCGAATCAAACGACCGAATCCTTGTTTGAGAACCGTACAAGCGTACGGAAGTTGTAACTCGGCGAACGGATTTCCGCCGGACTCTTTTAACTTTTCGCTCTTGGTTTCCAAAACCGGATCGTTCGGAACCTGAAACGGAAGTTTTGCGATAATCACCGATTTGAGTTTGTCTCCTCGAATATCGATTCCCTGCCAAAACGTGGAAACTCCGAAAAGAACGCTGTCGGGAGTTTCGAGATACATCTGTTTGGCTCCGTCCGGTCCAAGATCGGATTGAGAGAAAAGGGGAAGATCCGTGTGGGGACGAATCGCCTCGTAAACCAGTTTCAAAGACTTAAAAGAAGTAAAAAGTACGAATGTGTTTCCGCGAGTCAGTTCGATCAGCCAGAGAATTTGTTTCGCAAGATCGGCGTGATAACCGTCCGGATCTCCTACCGGATCCCGGATTTCTCTCGGAACGTACAGAAGCGCGTTTTTCTGATACGGAAAGGGAGAAAGAACGGTAAAATTGGAAGTCGGGAGATTGCCGATTTTTTTTTGAAAGTATTTAAAATCGCTTCCGGAAGTGGAAAGAGTTGCGGAAGTGAAAACGACCGATTGCATTCTGGAAACGAACAAGTCTCGGATGATCTCGTCCGGACTCAACGGTTCCATGCAAATTTTGTAATATATTTCCTTCGAATTTTGATCGGGAGGTTCTATCCAATATACGAGACTCGGATCGTCCACTTGGCGAAAGGTTTCGAGACCCGTCGCGATTTCGTTCGTCCTACCGGCTAACATCTCTAAGACGAGAGCGGATTCCTTTTCGGCGACGTCCTCGCTGTCCTTGGACAGTTTGGAAAGGTGTTTCTGGAGAATTTCGGCGATCTCGGCGAGTATCGCGGCAAACGCACCCCGATCCAACTTCAGAGGTCTTTTGATCCTTTGAGGACTGTAAAAATTCAAAGGGACTTCTCCGGAAAGCGCGTTGAAAAAAACGGTCAGAGCCTCTCCAGCCTTTGCCGCGAGTTCTTTCAGGGCGCTCGAACCGATCGAAACCGCAATCCCCGTGTTTTTATTCGGGAGCCAAATTTGTTGCAGAAGTTTTTGAATTTCCTGAGAACGAATTTCCTGACGAAAGGAAGAACCGATGATATCCGGAAAGTTATGCGCCTCGTCCAAAATCACGCGACTGAATTCGGGAAGAATGTTGAAATCGCTCGCGATATGCGCCGCCAAAAGGTGATGATTGACGATCAAAATGTTACAACGTTTCCACTTCTCCCTTTCTAAAAAATAATAAGAATGAGAGAAGTTGGGACAATTTCTTCCGAGGCAGTTATCCGCTTCTCTCGTAACTCGGCTCCAAAAATCATACGAAGCCGTTCCTGTAAATTCCTGCTTTCTTCCGGACTCGGTGGTTTTAATCCATCGGTTGAAAGAATCCAGATGTGGAATCATTTCCGGGCCGAAGGTTCCGTCTCGCAACACGTGATTCATCTTTCGTTTGCAAACGTAATTGGACGCTCCCATTGCGACTTCCGCTTTTAGATCCGTTCCTAAAATTTTGGAAACCATCGGAATGTCTTTTAAGAGAAGCTGTTGTTGTAGGGATTTTGTTTCTGTGGAAATGACGACGGGTTCTTCTCTTTCGATCGAGGCGAGGGCCGCGGGAATCAAATACGCAAGCGACTTACCGACTCCGGTTCCGGCTTCGGCGATCAAATGAGTTCCGTTAAAGAGGGAATCTTCTATTTTTTGAGAAAGTTGGATCTGTCCTTTTCTGGGTTCGAAGTCGTCCCAGATCGAAGAAAGTTTATCAAAGTATTCTAAAGTACGGTTCAATGGTTTCGAGTTTTAAAAAGTTTGAAAATGCAAAATACGGAAAGACCGGCCACTAAAAACAGGGAAAGGATCATGATCGAAATTCCCTGCCCATTCAGACTTTCTTGCGCTAAGAACATCATTTCGAATGTACTCTCTTTTCCTTGTACTCCAAAGCATAGTGTACGAGAAGCACAATCAAACTGAAAACGAGCAGGATTCCGAAAAAAACGGATCTGGAAATCAGCGCTTTCATACGAGCCGTTTCTACGGAAATTCCCTTTGCGATCGCTTGGGAGACCATCGTGTCAACGCTCATTCTTTCAAAATGACCGGGAAGATTTTGGATGAGGAAGGCGATAAATACAACGAGCAAAAACGCAGGAGTGACGTACTGAATCACGAACCAAAAGAATTTAGGAAGTTCGAGATGGGAACCTTCGTTTCCTTCTTCAAGACCTTTTTTAGCTCCGACCTTCCAACCGAAGATGAAAATTTGAATGCTCGCGAGAATAAAGATCAAAATCGTACCGATCCAAAAGTCCGCGAGTTCGAGAGCTTGAAAGTTTTGATTGAAGTAAAGAATCGGAAAACAAAGACTCGCGGTGAATAAAAATAAGATCGAACAGGAAGTTCGTCTTCTGAGTCCGAAGGATTCTTCCAAAAAGATAATTCCCGGTTGTAACATCGTAACCGAAGAAGTGATCGCCGCGAGAAAAAGAACGAAGAACCAAATGGCACCGAACCATTGTCCGCCCGGCATCAAAGAAAAAACGGACGGAAGCGCGATAAATCCCATTCCGAACATACCGAAGTCGTTGATCGAAGGGCCTAAGAATAAAAAGGCGACAGGGATCGTAACCATTCCTCCGATCGCAACTTCCACGAATTCGTTTAAGGAAGCGGCGGAAAGAGAAGAGAGAACTACGTCGTTATCCCGTTTGAGATAACTCGAAAAGACGAGTGCGATCCCGAAACCCGCCGACAAAGTAAAAAAGATCTGACCCGCCGCGGCGATCCAAACCTCCGACTTTAAAAGTGCGGACCAATCCGGATTCCACATCTTCCCGAGACCTAACTCGATGTCGTCTAACGTAAGGACCCGAACGAGAATGACCGCCGAAGAGACCAACATCAAAGGAACCGCGATTTTAGCGAAGGTTTCGATTCCCTTGGAAATTCCGCGGTAGACTAAAGCGAAGTTGAGAGCGAAACAAGCGATCGTAGCGTAAAAGATTTTACCGGAAACCGCGTCCCCGTTTTGTCTGGCCCCGGTCAGATCCAAATAATAATTGCCCGCCGCCTGAATGATTTGGGACTCCGGTACTTGTCCGCTCGCATTGAACCGAATTTGTCCGGTCAAAAATTCAAAAGAGTAGGCGAGGCACCAGGCTTCAATGAAAACGTAATATACGTATATGAGAATCGGGATCGTAATTCCGATGGCTCCGACGATTCTGAGGGGAAATCCGGATAAGAAACTCTTGAATAAAAAAGGAGCGCTATGACCGGTGCGACCTCCCATTCTTCCCATGATCCATTCCGTGATACAGACCGGAATTCCGACCAGAATGAAGCTGATGATGTAGGGAACCATAAAGGCGCCTCCGCCGTTTGCGACGGCTTGTCCTGGGAATCGGATGAAATTTCCGAGTCCGATGGCCCCGCTCGCCACGGTGAGGATGAGTCCGGTTCTGGATTTCCAGCTTTCCTTAGGGGTTTCCTGATTCATGATGTTTTCTTGCAAAACACTGCCCAAACCCCTCTCTGTCAAAGGAAAAGCGACGGATTTCGTAAAAAATGGGACATAAATGTTAGGGATCAGCATATTAGGAATCAGTGGATAGGAGTCAGATGTCAGGGTATTAGGTAGTGTCAATATGGCAGAAAAAATGAGAAATTTTCAAGATTGAAGGGTCTAAATTGAGAAAGTAAATACTCCCTTTGGAGAATCGGAAAATGAAACTAGATAAACTTACCGGAAAATTGAACGAAGCCTTACAAAATGCGCAGGTTTCTGCGGAAAAATCGGGAAATCCGGAAATCGGCGAGGAACATATTCTCAGGGAAGTTTTGGCGCAGACAGACGGACTCGTTCCGCTTTTGATTTCAAAACTCAATCTGAATCCGCAATTTTTTCTCGGCAGGACCGAGGATGCGCTGAGACGGCTTCCAAAAATCGGAGGAACAGCTTCTACCGAAGTAGGATTTTCACGCTCGGCGGTTTCACTCTTAAAAGCCGCGGAAGAAATTCGCAAAGAACTCAAGGACGAATATTTATCCACGGACCATGTTCTTCTGGGGCTCATGAAAAACGGAGCGGGACCTCTGAAGGAAGAATTTTTAAAATTAGGATTAGAATATTCTAAACTACTCAAGATCACTTTGGAAAATAGAAAGGGAAAAACGATCATGGACGATTCACCGGAAGGCAAAACGGACGCACTCGCAAAATATGCAAAAAATCTAAACGAACTCGCTAAACAAGGAAAACTCGATCCGGTTATCGGAAGGGACGAAGAAATTCGAAGAACGATTCAAGTCCTTTCCAGAAGAACTAAAAACAATCCGGTTCTCATCGGTGAACCCGGTGTGGGTAAAACCGCGATCGTGGAGGGGCTTGCGAATAAGATCGTTCAAGGAGAGGTTCCGGAAGGAATCAAAAATAAAACCATTTATACCTTGGATCTCGGTTCCATGATCGCGGGCGCCAAATACAGGGGAGAATTCGAAGACAGGTTGAAGGCGCTTTTAGACGAGGTCAAGGCCTCGGACGGAGAAGTCATTCTGTTTATAGACGAGATTCATACGTTAGTCGGCGCCGGAGCGACGGAAGGTGCATTAGACGCTTCTAATATGCTCAAACCGATGCTTGCCAGAGGGGAACTCCGTTGTATCGGCGCCACCACTCTCAAAGAATACCAGAAATACATAGAAAAAGACGCAGCCTTGGAAAGAAGATTTCAACCCGTTTACGTAAAGGAACCTTCCGTGGAAGAAACGGTTACGATTTTGCGGGGACTTAAAGGACGTTACGAACTCCATCACGGAATTAGAATACTTGATGGCGCTTTGATCGCGGCGGCCACACTTTCCAATCGATACATCGCGGATCGTTTTCTTCCCGATAAGGCCGTGGATTTGATCGACGAGGCGTCTTCTAAGATGAGAATCGAGATCGATTCCATGCCGGAAGAATTGGATCGTGCGAGCAAAAGGATTCAATCCTTAAAGATCGAAAGGGAGGCTTTGAAAAAGGAACAAGATCCCGCTTCGAAAGAAAGATTGAAAATTCTCGAGAAAGATCTTTCGGAACAAGAACAAAATTTTCAAACCTTAAAAGCGAGATGGGATTTGGAAAAATCCAAAATCGGGCGCTTGAAACAAATCAAGGAAGAGATTGAAAAATACAAGAACTTGGAAGCGGACGCGGAAAGAAGAGGGGAAATCAACCGAGTCGCGGAAATCCGATACGGAAAGTTAGTCGATCTTCAGAAGGAATTTGAAGTCGCAAATGAAGAGTTAAAAAAACAGGAAGGCGCGTCTCGACTTTTGAAAGAGGAAGTCTCCGAAGAAGACATTGCAAATATCGTCTCTCGTTGGACCGGAATTCCAGTCTCCAAAATGCTTCAAGGAGAAAGAGCAAAACTTCTCCTGATGGAGGACGTTTTGAAGACAAAGGTCATCGGACAGGATCACGCACTCAGACTCGTATCAGAAGCGATACAAAGATCAAGGGCCGGAATCGCGGATCCGAAACGTCCGATTGGAACCTTCCTATTCCTCGGACCGACGGGAGTTGGGAAGACGGAAACCGCAAAGGCTCTCGCCGAATTCCTGTTTGACGATGTGAACGCGATGCATCGGATCGATATGAGCGAATATATGGAGGCACACTCCGTAGCGCGACTGATCGGCGCTCCCCCCGGTTACGTCGGATACGACGAAGGAGGACAACTCACCGAAGCCGTAAGGAGAAGACCGTATTCTTTGATTCTCTTCGACGAAGTCGAAAAGGCGAATCCGGACGTATTCAATATCTTTCTTCAGATTTTGGACGAGGGTAGATTGACCGATGGAAAGGGGCGTAACGTGGATTTTAAGAACACGGTGATTATTCTTACTTCCAATATCGGATCGGACGTTTTGGGTTCTTCCGAATACAGTTCCGAAGAGAAAGAGCGATTGGTCGAACAACGTTTGAAAAAACACTTCAAGCCTGAGTTCTTAAATCGAATCGACGAAGTGATTCTATTCCATTCGATTACGGATTCCGTAATTCATAAGATTGCGGAGATTCAGTTGGAAGGATTGAAACAAAAAGCGGGAGAGAACGGTTTGAACGTTCGGTTCACGAACGAACTGAAGGACTATGTTTCCAGAGCCGGTTTTGACGCGGAGTATGGAGCAAGACCTCTCAAACGTTTGATCCAAAGAGAGGTAGGTAACGCGCTCAGCCGCTACATCTTGGATGGAAAGTTTTCCGACGGCCAAAACGTGATCGTGGATTACAAACACGGAAAAGTGACTCTTGTTTAAAGTGAATGCCAATGCGAAAGCGATTGAAGGGAGATCAACAAATTGGAACGACAAAAAAATTTAGTTTTTCAAGCGATCCGTCAATTTGTTGATCAAAGCAGAAAGCGCGGTCCGGCCGTTAAGGCCGGATTCGCCCAAACTTTCAACCGTTCGAATTCACGTTTGTTTAAATGAAACTTAGAAGCGTATCCGAGAATTGAACTTGTAATCTCTTGAATTAGATCGGATATTTTTTATGAAAAAACAAAAATCGCAAATATCCGATTCGAATGGATTGTTCGAGAAATGTTTTCCGGAAGTCGTAATTCTTCCCGCAAAGATTCGGGAGGGATTAAGCTTGAGTTAGGATTGGTTTCGTTTTAAAGAAAGTCATTTGCACAAGATTGCTGATAACACCTTTTTTTATATAAAGCCGATCTCCGTTGACTGAGTAAACAAATACAAACGTTTTTAAAATGATACTTGGTTCGCATTTTATCTCCGATAGTTCTTGTCGGAAACTCAAATCTGCTTTTGCTTCTTACTGTTACATCCGTCCTGAGAATTCAACTCGTTATCTGAATGAGTTTAGTTTTTTAAAGAATGCTCATGTGTTTGGTTTGGATGTGATTTGTGAGAATGAAAGTGTGCTTGCTGGGGAAGTTGATGATGTTGGTGGTGAGAGGGAGATGGGTAGATCATCCTTTGGTTCCGATCCCCGAGGGCCGTTAGGTCCAGCAGTTGGGATCGGAAGGAAGGGATATGCGCTGAGAAAGAACGATTTGGGTTCCAAAAATTGGCTCAATTCTTTAGTCCAGGAATTTGAATATTTTCCGGAAACTGAGAGTTCAAAAGACAATGTCGTTTTTCAATGAGGATTTTCTTTACTCAATTCTCCAGCTTCCTTAAAGGATGTGAACTCACTTCTCTTAAAGGAAATGAAAGCTCACAATACTTTTTGGTCGGATCAAAGCAGAACTCCTATTCAGAGAAGGAAGGAATTGAAGCATCAGAAAACTGCTTCTAAGATCTGGAATTTGATTGCTGACGGGAAAGAAAATGGATCCTACTATTCTGTTTCCGAAGTTTGCAACTTACTCAATATTCACAAAATTTCTGCCATGTTGATTCTTAGAAAATGGCTCAAGTTAAAATTGATCGAGAAACGAAGGATCAACCAAGCCTCGTATAACCGGTCTATTGATTTTGGAATTAAGAAGAAGGCTCAAGAATTTCCGTATCTGCTATATACGAATTTCAAGGAGAAGCAAAGCAATGGATTGGTGGAGAGACTCAAATGAAGAAAAAGAGTCGTATTCTGAAATACAGGTTTCGAGCAGAGGATTTTTACAAGATTCTAAAATCCCAAAAAGGGAAGTGTTTTCTTACCGGAAGGGATGTTTATCCAGTGGATGCACTCAATGAACACATTCTTCCTCTGCGTAAAGGTGGAGAACATGAGTTCAAGAATATCTGTCTTGTGATTTCTCCCTTAGCGAAACTGAAACGATACTTTACGGAAGAGGAGATTGTCCACATGGCTGCTGACATTCTCAAATTCAAGGGAGAGAAATATGGATACATTCTCGAACGACCAAACGGAAGAAGAAAGTAGAATTTTCCCAAGATGGTTATCTCAGACCTTATCTCAGAATCTTAATATTAAATATGAATATTTCCTTCGGGAAAAAAGAAAACCCGATGTTTGGGTTTCTTGGGGTAAAGCAGCCGAAAGCTCTTGTAAGAGTCTCCTTACATTCATAACTCAATTTAAGTATATTAAGATTGAGAAAGATCCTCATTGGAAATTTAGAGCAATGGATTCAGCGAGTCTGATTAACAAAGTGACGAGAATTCTAACAGGTGATGGAAGAGTTGAGTTTATCTCAGAGTCCCTGAATCAATTTGTTAGAAAGGATGAGCTTTATGATCCGATCAGTTCTGTTCAGCTTAGAATGGTTCATTTGGAAACAAACCGATTGAATTGTTATGCTCGGGATTTGGATCCTTCGTTTCTACAAACTTTTCCAAAGAACTGGACTGTCGCTGCTCGCAGAAACTATTTGAGAATGTTAAGAACTGATTTCACGAATCCAGAAAGGGAGTTTTCAAGTTGGGATTTGTGTTTTAGAAATAATAGGGCTAAGTTACACAGATTTGAAACGGACCTTTGGGCTCGTTGTTTTGAGAAGAATCGGAAGAGATTGGAGAGGAATTGGTAAAGATTTAGCTGGAGGATAACCTGTTTTTCTACAGGGTTGTAAACTCATTTGGTTTTTTAATCTGTCCGAAAGCGGATAATGAGTTCGACTATTTTGATAGGAACAGATTGCCTCGTTGATTTGAAATATTTACACAAAACATTCAATTATGGAAATCGAACATTTATTAAACTTACGAAATAGATAGGAGACCGAAGAGTTTTTTAACAGTAAAAGATTTTTAAAATTATCTGCTTAAGATGAAAAAAGATAGAAACATTACATTTTTGATAGATATGGTTTTAAACCTGCAATGATTTCTTGTAATAATGGTATTTTCCCATAATAGAGGGCTTTAGTATTTTCGTATCGATCCTCAATTTGCTTATACATATACGGATCGCTTAAGAGGAAAGCTTCATTCTTGGTTAAATCTTTTTCGTCCTTAGATTTAAAACGATTATTTTTATGCTCAATGTATTTTTCTGAACCAATAAATTTTTGAATATTCGGTAGTTCAAGGAGTTTATGCACATCATAATAATGTCGTGCAAAGTTCGAAATATCTAATCCCTCTGCTAATTGACGATATTTAGTAGAGATTGCTTGCAGTTTTTCAACAAAAGTATATTCTGGACGATAGCATCTTACGTTTACGGCTCGGTTATCGAAAAAATCATTTAATTGTTCATTTTTTTCTAAATGGTCAATGATCCACGATGAAATATTTTTTTCTTCCCAAGGTTCTATTTTATCAAAACCTATTTCAAGAAGTATTCCTGACTTAACGCCTTCGATTTGGTTGGAAGAATTGTATAATATAACAATTCCGGCATTAATCAGATGATCACTATCAAAGTCTTTGCGACGTTCAATATTTACTGCCCCAGGAACTTGAATTCTAGTTGTAAGTCCGTCAAAGAATTGTCTTCTTTTTTCTACATTTCTTGGCGAAGTATCTTTTCTTGCCGTTTGAGATTGTAAAGATTCATCTTCTATTAATAAATCAATATCTTCGGAAAAACGATCAATAACTCGATATGCTTTTGAAAGTGAAGTTCCCCCTTTCATAAAGTAGCTTAGAGCGGAGTTAGATAAAGACCAAAGGGTATGCATAATCCAGTAGTCTTTTTCAATTAATGTAGGTAAAATTTTCTTGGAATCAGATACTATTTGAATTAGCTCTTTCCAATTCTTATCTTCATGGATAAAGGGTTTAATCACGTATTTGATAATAATTGTTCGAGTTCTTTTTTAACTGCAACTTTTCCAAAACTCTCAGCGTATTTTTTTAATTTCGCCTTATTGAGGGATTGGAGTTTGTTTTGAAGATATTTTGGTAAATTTTCCGAATGCTCTGCAAGAGTCTTACGTTCGTTCATAAACTCAACGAGAAGAAATTCCGAGCTTGGGGAAGACGGATAACCGGATCTGCGTTTGAAATTGAACTTCATACCCCCAAGCTCAACTCTGCCGTGCCTTTTTTGGTTATAGACAGTAAATTCGTTATATAACTGTGTTAATCCTAAACCTATTCCATTCAAAGAATTATGGTCGACCACAAGAAAGTCTTTAGTTTTAAGATATTTTTCAACTAAAAGAGGTAATTCAGTAGGGACTTCTCCGAACTTACTTGGTTTAGGTCGTGAATAGAGTCCAGTGTTAAGCTTTCTTAAAAACCCTTCTTTAACAAGTTGTTTTAATTCTCGATCTATACTATTTGAATAAGGAAGTAAGTCACTGCGCCTATAAACTTTTCCAGGTTTTAAATGGAGCTTTAGGACATTAAGACTCATACTATTATTAGACTCTTGGTGAATTCTTTGTCAAATATTTTTGTAAAAATTCATGCATTTTCCGAAAAGAAAAACGCTATAACTAAATTTTTTGCAAGTACAGGCTGCATAATTTAAAGTGTTGTTTTATTCATAGCTCATCCAAAAAGAGAAATAGCCATGTGTGAAACATTTTAGACGTTATCGTTTTTACCGGGAAAGTTCATTCTTCTGTTTTTTTATAATTTACTTGGCTGTGATTGAAATGATAGAGGGCGAATTCATTATCTGATTTCGGACAAAACATACTATCTGGTTTTGGACAGACTAAGGATTTGCTGATGGTCCACCATATGGGATATATACATCAAAATTGGTAGTAAATATCATTTTCTCTTTCAGAAGTATCGGGACCACTGATTTTTACCTAACTATTAGGTGAATACTATAACACTACAGAGAAGACAACTCGGCTTTAGGCTATCTGAGTCCGGTCGAGTTACGAAAGAAAAATTCTGCATAACCATGTTCGTTTTTTCGGGAAGTTCAATATACTAAATTTTATCATAATCAGTTAAATGCTTCAGAATAGTTTTACCAATTGCATATGCTAACTTTACCGGAACAGCATTTCCAATGTGCCGCCCCAGCGTACCGACCATAGGCTTCTGACCAGTCGGAAGAAACTTAAATGTCTTTGGAAAAGTTTGCAGTAATGCACCTTCCCGTAGAGTTAAAGCTCGATCTTCCTCAGGATGACCAAACCTTCCCGTTCCATAAGTATGAAACTGGGTTGTTATGGTCGGCGCTGGTAGATCCCATTCCAAACGACCATATACTGCAGAATAAGATTTCCCCGATGCGCGTTGGTGACATGGCAACTTCAAATAAGCGGGCCAATCCTTCCAACTTCCACCAGGAGTTGAAACTTGTATCCTCTTTAGATTTATATTAGAAAGTTTTCCAGGAACGTGAAGTGCATCATTTTTCCATTTATTTTTCAGAGAACGCCCCCCTATCGCGTCACGAACCGTCCGAAATTGATGCTCTTTGTAAGTTGAGACAGGTAGGGGAATCTTTCCTAGCTTCGAAGCAATTAAAACTAAACGCTTTCTCATTTGGGGAACTCCGTAATGTGCTGAACAAAGAATATCCCAAGAAACAAAATAACTGTTCTCTTCCAGCGCATTTACAAATTCTTCAAATATCTCCGCTTTGACCAACTCTGGGACATTCTCCATTGAAACAATAGTTGGTTGTATTTCTTTAACGAGTTCCTTAAAGCTCTTTAGTAAATTCCATCTTTCATCGGATTTTCTATCGGCGATTTTGTTCGAATGCTTGGAAAAAGGTTGGCAAGGAGCACATCCAACTAACACTGCCGTTGAGTCGGAAGGAAATAAATTTTTTACTTCCTCAGAAGAAGCCAAAGATAAATCTCTATTTAAGAATAAACTCTTAATATTTTGTTCGAACGCATAGCGGCACGATTCGTCCGAATCTATACCGGCAACAATGTCGAGCCCAGAATTCTTCAACCCTAAAGCTAATCCTCCTATTCCACAAAATAGATCGACCACAGCCACTCTCGTCTTCATACCGGTTTAATTATTCTTTATGTCGCTTGAAAGATATCAAGAGAAAAATCAAAACAAAACCCAATTTGACATACTTGGATAATAAAAAATACGTTAATTGCTATTTACTCTAAAAGATTCTTTTCATAGTTGGTAATTTTCTATATTTTGACGTTTTAATAAATGAACTGGCAAAGTTATTCTTATTACGATTGGAATGATACACTATGCAATGCAATTTTTGCAATATCAGACTCTGAAAGACCAACAAAACAGATATTAAGAATCCCCTCGTCTATGTATTTTCTTGCCTCATTAGTTGATGCAAGTTCAGAAGAAAATTTAGTCGCGAACACTTTTATTCAATCCATTACATTCGAAATGTCCAGTGGACAAAAAAAATCCTTCTGCTCATTTGCTTGCTCATTAGCGGAAAAAGAATGGGATACAGATAGCAAAGCTCCCCCTCCATTCTTTGGACTATTATGGCTTACGTGTGCTGCCTCATATGGATACCCGGAGCCAGACAATCATTTTCATGCAAATATGAGAAATATCTTAGGCATTGTCAGTGAATTCAGTCGTTTAAATGATCTATGGGAAAAGACTCAAATTTGGGTAAACAAGTCTAGCAAAGGATTTATATTTTTCCTGCCTCCAAAAAACAATTATCGAAAGAATGTAGGTTACTCGTGGATGTTATCATTTCCACAACATCGAGATAGGCGAATACTTCAAGAAATCTTTTCCCAGGAAGGGTTTACTGGAGATCTTCCACCGCTCATGCCTACTGAGCGCTTACTTCAACAAAACAAAACAAGATTTTCTGAAGAATTTAGGGAATACTTTGATTCTACTCGAAAAGACAATTTTGCTAATTCAGATTTTTGGGAAACAATAGCCAATGAATGCCTATACGGAAATGGCCCTTCAGGAAAAATCATGGGTAAACGTCCAAACCGCCTAAATGAAAGAGAATAGCGACGCGGAAGAAATCGAAATTTCTGAAGCCTCTTGCATTCGATTTAATTTTCTGAATACTTGAATTAATACTTTCCGAACCAGCGTTTGTGATTCGATGAGCGAAGTAGGTAAGGATGTATTTAATGTTTTTATAAAGCATCTTAGCGACTTTAATAATAGGTTTAAGTTTAGAATGAGTAGCCCAAAAATACCAACGTTTGAAAAACTTTTCCGCATTACCTTTATA
>NZ_ANIK01000045.1 GCF_000347175.1 Leptospira alstonii serovar Sichuan str. 79601
AAAGCGCTGCCGCGTCCGATACATTCCCGCAGGCTTTGATTACATCGATTGCGAATTTTACAAACAACAACGTAAACCGGGAATACGGTTCGCTCCAAGGCAACTTTACGTTTCTTACGCCGTGAGCTTCACATTGAGCGCGTGGGATTCGAGCATGAATCAATGTCTGGAATTGCATCGTATCCAAATGGCGCCAGGTTCTTTTTTCTGTATGATCTTTCCGAGGACATTTTTTACCACAATCCGGACACTCTACAGCTTCCCGCTCATCGTATGAGACTTCGATATCTACTTTCTTTGCTGCGATATTTAATTCTACGGTTTCAACCGACCAAGGTGATGAGATTCCTAAAAGGAGAGAGTAATGTTTTTCTAAGTTTTCGTTTGCGTTCATTAGGAATATTATTCATTGGTTATGTTATGATTTTGCAATGACGAAATTTGCTCGAAACTCATCTGCAACCTCTTCTCACCGTCATTTATGAAGTAGTTTCTTCCCACGAAATTCTCCGAAGGGCCACAAAAGTGTAGCTCTTTTTGACAAAATCCAAAACCTTTGGAGAAGTCCAATAAGTCTGTTAAGTCGATAAAAACCTTTCATTATTGTTTTCTAATTCTCTATCTTGATGATTCCGAGATTTTCCTTACGATTCGTTATTCCGATCGAAACATTCAATCATCGCCAACGCAACAGCGGCAACCTGAACAAGTTCTTTTCGATATTCAGAATAATCCTCTTTGCCCTTATATCTAAAATACGCTTCGAGAGCCGCTTTGTTTACCTCTCCGACTTCTTCTCCGAGAATTGCGACCCATTCCATAGGCTTGTGATTTTGTTCTCCCCACTTCTGATCTTGCTTTTCTCTTTCTCCAAGTATTTCTTGAATGATCAATTCTTTCATATCAAACTCCTTATAGACTGAATGTTTTTAGAATGAATGCGGTTAAGAGTAAGCCTATCAAAGATCCGAAACCCGCACCAGAGGCGTAAGTTATTCGATCTCTCAAGGTTCCGAATGCGATCTTTTGGACGTTCCAAGTCCATACAAATGAGATCAGTCCTCCCACAAAAAAGACTGCCAAATATTTCTCTTTGCTTATGAGATAAGTATTCACCGCAACCAAGAAGACTTGGACAAAGCCTGTGGTGAATAGGCTAAACCGGGATTTCCAAATGAAAGACGCGATGATTAAAGCAAAAATTCCTAAAACCGCCCAGACCGCAAGAGTGCCAGCTATCGTGTATTCCGCTACCAATTCGAAAATTTCAAAATTACTCATATTAAACTTTCCTAAATATACAAATTACTCTGACTCTATGGTTCGTTGAAATCGAAAGATAGATTTTTCCCTCAAGAAACCACTTTTCTCCGGAATATTGAGGAACTACCTGATCCAACCAAACCAAATGCCCGCCGGAAATTAAACTCTTCCAGGCTTCCATAAGAACTTTTCCGCGATTGACCATTATGAAACCGTAATGTTCAGCATCCTCTTTGGTATAAGGCGGATCCGCCAAAATCAAATCAAACGAGTGACCTATAATCGCACGGACATACGAGGAAAGAAGTTCGGCATCACCGACGATTTCAGGATTCAAATCTGGATTTTTATCCATACGAAGATACGAACCGGGTGGTGTTTTTCCGCTAAATAAATGAAGAACCTTGATTTTATCCGGAAACATCGGTAAGAGTCGTTTTAAATATTGTTCCGGATAGGCTCCGTGGTAGTCGGAAGTGTTTTTATAGTTTTGCCCAAGTTCCCACTCTCCGTATAGCCTTCCTTTGAAAACGTGAAGCGGCGCGTAATTCGGAAAGGACTCGCTATAAAGTTTTGCCCGATCTTGAATATTGAGAGTTGCTGTTTCAGGAATCATGAAGCCTTCTTTGTTTCTGATTTGAAACTAGCTACAACTGTCGTCCTACAGCCGCCGGTATGATACGGAGGCATTTTGTTCCGCAAGTGCGCGGTAATTTCATCACCCGACTTAGAGGCAATATCCAATTTTCTGATTTGTGCTTCCGTTGGATTTCGTCGATCTTTCCAGAAATATTCCCTGGTCGGATCATCCGCCAAAAATTCACGCACGTATTCCACGCAAGTTCTAACTTCAATCGTCTTACCGTTCATGAGTTTGCAGATGTAGGAAGTATGGTTATCCATCACCGCAACGATTTCTAATCGTTCGATCCCGATTTGTTCGAATCTTTCTGTACGGGAAAAATTTCTGGATCTAAGAATTTGCCCACGAACGATGTCATTCAGCTTGATTCTAAGTTTCGCGTCAGGATCGATCGGAGGAACATGTCCTTCTTTTTTCTTTCCGGGTTTGTCTTTCGGAGCCGGACCCAAGAGTTCGTCTTGAAGTTTACGGATGATTTCATTCGTGGATCCAGTTTCCACAGCTTCCCGAATTGCATTTTCTATTTTGTTTACGTCATCTTTTCGATTGAATTGTTTGCCGATATCAAACTTATATCCTTTATCAAAGAATCCTAATATGTCTTTATTTGCTTGCATCCTCGGAGGATTCGTTTTTGAATTCGGATTATTTATATCCTGGCCTGCATCCCAGGCTTTCGAAATTGTTTCCTTCCATGCTTTCGCAGTTTCTTCCGGGAATTTGCTTCCAAGTTCTTTCTCTAAGACGTCCCAAATCGTATTGACCGCATCGGTCTTATTAATTCCTTTTTTGGAAATTTGATTCAACGCTTCTTTAACGCGGTCCTCGTATGAAGAAAAGAAATGAGAGACGAATGCTTCCTCGATGGAAGCATAGACTTCTTTCTCTTTTTTTGTCCAAGCACCAAGCTCTACAAGAGTGTCAAGGTCACCGCAAACATTTGAGGTTTGTCCGAACTGCTTACTCATCAGGACTTTTTTTTTACTCCCTAAGTCTGTGTTTTCTGAGAAAGTAAATCCAGCGTCGGTTTGCGTTTCTAATTTATCTGAATCAAACCACTTGTCTCGCCCTAAGAGTTTAGCACCATCGTCGGGGCTGATTGCGCCCGATTTTACCATAGCAAGAACGAGTTGAAAATCTGCGTTCTCAACCTGCTTTTCGGCCAACTTAGCCTGTGCATCAGAAAGAGGATCTAAAGAGATTGATTTCTTACGACTTGCATCAATCGATTGAAAGCGATTTCCTTTAAGTAACTGATCCAGTATAATTGCTCTGATCAGAAGTTGAATAACTGGATACGCATAGTTCCCAAGTTTTAGTAGAAAAAATTTCCCTGCGACTTTTATATACGTTTCAGTCACTGAATAAGATCTTCCAAGGAGCGCTAAATCGATATCGGCTCCCGAAGAAATCTGCTCCTCAATGTAACGAGAAATCGCTTCAAAGCCACCGGTCTTGGATGCATCCGTTAATGTATGGTGATCGACAGTTGTATCGTCGTACGTTGCAAGAAAACCGGATTGAGAATTCTTTTCGAACGAGGCTTTTGCGCCCTGTAAGAATTCCTTTTGTTGGTTTTCATACATTTTTGCATCCGTTCCTGGTAGAAGACGAGGTCTTTTGAATTTTGCTATGATAAACCCCAAAAGTCCCCACTTGTTTAAGGTTTTATCGATATTCTCTTGAGTTTTGAATTGAGAATTGATCCATCGAATGGCGGAAAGAAATGGAGGAATCGCGTACGGTGAATCTTCTTCTCGCTCAATCGCTTCATAAATATATTGTTCTTCGTTAAGCCGACTATAACCGAATTTTCCTTTTTCATACGGAACAAAACGAACGATGTTATCCGCATCTATTTCTTTTTTGAATATGACTTTTTCAACAGGGATCAAACGAATTTCAGCCACTGAGTCAAGATTTAAGGACGGCACAATCTCAGCGGATAAAGCTCCTGTTGTTAAAACTTGTCTCAGAAGGTGATTCGTGATTCCAGGATGCTTTTTAAAGAAAGTGTCGATGTCAGCTTGAATCTTCTTTTTACCGTTTTCGTCAGCATCGATCTTCCATTCGATTCCAGAATTTCCGAGAGTAAGCGATCTTTTAACTGCTTGGGAAAGGTCGGGAAAAGCGATCACGAGTTTTTTGATTAAAGGGATAGACTCCAAAGGAAATGATGGATTCACATCCTGAACAAAAAGTTCGGTTTCTTGCCGAAAATCTTTCAGGTTCTTGGAATTTGCGGCAAACTCCATTGCTGTAGACGTTCCAAAAAAATAATTTGCCCATCTTTCAAAAAAGTTCATTATGCAAAACCTCCATATCCGGATCCACCAGATCCCGTTCCCGAAGTTTCATAAGCAATTCTTAATGAATTGAGAGCCATGCCATAATGGTTAGGAACTTTCTTTTTGAACGACCATAAAGACTTTCCATTTTCATCTTCACCTTTCTCTCGGACGAGCATCGTAAGATGAAATTTGAATTCTTCGTATGCTTTGAGGTCCGACTCGGAAAGTAAAAGTGGATTCGGAAATATAAAGAGTCCGGCTTTGATTGCGTCGACAGTATCTTGAAGAGAGTCGTCTCGGTTTACGTTTATGACGCCGACCTCATCCGCTCCAGGAACAACCTCAGAATTCTCCCGATATTTTTTCGTGAAGTACTGAATCTTTAAATTTTCCGGAAAACGAAGCGCCATGCGTAAAGACCAGTTACGATTCGGCAAAGCATCAATATTTCCATTTAATACGCTAAATCGAGTTATCTGTTCCGCGTAACGTCCTTCGTCTAAGACACTTGCTTTGTAAAGTCCGATGATTCGGATTCTTCCATCCAATGTCGGTTCACCGAAAACTCCATGAACTGTGTCTCCTTGGTCCGCACCATGATAAGTAAAGTAAGGGGAATGATCTTTGAGTCCTTGGTCTCCTTCCCATTTTTGTATTTCATCGATTTGTAAAGGCTGTTCTTCTTCGGAACTGGAAGGCCAGCCGATTATAGAGATTGTAAGGTTTTTACGTTTTGCGCTTGTAACTGCACCAAGAAGCTTGCTATAGATGAAAAACGGGTTTCTCGGTGTAAAGAGTTGAGAGCATTGGTATCCGCGACGATCTGAATTTATCTTCGCAACGTATGCTCCTTTTTGATTGTCAAGTTTTCGACCGCACTTCTCACATGCGTAAAACACATTCGATGCACTCGGATTTCTTAGCGCCTCTTTATCATCGAAACCGAATATACTGATCGGATCCTTTAACCAACGTTCTACTAAATTTGTCCAATGACCGCAGGAAGGACATTTTAGAAGACGAAATCTTTGATCGGAACGGAGAAATTCTGCATGGATCCCGATATTCGGAAGCGACGGTTGAGAACCGAGCATCATCCAATTCAATTTTGAAGCCAAAAGTCGATCCCCAACGAATTCGATATTTTCCTCGTCGTGTTCGTCGACTTCATCTAACATCACGATATCCAAGTCGACAGTTTTCGTTCCGCGCTTTGTCCACGTACCGCGCATCACGAGAGTCGCTTTGTCGATTTTTTTAGTTCTCGTATTGTCTACGTTAGAATCATTTAGAAAAGGCTTTAAGATAGGGCATTGATTGAGGAATGGCTCTACCCGATCTTGAACAAAATCTTTCATTGAAGTATCGTCTGGAAAGTAGATTCCAGCTTTGTAACTGGATCTAAAGATTTTCCAAACGAGTCTTGATAACGCCCAAACAGAATAACCGATTTGCGCCGCTTTAAGAAAAACTACATAAGGATGATTCTGAGATTCCCTACAAATATCTCTCCAAAATGAGTAACCGTCAAAACTGTAAGGGATAAGGTCATCGTCGCCTTTTACAAAAACGTTTTGAGTCAGGAATTCTTCCATCGTACCGTCACGTTCGGTAGATGGCTTTCCTATAAGATTATCGAGTTCTTGAAAGAATTCTTCCTGAGCGTTTTTTGTTTTAGTCTTCGCCATCGGTTAACTCCGGTAAGAATGCAATATCGATGTCCTTCATCATCGAAACTTCTCGTTTGATATTTGCGATGTATTGAGAAAATACGATTGGATTCAGTTTAAGAAATGCATGTAACTCAGGGGTGCCTTTGATTGCTCGGTGAACACCGCGAGCAACTTCAACTGGTTCTACTCGTTCCTTTTCTTTTTCAAGCATCCTTTCGATATCATTCATCAATCCGCGAAAGGTATTTAACGCGCCTTCACCAGACTTGAACTCAATCGTTAAATTTCCTTCCTTATCGAAAATTTGATTTTTGAGAGCTTTGAATGTGCGAACCGTATTCACGCGTAGCGTAGTAAGACTGATTTCCGCGTCTTTTAATGCTTCGTTTCTTGCGTTTAAGAGAGCTTTTTCACGATCTTGTAAAGCCGTTGTTCCAGTTGTTTCATCAATTTTGGAAAGCCAGTTGCGAATCGTGTTCGCAGTGATTTTGGGATAATCAGGTTTTAGGGCGGCGGCAATCTGTTCCGGATTGTATCCGGAGATTACACAAAGATTATACGCCCTACGTTCTGCCGCTTTAGAATAAGACACAGGGGGAACCGTATTCCTTTTCGTCGATTGCTTCCAAACAGAAATCTAAAGCTCTGTCCCCTATGTCTTTCCTTTTCACGCGGCCTCTATGTCTGGATCAGCAGAGATCTCGTCTTCGAGTCTGGAAGGCTTGATATACAAACGTTCCTTTTCTTCGTTCAACTCGACTCCGATTTTCTGATGAGCCGCCAACGGATCTGCGATGATTGAGTCTTTGTTCAACTCCAACTTGGCACGAATAAACACCTTAGAAAGCCTTGCAATCCAGTCGTTGTATAACTGTAGAAGACCGTTCTCTGCAAGGATCTTCTCGAAGAGTTTTACAGAGGCTTTCGTTCTTACCGAAGCAGGGGTCTTTCGAAAATTCAACGTTCCCGAAATGAGTTTGCAGGTTTTCAGATTCGGATCCGGGAATAATTCTTCCCGATTCTTTTGTACGAAGTATGCAATCCCGCTCGTAACGTGATCGATTTTCGCTTGAATCGGATAGATGGTTTCTTCCAATTCCGAGCGTATCTGAGAAATTTTCTGATTCGCTTCGTTTACAAGTCGTTCCTTTTCGAGCATTTGTTCGCCCATGTATTCCATTCCGGCTTCCAGTTCGGATTTGTTTTTGTAAGCGTTGTTCGGAAGATCGACAAGCGGACGCTTCTCTTCGTTTTTTTTAGTTTTTGCCATTCGTAGCATCTCCTTCCGGTTTCGGAGATACATCAACCGCCACACCTGTAGAGGAAGATTTTACAGTATCCGCCTTCGGGATTCGACTTTTTCGTGCGACCTTTTTCGGAGTCGCTTTCTTCTTTGCCTTCTTTACGGGCGTCTTCTTCGTTTTCTTTTTTGCTACCATGATTGTTTTCCTCCTTTATTCAAAAATCATCATGTGTTTCTGTGAAAATCGTATCATCGTATTTGTGAGTTCTATTCCGAATACGATTTACAAGTTCGTTTTTTACGATTGCTTCTATCTCTGGAGAAACGTCGCCTTCTCCGCTGAGCGCGTTTTCGATTGTCGTTTTATCCAAATCTTTTTTGTAGCGCTCTTTGATTCCTGATCTAAGCTGTTTTACAGAAATCTTTAGGCGATCCATGATCCGAAGATAACCGTCGGAGAGAAAGTTTCGAACGTGGTTTTCTCGGATGGTTAAATCGGATAAAACTTCCGGATAGGTAAATGCAATTCCAAGAAGAGCATTACGAACTGCTAAAGGAGTTCTAAACCTACACCCGCGAATGAGAAGCTCTTTCGTTTTCTCTCCCGCTTTCCCGCGTTCGAACTTAATCTTAAAACCTTCTTCTGCAATTTGTATCAGTTCAGCATGGCTGAGTTGATTCATGGGTGCATGGATTGTTCGGTATCCAATCTCTGGACTTGAAAGAATACTCGAAATCCGAGTCTCCGGTTTCATAAACATCAAGATCGAAAAAAGGTGATCTTCCTTATCGTGAGAGATTTCCCAAACTTTTTTAAGATCACGAAGTCCCCCGATACGAAGCGCCTGTGCTTCATCAACGATCAAAACAACCTTTCTTCCGATGCTTCTCGCCCAGATCAAAAGCTCTCGTAGTTTGAAATATTTTTCGTTTAGATTTCCAGGAACGTGTTCTCCCGGACGAATCGTTCGGATCATGTGTTTTATTACGAATGGAATCGAAAGTCCACCTAACGCACTTTCCCATGCTGGACCTACATGAACGAGGATGTATTTCTGTGGTTGGTTGGAGAAAAAATCAAGGAGGCTATTATACAGATACGTCTTCCCCATGCCGACTTCTCCTGTAACAGCAAGCCAGGAATTGTTTTTCACAGCGTGATAGGCTAATTTTGTGATCTTGTCCGTATTCCGAGTGTTTACGAAATCCGGTCGTTTGGTTAAAAGTGCGTTCAATTTCCTAACTCCTTACTTATGAAGTATTCGCGGATCATCTCAACGAGATCGAGAACCTCTTGTGCAGGAATCGATCCGACCTTTCGTTTGCAGGATTTCAGATTGTAGAGAACGATTTTGTCTATTTCTTCGTCCGGAATTTCTTCACTGAATTCGAGTTCTTCAAGAAGCCAATCATACGCATCGTCGACCGTAGAAAATTCTGTCGGAGGAGCGGGAGTATGCGTCTTCATATCCAGTTTTGGAATATTCAACTTTCCGTATGGAGTTTCTGGTAAGTCCGGAAGAACATCGGAAAGAACGAGGGATTTTTCCACAGACTTGGCGCCTTTCAGGGCTTTTTTTCTATTCTTCATCCGTTCGGTTTCACGAAACCCTTTTCGTCCACCGAGGTTTTCGAAAGATCCAGAAGTTCGCTCAATTGGACCTTGATCATCCAGAAGGAGGTGTCTTCCGTCGCTTGTGGTTGCAACGTAGGAGCCGTCGTATCGTTTGTAGATCGAGACTTTTTCACCGCAACGATCGATTGCGACTTCTTCCGGAGAGTAACGAAGAAGATACATTCGGGCTTCGATCGAAACACAACCATACGCGTCTACGTCTCGGATAAGTTCAGAAACCATCGCGTCTTTCAAGTTTTGTTTCGTAACCGCGCGTATCGGATGTTTCTGAACGGATGCGAGCCATTTCGCATAACTTCCTATCTTATCGTTTCGGTGAATCTGGTAACGATAAAGGAGTTCATTCAACTCATCCAGATTCGAAATCATTCCCTTAACGATTCGAACTTCACAGCTTCGTTTGATAGCTGAGATCCGAGATTCCACCGGACCTTTTGCTTTAGAGTGACCTGGAAAGTGTGGAATCCGTTTTACACCGAGACGGTGAAAGAATGGATCCAATGTTTTGAAAGCGGAATGACCATCGGTATATAGTGTTTCCTGAAGTCCTTGTAAGGGAATATAATCGTCTTCTTTAGGGAGTACTAATCTTGTATAAAAGTCTGCCCAGTCAGTTGAATTCTCACCTCCATGAGTCGAGTCCCCTCCGATTGCACTCGGTGCATACGCATACACATAGAATGCTTTCGAATAGACTTCCACCGCGACACAGATTATAATCTTTCTTAATTGGGAGTCTTCCGATCCTTCATAGATCCGTGTGATTCCCATCTCTAAATCCGGACGAACCGCAAGGTATTTTTTGGAAGGATGCAAATACACCGCATTGAGCGGAGAGGCGTCGATCATCCAGGCACGATTCGCGTAAGGCTCTGACCACGTTATAGAAGCCAGGGGGCTTTTTACTTGTTTCCGTGCAAGACCCTTATCGTTCAACCACCGTCCAAGTTTGAATCGGTCCCAAACTCCGGGACGAATCATACCGAGTTTCTCCCCTTGTTCGATAACGAACTCCATCGACTTTCCGTATTTCCGATTGAGCGCATAACCCACGGTCTTCGCGCTATTTTCGGTACCGGTTTTCTTTTTCTGTTCGTGAAGAACTTCCCCGGCATACATGAGTTCGGAAAGAATGAAACCCTCTTTATCTCGAAGTTCTTTTTCTAAACTTCCAAGCCTGGATCCGGTTTTCTTTCTTTCCACTTTCGAAACCGAAACAATCGATTCTCCTTCTTCCAATCGTTTGAAAGCGGCATATACTCGCGGCTTCGAAAGTCCCAGAATCCGAATCGCTTTTTGAACGATTTCCCCTCGTATCCGCGAATTTTTTACTACCGTTTTAGCGTAATTCCATTCGCGGTAGAGGGGGATCACCATACCTAAGTCGAGGATTTTCATCCAAGATCCTCAGACATCGGAATCGGTAAGCAGTCGGACCATTTATCATGGAGCGATTTGTAAATCCCGGAAAGCGAAGTTAGGAAGATAGAAACCACTTTACCATTTTCTAAACTATGATCGAGTTTAGAAAAATCCGAATCGTGTGCGGCGAGTAAAACATCCGCTTGTGATTGAATCGAGTTCAGGGATTCCATTAGAATTCCTGAAAGTTCTTGTCTTTCACGAAACGCTCTTCTTACTTCTGGAGAAATCCCGGTGTCTTTTGTCTGATCATCCACGATTTTACTAAGTTCGTCCATCGAGGATTTGTAGCTTGCGGCTTCGTTTCTCGTGTTCGTAACTTGGTTTTCCAATTCACCGATTCGTTTGGCATTGTCCGCGAGAATCTTAGAGAATTCTTTTTGATTTTTCGAAGCGAAGCTCTTTTCGTAATCGGAAAGACTCATAGCTCTTCCATCTGGAAATCGAACCTCTCCGTCTTCAAAAAGAGCGTTCTCTTCCCGTAACCCTTCGATGATTCTAAGCAGAGCCTTATCGCTTTTTCCGTTCAAAGATTTCCGATTGATTTCGGAAGAGAAGAGCTTGTCGACCGCGGGGAGCGCTCTTTCGATTTTCCACCACTCAAAGACAGTGTTGTCGTTTACGAATTGCTCCATTCCTGTGCATCCGGGGACTTCCAGAAAGAGTTGTTCCCGGTTCACTTCGGCAAGAGCCATAAGAACCGTTTCCTGTCCGACTCGGATCATCTCCGTCCCGGCGCCAATCTGACTCATCAGGTAGTTGAGTCTTGTCCTTCTCTGTTCCGGTGTGACCAATGGAACGGGTGCGGTCGATTCGGGAAGTGCCATTTCCATCGATTTCGAGACTGCCACCGAACTTTCTTCTTCCGGCCAAACTTCCGCTACGGACGTCGGCTTTTTTACATTCGAAGCCGTAGTCTTTGTGGTTTTTTGTTTAACGGGCTTTGTGTCCTTTTTACTTTTCTTGGACATCGTTCTCCTCCAAAATTTTCGATTCTATTTTAAGTTCGTTTAGGTATTCCTCGTAATCAGGAAGTAATCCTCGTCTTTCGAGAAATGCCAGCTTATGTGCATCCGATTCGATGGAAGCCTTGAGCATTTGCGTTTTGTTTGTAAATCCCATGGTAAGGAGCGAAGTTAAAATCGAGTGCCGTGCGATTAACACTCCCGCGGATAGGAATGAGATGGGTTTATTCATCGTCTTTCTCCACAAGAAACAGATCGCAAATTCGATCCCATAACGTTTTCCTTTTATAGTGAAGCAAGGCTGGCTGTAAATACACGTAGCTTTTCATGCGAGCATCTCCAGAAATTGTTTATGAATTTTCGTAAGCATTCCATTTTTCTTATATTCTTCCGCCGAATCCAAATTCAAATACGCCGGTCTCATTTTCGCTTCGATTGAAATTAAGAGTGCGAGTTCTTTTGAAGTGTGCTTTTCTTTTTGCACTTCGTGAAGCCGATTCCAATAGGCTTTAAATTCCACTTCCGACAGGCCGGAATGAATCAATGCTTTTCGGAATTTAAGCGGATACGTTTTCAACTTATTGCCTTTCCTGTTGAATTCGTTCTTCCGTAAGTTCTTCGTTTTGCCATTCAGCAAAATCCGCGACGTTATCTCGACACTCGATGTACGTTTGAAAGACCGCTGATCGACTGATTGCTTTGTCCGCAAGTCGCTTCCATCTGTCTGTCGAATCCGATTCGTTTCCGAGTTCACGCAAAACTTCGGCGGAATATTTTTTGTATATAGCTTGGCGGAGAAATGCGATTCGCTCGACGGTTTTCATTTTACTCTCCTAAGATGTGGAGTGGCAGGTGACGTAGAACTTTCCCGAAAGAACCGTTCTTCTCGGCGATCGGTCTCGCCTTGAAATTCTCTCAATCCATACGTCCGTCCGTTTTCATACGCCTCTCCGGAATCGATCCCTTTGAGATGTTTAAATCCCTCCACAAAACCGGTAAGAAAGGCGATCTGGTCTTTCTGAGTTTCGTATTTCAGAGAAAGGGCTTCCGCTTTTTTTAGGATTCTATCGTTCACGGTTTGACCTCCGTACATTAAGTTTATAAAATTTGCACGTTCGCAAAGTAGTTCGTATTCAAGTTCCGATTGTTTGCGCTTAACAATTTCGCCTTTGCGTTTGATCATTTCCTTAACGATTGGTTTCATGTTTGGCCTTCCTCAGAAGTTCTTTGCGTTGTTTTGGAGTTCCCCAGGAATTCATTCGAATTTGCTCACCTTGTTCGGTTAGAAACTTAAAGTCATACGCGAGTATGTCTAATTTTCCATCTTTGGTTTCAACGAAAACGTTACGCTTCCCACTGTCATCGATTTCATACACAAGTCGAAGCCTCATTCCTATTCCTCCGTGTCCAGCTCGTCACGATTCCATGCGTCCACGGCCTCTACTGCGGTTCGATAGAATATCGTAATTTTCTCACATTCATCACACGCAACGTAGTAGTTCAAAACTCTGGTTCTGTATCCGAAATGTTCCTGCAATTCCGCCGCGTTTCCACAGGCGCAGATTTTCGGATTCTTCCATACGGGTAAACTGATCGTTTTCATGCGGCAATCCTCGGAGCGAATGCAGATTTATAGATTGGATATACGAGATCGTATTGAGATTTGCGGAACTCTTCCCAGGTCGTTACGAGTCCTTTGTGAGTTGTGCGGTATTCGAAACGCTTGCGAACCATCCATTCGAACGCCTCTTCAAACGTAACAGGGTTTCCTAATATTTCTCTTTCTTTATGTTCGCGGTAGGCTTCGCGGGCGTCCGCTACGGAAATCTCCCATTCGTTGAGGAGGATTTCGTTTACGCGGGAAGAGGTTTTGCGTCCGTGAATGCAGTGAGAAAACAATGACCTGTCTAAATCACTTTTCTTAGCAATGGCACATACGGTTTTGCCGGATTTAGCAAGCAACTGTAACTGAAGAGGAATTTTACGACCTCGTTTTTTATTGAGCATCTGCCTGACCCTCAATCTCAGTATCAATCAATCCTTCCTTTTCAAAAAGAGGGCGTAAGGTATAACCGGGAGCAATGCCGTTTAGAACCTGGGTGACGTAACCATAATTCAAATCATTGTTACGCACCCAAGCGGCAACGCTTCCATATCGATATCGCAACTCAGTTTTGATTTTCTCTCGAATCGTTCTGGAAAGATGTTTTGAACTTCTATGAATTCCAGAAGCATCCTTACCGATTTCCGTCTCAACTGAGCTTGCGGGACCGTATTTTTTTTTCTGCGCTATCGATTCCATTTTGTTCCTGGTTGACCTGCTCTCTGGCCGATATACTATCTAATAAGCTATTAGCATATTACTACGCTATTGGCGTATTTGCAAGAGAAAAAATTATCTATGGGCGTATTTTTTTTAAAGGTCACCATTTCTTATGAATGGTGACCCAAAAACGGATGGAATTTCGGAACGTTTATATGCTTTGATTGCGGCGTTAGGGATAACTCAAAAAGAATTTGCAGAAAAACTAGGAGTTTCGCCCGCTTTTATAAACGATGTTCTCAAGCGAGGAAAGTCTTTCTCACAAGAAACGATTGTTAAACTTGCTTTTAAATTTCATGTAAATATAAATTGGTTTTTAACGGGAACCGGCTCTATGTTTCTTCCTCCACCGGACGAGGCAGATAAGCAAACAGATGAAATTCGTTTCGTTATAAGGAAATTGAGAGAGCGTGATGGAATGTTTAAATTTGTCCAGACGATCATAAAAACTACGGATTCAGAATGGAAGAAAATTCAAGAGATGGTTCGAGTGTTATTAGGTGATGACTGACAGAAAGAAATGAATATTTCTTTCAGATCATTTGAGTATCCTTGAATTAAGACTCGTGTAGAGGTCTCATCACTGTAAGAAAGATCGTGGACGAACTCGTTCATCCGTTCCTCAATTCTAAATAGTAAAACAGTTTCATCCAGACTATCCAACATGATTTCTCTTTCCTTATCGTCTGTGTAGTATGGATAGATCCCCCGACAAAATCAAATCCAAATTTTGTAAAAAATATTGCATTTCTTGGGAGTTATGTGGCATTGGGACCTATCTTTCAGGTCAACATTCATGAGAAATGTTGACCTGAAAGAGGATCGATACGAAGGCATAAAGAACGTGAAAGTTTATTCAAAGGGGCTTGCAATTGAGGCTACATTTACCATTTGAATGTGACCACAAAAATTGTGACTGATCAGATTCGATGGCCTCAGTAAAGACAAGTGAACATTACCTGATAATGTTCGCCTATGTCAAAGTAAGATCGAAAAAGGCTAACATTTTTATTGAATGTTAGCCGATTATTATTAGCTAAAAAATATTAAGCAACATATATTCGATAAATGTTACCTGGAGAAAGCAAGTGTTTGAAAAAAGTAGATCAATTCTAATTCAGGTAATTTTAATATTCTTTGTATTCTTATATTCCGCCCCTATCCAAACTCAGAATTCTCCTAACGCATTGAATGCGCCTTGTAAGGAATTTGGAAATTATCCTACGTTGGAAGAAATCAAAAAAGCAAAACTAAAAAACGATCCTTCAAAGATTCTCGTAAAAACTGTTCGGGGAGATTACATTGAAGTATTAGCTACTGATGCCTATGACGCAATTAAAATTTCAGATGAAAAAGGCTTCCATAATTTTATGAAAACATACGAATCAATTTGTGGGAAAGAGACAAAACCTCCATTTTATTATTCGATTCCTTTTGTCGTGGAGTTGGAAGCTCAAAAATGCGTAGGAGAATCAAAGAGATTTAAAAAGTCATCGATTTTAAAAAGCGAGTTCTGGAGATCAAAGGCCGAGCAACTTTCGACATCGATTTGTTATGATACTCGTAATGCGATTCTGAATAATCCATTAACACTTCCCGAACCTTTAGATTCGAAATGTCCGGACTTTGGTATCCTCTCTCTAAAAAAAGAAGATTTGAATAAATTCAAACTCAATAGTGATTCTGGAAAGATATGGGTCCGTACTGCAAATGGAAAGTTTTTGGCGGTTAGGAACGATCAGCCTACAGAAGCATTTAAAATTTCAGATGACGAAGGGCTATTTTACCATTATGTAAATTTTGCTATGGTCTGTGGTGAAAGAGTTCCTCCGCATTTTGATGTTATTCCGTATCTTGAAATCGAAAGTGTAGAGGGATGTATTCGACATGCTGATAAAAGTAATCTAAGGTCGGAAGCGGAATGTTATGAAAAGGCAAATGACAGTTTTTTTAGTGATAAGTTTAAAAAGAAAAAGTAACCTATCTCCCTAAAATTGCCTTTAACCCCTGAATCAATCCAGCCGCTTGTTTACGAGTAAGCAAATCAAACGGCTTTTTGTATTGCCGTTTGGAAAACACATCTAAATCGATATTGTAGATTCCTTGATTGTTAATCTTTTCGCAGATTTGTTTAGCCAGTTGTTTTTGTTCGTAAGAACGCTTTTGAAGATTCTTCTTTAAGACTAAAATCGGATCTTTTGGCTTTTGATTCAAAGCCCTTTGACGTTCTGCATTCAGAATGTTGATTACTGAATGAGCCTGCAAAGTGTTTAACGCGGAAATCGATTCAGACCCGGTCTCATTCAAAACAATTTCATAAACTTTTACTTTTGACAAGCCCGCTTCTCTTGCAGTCGCCCAAAGCCTTTTCATCTGGTCCGAATTAATTTTTGGTTCCGCTATCATCTTGCAAGTCTCTTAAAGTATCTTAAGTCTCTTTTTTGTGATTGACAAGAATATTTTTTTATATTAGGAAACGCTTATCTATGAACGCGCTCACTACAAAAACACCCCGAATCAAACTCTCGTCTCATATCAGAAAGTTATTTTACTCTCCGAAAGAATTCGGTAGAATCTTAGGAAAGAGCGAAAAGACGATAATACGCTGGGACGAGCGAGGGGATTTTCCTTTTCCAAGATATGATTTTGGAGAGCGAAGTTCAGGCTGGCTTATATCTGATGTTGAGAAGTGGGTAAATTCACGAGCAAGTAAAAAGTAAAGACATAGCGGACATTCAAGACTTGCGTTATACTAAACCTCTTTCTATTCAAAACACATAGGCTATTATTGCCATGTGCCAAAAGCAAATTTAAAATTCGATTCGAACGGACATCTTAGGTTAGAGTCCGGACTCCTTCTCCATAACTCTGGCGTTGCGCGGGGAGAATTCCGTTCTCTCCACGCCGATTTTTTTCAAAGCGGTGCTTCAGTAAATGCGGGAGATGCAACCTCACTTGTAGAGAATGAGGAATTCGCAGAATTTAACTTTCGCATGCTATCCGCAGTTTTGATCGAAGGATGGTGGTGTGATTTTAGAAACCCTGCGATTTTAGAAGTCGCTGTAGAACATTTTACAACTAAAATTTACACTGATCATCAAAGAACCGTTCGCAACGCGATCGGAATTACGCGAAATCCTATATTCACAAACCGTAATGATATCCCTGGTATAGATGCTGTTTTTCGGATTTATAAAGAATTTGCCTCTGATGTTATCGCGCGGTTAAAAACGAAACCGGCATTGATAGACGCGAACTCTGTTGGTATCTCTTTCACTTACGAAAAGTCTCATCCTCAGTTGGATAATTTCTATGGACGTCTTGGTGAGGTTATCGATGGCCAATACGTTCGACTCATTCCGATCAAAATCCTATCCGTTCCCGAAACAAGTCTCGTCGCCGTTCCTGCTGATAATACTGCAAGGAAATTTTCTGGGTTCGATTTCCCTCAAAGCAATCTTACAAACTTAAACAATCAGGAGGATAAGATGAAAATCAAACGTACTATTTTGTCACTTCTGGGGGTTGATTCCCAAAAATTCGGTCTGTCCTCTGGGGAGGGCGAATCCGTGGAATTACCGTCGGAAAAAATGGAATCCGTGCTGGAAGAAGCGGGGAAAACCATTTCAAAATTGCAGGAACAAGCGCGTCAAAGCGCTGTCTTGCAAAGCAACTTAAATCAGTTCGCCAAACTCTTCGGAAGCGAAGCATTCCCAGAAGGAATCGATCTCGCGTCCAAGGTTGCCGAACTTCAAAGCCTTTTGAAAGAACCCACGAAGATTCTTAACACCGAAAGAGAAAAGGCGATCACTGCATTCCGCGCCTTCTCGAAAAACAACACCGACCCTGTTATCGAAGGTTTAATCCAAGGTGCAAATCTCGAGCAGGCTAAGGCGTTTTTTAAACAATACGGTGCTTCTTTGGAAAATTCGCATCCGCTCAAATGTGAAGATTGCGGTTCGAAAAAAGTTTCCCGTGCATCAGGAAGTCTGAGCGAACCACAAGGCGGAGCGACATCTTCCCAAAAGAAAAATCCCGACAGCTACAAGCTGAGTAAAAAGTAAAGGAGAAACGAACATGTCTTTAGATAACGCATTCGAAGTCGGTTTTCGTGGGATCATCGATCCTGTGACGATAACCGTAAAGCATCAAAATCTCACCAAAGACGCAATCGGAAAGCCAGCTAAGTTTTCCGCAAACATGGAAGTTTCCCTTTGTGCCGATGGTGACTCTCCGGCAGGACAAATCGCGTCTGTGGATGAAAAGGAAAAAACACTCGGGTTAAAGGTCTTCGGAGTTTTCGAATACGAATATTCCGGAACCGACGCAACTCCCGGTTACCTGAACATCCAGGGAGACGGGGCTGGAAAAATCAAATCCGCTTCTAGCGGAACACGCGTTCTCGTTATCTCTGTCGATACCGGAACAAAAAAAATGGCCTGCATTATTTAAGGAGAAAAGAAAGTGCCACACGTAAAATTAGATAACGGACTTGTTCGTCTCGACCTACAAGCTGAAGCATATTCCGACGCCAAACGCGAAGGTATGACCATGACCGAGTTCATGGCAAGAGAGGAATCGAACGCAGGATACGACCCAGAAACTCCAACTGGAAAAGGACTTTCTGCGTTCGAGCGTCAACTAATGGCAAACAATCTGCCAATTGCGGAAGCATCCTTTTCTGTGGATGACTTTATCTCATCATCCAACCAATCAAAGTATCTCTTTCCTGAGTTCGTAAACCAGAACATATATATCGGAATGAATATGGGACAACTCCAGGTGAAACTGGAAGATACTTATTCAATAAAAACGAAAATCAACACAGGTGCTGTAAGGTCTACTGCGTTAGATATCGAAGGTTCGGATCTTTCTGCAAAGAAAAAATCTAAGGACAGCGGTAGTAAGTTTCCTGTGGCAAAGATCAAAACCACTGACAAGGCAATCGAAACCAGTCCTGTCGGATTGGAGATTGATTTCAGTTACGGCGCATTGAAAAAAATGCAGATCTTGAAAGTACAACATATCTTTCAAGTTTTCGGTTGGAATCTTACCCAACAGATTACGAAACAAGCTCTTAATATAATCAAAAGTGGTGATGGAAATGAAGGAACGAAAGCTCCCGACTCCAAAACCACCGCTGTAAACGTATGGAAGTATGAAGACGTAGTCAGTCTTCTTCTTCCTGCCGATAGAGCAATCGAGTTCACTCATGCTGTCACTTCCCGAAACTTTTTGGAAAGGATGCTCACGGATGAAACAAATTTCAAACAATTCCAGTCGATGAACCTTCTCGAAGGGTACATGAAAACGGGACAGGTTTCTAACTTCTTCGGTGTGAATTGGAGAATACATCCAGATATGGAGGAAGATGCGATCATAGCTTGGAACAAGGATGTTACGCTTGAATTGTATGAGGATTCCGCCGGACAACTTGTAGAAAGCGGGCGCTTTATCCGTGAACAGATTGAAGGAAGCGTAATTAGTTACGATTTCGCATTCGCAAAACTCTTCTCTGCAAGCTGTCACTACAAAACGAAAAGAACTTCGTAATCGGATCTTTCAACGTATGTTAAACAAAGTCGCAGACCTCAAAAAACAACTCAGAATCCAGGCAGAAAGCCTGGATCTTTCTGATGAAAGAGACGGAGATTCCCCGTCACCGTATGAGGATTATCTTGAGTCTGCGGCGATGCTTGCACGCGTGAGAATGTTTTATTGGGGAGTTACGATACCAGACGCAAGTCCGTATTCAGCAGGGCTTCTGATGGCAGAGATTCTTCTTATCAAAGCTGAGATCGTTGAAGAATTCGGATTCAACGATGGAACTGATCTGGAAGAATTTTCGACCGGAGGCGGCGAAGGAACAAAAGCCAAACGTTCTCGGATGAGTGTGGAAGATCGCGGAGAAATCGTAGAGGGCTTTCGTAACAAAGCCTACTTTCTTCTTTTCGGAAAACAGCCTTCCGAATCACCGGGGGTTGTATGAGTGCGAAGGCTTTGTTAAGCCGGGCGTTCAAGAAAGGATCTCAGACAAGTATCAAGATTCTTTCTCCCGTCTCTCTTCCCGGTCCTTCCGGAATGAACTCATCTAAGAAGACGACATACAAACCAGGAAAAAGTCTTTCATGCGTTTGGATTTGGAAAGATGCGACTAACGATAACGAAGTCGGGGAAAGGCAAGAATACCGTGCTGTTTGCCAAATCCGTCCCGAGGTTTTGGGTGAGGATGTTCTCTCTTCTGATTGCAGGATCGAGAAGAAAGATTCCGACGGGGAATGGCTCATAGATACGATTCATCCAGCTCAAGAACTGGATGGATTTTCTTTAATCCGTATCGAAGTTCGAAAACCAAAAGCCGGAGGAAATAAAGTATGAGCAAGTCGAGCTTTCTTTCTGTAACCGATTCTTTTGGTCCGATGCTTCAAGGTGCGATTGCCAAAGGGCAAAATAAATTGACGAACGTACAAGACAAGAATGCGGCGGTTGTGCAGGCGAATATCATCAAAGGAATTCGTTCCCAAAAATACAAATCAAGTTGGCCAGAACTTTCCGAAGCGACGAAAGAAAGAAAACAGAAAAAAGGAAAGTCACCTTTGACTCTCATCGAAGACGGAGAATATTCAGCTTCGTTTGAAATCATGAAGGAAGGAGATTCCCGCACGATCGGAACCAACTCGAAACAGGCTCGTGCAATGGAGCGCGGATTCGAAGCAAAAGGAATTCCGGCAAGACCTCACGTCGGACCGGCATACGAAGATTCAAAAAAAGAGATCATCGAGAATTTCAAAGAAGCGATGAAGGAGATTTTCAAAAAATGAGAAAATCTCACATCGACTTCCTCCGCGAGATGGTAACGAGCATTCAAATCGAAGAAACGGTTGTATTTCCACCGGAAAAATTCTTCGAATACCAACCTCCGTTGGATCAGATCGAAGAAAAAATCCCTTGTTCGATCATTCGCTTCTCGGAGCGGACTAACATTCTGGGAAAGAAAATAAAACTTCGGTTAGAAAAGATCGTTCGCGGAAATTCAACTTTTATTAAGTACGCGGTAAGACAGGCAAAACAAGATTTCAAATACACGATCGACTTTTGGATGAACAATCCGGAAGCGGATGTCGGTAGCACAATCTTAAATCGTGGAATTCTCGATCAATGTGTTTTATACGTGAGCCAAAGAAAATGGTTTAAAACGGAAGAACAGATTCCGATTCGTGTTCGTCTCGGAAAATCGAACGTTGTGGACGATCCCGCAAAAGAATCAGGCAATTATAAACTCTATCTGGAAGTTATCTTCAATGACGGTCTTTATACGATCGAAGAGGAAGAGACTCTTTCCGGAGTAGAACTCGAGGCCGCAGAGCCAATCATAGAAGGAGTGTAAGATGGATAGATACCAATCGGTAACTACGATAAACAAGGTTCGGATTCCGGATAACGCGATTTTGAAAAAAGAAATTGTGTCAACGAACAAGATATACGACTGCGGAGAGGTTCTCGAGAACTACTCGATCAAACTGTCGCAATCTTCCGGCCCGAAAAGTGTTCCGATGGAGGAATTAACCGATGTTAATCTCATTCACTTGGAAGGTGTTTGGGATGAAACGAATTCCACGTTCGCAGTGAAAGAAGGTGATCCTGCAACCTTCGAGTTTGAATTCAACGGATCCGGTCTTTGGATCGGAGCGAAAGAACTCAAACTTTGCGGGATTCAAGACTTGACCGGAATCGAAGTTCGTTGTCCGGATCCGAACGGACTTCGGATGAAAATCAAAGTTTTTGTAGGCGCAAAAGGAGAGTAAAAATGGCCGTAAGTTCAGTTTCAACCACACACGTTTCCGGTGGACTCGGAAACAGTTTCCCTTATGAAGATAAAGTCCACGCGAAAATTGGAGGAGCGGAAGGATACGACCCAAACATTCCGATCCTGATTTCTTCCTACCAACAAGGGAAAGACGTTTTCATACAAGGTGAGTTAGTCGATGCTTTGAAGCAACACTTCGAAGAATTTGACGAAACTTTGGGAGAAGTCCCCGTTCCGGTTCTATGTGTTCGACCAGCAAACGATCAGGTTGGATCGGTGGATCCGGTGATTCTCGGAACTGGAAATACCGGTACCGCTCCCGCTCCTACTGTTGCGGGAACACCAACCGGAAACCGGTCCGTTGTTATTCGAGTTTCCAAGGTTGGAGCGCTTGGCGCTGCCGAGTATCGTAAAAGTGAAAACGGCGGAGAAACCTTCGGTCCTCCGATCGTTACTCCCGGATCCGGAGTGATCGCACTTTCCGCCGGAATTACTACAACGTTTCAAAACGGCGCAACACCGGCGGAAACGTTCCACGTCGGAGACACGTTTCGCTTTAACATCAAAGGACCCGGTCCTTCTGAGCAAAGTAGACTTCTTGCTATCCAAGCATTGAAAACCGTAGACCAAGGCAATACTCCTTTCTATTGGTTCCACCACCTTGGCGGCGTTAGTCGCTCTTTTGCTATTTCCGTAGCGGTTCTTTTGGAAGAGATGAGAACTCAGAATCTTTTCAGGATCTTTGCAGTTTTAGAGACAGATAGAAAGACCGATACGGAATCGATCGAATCGTATTTTCTTCGGATCCAAGACGAGTGGGACTCCTTCGAAAACGAAAGAGTATGTGTCGTCGGAGCGGAAGGTCGTTACATTCCGGGAGGAATCGAATCTCAAGGCGGATGGAACGCGTCTCTCGAACTTGCAGGAACGATCGGAGAATGGAGAAACGCTTCTACTTTTCTCTGTGCGAGACTCGCCGCACATCGTGTCAACGTAAGCGCCGCCTGGGTTGCGAAAAATAAATCCAGAACCTTTATCGGGATCCGGTATTGGAACGAAGGATACAAAGGATACCAGACTGCTTTCGATGATTTGGGGCTTACCATTCTCCAAATCTATCCCGACTATCAAGGTGTCTTTATCGCAAGTGACAACCTCATGGCCGGTCCTACCTCCGACTTCCAGTACATCCCGGAACTTCGTCGAGCGAATAAAATGCACCGGATCGTTTACCGCGAATCTCTTCCGTTTTTGAAATCGGATACGGAAACCAATTCGGGATCCGGCGGACTCGATCTTCTCAAAGCGACGGTTGATGCAAAGGTTTCTTCCGAAATGGAACGAGCCGGAGAAGCGGAACTATCGGGGCATGAAATCAAATTTCAACCGATCAAAACGGTGAACGGACGAAAGATTCTACCCGCAACCTTAAAGATGTTCATTAAAAACCGAATCGATGCGATCCAGTGGTCCACCGAATTCGCGTTGGCGTAAGTAAAGGAGGAAACAAATGCCAAATCCAGGAGACGTTTTACCACAGAGTATAAGTTTCGAAAACTTTACTCTTAACATGTTCGGTAGAGAAATCGTCAAGTTTTCAAAGTTTAATTTAGACTATGAATCGGATATCGCTTTCAAACTCGGAAAAGGCGGAGAGCCTGTATCTTGGTCCATCAAGTCTTACAAACGTTCTGCCAAAGCAACGATCGAACTCGACGAGTTGAAGTATATGATTCAACTTGCGATCCCATTCGGTGGAGATCTGTTAAAACTTCCACCGGCTCCACTAACCGCACGATGTGAAGTCGAAGGAGGAACGCTTCTTTTGACTGTTCCCGCTGTTAAGATCGTAAAGTTCGGACTTCCAGTCGAAGTTGGTTCGGATGCTTCGGAAACAGATCTTGATCTCGCCGTAACAAGCTATCCGATCATTACATATACCTAATACACCAAAGGAGAAGAAAAGAAAATGGAATTACAAGGTTCTCAACAACATAGCGACTATCAACAGGCAATCGCCAGCCTACCAAAAGAATACGTTCCAATCGAAGAGGATTTCCTAAATCGTCACGAAGTAGAGATCGCGGCGATCAAAGAATTTCTGGAAAACAAAGGCGGTCTCCATCTGATCAGTGTAGACGAGTATTCGATCCTTTGCCGGGTTCCTTCCAAAGACATGCTGTCGAAAGTTTCCGAACGTTCTAAAAAATTGGATCCGATCGAATCCGACATCGATTTCGTGACACGTTGTTTGCTTTATCCTTCCGCAGATACTTTTCGCGGTTGGATTGACAAAGGCGCTCCTGGTCTTGCCTCTTCTATGGCTCGTAAAATTTTCGACCTTGCCAAGCTGAACCGGGAAGCAGTCGCAAAAAAGCTTTAGCGGATCGCGGAGCAGAGATCGTTTCGGGTGGAGCGTGGCTTGAAAATTTGATGCGCCTCTATATGCCCGAGACGCCGATTCCGGATCCGTTTGACGCGGAAGAAATCGGAAAACGCAGTAAAGACCTAAACTGGATAGAAGATAGACTTACGGATGTGATCGCGGTTGGAGTTGCTAAAGGGATTGCGAAAGCATTCGGTAAAGGATAATCTTCTTTACAAAGAATTTTTAATTTAGGATATAGGAATATAGAAATGGCGAAAGATTGGAAAGGTTTTGATCCAAAAAATCCGACAGCGGGCGATTTAATTCCGTTTGCCGGAGTGATCTATGGATTTTTATTTTTTTGGTCTTTTTTTCCTTTGCTGGGGATCCTCCCGGCATTAATCGTCATTCCGTTTAATAAAAACAAATTCCTAAAATACTCTCCTTTAACTATTAACCTTTGTATGTCCACGGTCTATCTGCTTTACAAGTAGGTAACAAATGGATACATTCGAACTCGGTGTTGTTTTAAGTCTCAAGGATTACGTATCCGGACGTCTCGGCGAAATCGAGACACGCTGGAAAAGTGTTCGAAAGAGTATGGACGATACATCTGCGTCCGCAAAGCTTTTTGATCGTTCTATGGGAATGGCTAAAGCAGGACAGCAAATGTTAGAGTTCGGGTCTGCCGGATTGTACATATCCAAATCTCTTGTAGAAGCAGGACTGGAAGCAGGTAAACTGGAAAAAAACATAGAGTCTTTAGGCGTTTCTAAAGACGAAGTTACAAAAATCTCGGCAGAAGTGCGCGGGATGACCGGTGACTTGGGAATCGCTCAAGAAACGTTTCTTTCCGGAATCTATGATATCAAATCCGCCATATCAACTCTGAATCCAGCGGAACTTTCAAGTGTTGCAGGTGCGTTGGGTAAAGCCGCCATTGCGACTAAGGGGGATTTTGCTGGACTTGCCGATTTGTTTGGAACAACACACGCACAGTTTAAAAAAATGTACAACGAATCGGATGCGGCTTTTGCATTACGATTTGCAAATACTCTTTCCCTTTCCGTTCAAAAATTTAAAACGGATGGCGCTAAGATGCAAGCCGCTATGCAGGGTCTCGGCGCAACCGCCGCAGGAATGGGAGTTAAACTGGAAGAACAAATGGCCGTTTTGGGAATGCTTCAAAATACGATGAATCCCGGAGTCGCCGGAACCAGTTACCGCGCCCTTTTAAGTACAGCGGGAGAAGGATTTCAAAAACTCGGACTCGATGCGAAAAACGCGCAAGGGCAGATCAAATCGATGCCGGAACTTCTCGAAGAACTTTCGAAAAAATATTCGAATGCCTTTAATATCGATCAGGCGACCGGAAACAAAGTCTTAAAACTCGATGCTCGGAACGAGATCAAAAAGGCTCTCGGGTCGGAAGAAGCCGTAGCCGCAGTAGAAAACCTTCTTCCCAAAATCGGAGATTTGAGAACCTCAATTTCTGAAATCAAAGATGCGAATTTGAGCGGAACGGCGGATGCCTTAAACAAAATGGCGGGAATCAATCAAGATAATCTATCCTCTCAATTGGATCGTACATCGGAAGTTTGGAAGAGCTTAAAAACAAGCCTTGGTCAAGATGTTTCTTCGGGTCCTATTCTTGGGATCACAAGAGGTTTTGCTGATATGCTTTCCGGTATGACTAAATTCTTAGACCAAAGCCCAGGACTCAGGAAATTTATTTCCTATCTTGTAATCGGTGGATCCGTTGCGTTATTTTTAGGTGGCGCCTTTCTTACGCTCGTTGGAGTTATCGGAATGTATACGGCGGTCACAAATTCAGCGGCGGCGGCGAAGATTTTCGATACTATTGCTACAATTAAAAACTGGGCGGCAAAAGTTGCAAATAGAACCGCTACGATTGCTTTAGCGGTCGCAGAATACGCGTTAATCGGAATCGTTGGAGCTGCGGTTTATTCCTGGCAAGCATTGACTTTTTTGTACGGTATCATGACCAGCCGGACGAAAGCCCTCGCCGCTTGGCAGACAATTCAAACTGCGGTTACAACCGGACTTACATGGGCGTCTAATGCACTCAATGTATCCCTCTGGGCAAATCCAATTACATGGATCGTTGCGGGAATTCTACTCGCCGTTGGGGTTGTGGCCGCCGCAGTCTACTATTGGGACGAATGGACAACGACAGTGGCTAATGCGTGGAAAGAACACAAATTCCTTGTCTCAGCGTTACTACTTTTAACCGGACCGATCGGAGCAGTTATCGCTTCTTTGATCGTAATTAAAGAGAATTGGGCCGCAATTACTGGATGGATCGACAAAGCCGTGGTTGCCGTAAAAAGTTTTTTTGGAATGGGAGGCGATCAAGTAGCAATCGGCACCACTCAGGACACAATAAAGGTTGCAAGCTCGGAACAAACAAATCCATCCGCTACAAAATCAGTCTTTGATTCTATGGGTATGGGAAGCGTTGATAAGATGCTTACGCAAACCGGAGGATCAAAGCTCGATTTAAGCAATCAAGCTCAATATTCAAAAGCATTAGAACTTCCTAAATTTGATGACGTAAGCGGTCTTGCAAATAGTCCATTGAAAGGTTTTCCAGGAGGTGGCGGAAACCATGCGATCCAAGTTACGATCAAGAGTCTCGTAGACAAAGTTACGTTTCAAAATAACTCATCTGGATACAAAGAAGCCGGTCTGTTTATCGGAAATCTATTCGAAACCGAAATGAAGAAAGCGACAGAGCGCGGAAATCCAGCGACTCCGTACGGCATTGGATTAGGAGGATTGTAATGATTTTAGATCCAATTCCAGGTGGAACGTTTTTAGCGGTCACTGGATCCGATTTGGATCCAGTGAAGATCGGCACTTACGTCTGTCCTCGAGGAACGAAGGTTACAATCACTCAGGAAAAAAACTATACCAAAACCACTGTTCCTGGACGTGAAGGTACGATTAAAGAGGTCGTGAGTTTCAATGACTGGCTTTTAACGATCGAATTCGAATTCGTAAGCAATACCGGAATGCAAATGGGAGCTATTTCCGAATTACGCGATATTAAATCGAAATGGAGAGAAATGGATTCGCTTTCAATCATTCATCCTAAGATCAATGCACTTGGGATTATTTGGGTATTGCTTACCCGAATTGAATTCCCGGATGAAGATCGCGGATATGAGCTTCCTGTACGAATCGAAGCGATCAGCGATGACCCACTGTTCAATCTGGAGACCCCATCTACATGAATGAACGCGTCCACTTTGTTAGAGAAAACGATACACTCCAAAGAATCGCGGCATTCTATTGGGGAGATTGGACGTTGTGGCCGCTTCTTCAAGATTCAAATTCACACCTCATTCAGACAATCGGTTTTGATTGGCCTGAGAAATTGGAAGAAGGGATTCCTTTAAAAGTTCGGATGGATCTTCTTTCTTCAGATATCGAACACACGATAACAGAAACGGATTCCTATGAATCCTTGAGTCTTCTGTATTACTTTACAGAACATTTTAGCGAAAGAATTCGTAACCAAAATGAACGAAAGATCCTTCGTTATCTGATCGGAACTAGGATTCCGATTCCTGCGCTTGTAGATCGAAGAGCGTTTCAAACCGCCAAAGCGAGGTTAAAAACATGGCTTTGATTATGCGACAACGCCTTTTGATCGGTGGCAAAATTCTTTACAAAATCTCAGAAGCCGAAATCATCAGCGGACGCAAAGAACCGCACGCTCAACTAACAATCCGACTCCCTAAGATGAAAGGGTACGACAACAAAGCATTCAGAAAAGGTGATTTAGTTCAATGGTGGGCCTGGTATGAAGGATATCCCGAAACATTAGAATTTGAAGGCAAGGTGGTCAGCATATCTCCGAAAATGCCTCTTGAAATTGTTTGTAGGGATTCGATGTATGATCTTCAACTCAAAACTGTAAATTTCCACATAAACAGAATGACCGTCGCTTCTCTCGTAAGTCGATGTATTCGTGGAGAAGCAATTTACAAGATTGATCCTGCAATTGCAAACGAATTAGTAGGCGATGACCTGACTGCTGGTAGACGAGTATCGTTTGTTTTACGTCGTTTGACAAAACAGGGGATTGATTCATTTTTTCGTCGAGGGGTTTTAATCCTTCAAAATCCGACAAGAATATCAGCCCCTGCAAGGAAAAAAATCTTTCAGTTAGGTCACAACGTAATCAAAGACAATCTGTCCACGCGAGAAAGTAGGCCAGTCACAGTAAAATTAAGAAGTTATAATATAGATACCGGGAGAATGCAGGAAGCGACTTTCACAGAACACGGCGGTGAAGAGTTGGTTTTTGATTTGGATGGGATTTCCTATTCCGAACTCAAAAAAAGAGCGGAAGAAATCTATCACGAAATTGCCGGAACCGGTCTTGTAGGAGACTTTGAAACATTCGGTGCGCCTTCTGTTCAACATTCGGAAATTATAAAGTTCGTAGATCCGGATGACGAGGCGAGATCGAAAGACATCTTTGTGGACAAGGTTATTAAAACTTGGTCCGCAAAGAATGCGACTTTTAGACAAGTCATATATCCGGCTGTGGTCAAATTCAAGGATGCAATATGAGCGTTGCGAGTGACCTTGTTTCCCTCTTCTTTTCCGAGTTTACGATCAACTGGGCAACGATGGCGACCGTTGTCCGTGTCCAGGAAGAGCCAAGCGACTCCGGGAAACCGGGACTTCTAACTGCGACAATCAATGGTGCAAATAAGGAAGATGTTCGGTGGTTTTGGCCTATCAAACCAGCGCCCGGAAGTCGTTGCATCGTTCTCTTCGGAGATAACAACGTAAGTAGAGCCGTAGCAATCGGATTTACGAAGACCGCAAAAATCAAATCCAAAGTAGCTGAACTTTGTGAAATTGAAGTGGATCAAGAAGGATTTAAAATCAATCATTCCGAATTGCTATCCGTCATCGGAAAACTTACTGAAGGAAAACTAACTTTGAAAAATGGCCCTGTCTTAGAAGTTACGTTAGACGCACTTCAAAGCAAAGTCAACGTCAAGGGGGCAGTAGAAGTTGGAGATTCTTCCATTCCAGGAGTAGATACGAACGCTTTAGAAATCTGGATGAATCAAATTACTACCTCCTTACAAGCTCTCTATACGGCGATCCAAGCATCGCCGGTAACTCCTATGGATGGAGGAGCCACATACAAGTTAGCGATTTCCGCGGCAATTGCTTCTCTTCCTATTCCTTCGGTTCCTCCCGATCTGAAAGTTTCAAATCTCAAATACGGAAAATCTTGAGAGTTCATCGGGTTTGACAAAATTTGATCCAAAAAATACTTTTAATTTATGAAACAAGTTCATTTTAAAATTGCTGAAAAAATCAATAACCTACGATCAAAACACAAGATGAATTTTATCGATCAAAATTTTATTGAAACGCAATCCGAAATGTGGGATATCGACACTCGAATTTGTTCCTATATTGAAGGGATAAAAAATCATATCACTCTGAAAAATTCCAATTAAAAAACTGCGGACATAACGGACACGAAAGCGGTTCTATTTGTCGATTCGCTTGCACAGCTTTCGTTCTTCGATAATGTATTCCCGTGGACTTTCTCACCGACACTCTCACTTCCGATCTTCTGCTTGATTCCAAAACTTTTGATTTTGCAGAGACCGAATCCGAGGTGGACGTTGTTCGCGCAATGGTGATCGAGGCGTTCGATATGAGTCCGGCGGATGATATCGATTTTCCTGAAATCTATAGCCGTCAAAGAAGACACTTACTTGAGGACGATGACAGTGGTCCTCAAGAAAGGATGAATGACGCTTTCCGAATCTTAGAGCAGTTTTCTCAAATTGATTCAAATACAATCAAAGTTTCTATCCTGAAAGAAGGACTTTCCATTTATTTTCGATTAAAAACCGGAGAAGAACTTTCACTAAATCTTGGAGGGATTTCGTGATTTTATACACTACAAAATCAAACGTGCAAAGAGAGATCGAACGTAACGTTTCTAATTCTAAGGTTTTTGAAAGTCACGACTTTACTCAAATTTCGAAAGCAAGCACGGTTCTAAGATCTCTTGCAAACGCAATCTATCTTTTCATCGATCAAAATCTCGTAGCGCTCCAAAAGGCAATCCACTATCACACGGCGGAAGAAGAAGACTTGCACGAGTGGCTAAAGCGCTACGGTTTGGAATGGAAAGAAGCGACTAACGCAAAACACCGAATCCGAATCGGTTCTAAAATGGCCACTCCTTACGAAATCCTGATTCCCGTCGGCAAAATCGTAGGAACCGCGGATCATAAGATTCAGTTTCAAATTACGCAAGAATCAAAGATTCTTCATACAACGCCTGTAGATTCAAGAGGCTTTCATACAGTGGAAGTAATTTGCGAAGCTATCTTGCCAGGTACAAAGGGCAACGTTACCCAAAATGCAATTTCTGAAATCATAGATTATATCGAAGACTGTGACGTTGTATATAATCCGAATACGATTCCTGAGTTCGTCGCGCGGGATAGGGAGACAATTGCAAGCGTAAGGTCTCGTTTGCAAGAGGCTGAAATCAAATCTTCTTCCCTTTGGACTCCGGAGTGGTACGTCAGCGAAGCATTAGGATTTTCTTTTGTAGAGAGAGCCATATTTAAAAGCAGCAAAGCAATTGGAATTCCGGGAGTTGTAAAACTTCTACTCAAAGGAGCCAGTGGAGCAATCTCATCCGCGCAGTTGCAAATCGTAGAAACGCATTTTGATAGCGAAGACAAAAATCCGGGAGGAGTTGCAAAAGTTGTCTGCGAAAATATCAACGCGATCGAAATTAATAAGGTTTTTATTATATACTTCGCTTCGGCTGAATCGATTCCAGATTCAATCACACTTGAAAACATTGTAGATACGTTTTTCTTCTCTCTTCGGGACGGTGACGATTTCGTTACCAACTCGCTTCGTTCCAACCTTTTAAATCTTCCGGACGCGGTTCAATGTGACGTCAACAACGGGGACAACATTTCTGTTCCCGCTGGTAGCCTTGCGATCAAAGGATCGGGTTTTGATATCACGGCAACGGTGTATTCATGAGTCGTTTTCGTTTCGATTTCAACTCTCTGGTTTGGGCAAATTTAAGAAGGTCTATTCGCCAAACTTCTCCCTTACCAATCTCAATGAATGAGAACGGGACCGGTGGACTTTCCAATAGTCTTTGGTATCGAGTTCTATTCGCGTTTTTGATCGTAATTCAGGAACGACTCAAACGATCTAACTGGTTATACAAACAAATCTGGGTAGATACCGCAGACGGTAAAGGCCTCGATTGGTGGGGAGCTCGTTATGGCTTGTCTCGTGAACCGGGTGAATCAGATAGTTCGTATTATCTCAGAATCTTATTCTTAGCGGAATATCGACGTCTTCCACCGACCCTTTTTACTAAAAAGAATCTGATTTCAAGGATCACTGGACTTTCTGCGGATCAAATTTCAGTCGAACAAGTTTTTGATTATAAATACAAAATGGGAGATCCGATCGGATCGATCCTCGGATCTCGTGATTACTGTTTTTATGCTTTCCGGATCTATATCCCTTCGATCAGTAAAAAATCCCGTCAAAATCTAATCCGTATTTTGGATGCAATCAACATCGGCGGAAACGTCTGGGAAATCTGGGAGGAACTAAATCCTTCCGATCCTCCATCAACTCCGGAAGACGGCGCAGTTTGGAAAGGAGCTCGATTGTCCGAAACGTTATTAAGCGCCGAATCACATTGGTTAGTATATTAGGAGTTTATAATGAGTAATTTAAGAGGTTTAAATTTTCCAGCAAACGGTAAACCGGTTTTTCAAGGCGATTTTGAAACCGAACACAATCGCATGGAAGACGAAATCATAGAACGATTCTCTGATCTCGTTACAGGTGAAGTTTTGTCCGGTGGAGACCTTACGCCCGGATCTCTTCCAAATACGATAAATCTTACAGATATTGTTACATATGATTCAAAAGGTAGACGGATTCATGTAGCCGCACAAAATAACCTTCTCGTAACCAGACAAAACTTAGACTCGTTTGTTGCTCTTCGTCACAAGTTTCAAACCGATACTTCTCCTTATCTCGATTCTACCGGGTACGCAAATACATACCGTCAAAACTCGTTCGAAATTTTGTTTAAGGAAACTACTGATTCCGAGGACGTAGTTCTTTTTAAAATTCGTAGTTTAAACGGTGCAATTTCTATCTTAAATGATCTTCGGTCTTTGTGTCGTATCAAGTCGGGCAATATCCGTGACAGCTCGATTACGAATTCAAAATTGGATGCAGATGTCAAAGTTGGCTCCTTGATTGCGTTAGTCAGTCGTTTCAATAGCTCGATGCGTTCGAGTATAACAAGCGCACTCAATGCGATTGAAAGTTGGATCAGTGCGGAGGAAGCCACAAGGCAGAGTGATATATTAGGCTTAACAAATCTACTCATTCCTTTGGGAAGTATCATAGAAGACAATTTGAACATTGCTTCTCCTTCCTTATTCAAAGACGCAAACGCCCAATCCATTTCAAGAACCACGTTTTCCGCACTCTGGAATTTAGTTCGCCGTAACGTGACAGGAATCACTCCGGCAACGGATCGAATCAATGCAACCGCACACGGTTGCACGGAAGGTCAGTTGGTGAAATTTGCTTTTACGGGAGGTGGAATAGCAGCGTTAACAAGCTATTATGTTCGTAACCCGACAACAAATGATTTCCAAATATCTACAACACCAACAGGTTCTATTTTAGATTTAACGTCTTCCCAAACCGGGGAGATGATTGTAAATATTGAATATGGATTCGGGGACGGATCAACAACGTTTAACGTTCCGGATCGTCGTGGTATTTTTGCCAGAGGAGCCGGGATGCATGGGAGCAGGAAAACCGGCGCTAATACCAATTATGATGGAGGATCTATCGGTTTTGGAGGGGATGACATGTTCCAAGGGCACCGCCATAACTATTCCTATAATAACGTCTACGGCATGATTGGCGGTACTGGTGGATATTGGCTGAACGGAGGCGGAACCAATGCGGGTAATGTGAATCTGACAATTTTAGAGCCCATAGCTGATGGGGCCACCCAAGTTCGTTACGGAAAAGAAACGACTCCCGCATACATCGCAGTAAAATACAAAGTGAGGGTAGCATAATGAATTACATATTAGAAAAATCGAATAAACAAGTCATTTGGATCAATGCGGATTCAAACCAACTCACAGGTGTGGAAGCATGGGCAAATTTCAAACCAGATCAACACGAAATCGCGTATTCGCTTCATTATAACCCAAAGGTTGGAGAATCGTTTCTCGCAGAAATCAAAAATGGAATCGCGCAAGATTTCGAACCGAGAAAGGTTTATAACAAAATCTCAAAAGAAGAAAGAATTTTACAAAGCTGGGAGGATCAAATTAATCTGGAGACAGAAACAGAAGACAAACCACTAAGAGATAGTTCGGGTTCATTATTACCTCACCAAATTTATGCAGAAACGGAAGGCTGGATTGTCGATCTCATTCAAAAGAAAGATTCTTTGATTAAACTTGTAAATTCTATATGTGAATCAAAGATTATTGCCGGCTTTGTTTCCAATGCGTTAGGCGCACCTTATTTTTATACTTCGGACCGAGACGATCAACTAAACTTAGTTGGCTTAGTCTCTCTGAACTCTTCAGTTAGTTATAAATGCACAGATCAAAATAGTGTTAAGGAATATCGCAATCATACGGCGAACCAGATTAAACAAGTCTTAAACGACGGAGCCGTTCGCAAGACATTGCTTTTGCAAAAAGCTGCAAGTTTAAAAGCTTCGCTTCAGTCTATAGAAACTGTTGATGAATTAGATAAAGTTAATATAACTTCGGGATGGGATTAATCGTGGTTACTGAAAAAGATATTACAAACGAAGTTATCGCAAAAGAAGTTTTGAAACGGGAGCATGACCCGGAAGTTGGCTGGTGTACAAGTGTGAATAGAATCGAAAGGTAAGATGATTATCTAACGTGTCGGGAGTGTGCGAATTAGAAATATGTAGCATAATTATGAAGATTTTATTTAATTTTCTTTTGATTTTGACGCATTGTGACGATAGTTAAAAATAAAGAAGAGAGAAATGCCAACATATGAGGTCTGATTCATTTGATATAAACACAAGATATTTGAAAGAACCTCCACCCCCATTTATTGAAACGGGATATACGGATTTTAAAAAGTTTTATGAAACCTTTGCTAAAAAGAAAATTCAATTAAGCCTCTTAATTGATTATTGTAAGAATTTAAAGAAAAACAAAATAACTCCTGAATGTTTAATTATTGGCGGAAGTTTTTTAAGGAATGAGGATTCTAAGGATGCAATTATTAAGATTATCGCGGTTTTTAAACCAAAGATGAAAGTAGATCACAAATCTAATTCAAAATACTTTTCTAGAAATGGAGAGGCTTTCCAAAAATATAAAGGGAAAATTGAACCAATAGGTCGTATGACTATAGCTGATCCTATGGATGTAAATTCTTTGCAAGGAAGTTTGATTGATGATCTTCATAAAGATCATAGTTTAGATAATAGTTTTGCAAAAGTAGGATTGGTCAAATTGTCTTTTGATGAGGTGGTTCCTAATGAGGAGTAAGGAAGTTATCTTAGAAAATATAGATCAATATGCTGATGAAATTCGAGCGAAAGTAAAGTCTTTGGCTCAAATTAGAAAAGGAGCAGAAGATAATATTCTTTATTTTGCTGAGGCTTCATATCCGATTGATAGGCTCTATTCTTTAATTAAAGATGTTGAGGATGCCCTTGATTTTAATCAAATTCGCTCTTTACAGTATTCCTACTCAGTGGCTGTAAAAGGCTCATTAGATGAAATTTTTCTTCCAGTTGGAAACGCGAGCACTATTTTATCTTCATTCCAAAAAACTATAAAAGCTTTTAATAAAGATGCAAAATTGAATCTTGTTAATGTTTTACGAGGTAGTACAATTCTTTGTTTCGATTATTCTAGCGATAATTACTCAGATAAAAAATTTAATCGCGAAGAAATTAGTAAACAGTTTACAGAATTATTTCTAACTCTGAATGAACCCAAAGAAAAGGTAGAAAGTAATCTTAATAAGATATTTAGGAATGACGATAAAAAACGCGATAGTACGATAAAAGCATTTAAAGGACTTACTCCTATACCAGGATCAGAAACTATTATTCGAATTCACCCTGAATTTAATGATTCTGAATCGATAGAAGTTCATTCGGAAATTCGTGAAGTAATTAATTATATTGCTCCTACCCACAAAAAAAAGGATAATAGGGTTGATTGGGATAATTTTATAGTAAAAGGCTTTGTACGAGAAATCAATCATGTCACAAAGAGTTTTATCATGTATGAAGAACAAGATTCAGATGACGAATCTGGTTCTTTAATTAAGATTCATTATGATTCTGGTGAATTTGAAGACAAAATTCTAAAATCATTTCCTAAAAAAGCAACCATTCAATTCGAAAAGGAAAGTGGTAGGAGTAGATACAAAGTAGTAAAAATCTTTTAATAGTCGATCTCCTTCCATTCAGTTAAGCTTTTACTGCACATTCTCGCCTCTGGTAATGCTCGGGAACACGACGGTGGAGTTTCGTTTCCCCGCGGTAGGGATCAAAGCGGGGTCGATCCATTGCAAATCCGGAAATTTTCTTATCTAAAACGACCCCAATGGATCGACCGAAGCTGCGAGCCCGGTCCTGCGCTTACTCAGTACGATCGCGTCTCTTCCGGTTGGCATCGCAGGAACCGCCCGAAATTTGCGGGAAACTCCGCTTACGTTTTTAAACGAATTAAGTTTCGTGCCATTATGGATAGAGAATCGGCGAAATTTTAATCTTTTCTAAAATTCAAATAACATGATCGACTACGATTATGATGTTTACGATAAAAAGATGAAGGATTGAAAATAAAAAGAATTTTTTAGCCGCTTGACGTTCGGGATTTTGGATCAGTCGATAGGAGAGAATTCCCATCCGGATACAAACAAGCACCACGGAAGTGAGATACAGAAAGCCCATCGAAGGTTCTAAAAAATAAAAGCTAACACAGGAAAGAGAATAGAGGATCGTATAAAAAAATATGGACTTTGTCGTTTGATTGATTCCTTTAACAACGGGTAACATGGGAAAATCCGCGTCGGAGTATTCTTCCTTAAGAAAAATCGCCAAGGCCCAGAAATGGGCCGGAGTCCATAAGAAAATCATTGTAAACAAAATCCAGGCTTGAATCGGAAGCGAATTTCCGATTGCCGCATAACCGATCAAAGGTCCCACACATCCCGCGACTCCGCCGATTACGATATTTTGGGTGGTTCTCGGTTTTAAAAGAATCGTATAAAGGAAAACGTAGGAAATCAAAGCCGCAAGCGCACATAACGCGGTTAAAAGATTTACGTAAACTGCAAGTATATAAAAGGACAATCCCATCATAGAAAGCCCGACTAACGTAGCTTGCGGAATGCTGATTCTCCCCGAAGGAACCGGACGATTGGAAGTTCGTTTCATTTTCGCGTCTCGATCTTTTTCGATCACCTGATTGAAGATAAACGAAGCGGAAGACATCAAAAAAGTTCCGAACAAAGTGACCGCGATCAAAAATCCGGAAGGGGATTGTTCACTTGCGAGATACAAACCTGGAATGATGGTGGCTAAAACCAAAGAAGTTACTCTCGGTTTGATCATTTGATTCCAATCGGAAAAAAAAGTGGAACTTGCCATCATAGTATCCCGAATTATTTTTCGGGCCTCCATTCGTTTTCCGAAGTCAGTATAACCGCTCTGGAAATCAGGGAAAGGTAAGCCGAAGTAAGTAAAAGAACCGCAAAGCCGGTGTGAAGCGCGGTTACAAGTTTCGGAAGTCCGAAAAATACATTCAAAATCCCTAAAATGATTTGAGCCACGACAAGATACATGGAGATCTGAAGAAATCTTTTTGCAGTTGCCGGAAAATCCTTCCAAATGGCAAAACCCAACGTGATCGTAAGCAGCAATACAACCGCGTATGCGCCGAATCTGTGAAAGACTTGAATTTTAACGATTTCTAATGGGTTATCCGGAATCCATTGACCCCAACAAGTCGGAAAGTCCGGACAAGCGAGTCCCGCATAATGAGAACTGACGCGTCCTCCTAAAACGATCTGGATAACGATTCCGATCAAAAGAAGAAAATAAAAAACATTATCTTTTCTGAATAAAGAATCCGCCTTGATGAAAAATTCTTTTTGATACAATGCCTTTTCTCTGGAATCGATGGAAACGGTAAGGATGACTAAAAAGAAAACGATCGCATTCAACAAGTGAAGATTTACCGAAGTCGGATCGAGTTTTAAGGTTACGGTCAATCTTCCTAAGTTGATTTGTGAAATCAAAAGAAGAATCGCAAGTCCTAAATAAATTCCGAATTCTTTTCTAAGAATCTTGTCCGCAAACGTCCAGATTGTAAGGCCCAAAAGAATCAGTCCTAAAAAACCGGAATAATAGCGGTGCGAGACTTCCATAAAAATCTGAAAATCGAAGGTTGGGAAAATTTTTCCGAAACAAAACGGCCAATCCGGACAGGCAAGTCCGGATCCTGTAGCCCTCACTAAAGGTCCATAGAGCAAATTAAAAAAGATAAGTATGCTCAAGAATAAAGAGATTTTATAAAACAAACGAAATTTTGAAGAAATGTGGGAGTTCATTCTGTCAGGAAAGCCTTTCGCAAGAGGCTCTAAAATACCATAATCGTAAATCGATCCTCAAGGGCAATGAAAGTTGTTGTAAAAATTACGGCATCAGCTTTTAGAAATTGTAATTTTTACGGTGGATCTTCGAGGCTTCTCGTATGTATTAAAATATTACTTCCAAAAAAAGAGATTCATCCAATCCTGTCCTTGAATCTTTTGGATTCTCTTCTTTTGAGAGAATGAGAATCAATTACAGGAGCCTTCTTCCATGGCGCAACAAAGTGAATACAATAAACCCGGATTTTGGACTTTTATCGTAGTTCTTTTTGGGAACTTAGCATTCTTTACTTATCTGTCTTTTTTCCATCCTGGAGTAAAAGAACATTCTCTCAATCTTCCTGCAAACGTTCAGGCGAAATAATATCTGGGAAATCCCGGAGCTTAAATCTTGACACTTAAAAATTCCCTGATTTCAGGGATTGTTTTTTTTATATTCACCGCTTCTCTTTACTCTTATGATCCGGCTGCTCGGTTTGATAAAAATGAAAAGCCGAAAGAATTGGAAGGAGTAGGAGTTCGGGAGAAGTTGGGAAACCAGCTTGACCTTTCCCTTTCTTTTCGCGATGAAACCGGAAAGCCGGTTCTTTTAAGCTCTTTCTTTAAAAAAGATAAACCGGTTCTTCTCTCCCTTGTTTATTATAAGTGTCCGACGTTGTGTAACTTTCATCTGAATGGAATTACGGACGTACTCAAAAAATTAAGTTGGGAAGTCGGAAACGAATTCGAATACGTCGCCGTTTCTTTTGATCCCAAAGAAACTTCCGATCTCGCTCTCGCCAAGAAGAACTCTTATCTCAAAGAATATTCTCGCGGTAACGGACAAGGTTGGCATTTTCTTACGGGAGATCAAAAAGAGATCACCGCCCTTGCCGATTCCGTCGGATTTTCCTATAAATGGAATCCTGAAAACGAACAATGGATTCATTCTTCCGTCGCTTATGTCATCACACCTTCGGGAAAGATTTCTCGTTATCTTCACGGAATTACTTTCGATGAAAGAACGTTGAAACTTTCATTATTAGAAGCGTCCGACGGTAAAATAGGGGATTTCACCGATCAATTTGCCCTTTTTTGCTTTCAATTTGACCCAGGCAAAAATACATATACTTTGTACGCTTATAATATTATGAAATTGGGTGGATTCTTCACTCTTCTCATTATGGCGGCGTTCTTGATCCCATTCTGGATCAGGCATAACAGAAATTCCGAACTCATTAGGAAGGAGTAACTTCAAAAAAATGACCTGGTTGAACCTCATTACGGCAACAAGTTTCATGCCGGTTCAGGCTTCCGAAGTAGCAAAGAACGTAGACAATCTCTATCTCTTTCTACTCGTATCCAGTCTGATCTTCTTTGTCATTCTCATCGGGGGAATGACTTGGTTTATTTTTAAATACCGGAGAAAGACGGACGCGGATAAAACTGCCTATATCACACACAATACTTTGGCAGAATTTCTTTGGTCCTTTATCCCCTTGGTTATTATGATTGTGATTTTCTGGTGGGGTTGGGTGATTTTCGCAGACCTCAGAAAAGTTCATGATAAAGGTGATATTGAAATTCACGTAACTGCAAGACAATGGCAGTGGACTTTCAAGTATGCGAACGGAGTTACCGTTGTTTCTCCTAACGCGACCGAAAAGTTAGACACTCTGTTTCAGCCGAATGGAATTTACGTTCCCGTTGGAAAAACAATTCGTCTTGTTATGACATCCCAGGATGTTCTTCACTCCTTTTTCGTTCCTGCCTTCCGGAATAAAATGGATGTGATCCCTGGACGTTATACTACGCTTGTTTTTACTCCGACTGAAAAAGGTGACTTCGTCGTTTATTGTACTGAGTTCTGCGGAACTTCTCACTCGAATATGCTTTCGGCGATTCGTGTTGTGGATTCCGAAACTTACGATAAATGGTATGCCGCCGCGGGTAATGTAGATCTTTCTAAAATTCCTCCCGCTGAACTCGGTAAAAAACTCTACGCGGAAAAAGCTTGTGCGGGATGTCACTCACTCGACGGTTCTCGTCTGGTTGGACCTTCTTACAAGGGTCTTTTCGGAAGCGCGAGAGAGTTTGAGGCGGGGCCTGGAGTCAACGCGGATGAAAACTACATTCGTAAATCGATTCTGCAACCGATCGCTCAAGTCGTAAAAGGTTATCCGCCTGCGATGCCTTCTTATCAGGGACAACTTTCCGATGACGAAATCAACGCTCTGATCGAATATATTAAAACCCTTAAATAGGAGAGGAACATGTCTACAGCAACTGCAAGTCATACTGACAACTACCTCAACCACGAAAAGGGAATCTGGTCCTGGTTCACGACAATCGATCACAAGCGGATCGGGATCATGTATTTCTTTGCGATTATGTCATTCTTCCTTTTGGGAGGGGTTTTCGCTCTTCTGGTTCGTATCGAACTTTTTACTCCGGGGCAAACTCTCGGATTTGTGACTCCGGATATCTACAACCGAATGATGACCTATCACGGCGCCATCATGGTTTTTATGGTAATCGTTCCCGGAATTCCTGCGATTTTTGGAAACTTCGTTCTTCCGATTCAATTGGGTGCGAAGGACGTTGCATTTCCGAGATTGAACTTAGCGAGCTGGTATATCTTTATGTCAGGCGCGGCGATCGCGGCATTTTCTCTGTTTACGCAAAAAGTGGATACCGGTTGGACTTTTTATACGCCGTATTCCATTTCTAACTCCGTTTCCAATGGGGTGATTATGTTGGTAATGGGCGCTTTCGTAATGGGATTTTCTTCCATTTTGACCGGGTTGAATTTCATCGTTACTACTCATAAACTCAGAGCTCCCGGAATGACGATGAACCGAATTCCTTTGATGGTTTGGGCGCTTTACGCGACTTCCATCATTCAGGTTTTGGCGACTCCGGTTCTTGCAATCACTCTTCTTCTTCTCGTTGCGGAAAGAACCTTGGGCGTGGGAATTTTTGATCCGACTCTCGGTGGAGATCCGGTTCTGTTCCAACACTTCTTCTGGTTCTATTCTCACCCTGCGGTTTACATCATGATTCTCCCTGCGATGGGCATAATCTCCGAACTGGTGGCTACTTTCTCTAGAAAGATCATCTTCGGATATACCGCGATTGCGTATTCTTCTCTTGCGATTGCTGCGGTTTCCTTCTTAGTTTGGGGACATCACATGTTCGTATCCGGTCAGTCCGAGTTTGCGGGGGTTTTATTCTCCTTCATCACGATGCTCGTGGGAGTTCCCACGGCGATCAAACTCTTCAACTGGATTTCGACGATGTATAAAGGATCCGTTCGTTTGGATGCGCCGATGCTCTTTGCAATCGGATTTATGTTTCTTTTTACGATCGGCGGTTTAACCGGGGTATTTTTGGCTTCTACCGGGATGGACGTTCACTTTCACGATACATATTTCGTAGTGGCTCACTTCCATTACGTGATGGTGGGTGGAACTTTGATGGCGGTGATGGGAGCGATCATCTACTGGTTTCCAAAAGTTACCGGTAAAATGACTTCCGATCTTTTAGGAAGAATTTCCTGGGTGTTCATTTTCACCGGATTTAATGTAACCTTCTTCCCGCAGTTCATTCTTGGGTCGATGGGAATGCCGAGAAGATACTACGACTACTTACCTGAATTTACAAGTCTGAACCAAATTTCCACAGTGGGTTCTTGGCTCATTGGAACCGGATTTTTAGTCGGTTTGATTGCGGTAATTCACGGATTAATCGCGGGAAAAGAAGCTGGAAACAATCCTTGGGGAGGAAAAACTCTCGAGTGGACGATTCCTTCTCCGCCGACGCATGAAAATTTTGAAAAAACTCCAGTAGTCACAGGAGGACCTTATGAGTACCGCTAAGCACGCGGAATTTCACCATGCTCATCACTTTGACAGTGCAGAGCATCAATACGACGCTTCTAAACAAGGAATCTGGTTATTCCTTGTTACGGAAATTCTAATGTTTGGCGCCCTTTTTGTGGGTTATACCATTTATCATTCTTTGTATCCTGATGTTTTCCACGCGGGAAGTCATCACTTGTCCGTTCCGATGGGAGCTTTCAACACGGTCGTTCTGCTTTTCAGTTCCTTTACGATGGCGCTTGGAATCCATTTTGTTCAGGTTGATAAGAAGAAAGCGGCTGTGATCGCGCTTGCTGTTACGGTTCTTTGTGCCATGACATTTATGGTCGTGAAGTATTTTGAATATACCGCGAAGATCCATCACGGGCTTCTTCCTGGAAAATTCTTTCATAACGCAGAAATGGCAGATATTAAGAATGCCGCTATGTTCTTCGGTTTTTACTTTGTAATGACCGGAATTCACGGATCTCACGTTTTGATAGGAGCCGGACTTATCATCTGGGTGATGATCAAGGTAATCAAAGGAGAATTGAATTCTTCTTATTACACTCCGTTAGAAGGTGTGGGTCTTTTCTGGCACGTAGTCGACTTGATCTGGATATATCTCTTCCCGCTTCTTTATTTGGTGGGTTGACGTTTTTCAGTTTAAAATTTCGATCCGGATTTTCCGAAAACGTAAAACCTCGGCAGTAAAAAGCCGGGGTTTTTTATTTTTACCTTTATCCTTCGATCGTTTGGGCCGGTTAAATCTTACAAAGAATGAACCTTGAATTCCTTTTTACTTTAAAAGAAAGCGCAGTCATAAATTCACGAATCGATGCGCTTTCGAAATATATAAAAGGAACTTTACAAAAAGTGAATGTGTCTACTTACTCGGAAACCCTTAAGACCTTTATAGGGAACCTCTAAAAACCCGCATTTATATTAGAGTTGTCGAAAAATTAATTCTCCATTTGTTTCTGTTTCATTGAAATGGGCGATTGAAGCAGTTTTGTTAATGCGGTAATTGAATTTTTTAACAACTCTATTATAGAATGCTTTAGAAGTGTGTTTTACGCCTATCCAAATATCGAAACGAAAGTTTTTGGTTTTACAAATGCGAAAGAAAACGGATTTGCAAGAAAGATCGATGCATTCGTTTACAATATCGGCATAACTGTAAAATGTCGGCTTAACCTATCAATTCAAAATGGGACGCGATGGTGCAATTCTACGGATCCTTTTTTAAGGATTTCAGTGAGCGATTTTGATTTTGTCTAATGGCAGATAGATTAACGTTGATCGGAGCCAAAAAATTTTCGCGTAACCGATTTTATTATCCATTAGGGAAAAATAAAAGAATTGCCTACTCTTTCCGATGAATCTAATTTGCTTCGAAAAACGAAAAGACGTCTTCTAAATTTAAGACATCGATAAAAGTAAATTCCCTTCTCGATCGAATAAAGCGAAATCGAAATTTCAATAGATGATTCAAAGGAGCAAAATGTATGAAAAAAACGTTGATTTTAGGAATGATCCTTTCGGCTGCAATGATCGGTTGTAAACCGTGTTCGGACTTAGAAGCAAAAATTTGTGCGGATTTGGGTTCAAAGTGTGAAAAATGGAAAAGTAATGGCAAACCCGGAATACCCGCCGAGGATCAAGATCAGTATCGTTCCGGAAGGAGAAAATTGGTCGGAGTGATTTTGGAAAGCGTCGGCCTTATGGAACGGAACGCTCAGGCTTGCCAAGGTATATCTTCTAATTACGACGCTTTGATCGTTCCTTTAAAAAAATCCATGGAATAAATTTTTTCCTGAAAACTCGACGATGTTTTCCGGAAAGCTACGGATCACATTGGTCGAGTTTTAAGTCGTGATTTTTTAGTTGTTTCCGATTTCATTCCAATAGGTCGAAATCAAATCATAATCCAAAATGTAGTCTATAAAAATCATACCTGGCCGAGGTGAAATTCATTCAGAATGAATTTCATTCCCTCCTAAATAATTTTTTTACTATTAATCTCCGTCGTACATACGCTTATCGTTTTGGAATCATCGATCTTACATTGCGAATCCGGTAGAAAAGGATAGTTTTTTTCAACAGAAATTATGCATTTAGGCCGATTTTAAAAATAGAACCAGGATTCCTGAATGCAGAATATCGATTATTCGAGAAGACTCAAACAATCTTCGGTCCGAACTCCGGTCCGCGAAACCGCCGATTTCAATCGAACGATTCAAACGGTTCAACACAATAAAAAATCCGGATCACCGATTCAGATTTTCTCATCTACTCGTTCCGCCTTTGTTTTATTATTGGGTTCGATTTCCCTTTTTACGGCAGGCCTTGTTGTAGGTCTCAAGCTGGATCACAAAGAAGAAACTTTTGCACAAAACGAATTTCAGACTTTCAGAAACGTTTCTTCTCAAGAAAGAAAAAATGAGAGTGGTGGGCTGAGATCCTTATTTTCTACAAAAGAAAACGATTCCGTAGAATCCTTCAAGAATCAGGAAAGTCTTTCTAAATTAAATCCTAAAGAGTCCGGCTCAACGGATTCTAAAATTCTATATCCGCCTCAAATCGGCGAAACGAATTATCTGGTCGTAATTCCGACTTCCGATTCTCTACAAGCGGTTGAACTCGGAAAAAGGCTTCTGATGGCAAGAAACGAGTTTAAAGGCAGAATTTTTCGTTCCTCCAAGGGCGAACTTTACCTGGGTTATTTTTATTCCGAAGAAGAAGCAAGAGAAGCTTTGGAAAGAATTCAACCACTCAACGACCCGGCGTTTCATTCGGCAAAGATTCGTTCACTTAAACTTTAATAACCTTTTAGGATAATTTTGTTGACTTTCGTCAAATTTATGCTACTTTCTTAGGCAGAGTTTTAACGGAAGTTATCATACTTACTTGGCTGCCAAAAAGAAAAATTCCGAAATCGAACACAAGGTAGGCGACTACGTAGTCTATCCCATCCATGGGGTTGGAGAAATTCTTGAAATCTCCAAAAAGAATATCCTTGGTAAAAAGAAGGATTGCTACGTTCTCGAGATCCAAGGTAGTAAGATGAAGGTTATGATACCTGTTGATAAAGCAGAGCAGGTTCGAATTCGTCCTATCATCGATAAAAAAGAGATCAAGAAAGTCATCGCGCTCCTTAAGAAGGACGAAGTTGATACGGAAGAAGACTGGAAGATCCGCTACCAAAATAACCTCAACAAGATCAAATCCGGATCCATTTATGAGGTCGGAGAAGTTTGCAGAAATCTATTTCGTAGAGCAAGTGGAAAAGAACTTTCCATCATGGAGAGAAAGCTTTACGAAAGTGCCTATAATCTTGTGAAAATGGAAGTTGCATTGAGTAAAGGTGTTACGCAGGAAGAAGCGGGGAATCTCGTTTCCGACGTATTGGCGAGCACCCTCTCTCCTAGTGAAAAAAAGGCAGAAGAAGAGTAAAGTTCCGCAAAAACTCAAATACAATTAAGGATTTGAGTTATGATTCATTTCTACAAAGTACTCACGTCTCTATTCCTCTCCGGAATTACATTCGCAGTAACCCATAAGCAAGCAGGAGATATCTATTTAGCCGGGCCTATCGCCGGAGTCGTTCTGTTAGTTTCCATAATTCTTCTTTATGGAGAATCCAATCTTTTTCCAAAACTCAAAGCGGACGTCCTTTTTTGCGCCGGGCTGGGCGCGCTTCTCGGACTTGCGATCGCTTGGTTTGTGGGAGCAGTCGTTCATTTTGAAGAATTAAACGTAGCCCTTTACTTTTTATTCGGTCTCTTTGGAATTCTCTCCGGAATCGCGTTCGCGAAAGAACCCGGTCTCGGAATTTTCGGCGGAGGCGGAGGTTCAGGAAGCGGATTCGGAGTCGGTATCGAAAAGGAAGAAGTCAGAGATAAAATTCTCGATACTTCCGTAGTGATCGACGGAAGAATTTTAGATATAGCCGATACGCATTTCTTGGATGGACCGTTGATTCTCCCGAACTTTGTTTTGAGAGAAATTCAGCTCATCAGTGATTCTTCCGATCCGATCAAAAGAGCGCGAGGAAGAAGAGGTCTTGAGATGTTGAACAAACTTCAACGCAAAGGATCGATCGAAGTAAAAATCACTTATAAAGATTATTCGGATACGCGAGAAGTGGATGCCAAACTGATTAAGTTAGCAAGAGATACCGGCGGAAAAATCGTAACTAACGATTTTAATTTGAACAAGGTTGCCGAATTGCAAGGTGTTAAGGTTTTAAATTTAAATACTCTCGCGAACGCGTTGAAACCGGTCGTTCTTCCCGGAGAAGAGCTGGGAATCCAAGTGATCAAAGAAGGAAAGGATGAAAATCAAGGAATCGGTTACCTCGAAGACGGTACTATGGTTGTCATTGAGAACGGTGGTCATCTCGTTGGAAAAGAGGTCAAAGTGACAGTGACTTCCATCATTCAAACGGCTGCCGGGAAAATGATTTTCACTAAAGCGAACCCGAACGGATCTTCCGAGAAGGGAAATCGCCAGCCTCATCCGTCTTGAATCGGTTGACTTTCAGCTTTAGCGTAAAAAAATTGAAATAGAATTCCCAAGGAGCAATCAAATGCAGGCCCAGACTCAGGTAAAAGGCTTGAAGGAACTCGGACTCGAACCTTCTGAAATTTTCCATAACCTTTCCTATGATGAAATTTATGAGCATGAGAAAAAAAACGGAGAAACTGTAGTTTCCAGCAACGGAACCATGATGGTAGATACCGGGATTTTTACAGGTAGATCCCCTAAAGACAAGTATTTCGTTGATGAGCCTTCCTCGAACGGAAACATTTGGTGGAGTCATATCAATTTTAAAGTTTCCGAAGCGATCTTTGACGAACTCTATAAGAAATGTGTAAACTATCTGAGTCACAAAAAACTTTACGTTTTTGACGGCTACGCGGGCGCCAATCCTGAAACCAGAGTAAGTCTGCGAGTCGTTTCCGAAAAGGCTTGGCAACATCACTTTTGCACCAACATGTTCCTTCGTCCTACAAAAGAAGAATTGGTGGCACTGGACCCCGAATTTACGATCATCAACGCTTGCGGTATTAAGAATGAAAACTTCAAACAACACGGAATGAACTCCGAAGTGTTTGTGATCTTTCATCTTGCGAAGAAGATTTGTATCATCGGTGGAACCGAATACGGCGGAGAAATGAAGAAAGGTATCTTCTCCGTTATGAATTACAAACTTCCTTTACAGGGAATTCTCAGTATGCACTGTTCCGCAAACGTAGGTAAGGACGGAGACACCGCTCTTTTCTTCGGACTTTCCGGAACCGGTAAAACAACTCTTTCTACGGACCCGAATCGTAAACTGATCGGAGACGACGAACACGGTTGGGACGACAACGGAATCTTCAATATAGAAGGCGGTTGTTACGCAAAGGTTATCAATTTAGATCGCCAAACCGAGCCGGACATTTATGAGGCGATTCGTAAAGACGCTCTTCTGGAAAACGTGGTTTACGATCCTCAAACAAAAACGGTGGATTATTCCTCCGCTGCAAAAACGGAAAATACCCGAGTTTCTTATCCGATTTTTCACATCAATAATATTCAAGTTCCTTCCAAAGGAGGACATCCCAAAACCATTATATTCTTAACTTATGATGCGTTTGGAGTTCTTCCCCCCGTTTCCAAGTTGAGTATCGAACAAGCGATGTATCACTTCCTTTCGGGTTATACCGCGAAGGTTGCGGGAACCGAAAGAGGAATTAAAGAGCCTACCGCGACTTTTTCCGCGTGTTTCGGAGCGGCGTTTATGACTCTGCACCCTACCAAGTACGCCAAGTTGCTCGGTGAAAAAATGAAAAAACACAATGTGAGAGCGTATCTGATGAACACCGGTCTTGTCGGAGGATCTTACGGTGTTGGAAAGCGTATGAACCTTCCTTCCACTCGTAAAATCATCGATGAAATCTTAAACGGAAACATCGAGAAGTCCGAGTTCGTGACCCACCCGGTTTTTCAAGTAGCGTATCCGAAAGCGATCGCCGGAGTCGATACTTCGATTTTGGATCCGAGAGAGGCTTGGAGTGACAAAGCCGCTTACGATGAAACCGCTAAGAAATTAGGGGAAATGTTCATTAAAAACTTTAAGCAGTACGCGGAAGGATCGAAAGACTTCGACTTTACCGCTTTTGGCCCGAAAATCTAAGAATCCAATTTTATATACGGGAGATTCTGAAAATCTCCCGTATATTTCTCTTTCATAATCTTTTCAACCTACTTGTCTGAAATAAAGATTCAGACAAACAACGATAAACAAATGAAGAATTGCAAGGAATAGATAAAACTTTACGTTCAGATATTCTCGAAACGTCTGAAAGAGTCCTATATGAACCGCTGAAAATGTGGAAAGCAGAATCCAAAGATTAAAAACGGTCAGTGAAAAATAAACGCTGAGATAGACTACGAGAAGAAAAAAAATTCCGAAGATTGTCCTCACGATTTTATTGTTTGGAAGAAGTCTGACACACGGACTCGGAACCCTTGTTGGTTTTACAATTGATCGTTCCGTCCGGAAGATACGTGGTTCTGGAAAGAAAATTTCCGTTCTCGTCGAAAACCTCGATTGCTTCCGTTTTATGCGTGGGATAATAATAAAACCAAGTTCTCACTTTCTGTCCGTTTTTGTAATAGCCGGTGTATTCCAGTTCTCCGTCCGGAAAATATTTCTGCCAGAGATCGTTTCTGTAACCTTCCGTATATTTTCCCTTGAGTTCGACTCGGCCGTTTTCGTAGAATCTTTCGTAAAGGCCTTCTTCGTTTCCTTCGTCTCCGCTCATCATCACTTCGGGTTTACGGGGGCCGCTTCCGAAATTCTGGCGGATATATAGATTACCGTTGTCGAAGTTCCAGATCCATTCCCCCCTACGTATTCCGTTTTCAAAGAACCCTTTTGCTAATATACGGTCCTCGTATTTGGAATAGAATCTGCAAAGACCGTTCTCCAGCCCAAGTTCGTTTATGGAACAGTCTTGATAAATTTTTCCGTTGTCGTAATAAACCCTTCTTCTGCCGGATTCGGAAAGTACGTATGTGTTGAATTCTTTTTGAAACTTTGCACCGGCCGGAATTCCTACGGGAAGCGACTCCTTTAGACAAGAAAAGAAAAAAGCGAACGTAAAAAATACAACGGCGCTTTTGGATGAAAGAACGGAAATCCTTCCGAGGAAAAAAATAGACTTAGAGTTCATTCGGTTTTTATTATGTACCCGATCGTTTGCGGAGCTCAATCAATGGTAAACTTTTTATTTACGAGCAATTCTTCGTCTTCGTCGCGGATTTCCACTTCGTAAGTACCTGGTTGATCGAAAAAAGTATCGTCGTAGTAAGTTTGAAACTTCTCGAAATTCTTACGAAAGTCTTTTTCTTGAACCGAAAATTCTTCCTTCCCGCCGTCCGTTCGATAAATGGTAAGCCGAACCTTCTTAGGAGTGGACCAACCCTTTTTGTAATAGACGAAGAAGTCTTGTCCATGAGAGAAATGGTATTCTTTTTGAGAACTCATTCCGGAAACTTTTTCGGGAGTCATCTTATCGATGTCCATATAGATTTCGTGTTTTGCGGGCCAGAAAAACCAAATGGCAATCGCCAAAAGAATCACTCCGGCAATTTTCAAAAAACGCGAGGAGCCTTCTCGTTCGGGGGATTCCGGTTTTGTATAGTCTTCCAATCTCATGACACTGCTTATCCTGTGAAGGTGGTTCTTTTTGGGCAAATGTTTTTCCTCTCTTGCCTCGGAAGAGGATGAATTCCGAATCGGAGAATTCTCAGGTTTATCGGTTTTCAATGAAGAATTACTTTCGGTTTGTGAGGACGGTTCGTTTTTATCCGAGTGAATTTGGGAAGAAAAATCTTCTCGCACAGAAACGAATGAATCGTATTCCTCTTGAGGATTTGTTTTTTCCGATGAGACAAATTCTTTCGAAGATACGGATTTTGATTCTTCGGAGCGAAGCAAATCATCTTTCGCGGATTCTTTAAGGGAAAGATTTTTTGACTCGGATGAAGAAGGAGAAAGCACAGATTCACTCTGGGGAGTTTCTCCGCCTAAAGTTTTTCGAACGTGCGCTCCGGCGGCTTGTTTTAAAAGATCCTTTTTAGCCAAGTGCCAAAACCTCTTCTACAAGGCCTTGATAGGATTTTGTCGCTTTCCCTTTCGGCTGGTATTCAAAGAGAGTTTGTTTCATCATGTGAGCCTCTTCCACGCTGACTGCGGGAGGGATTCTGGAAGAAAATAATTTCAAGTAAGGTTCGATCATGGGTTCGAGAGTTTGAGAAAGAGTCGTTCTCGGATTGAACATCGTAAGCACCGCGCCTAAAACTTTCAGAGACGGATTGAATCGTTTTACGGTATTCTTATGAGCTTCCAAAATAGATTCGATTCCATCCAGGGAAAATTTAGAAACCTGTAAAGGAACGAGCAAGCCCGTCGATGCGACGAACGCATTGAGAGTGATCATGGAAAGACTCGGTGGACAATCGATGATCACATAGTCGAACTCATTCTTGATCGTTTCTAATGAATCTCGGAGATGAAAAAAACCGTCGATCTTTCCCGAAAGCATCACGTCCACTTCCGCAAGGGACGAATGAGACGGCGCGATCTTTAAACCTTGAATTCGAGTCGGAATCAAAACTTCTCGGACATCGCCCCCGTCCCTAAAAATTCTATAAAGACTTTTTTCTCTTCCCTCATCCTTGTTCAAAGAAAGAGAATTCTCGTCGATAAAAACGGAGGTAGCATTTCCTTGAGCGTCCAAATCCAATAGGACGACTCGTTCTCCGTTGAGAGCCAATCCAAAAGCAAGATGCACCGCCGTTGTCGTTTTACCGACTCCGCCTTTCTGGTTTGCAATACAGAGGATCTGTTTCATAAAAAATCCGTTGCCCGTAGATTCCGATTTCTCGAGACTACATTTAGAGATCGTTCTCCAAGGATTAGGGATAAGAATCCTCAATCGGTTTTGGATGACAATCCGGAAAAGGAGATACAGTTGGCAGAATTTGAAACCATCATCGGGCTGGAAGTTCACGCACAGCTCAACACGGAATCGAAAATATTCTCTACAAGTGCGACGAAGTTCGGTTCTCCTCCGAACTCTCAGACCAATCCCGTTTGTTTGGGATTGCCGGGCGCCCTTCCCGTTCTCAACGAAGCCGTTTTGGAAAAAGCGATCATGGCCGGGCTTGCATTCGGATGCGACATCACTCTTTTTACTAAATTCGATCGTAAGAATTATTTTTATCCCGATCTTCCGAAAGGTTATCAAATCTCTCAGTTTGATAAACCGATCTGCACCGGAGGAGGAGTTACGTTTACGATCAAAGGGGAAGAATCTACACGTTATGTGCGTTTGACCCGGATTCATATGGAAGAGGATGCCGGGAAACTGATTCATTCGGCGGACCCGAACGTTCCTCAATCTTATGTGGACTTAAACAGAGCGGGAACTCCTCTGATTGAAATCGTTTCGGAACCGGACATGCGTTCCTCGGACGAAGCTTATTATTATCTCAATTCTTTAAAAGCGGTTTTAAAATACATTCGAGTTTCGGATTGTAATATGGAAGAGGGCTCCCTTCGTTGCGACGCAAACGTTTCGATCCGTCCGAAAGGTTCGGATAAATTCGGAACCAGAGTCGAAATTAAAAATCTCAATTCTTTCAAAGCGGTCAAAGCCGCGATCGACTACGAAGTGGAATGGCAAACCGAAATGGCCTTGGAAGGAAAAACTTTCCAACAACAGACCAAACTCTGGGATTCCGTCGCCAACAAAACCGTAACGATGAGAACGAAAGAGATGAGTCACGATTATCGTTACTTTCCGGATCCGGATCTGCCCGTAATCATTCTTCAAAAAGAAACTGTGGAATCGGTTCGTGCTAAACTTCCCGAACTTCCGAACGAAAGAAAAAATCGTTTTGTGGAGAAGTTAGGTCTTCCGAAATACGACGCGGAAGTTTTGACCGCCGAAAGGGAAATCGCCGATTACTTTGAGGACGCTCTGAAAGTTTCCGGAGACGCCAAAAAAACCTCCAACTGGGTTAAGGATGAAGTCCTCGGAATCGTAAACAAAGAAAGTATTACAATATCAGAATTTTCTGTTTCTGCGGAAAGAATCGGCGGACTCGTAAAGCTGATCGCGGACGGTAAAATTTCAGGCAAGATCGCAAAGACGGTTTTTGAAGAACTCCTCACATCGGACAAAGAAGCGGAGACGATTGTAACCGAAAAAAATCTGATCGTGGTCCGGGACGATAAGGAAATCGAAAGGATCGTGGACGAAGCGATTGCGAACAACGAAGACGCGGTTTCCAAATACAAAAGCGGAAAAGATCGCGCGTTAGGCGCCATCGTAGGCTATGTGATGAAGGTTTCTAAAGGGAAGGCCGATCCGGAGTTGGTCAATCAAATGCTTTTAGAAAAGTTAGGACCGTTGCCTCCGAAAGGATAAACGGTTTCGTTTTCATAGGATAGGTCTTGATGTCAGAATCAGGATTTATCGTTCCGGATTTTCAATTGATAGTATCTTTGACTTTGCGATCAAAGTTAGAATTTTCTTTCCGGGAAAGCTTTCCGAAGTTTGTTTGAAAAATTGGATCCCGTGCCGTGAATTTGAACCCTTTTGCTAAAATTTCTCTTTGTAGCAAGAACGATAAAACGCTTTCAAAAGTCGCACCAAAGAAAAAACATTTATAAGATCTTCAGTCAGACCGCTTGTTTTTTGATCCAAATCCGCGCTTCCATTTTCCATGTTCGAATGGAAATTTCTCTTCTTATAAAAGTTTAAGAATTCTGTCTAACCAATAGATTTCCGTCGATTAGACTCTTGACGTCGGGTTCACCAAAATTCTATTATGTCCCTTATAATGCAGGATTTCGCTCACTTACATCTGCACACGACTTATTCCATGCTCGACGGGGCCATTCGTATCAAAGAATTGATGCAGCACGTCAAAGAGCAAGGTATGTCATCGGTTGCGATGACCGACCACGGAAACATGTTCGGCGCCGTTGAATTTTACAACGAGGCGATTAAACAGGGTGTTAAGCCGATCATCGGCAGCGAGTTTTACGTTTCTCCCAACCGCAAACAAGAAACAGAAGTCGTTAAGATCGCGGACGGAAGCGCATACCATCTCATCCTTCTCGCGAAAAACGAAGAAGGTTACAAAAATCTAATACGTCTTTCCAGCAAATCCTACACGGAAGGTTTTTATAAAAAAGCGAGAATCGATTACGATCTTCTCGACAAACACAGCAACGGTCTTGTCTGTTTAACGGCTTGCCTCGCGGGAGAAGTCAATCGAAAGATTTTGGAGGGAAAGATAGACGAGTCCTTTCAGTTGGCCGGAAAATTAAACGAGATTTTCCGCAAAGAAGATTTCTACATGGAAATTCAAAATCATGGAATTCCAGAACAGATGACCGTGGCAAAACAAATTCACGACTTCGGAAAAAGAAGCGGGATTCCTCTCGTCGTTACGAACGATTCTCACTTTTTAAAAAAGAACGACCAAGAAGCACAGGATATTCTTCTCAGAATCGGAATGCAAAAACGTATTACGGATCCGATGGAATTCGGCTTTAACGGAGAATTCTACGTTAAAAGTCCGGACGAAATGGCGAGGATTTTTCCGGAAATTCCGGAGGCGTTCCATAATACATTAGAAATCAGTAATAAAGTAAATTTGAAACTTCAATTCGGAAATTATCTTCTTCCGGAATTCGAGGTTCCGGACGGATACGACGCGGATTCTTATCTTGAAAAACTGATCTGGGAAGGAATCGCAAGAAAGTATCCGAATCTTTCTCCGGAAATCAAAGACCGGGTCGTTTTCGAACTCAATACGATCAAGAATATGAAGTTTGCCGGTTATTTCTTGATCGTTCAGGATTATATCAATTACGCAAAAAGAAGCGGAATCCCCGTCGGTCCGGGAAGGGGTTCCGCGGCCGGTTCCATCGTAGCCTACGCGCTCGGGATCACGAACGTAGAGCCGCTCCAACACAATCTCCTCTTTGAAAGATTTTTGAATCCGGATCGTAAGGACATGCCCGATATCGATACGGACTTTTGCGTGGAAAGACGGGAGGAAGTCATCAATTATATCCGTAGAAGATACGGGGAAGAACGAGTCGGTCAGATCATCACGTTCAATTCTCTCGCTGCAAAAGCGGCTCTCAAGGACGTTGCGCGCGTCTTGAATCTTCCTTTCGGGGAAGCGAACGAAATGACGAAAGCTTTCCCGAATAAACTCGGGATGTCCATCGCGGAAGCGCTTACAACTTCTTCCGAGCTGAAAAACTTTTCCGAAAAAGACGATATCAATCATAAGATCTTTGCGATCGCTCAAAGGCTTGAGGGAAACTATCGTCAGCCCGGAAGACACGCGGCCGGTGTCGTAATTTCTCCTTATCCATTGGAAGAAGTCGTTCCGCTTTCTACGGTCGCAGAAAAAGAAAGGCCGGGTTTTCGATCCATCGTAACTCAGTACGATAAGAACAACTTGGAAAGCATCGGTCTGATCAAGATGGATATCTTGGGTCTGAAAAACTTAACGACCCTCGACTACGCGATCAAACTCATCGAACAAAGAAGAGGGATTCGAATCAATCTCGACGAAATCTCTTACGATGATGCGAACACATACGCACTTTTAAGAAAAGCGAACACACTCGGTATCTTTCAGTTGGAATCCACCGGAATCACCGATCTTGTTGCGAAAAGCCAGGTAAGCAACTTCGACGAGATCGTGGCCTTGATCGCGTTGTATCGTCCGGGTCCTATGGGTGAAGGGATGTTGGACGAATACTTGGATCGTAAATCCGGAAGAAAACAAGTCACGTATCCGCATCCTTCCTGCGAGTCGATCTTGAAAGAAACTTTCGGAGTTCCCGTTTATCAAGAACAGGTGATGAGTATTTCCCGCGTTGTCGGAGGATTTTCGGTCGGAGATTCGGACATGTTGCGTAAGGCAATGGCGAAGAAAAAAGCCGACCTTATGGAAAAGCTAAAAGGCCAGTTCGTAGAAGGAGCGGTGAAACAAGGGACTCAAGAAAAAGTCGCCAAGGATATCTTCGAACAATTGGAAAGATTCGGCGGTTACGGATTCAACAAATCCCACTCCGTAGCCTACGCGATCATCACTTATCAAACCGCTTATTTAAAAGCGAATTATACGATCGAATATCTCACCGCGCTTCTTGCGTCCGATCACGGTAAAACAACCGATATAGTGAAGTATATCAACAATGCGAGAGAGATGGGAATTCGAATTCTCAATCCCGACGTTTCCGAATCACAAGCTTCTTTTAGCGTCATCGACGATACCACGATTCGTTTCGGACTTTCCGCGATGAAAGGTGTGGGCGAGACCGCGGCAAACAGTATCATCGAAGCAAGAACGAAGGCTGAAAGTTTTAAAACACTTCAAGGTTTTGCTCTCAACATAGATACGAGATTGATCAATAAAAAAGTTTTCGAAGCTTTGATTCAAGCGGGTGCTTTGGATTCTTTCGGCTATACTCGTAAATGTCTTTTTGAATCCGTGGACTCCATTCTTACTTTTGCTCAAAAGGAACAGGAGAGAACAAAAGAAGGACAGTTCTCCCTTTTTGGAGGAGAGGAAAGTTCTTTCACACTCAATCTTCCGAAGGACGCGCTCGAATGGGAAATCGACGAAAAGTTAAGACGCGAAAAAGCGATAGCCGGTATTTATCTTTCCGGTCACCCGCTCGATAAATACGAGAAACAGCTCAAAAGTTTAAGGACGATTCCGATCGAAAAATTCGATGACCTGAAATCCGGAACCAAGGTGGAAGTCGCGGGAGTGATTTCTTCCAAAAACGTCAAACTTAGTAAACGAAACGAAGAATTCGCGAACTTCAAACTCGAAGACAGAACCGGAGAGATCGAATGTGTCGCGTTCGCAAAAACGTATCAGAAATATAAGGAATTTATAAAGGAAGACCAAGCGATCTTTATCAAGGGAGACTTGGACAAAATTGAAGTGGGGGACACGGAACTCCGCGGACAGGTTAAAGTCAACAGCATCGAAATTTTAGACGACGCTACGATCGAAGATAAACTTGAAAAATCGCTTCACCTTCGTCTCGAAGAAAGACATACCGAAGATCCGGAACTGATTCCGAAACTGTACGCGTTACTTGCCTGTTATAAGGGAGAATCTTCCGTTTACTTTCACATCGTCGAAAACCAGGAAGAAAAACAAGTGATCCGAGCTCACGACGCGTATTCCATCCAACCGATCAACGAGCTCTTTTTCCGGTTGGCGGATCTTTTGGGAGATCGCACCGTCTTTTATTCCGTCGGCGAACAAATCAAACCGATCAATAAGAATCAGATTACTGGTAACGTCGGATAATCAAAGACGACTAACGTAGAAAGTAAAACTTCTTTCGTTGACGTTCCCTCTGAAATCCCGAGCGATTACCTTGATCGTATTTTCGCCGGACTTCAAATTCAGATTTCCGATCAAATACTGATCCTTATGATAAAGATTCGTAAAGGAAAATCCGTCCGGATTCTTCCATTCGGAAGCGGAATATTGTAAAGCCCCGAAATCGGCGGATCGAAGCGTTTCCCCGTTCAGAAAATACTGAACCATGGTGATTCCCCTTCTTTGGGATTTTTTTTCTCCCGCATCCACGATTGAAACCGTAAATGGAAATTCCCTCGAAAGATTGATATTATCCCCGTCGTTGATGTTTGTAAATTTTCCATTTACATGAACGAGCAGACTTGAAATTTCGGGAGCGGCGCTGTCCGGAATCGGAGAAAGAAATTTCAAAGGATCCAGAATTTCGAGCCCGTATTTTCGAAGTACAACAAAGTGGAGGTGGGCTCCGCTTGAGTGACCGGAATTGCCCGTGACTCCGATTTTATCACCGGCTTTGACTCCATCAGGTTTTAATAATTTAGAAATCCTGCCATCTTTCAAGTGGTAATAGGCCGTAAAATTTCCGGACCCATGGTCCAACCAAACCGAATTCCCCGTTCCCAGTTCGTCCTCGAAAGGATGATCTTCCGTATAACGACTGTACAAAACTTTTCCGTCCGCCATTGCAACGACGGGTTCGTTTACGGAAGAGATATCCAATCCGTTGTGAAAGTGATCCCCCCTGGATTCTCCAAAAGTCGAGGTGATTTTGTTTTCCAGCTGATCGGTTTTGACGGGGACGAGATAATTTATTACTTTATTATTTTCCGCTTCCATGCTGAGATGGAACGCGGTCCAGACGGCGATAAGGAGAAATCTTTTCATTCAGGACCCAAACCTAAGTGCAAGTAACTTATACAAAATGAATTTGTCAAAAGATAAAACCCTAGATCTCGTTTCTCGATGTGGAGATGGAGAAGAAGAAGCGCTCAGACAATTCTTCGAAATCTATTCGGAAGATATCTACAATTTCCCGATGAAGATCTTTCATCTGAGCGAAGACGATGCCGGGGATTTTTTTATCTATGCGTTTGAAAGATTAAAAACCGGATCTCGTTTCGGAAGTTTTAAGGGAAAATCCAGCTTTAGAACCTGGTTCTATTCGGTTCTTAGGAATATGTTGATCGATTGGCAAAGGACCAAACGAGAACTTAAAGTTACCAATCTCGGAAAAATCAGCAAAGAAGGAAAAGAATACGCGACTATTGAGGACGAACCGGATACGCGTCCGACAATGCAGGAAGAAGCGAGCGAATTTTCCGATCGATTCAATCAGGCCTTGGAAGAAATCGGAGTCGATAAACGGGTCATTTTCAAACTTTCCTACATTTATTATTTAAACCTAAACGAAGACGAAGTTCAGTATCTTCTGGAAAAAACGGGATTATCCCCGAACACGCTTAAAGAAAAAATTCTTCAACTCCGGTCGGAACTTTCCAATCGGGAAGAAGAGAATATTAGGATGGAAGACAAAATTACTTCTCTTTATCTGAATATTCTCGAACTAAAGGAAAAGCAGCAAAATACGGCAAAGATCGCGCCTATTCTTCCTATGGAAGTGGACAAAACCTCTCACGCTTTGAAAAAAAAATACGAACAACGTAAGAGACTTTTGGAAAAGAAAAAGAAGGGACATTTTTTGGCGAGAACCCCTTACCGTGAAGTCGCGGAATTAATCGGTATTTCGGAAGGGAACGTAAGTGTCACTTTACTCCGTTTAATTGAAAAAATTCAGAAAAAGCTGGATTTTAGTGATTTGGAATTTTAAAAAATTCCGTCTTTTTATGCTATTGGAGAACTAAAATGGATTCGGGATCTGATATGAACCAAATAAACGAGCTTATGCTCTCGCTTTTAAACGGAGAGGGAGCCGATGCAGATACAGATATAAAACTGCAGAATCAACTGATTCAAATAGAAGAATCGATCCAGGCCGGTATCAGCGCTTCTACCTTATCGTATCTAGACCAAGCTTCTAAAAAGGGAAAATTTTCCGAACTTCAGGAAGCGATCGATTTGCAAAAGGCGGATTTAACCGGTTATTTAACGAAAGACATTCCGGAATATCTGAAACGTTATGTTTCATTGGAACTTGCGAGGAAGTCCCCCGCAAAGGAGTCCATCGTGGTAAAGCTGGGAAAGTCCGGGGCCCGGATCTTTGAAAGTCTCGTAGAATCTCTTCAAATCAACACAAGAGTTGACTACGCGCCTTCCATGCGTTCGGCTTTAACCAAGGATCCTTCCGAATTCGTTGTCTTTGAAGAAAAAATTCTCGATAACTCGAAATTTACGTATCAATTGGTTCAAGAAACTCCTGAAACCGCGTTTTTAAGCGTTAAGATCGAATCTCCGGATGCGGATTCGTTTCAAAGAGTGAATCTTTATAAGGACACAAGATTTATTCTTTCCAACCAATTCAATAACGAAGGGATCGCTAACTTCTCGGGTCTAAGAGAAGGAAAATATACGGTAGAATTTCAAGGGAAAGAAAACTCCAAATCCTTGGATCTTTTCATTCTTTTGGAAGCCTAATACCGGAAAACGGCTTTCCGGAAAAAAATTTCCAACGCTGTGTGATACCGAAGTTCCTAGAAAGGAATTTCCTTTTTATTTTTCCAAACAAAAAGTTTTCTGGAAAAAACGTTCCCGTGTTATAATTTGATCCTGGATTTTTAGCTATGCTGAAACTAATTATAGATAGAGTCGGAAGTATAAACGTATTCAACATTTTAGATACGTCGGGAAGCGGGTCCGAATCCCATATACAATCCACGATCGACGAAGACCTTATCTTAGAGTATATTAAAGAAATTGAAAATTTAGTTCGTGTATCCAATGCGGTAAATTCCAAAGGAATGAGTCACAAAACTTTGGAAACCGAAATTCTTCACGAGTTGAAAATCCTCGGAGAAACTTTCTACGATCAGTTTTTCCCCGCGCCGATTCAAGAAAAACTGAGGCTCACTACGGAAAAATACCTTCATTTGAATATGGATCCTAAACTAGGAGTGATTCCGTGGGAACTTCTGCACGACGGGACCTGTTTCTTATCGGATAAATTTTTCATCGGCAAAACGGTTCGAGGAGAATCGAGCCAAAACGCTTTTAAAGAAAAAGAAAAATTAAGAATGCTCATCGTAGCGGATCCGACGGAAGATTTGGAATGGGCTCAGAAAGAAGGGGAGCAGCTTTTTAAGGTCCTAAGCGCAAAAGTTTCTCCTTCCCGATTGGAAATCGAATTTATCGGAGGAAGACAAGTAACAAAATTGAAATTGCTTTCTTTGATCAAAGGTAAGAACATCATTCACTATTCCGGGCATCTTTATTTTTCGGACGATCCTTTGGAAAACGGATGGCAAATCTCCGAAGGCAAAATCCTAAAAGCGAGGGAGATTAAAAATTCGGGATTCAATACCGACTTGGTTTTTTCCAATTCTTGTCAGTCCAATTCAAACGCGTCCAGAACTCTCAATTCCGATTTGATGAACAACTTTGCCGGAGCTTTTTTGATGTCCGGGATTAAAAGTTTTATCGGAACCAACTGGGAAATCATCGATAATCAAAATACGATCGATTTTACAATTCAGTTTTATACGTATCTGTTCAGCGATAAAAGTATCGGAGAATCGCTTTTTTTAGCGAAAGAATACGCGAGAAGAATTTTCGATACGAACGATCTTACGTGGACAAACTATTCACTTCACGGAATTCCGAATCAACAAGTGATGGTGGATCCGACCAAGGGGAAACCGATTCAAAAGATCATCAATCCTTCTCTTATTTCGAATTTTTACCCTTCAAACATTGCGGCTTCGTACTATAACTTCATTCAAAAACAAAAGGAAGAAGCCGAATCTTCCTTTGAACTGATCCGGTCTTTGATTTTTTCTTTTGAAGAATTTTCCAAAATTGTCGGTGGAATTATCTTCAGCGACCATCAGCATCATTCTTTGGGAAAATACATTCCGAACAACCCTGACGATTCGGTGGAAATCAAAAAATGGTGGGAACTGATTTATCAATGTCTTACGGATTTTAGAAAACTCGAAATCAGTCCGCTTATCGGCAACATTCAGGAAGTTCTGCAAGTCAACAAAGATACCGTCCAAAAAATGATTCAGTGGATCGATCTCTATCGGCGCGGGCAGATTTTACGCGATTCGGCCGACGGTTATCTGATATCTTTTCAGTACTACTATGAAAATCTTTTGATGGAATTGGATGAATTGGAAAAGACGAGTATATTTCTCGTTTCGACGAATTCCAACAACCATCTTTTCTTTCGCGGAATAAAACCGGAAACTTCTTTAGTAGTTGCTCCTGTGGTCAAACAGGATTATATCGGAGAGCAGATAGAAAAGTTCCGAGGTAAGGTGATCGTATTCAACGAAAATAGAATGACCATCATCCCGATGCTTTGCAGCGTGATAGAAAACGCGGAAACCAAGGGCCTAGAACTCAGTTTTCCCGGCTTTAAATCGGAAAAAAACTCTATTCAGAATCTTTAATATTTTGAGTCTTTGCCAACCCGATAAGGGTAATTTTTCATGCGGTTCTTGTTGTGGAATTTTCAATTTGGATTTAAGTCCGGATGAAATCCGCAAATTGATTTCAGAAAGAACGGAAGAATTCAAAACTTCCGTGGATTTTAAAAAACCTTGGACGATGGCCGAATATCGAAAGGTCCGGGAAAAAAGAGAAGAATCCATTCCAAGGAAGGACGAACTTACTTATAACTGTCCTTTTTTGGGGGCTTTCGGAAAAAAGATAGGATGTATGATTCATCCGATTTTTAGCGGAGATCCTCTGAGTCAAAATTATTCCTTTTACGGTTCTTCGATCTGCCAAGGTTACGAATGCAGAAACATGGAACGTAAAAGTTCCAAACTTTGGGAAAATCTTTTCGGTGAAATGGAATTGGATTCTTTCACTTATTCAGCGATCGCTTCCGATTACAAAACTCTCGATTTGATCGAAAAAACCTTTTTGCAAATGGGAATTTCCATCGAGGAATTGTTTCGATCCAAAAAGGACCTTTTAAAACGATTGATTCAACAAAAAATCGATCGAAACATTGCGATGATGAATACCTCTTTTGAAATCCCGATGGTTGAGGAAAAAGACCCCGCAAAGGAAGTGTTAATTCGACTTTTGAATCTTACTTCCGCGCCTGAATTGTTAAACGAAATCGATCGATGAATTTCGCCGTACGGATTCGATTCTTTACAGTTCCTTTGTTGGTTTCGAATTCGAACCGAAACTTGCTCAAAACAACTGCGAAAGGATTTGTTTTAAGTTTTTAGAAGTTCCCGGATGATTCCTTTTTTCAAACTTCTATTTCGGATTTGTAAATTGTGGGAACTCCAACGATTTTAATGTTCGTTTTTTATGTCGGGTTCGTGAAAGTTTCAGAAGAGAATAAAAAAAATGAGCACAAAATCCTTCCTGCAAGTAAAATACAGGAAGGAAAACGATTAATGTTTAGCGGCGGTTTCTACTTTCGGTTTTGAAGATCCGTTCAAAGGGATCTTTGTGGACGAGACACTTTGGCCAACTTTTGATTTAACTTCCTCTACCTTAGAGTTGACTTGTCCAGCAACCCCTTCGACCGAGTGGAGAGTTTCTTCGATGTACTTTCTAAGGTTTTTTGCGACCTCGGACTGATCTTGCGCTCCTTTAGATGCAAGTTCCTTAAATTCTTTTTCAACTTTTAGGAGAATGCTATCGGCTTGTTCGCGGAGTGATTTTGCAGCTCCAATCGCAAAGTTAAGCGCTTCCTTGATTTCTTTTTCCATAAGTTTTTCCTCTGTTTTCTGCACTGAGAATAGACCAATTTTATGCAGCGCACAAAAGCGTGTCAAATGAAAATTTGAACAAATACAAAGAATTACGAAACTATAATTTGAGAACTTATAAAGTATATATAAGGAATATGGCGCGAAAGCAGGTGGAATTTGGCGTAAAAACGGAAAGAAAACTTCATTTTTACGGTTATTATAAAGGAATCTCTAGAAACCTCCGTTTTGATATTTGGATGGATACAAAACGCTGTTATAAAGTATTCTATAATATAGATTTTCAAAAAATGCGGGTTTTTAGAGGTTTCCTATAACTTAAGGGATGTTTGGCGTGTGCATCACCGATTTATTCATGGGAACCTCTATAAAATGAATTTTTTATTTGATGATAGTCGCGGATCGGTTGATTTCATTATGTTTGAACTTTGTTTTTATAATGCGTCCAAGCGCGAATTATTATGATTACCTTATATTATGAGTTTTTACTATAACCCTTTGCTTGAGGCAAAGTCGAGAACCCAAGTGTTCATGGATAGGATCGTAAAAAGAAGAACCACGAAAAGAGTGATTCCAAAAACCGCAAACACGATGAAAATCGTATTTCGAATCACTCTAAATTGAAGATAACTTACGGATAACGTAATATTTCCGGTCGAAGTCAATTCGTCGTTTTTACCCATTCTGAAATAATTGCGGATGTAAAAAATCATCATAAGAAAAACAAGAACGATCAGAAGAATTCCGAATTCGAACGAATAATGTTTTTGCAGAAGAAAGATCGGAATATAAATCAAATTTCCCAAAAGGATTCCCGTCAACATAATCCCTGCAAAATGAAAGAACATAGGAATCCATGAAATTTTAGAAGAAGACGCGGACTGAAATTCTCCCTCTTCTCCGTTTTGTGCGGTTTGAAAAACGCCGAAACGATCGGCTTTATTTTCGTAAACTTTCGAAATCGTAAAAAGCATGTAGATTAATAAAATCGTTAATACGAAAAAGAATAGGGAAGAGATCGCACCGATTACGGGAGTTTGTTGAATACTTCTCAGAGGGTGTTGAAGAGACATTAAAACCGGAAGAATGGAAATCAAATACAAACTTCTGTTTAAATACGTATAAAACCACGCTTTGTAGTAAATTGCCAAAAAGGAAGTAATCGAAAGTAATATTAGAAATCCGTAAATAAACAACATGATTTTCTGTCCGAGAAGAATTCGATTCATCCTATCTACGGTTGCTTCGAGTTGTGCGTCGGCCGGAATCGTTTTTTCGTTTAATTCTTCCATAACTTTGGAAGTAAGGCGGATTTTTGAAATCAATCCCCTTTCGATTCCCCATTGAGGAGCGAGCTCCCTTCCGGATCCTTCCAGCAAAGCTTCCATCGAATCCATGTCTTTAGGATCGTAAAAGATCGGTTCGAAAGAAATGTTAATCAGACAAAAGGACAAAATGATAAATGGAATAATCTGAGCGAATTTTGTTTTCATAGTTTGGTTTTTATTTAAAAAAGAAATTGGAAAATTGCGGTCATTGCGATTCCCAAAACTCCAAGTGCGATTAGGATTGTGATCAATAATCCGGAATCTTCCGAAGTTCCGGAACTTTTTGTAGAACTTTTGGAAGCGGGAGGTTTCTCTCCGGTCAGGATCGGTTTCTCTCCGGAGTAAGGGCGAACCTTAATCGAATTCTCTTCTTCATAAATTTTTCCGAATACGTCCGAACCGATTTGAACGACAGTTTCGTTTTCTACTCCGCTGTTTTTGGAAGCGACTACGGTTCCGGGTAACGGACGAATTTGTCCTTCGGGAGTCTGCAACTTCATCGCTTCGATAATACTTTGAGAGGAAGAATCCGATTTTAATAACTGAATCATGATTTTGTCTCCGGGTTTCAGGGTGCTGATCTGAATTCCGGAAACCGGAGAAAGAACATACTTCATCGGAATTATCCTGGAACCGGAAGGGATGAATTGTTCCAAGGTTATTTCCGGGGTCTTTTTCATTTCAAAAGAGGCCGGTTCTAAAGAAGGAAGATCCTCGTTTGTTTCTTCCGAAGAATCTTCGAAAACACTTTTTTGACTTTCTTCGTTGAGTTTCGCCCGATCCACGGTGATATAAAAAAATTGAATGTCGGGTTTCGAGTTTCCGGCGGCTTGATTGATTACTTGATGGAGAATATTTTTGATCTTATCGTCTTCCTTACCGTTAAAGTAATGGATCAATTGTTCCATGAAATCATCCGATTTACCGTTCGTCTGAAACAGTTCGGTTAACTTATTCGTAAGATTTTTAAGTTGTTTACCTTCGTATTTCAACTTTTGGCAAACTTTCACGATGTCTTTATGAGTCGAAACGGAAAGTTGAACGGATTCGATGTTTCCCGCTTGCCCGACCGCGACAACTTCGAGTTTTTCCATCTTAGCTTGTTGGATATCGATGATACTCGTAAATAAAATATGGATGGATGAGGACGTATCTTTCGAGATGAATTGAAACGTATAAACCTGATCGGAACTCATGTATTTTTAATTAAAGGAAGCTATGATTGGAAACTTTCTTCTTTATTTTTGACATTCTGGTTCGGATTCAGAGAATTGTCAAACTAAGGAAGGATTTAACCTTCTAATTTTAAGAGTTTTTTGATGAAGGTAAATTTGTTCCGAGGTTCTTTGATATTTCTGGTCACTTCCCGTTATATTCGGGGATCGCGTGTAGCAGGTTTGCTCTCGTTAAAATCTAGATTATCGTTTATAGTTATGACCGTCGGAGTTTCTCTTCTGATCGTCGTCTTATCCATCTTCAACGGTTTTCAAAGACAGGTAAAAGAATCTCTTTGGCAAGGCGGGCCTCACATCACGGTTGAAAATAAATTCGATTCCGGTGATATTCAACATTACGAAAAAATAATCGCCTGGATTCGTAAGAATCCTTATCTCAAGGATAGAATCGTTTCCATTGGCGGAAGTATCACAAGCCACGGTTTGATTCAAAACACAAATTCGTTTATCCCCATTATGGTGCGCGCGCTTCCCGTTGAAAACATCCACGATCTCATCGCAAACCGTCTGACCAACTTTCCTAGAATCGTACATCATAATCGGGAAGAGATCGCTAGATACAACATCGACAATCAGGTTTTGATCGGAAAAGAAATGGCCGGTATTTACGATTTTGATCTCGGAGCCAATTTGACCATGGCCGTTCCGGGTGGAAGATTCTCGCTTGGAAAGGGTGTGGACGTTTCCATTAAAAATTTTCATACGGTCGGTTTTTTTAAAACCGGTTATTATAACTACGATACACATTACGTTTTTCTTTCGCTTCCGGTTGCACAAAGATTTTTTAATTTAAAGGATTCAGTAAATCAGATCGCGATCAAAGTCAAGTCCCTGGACGATTTGCAAAATTGCAAAAGGGAAATTTTAAAAGAATTCAGAGATCCCGAATTTGAAAACGAGATCGGTTATTCCGCCTCTTTCAGCGTAAGAACGATCGCGGAAGAACAGGAGAATTTTTTCACGGCTTTGAAGCTGGAAAAGACGATCATCTCTATTATAGTTTTCTTATTTATCATTTTAGCCGCATTGGGAATGGTCGCGAGCGTTTACAGTTTAGTGAGAGCGAAAAGAAAATCGATCGGAGTATTAAAGGCCCTCGGACTACCTTCTTCCGGCATTTTATTGATCTTTACTTTAAACGCGATGGTTGTCGGAGTTCTCGCTTCTCTTGTCGGAGGAGTTTCCGGGATTTTTATAGCGAGCAATTTGGAGACGATCGTAAACGGACTTTCCGAACTCATCAATATGGTCGGGTTTTATTTTTATCATTCCGAGTGGACGAACGTGGAGCTGGTTCCGAAAGACGTTTATTACTTCGATCATATTCCCGTGGATATAGACATTTCATTTATATTTATGGTTACGACGGCCGCCACGATTTTATCGGGAATCGCCGGTTATTTCCCCGCGAGATGGGCCGCCGGTCTCAATCCCGTCGACACTATAAGGAACGACTAACGTGAGTCTGATCAAAGTAAGAAATTTGGTAAAGAATTATCATATTCTCGATAAGGAATTTAAGATTCTGGATCATTTGGATCTGGATGTCGAAGAGGGTGAGATCGTTTCCGTGGAGGGAAAATCCGGGATCGGAAAGTCTACTCTTCTGAACATTTTGGGCTCCATGGATTCCTCCGATACGGGCGAGGTCAACGTTTGCGGAGTTTTACTGGATCAAATTTCCGAAACCGGAAAAGAAAAATTCAGAGCCGAAAAAGTTTCCTTTATCTTTCAGCACCATCTTCTGCTTCCGGATTTTACCGCGCTTGAAAACGTAAGTATTCCTCTTTTGATCAACGGAGTTCAACCGGGAAAGGCGAGGCAACTTTCGATTGAAATGTTGGATCGAGTCGGACTCAAGGATCGTCACGATAATTTTCCTTCTCAGCTTTCGGGTGGAGAAAGTGCGAGAGTCGGAGTTGCAAGAGCGCTCGTTGCCGGAAAGAAACTCGTTCTTGCGGATGAACCGACCGGTAACTTAGATCGTGAAAACTCCCGCAATCTGATGGCTTTGATTTTAGAGCTGCAAAGGGAATTTCGTTTTTCGATGGTTATCGTCACACATGATATGGAACTCGCTTCTTTGGCTCATAAAAGAAATCAGATGGCGGGTGGTAAGCTGCAGCCGATTTCTTGACGTGACGGTTAACGTTGCTCTTTAAAAATCGCTCGCTGCGGAAAAAATTTTCTTTATCAGAAAATCATACTTTTTGCAAGTAAAAAGCCTTACTCTTGTCGGAACACTTGAAAAATGTGCGTTTTTGATCCTTCTTCTTCTAAAATCCTTCTAAACTTGCGGGGTTGGTTATGGTAAAATACCGTTAAGAATCGGAACCGAAAAAATGATAAATTCCGAGAAGTGTTTATACTGCGGGACGGATCGAGTCGTTTGGAATGAAAAAGGAAAGATCGGTTGTATTCATTGTCTCAAATTGTTTCGAAAAGAATATCAGGCACACCTGAGACAAAAGGACTTCGAACTTTCTTCCCGGTTTTTGCAAGGTAAGGAATTCGAGAATTTTTTGAGATTCGAATCTCTTTCGGAGTCCCGAAAAATCCTCGAATTGGAGCGTATGGCGTCTCCGTTCACATATCGCCTGAGGATCGGACGTAATCTTTCCGGCCGAATTTATCCGACAGCCGCCGAAGTTCCGACCCAAATCCTCAGAGAATTCCTAATATATACTTTAAACGTCGATCGGACTTTCCTTGGAACCAAAGAACTACCGACTCGGATTCCTTGGGGGGAAGGAAATTTATTTTCCGGAGACGAAGACCATCTTCGTTGGGAGGTATTAGCGCCTACGATCTCCGAATTGTTCCGACAAATTGAAAATTCTCCTTTGGAAAAGTTAGAAGATCAAAATCTTTTTGACTACGATCCTGAATTCGGTTATGTCACTTCATGCCCTACGAACGCCGGTTCGGGAGCCAAAGTAAGTTTAAAACTTTCCATGAAATCTTGGAAAAATCGGCTGAATGCCTCTTTTAAAATACCCGGCTTTTTGGAATTCTACCTTGAGAATTCATCCGAATATGCCGTGTTTTATCTGAAAAATTTTGCTTTTTCTCAAAAAAATTCCTTTTTAAATTTAGTTTATTATTTAGCCTTACAGGTGGAACCGGCATTGTAAGTCCGGAATTTACGCTAACTTCCGCTTCATTTTTGAAAACGTTCCGATACTTAAATTAAAGCCAATTGATCTTTCCCCTGGGTGGGAATTTCGAAGCGAATTCAGTCTAATCATTACAAATAAAATACAAGGCGCTGTTATGCTGGAATTTACTAAAAGAGCTAAAAGAGTCATCAACGAGATTGCTCAGGATGAGGCGAAGCGTCTTGGTAGCGATTATATCGGGCCGGAGCACATCCTGCTAGGTCTTCTGAAAGAAGAAGACTCGGTCGCTATCAAAATCCTGAACAATCTTAATATTAACCTCAACGAATTGCGTAAAGAGGTGGAAAGAAGAACACGCGAAGCGTCGGGAGCTTTGCTTATGGACGTAGCCGGAGGTCAGGATCGTTATCAAAAAATTATCGAACTCTCCAAAGAAGAGGCCAAACGTCTCAAACATAACTATGTCGGAACGGAACATATCCTGCTCGCGTTGTTAAGAGATAACAACAACATAGCGGGAGGCGCGCTTTATTCATTTAGCGTAAATTATAATGTTATAAAGAGCGAAATTTTGCGCTTACTCGGAGCTCCTCCTACGAGTTCGGTAGGCGTAAGTTCCGCGGCTCAATCCGGTCCGCAGGGAACTCAACCTCGTCAGGAAAAAACCAAAACTCCGATTTTGGACGAGTTTGCACGCGACCTGACTCAGCTTGCGAGAGATAAGAAATTGGATCCGGTCGTAGGAAGAGCGACCGAAATTCAAAGAGTGATCCAGATCCTTTCCAGAAAAACGAAAAACAATCCGGTTCTCGTGGGAGAATCCGGAGTCGGTAAAACCGCCATCGTAGAAGGCCTTGCGCTTGCGATCGTTGAGAAGAGCGTTCCCGATCTCTTATTCGAAAAGAGAGTTCTTTCTTTGGATCTTGCGTCTTTAATCGCAGGAACCAAATACAGAGGAGAATTTGAAGAACGTTTAAAAAAGATCATGAAGGAGATCACCACTTCCACGAACATCATCATCTTTATCGACGAGCTTCACACTCTGATCGGAGCCGGCGCTGCGGAAGGCGCGGTTGACGCGGCCAACATTCTCAAACCCGCTTTAGCGAGAGGGGAGCTTCAGTGTATCGGTGCGACCACGAGTGCGGAATATCGCAAGTATATCGAAAAGGATTCCGCATTGGAAAGAAGATTCCAAGTTGTGAAAGTGGCGGAACCTTCCGTTGACGATGCGATTCAGATTCTCCAAGGACTCAAAAAAGCGTACGAAGCCCACCACAAAGTGAGATACTCGGATAAAGCGTTGGAACAGTCCGTAAAACTTTCGCACAGATATATCAACGATCGATATCTACCTGACAAAGCCATCGATATCATAGACGAGGCGGGAGCCAAAGCTCGTTTGGCGAACTGCGCTCGCCCTCAAACGATCAAGGATCTGGAAGAAGAGATCAAATCTCTCGCTTCTAAAAAAGAAGAATTGGTCCGCGCCCAAGAATACGAAAAAGCCGCCGGTGTTCGCGACGAAGTGAATCGGAAAAAACAGGCGATGGAAGAAAAGATCCGTTCTTGGCAGGAGAAGATGGAAGACTTTGCGGTCAACATCGAAGAAGACGATATCCTTTCCGTGATCTCGCTGTGGACCGGAATTCCATTGGAAAAAATGGAAGAGTCCGAATCCGATAAACTTCTCAGACTCGAAGACGAACTCAAAAAACGAATCGTCGGTCAGGGAGAAGCGATCGAAAAAATCGCAAAAGCGGTACGTCGCGCCAGAACCGGATTTAAGAGCGAAAGACGTCCTACCGGGTCTTTCATATTCTTGGGGCCTACGGGAGTCGGTAAGACCGAACTTGCAAAAGCGCTCGCGAACTTCCTTTTCGGAAACGACGACGCTATGCTTCGTGTGGACATGTCGGAATACATGGAACCGCACGCGGTCAGCCGTTTGATCGGAGCCCCTCCGGGTTACGTGGGTTATGACGACGGAGGTCAATTGACCGAATTCGTCAGAAAAAAACCTTACTCCATCATTCTTTTGGACGAGATCGAAAAAGCGCACCACGACATTTTCAACATTCTCCTTCAGATCATGGAAGAAGGGAACTTGACCGATACGAAAGGACGGAAAGTAAACTTCAGAGATACGATCATCATCATGACTTCCAATATCGGAGCGAAAGAAATTCAATCCGGCGGAAGACTCGGATTCGAAGATCGTAAGGACGAAGCGTTGAAATACAAATCCGATCAAACCCGCGATCAGTTGAAGAAATATTTCAATCCCGAGTTCTTGAACCGCGTGGACGAGGTTATCTATTTCGGATCTCTTACCAAAGAAAATATCATGTCCATCATCGATATTATGGTGATCGATACGAACAAAAGACTTCGTGAAAAAACGATTCAAGTTTCCATCACTCAAGCGGCAAAGGATCATATCATGGATATCGGTTACGACGAGAAATTCGGCGCAAGGCCGCTTCGGAGAGTTTTCCAAAGAGAACTCGAAGATCACATGGCGGTTCAAACGCTCAAAGGAGCTTACAAAGAACCTACTAAGATCGAAATCGATTTCAAAGAAGGTAAACTCGACTTTGTAGAAACTCCGTGGACGGACTATAAACCGGCCGATGCAAAGGCTGGAGGGGGCGACAATTCTTCCGGTAATCCCGAAAGGTCGGAAGAGATTGCCTTAGTCTGAGGATGCCGATACTCATCCCTGTATTGATTCTGATTTCCTATCTTCTGATTCGGAAGATTTGGTTTCATTTAAGAAAAATCAGAACCATTGCAGGGATTGAGAAAATTTCTCTCTGCGTTTTTCACCCCGATTTATTTCTTCCCGAAGTACGGGTCTTTTACAAGTATTACTTTCAAGGCGGAGTTTATTACGGCTCCGGATATATGCTTTTGACCGATTTTCTCAATCAGGAAGAATATTCAATCTATCGAAATGCGGACGGACTTCCCGTTCTTGAAATGGAAGATCAGATCGTCCTTTCGGAAGAACAAATTGAACATTTTCTCATGCAGAGATATCCGAGTATCATCGTGTATATCGATCCGGTAGAGCCCTTTCATTCTCTCATCGACTGCATTAATGCGAAGTCCATGAGTATGACCGCCTAAAAATATAGAGAGTATCAGAAATGCCAATTCGTAAGTTCCAATCTTTACAGCGCTTCGCAAAATTTAATTTCATTTTATCAAAAATATCAAGCCGCGAGGTTCTGCCTCGGTTCCAAGGCAGGTTCTTATTCTTCGTATTGTGTTTAGCGATTTCAACTCCTTCTTTCTTTCTTTTGGCGCAAACAAACGAGGAATATTCCCTTGCTCTCAAAGAATTTGAAGCGAAGAATTACGAGAAATCTTTAGAAATCATTCGCGCCTTACATGAAAAAGGCGGACGTTCGTATGAAACTCATTATCTTGCGGGACATTCTCATTTTGCCTTAGGAAGGACCAAGTCCGCCGGTTCTCATTGGTCGGAGGCTCTTTCGATCAAACCCGGAGACGCGGCGGTCAGTTTGGACTATACAAAATATCTTTTAAACAACGGAAGAGAAGACGACGGATTACAAGTGATCGCTCGCGCGTATGAACTCAATCCGCGCAATAAAGACGTTCGCCTTCTTTTCGGAACTGCGCTTCTTTATAACGGAAAAGTAAGAGACGCGCTTAACATCACCGAAAAGTTAAAGTCCGAGGATTCCAACGACTACCGTCCTTTGGTGTTGGAAGGGCAGATTTATTATTATCTGGGTAATATTGAAAAGGCGGAAGTCAGTTTGAAATGGGCAAATTCCATCGTTCCGAACAACGCGAGCGTGTTAAATAATCTCGCGCTAGTTTACGAGAAGGCTTCCAATCAGGAAAACAAAAAAGGCAAGTATGGGAATGCGAAAACTTTTTTAAATTCCGCAAAAGAACAGATCGAATCGGCTTTGAAACTCGAGCCTGAAAATTCTCACTTTAAAGATAATCTTAGAAGAATCGAATTCAAACTCAATGCCCTCTCCAATAGCTGAACAAACGGTTCTTTTTAACACACTCGGATGCAGACTTAATTTTTTCGAGTCCGACGGTTTGTTTGCCTCCCTCACAAAACACGGATATCGTTCCGCAGAAGCGGAGGAACATCCCGAAGTGGTTATCATCAATACTTGTACGGTGACGAACAAGGCGGATTCTAAAAATCGAAATACGATTCGAAATGCGATCAAAAAATTTCCGGGTTCTCAAATTTGGGTTACGGGCTGTTACGCCGAAACGGATCGTGAGTCGATCGAAGCGATTCCGGGCGTGGCCGGTGTGGTCGGGAATACGGAAAAGTCAAAACTCCCTTCCTTGATTTTGAAAAAGAAAGGACTGATTGACGAAACGACGATCAACGGCCAAACCTTTGATCGTTTTTCGTATTCGGATGTTTTGCCGAACGGTCATACACGCGCTTATCTAAAAATTCAGGACGGATGCAATCGTAAGTGTTCTTATTGCAAAATTCCACAAGCTCGCGGGTTTGGCGTCAGCAGAAATTATCAGGACGTTGTCGATCAGGTTCGATTTTTGCAGGACAATGGAGTCGGCGAGATCGTCCTAACCGGAGTCAATCTTGGTTGGTATCGAGATTCCGAAAATAAAAAGGCGTTCAATAAAATTCTCCAAGATATATTAAATATTTTAGAATATTCAAGAATTCGAATTTCTTCCATCGAACCTCCCGATGTAGGAAACGAGCTCGCGGAACTTATGGCTCATCCTCGATTTACTCCGTTTCTTCATATTCCCCTTCAGAGCGGAAGCGCCGATATTTTAAAAAGAATGAAACGCACTTATACTCCGGAAACTTTCCGCAGACGCGTGGAAATCGCCAAAAAAAAGATCCCCGGCCTATTTTTGGGAACCGACGTGATCGTAGGTTTTCCCGGAGAAACCGAAGAAATGTTTCAAAACAGCATAGAGATGGTTCGCGAACTGGGTTTCGCAAAAATTCACGCTTTTCCTTTTTCCGTAAGAAGAAACACGTTAGCCGAAACCTTTCCGGATTCCATCAGTAAGGAAACCAAGAAGGAAAGAGTTCATGTTCTGAATGCGTTGTCTAGGGAATTACATCAAAAATACGCGCTGACGGAAACGGGAAACGTTCGAGAAGCGATTCTGGAACAAGGCGGAATTGCCGTTACGGATAATTATCTCAAGGTAAGAGTTCCGGACGCGGAGTTGAAAAATCTCAAAACGGGTCAGTTTTTGAACGTGGAACTTTTGCAATACGAGATCGAATTGAATAAGGAAGGAATGTTTTTGGGAAAGGTTTTTAGGTAGCGGGACTTTAGCCTCACTCTGTATAGATTTATGAAAGAATCCAATCGAATTTTGAATTCTAAAAATATTCCAGAAAGTTATCCCTATGCCCGAGATTCTTACAAGAAAGCATAGAAGTATTGTTTTGAAAAATAAGATGATTCGAGGCATTTTTAATGAAACATATTTGTCTTTTGTCAATAGTTTTCTGTGTTTTTTTCGCAAACTGCAATAAATCTAATATAGTCATAATTACCGATTCGTATCAGAATGATTTCTTGAAAAATTATTTAGATGGTCATAACGTTACCTATAAATCTCAAGACGGTTATTTCGAAATAACTGAAAATGCAGAATCTCTTAACGCTTTGAAAAAATTGACGAAAATTCAAATCCTTAGAGTGGAAGTCGATATTCAGAATATAAACAATGTAATTCCACAAGAACTGCCGAAGGACATTATTATAGGAAAAAATATCTATCTATCGATAAAGATGGATCGCCTACTATCAACGAAGACCACAAGTCGGAGCCGTTTCTGAAATTTGATCCGACTCATCCGGATTCGATTCAAAAAGGAAAGCGAAAAGGATGGGTCGCATTTCCGAACATTGTATTAAACGAAGAATTGTTGAATTTGGAGAGCGATATCGCATTGTATGATTCTATCCGTAAGTATTTGAATTCCAAAAATGAAAAGTATATTACGAAAAAAATATCTTTAGATCATTATACCAATATTTTAGAAACGGTGCATAAGATAGAACGTGATAAAGTCTACGATAAAATACAATAGAATCGACTCAATGGAAATTAAATTGTATGTTTTTATTGCTGAAAGAAAACGACTATGGGATTATTAAAAACTAATCGCAGTACGTTATTGCGTTTGTAATAAGCGGCGATAAAACCCGCTTTTGTTTCATGCGAATAAAAAGACGGTATAATTTAACAGATTCGTTTATCATTCGTTGAAATCCATCACCAAAATCGAATGTTCGTCGTGTCCCGGTGTGACAAAAAAAGCGATCGCTTGAGTTTTCAAAATTGCGGTATTTTCTAAGGCCGCTCTTGTCGAATCGTAAATCCATTCCAACGTTCTTAGAATGAAAAGTATTTCCAGATCGTCATAAATATCTAGATCTGCAATCGTTTCATCCGCATCCTCTTCGGTTTCCAATACTTCTTGAAGAACTTCTTGGAATGCATGCAGTCTGATTTCTTTTCTATCGTTTTCGTTTGTATATTTGCCCTTGAGTCTGTATTTGTCCTCTACATAGCCGTTATACCGGGGAGAATCGCCTGCCAGCCGCTCGTAATTTGTATAACAATCGATCCAAGAAGTCGTTGGTATATAAGGAAAAATCTCTTTTCCGGCCCAATAAAAACGGATCGCACGAATTGTTTTTCCTTGGGATAAATACTTGTCCTCAATCTTTTTGAAATCCACCGATATATCTTCCGTCATGGATCGGGTTATTTCCATAGAATTCATCGCTAACAGTCTGGTCACGATCGGCTCGATTTCGGGAAATTCTTTATGATTTCGAAGCGTACCCAATTGTTTTAAAAATTTTTCCGTAAACGGGTTCATTATTTTCTTATCCTTTTAAATCGATTTTATCTTCAGGCAAATAAATCTCGACCAACGCCTCTTGTGTATTCAAAAAATCTAAAGTGACATATCCGCCGAAAATTTTCAATAAGGCGCTATGGATTCTGAGCCCTTGACCCGCGGATTCGACGGAGCTATTTTCCTTTTTTTCGATCGAATTCCTGATCTGAATCAGAATTCCTTTTCTTGTTTCGCTTTTTTCTAAAAACGAAACAAAAATCTTTTTTGGATTTGTTTCTCCCGAATATTTCACAGCGTTTCGAATGGATTCCCTACAAGCATAAAATAGGATTTCTAAAATTTCGAGCTTTGTGATCGGGAATTTATCCTTTAATTCCGGATCGTAATTCCATAGAAACCAAGAAGCGTCAAATTCGGAAGTCGTGAGCCGAATTAAAGCGTCGATCAATCCGAGTCTGGCGATTTCCAGACTCGTATCCGGTAATTCTCGTAAAAATCCGGAAACCTTTTTATGCAAGTCGGTTAACAATTTGATTTGTTCCGGTATTGTTTCTTCGCTTTTGTTCCCAGAAAGAGAGAGTATGGAAGAATGGATTTCCGGAAGAATTTCGTCGTGAAGGATTCTCCTGGTTTTATAATCTGAAATTCTTTGTTCTTCCATATGTTTTCTTTGTAAAAAACTCAAAGTTTGAGAGTTGCTTTCGATAGACAAAGAATTGAGAATCCAAACGATAACGGATTTGGCGGTTTCGATCTCTTCTTCGGCGTACAATCCTCCGTCCACCTTCTGACCCAGAAATAAAAACCCTTCTCCCGAATGGTCACTTTCCACTTTTAGACAAAGGACGAAGCCGGAAAAATTTTCATCGTCCAAATAAGCGATATTGTCCTTTTCAAAAAATAGATTCTTATTTTTGAATGTGTTTTGTTTGGAATAATTCTCTTTTTTTGGATACTCCAAATATAAATCGGCTATGAACGGGATTCTACTTTCATTGATAAACAACGATTTTGAAGTTTCTAATATGGATGAACAAAGAGTTTCAAAGGATTTCTGAAATTTATCCCTAATCTCTTGAATATCGGAAGACGGATTTTCGGATATTTCCTCGGAAGTTACGATCGATCTAAGAATGGAATTTTCCTTTATTCTTAGATCCTTGTTTTTTTTCAGTATAAAAGTTCTCGAAAGAATAGAAACATACGATGCTGTCAAAAATAATTCTATTTTAAAAAATCCGATAGCCGCCAATAAAATATAGATCGCGCTTATAATAGAAAATCCGAGGATTGCGTTCCTCCATTCTTTACGTAAACTGATTTTAGGTAAAATTCTTCCCGTAAAAACCTCGTAGGATACGAGGGCTTTTCCTATTACTAAGACGGACAAGACTATTAACGTCTGAATTCCGATCAAAATTCCGTAAAAAAAAGAGGGTTGTCCGTCTCTCACCGATTGTAAGATCGGATCCTCAAAAAATCCCAAACCTCCTCCCAAGAATAGTAAAAATACTAAAATGAAAACTCCGAGGAGCAAGAAAGAAACGGTTTTTAAATACGGGACGGCTTTTTTTCTTGCGATTTCCGGCAAAATACTTTTCGAGATTTTAAAAGAGGATAACGATATAATCGGAACTACGATGCAAATTAGAATGTAAATCAAATAAGACAAACGAAAAGAGAACGGAACTATATTCCAAAAATGGAATAATGATACGTTTATGAAAAATTTACGGCTCCAGTTTATAAGGAATAGAAATGAAAATACTTGCGAAAAAAGTAAAATTCCAAAAATGGTTCTATAAATTATTTTTTCTCTTAAAAAACCTACGAACCAGACTACGATAAAAAACCAACCGAACGGGACTAGGATCAAACAGAAAATTCCCGGAAGAAAATAGTAAACCGGATAATTGGAAATCTCGAGTAATCCGGATTCTCCTACGAGAGAAAAAAAGCCGAATAAGAAAGACGCGATTATAAGAATTAAGATCGTAAAGGTAGCCGATCTGTCTCTTCTTTCCAGGTTTACGATCGTAATGGACGCGAGCCAAAAAAGAACGGAGGATAAAAAAAGGAAAACGGAACAGATGAAAATTTCCGGTTTAAGATTCAATGTTCGATTCCCATCGAATCCATTCTCCGGAGCCGTTTCTGTAATACGCGCTTCCGTCTTCTTCCCATTGGAGAAAACGATTTTCTCTTACGATCAATGCCGCTCTGGTTCTCGCTACTTTTTCATCGGAGGCGGATTCGTTCAAATCCCAGGCGGCGTAGATTTGTCCGTTGATTCTGCTGATCGTTCTTTTATCTTTAAAACCCAAACGTGCGGCGATTTGTTCGTTGCTCTGTCCTTCGGCCAACATCTTCGCTACGATTTTTTCATTCGGTTCCAAGATCGCCATGGGGGAATTTTCATCCCGGTCTTTTACCTCGACGATCCTGGATTCTATTTCAGGGTCGATAAAACTTTTACCTTCGTACGCGAGTTCGATTAACGGAACGATCATCCTTGGTAAAAGATAATTCGATTTTCGAACGTACGCATAATGACTTAAGATTCCGGCTTTTCGAAACGTGCGAAAGTATTCGTCGCTGTCTTGTATGGAATAGATGACGGCTGGCTTCCTCGGGAATTCTTTTCGAATTGCGATGATCGTTTCAATTCCGTTTAACGTTCCCGCTAATCTTACGTCGATTAACAAAACGTCGAACTCGTTCTTTAAGGAAAATTCGATCGCTTCTTCTCCGCTTCCGCAATCGTAGCAGATCGCAAATTTACCGAATTCTTTCAGACCCGCTATGAGTGACCTTCTCAACTTTTCGTTGTCTTCGACGATCATTAGATTTAGGACTTTATCTTTCATAAGAACCTTGCAGCTTGATTTTTCTGATAAAGTAGAATTCGTTTTGGAACGCTCTGTAAACGAATGACCCGATTTTAAGTTTTTGGAAGCGTCACTGTCAAGCACTTGCGTGCTTATGAATTCACACTCAAGAGGATGAATTCGCTCGGAAATTTCCGTATATTCACAGACATGAAACGAGTTATAGAATCAACTTTGTCTGCAATCGCTTTGGCGTTATTTTCTCCCGTCTTGATCGGAGTAGGATTGTTAGTTTTCTTCGTAGACGGTCGTCCGATTTTCTTTTGTCAGGAACGACTCGGTCTTTTTAAAAAGCCGTTTCAAATTCTGAAATTCAGGACGATGAAAGACGGGGAAATTACCAGTCTCGGTTATTGGCTTAGAAAAACCGGTATCGACGAACTTCCGCAGATTTGGAATATTCTGATCGGAGATATGAGTATCGTCGGCCCTAGACCTCTAACGCAGTACGACGTGAATCGTTTAGGATGGAATGAAAAATTTTACGACGTTCGTTGGTCGATTTTTCCCGGAATCACCGGCCTTTCTCAATTGTATTCCGGAATGGGCGCCCGCGTTTCCTTTTGTTTCGATCGTTCTTACTTTAAGTCGAAAAGTTTTAGCCTCGATGTTCGTATTGTTCTCCTTACGTTTGCAATGAATATGTTCGGCAAAAAAAGAATTCGAGAAAAACTGAAGTCGGATTTGAAAGATAGAAAGATAGGAATCCGTTGGAAGCATTGGAAAGAACACTTTCGCGGGAATGAAAACCGCCCATTACCTAAAATCGATTTTGAAACTTTGGAACTTCGTCCGAATGAGATGCAATCAATCGCGTATTCTCTCGCCGTATTTCAGTTAGGCGAGTCAGGGGAAGGTAGAATCGCGAAGGAGATCGATAAGACCATTCTTTTCGGGATCGACGACTTTTATAGAGAAGCTTTGAAACTTTTCGTTAGGGAGGAAGGAAGACACGCTAGAATTTTAGGAGAATGCGTCCGTGCCTTAAAAGGAGAACTCATTGAATCCAACTGGACCGAAAGATTGTTTTATTTTGGAAGAAGATTGATCGGCGTTCGTTTGAAGTTGATGGTTCTTCTGGCTGCGGAAGTGATCGGTATTTGTTTTTATAGAAAGATCGCAGAAAAAATTCCGAACGGATCTGTGAAATCCGCTTTGTTTGATATCGTCAAGGACGAGGAGAAACATCTGAAATTTCACAGTGATTTTTTTAGGATTCGGATCCGGAACTTTTTTACCAAAATCTTTTTTAGAATGTTATGGAGATTGATCGCCTTTGCAGCCTGCATTACGGTGATTTTAGATCACAGAAAAACGTTTCGAATATTAGGAATCTCTAATTGGAAAACATTTCGGAAATTTCGGGAAATTGCGAGGTCTACGGAGGATTTTATCATAGAAGGTTTGAGTTATAAGTTGGATCGCCGGATTTCTTTGCAGACTACGACGTTTCATTATGAAATTTGAAAGTTCCAAGACGGTCTTTTCCATCGGCCTCATTGGTTGTTCGAGAAAACTTGACTCTAAAAAATGGAGAGTGGTGAATTTTTTGCACTGAAGTGATTATGAAAGATTTTAAAATTAAGATAGTCGTCGCTTTTGTAATATTCTTTCACTTTCTCATAATGGTTGGTTTTTTGGACTTCGTTCCATCTTGGAAAAAAAATGTCCAATGGATCAATTTTTTTCTGATCGTAATTAACTTTATCCTTATTGTCTACCTTGCCTTTCGCGTCGCAAAAACGCTCTGGGAAAAATCTAAAGAGTAAGCTGGACCAAAAATGCGCGCGGTCACGTTCAAGTTATCAAAGTATCTGATCAATATGGATCTCTCTACGGTTACGATCCTGTGGAAAACAGTTATTGGTATATTCCCTAATTATTTTCCGACTGATTGGATCATCATTTGTACATAAGATAAGAATTATAAATTTCATCTCATGTATAAATCTAAAAGCTAATTGAAAATAATGCGAAAAATAACAGGATGGTTAAAATTTTCAAAACAAGGGAGCGGCTACAATGCGAGGGAAGAAGGATGTTTTCGCCTCTTTGAAAATTCAGGATGGATCCAACAGGAGCGGAAATATGGAAAAATTATTAGAGTTTGCTAAAAAACATTGGTTAAAAGGCGTTGTATTGATCGGCGTTCTGATTTTTAATCCGATTGTTTGTATCGGTCCGGGGCATCGGGGAGTTGTGACAAATTTAGGATCCGTATCGGATCGAATTCTCGGAGAAGGAATTAATTTCGTGACTCCGATCGTTCAATCGGTAAAAAGTATCAATGTCAAGATTCAAAAAGTAGAAGCGAATTCCGCCGCGCCTTCCAGCGATTTACAGGAAATTCATACCAATATCACTTTGACCTATCACCTTTCACCAAATCAAGTCAATAAACTCTATCAAGAAATCGGAATGGACTATGAAGAAACGATTATCATTCCCGCGATTCTGGAAACAATGAAACACGTAACCGCTCAATTTACCGCGTCGGATCTCGTAGTCAAAAGAGAAACGGTTTCATTAGAAATTCATGATCTTCTTAAAAATAAACTTGGAAAGTTTTATATCCTTGTCGACGAAGTTTCCATGAAGGATTTTGAATTTTCCAAAACGTTTTCCGAATCCATCGAACTTAAGCAGAAAGCGGAGCAAGACGCCCTGAGAGCTAAAAACGAACTCGAAAAAGTTAAAATCGAAGCGGAACAACAGATCGTAAATGCCCGCGCAGAAGCGGAAACTTTAAGACTGAAATCGCAACAAATCACTCCGATGATGGTGGAAATGGAAAGAATCAAAAAATGGGACGGAAAATATCCGGACACTTATCTAGGCGGAGGAGCGAATACTCTTTTTCAAATCAAGTAAGTATATTCTAAGATCTTATGAATTCTTCCGTCGTGTCCTCTTCTTCTTTAAGATCGTAAAAACTGTACTCGAAATTTTTTCCTGCGACAACTTCCAAGCCGTAAACATATTCGGATATTCTAACATTCTTTACCACGTCGAGATGATACATCTCCGCTAAGAATTTCATTTTATCCAAAGAGATTTTGTCGCTGATCTTAGGCCCGATCGAATATTCATTTTTCATCCAATCTAGAACGATCAACTTGCCCCCTTTTTTTACGGAGCGTATGAGACCGTCCATGGCAAGTCCCGGATCCGGAAATGTCGATAGAACTAAGGATGCAAAAACCGCGTCCGGAGCCGGAATCCATTCCGGTAAAAGGGGATGGTCCGACTTTTCGATGAAGAACGGTGTGAAATTCGAAATCTCGTCTCGATTTTTCCAATGAAGTACTTCGTCGATTAAATCCTGTTGGTATTCCGCTCCCCAGATCCAAGCGTCTTTCGGAAGTTGTTTTTTTAATTCTAAGGTAAAATAACCGAGTCCCATTCCGAAATCGACCAAATTCATTACTTCTTTAAGGCTGAAATGTTTGAATACGACTTCCGGCGGAGTAAGTTCGCGACGTCTGCTGGAAATCAGAAAGCTCTGATATTCCGGGTTTTCGTAATAATCCAGGTCGCTCATAATTCTTACCTGAATTATGTCTAATCCATCGTTTCGGAAATGTCAAACCCGAAATCGCGGTCTTATCGTTTGTCTTACGGATGTTGAGTTCTCCACGAACTCGCGTTAATTAAATAACAAGGTTTGGACTGTCGATAATAAGTACCAAAGACATTCCTTTTATGAAAATTCGCACGCTATTAGTCTTGTTCATAACGTTAGTTTCCTTTCCGGGGGCTCAGGATAACACGTTCAATCAAAATCAGGTGGAAAACTACAGTGTGGCTAATTCCATTCATGCGGAGATTTTAAAGAAGGATGAGAATTCGATTCGGATCTTCTGGGATGCTCCGAAAGAAACCGGTGAAATCATTATCGCTCGTTCTTCCTCTATGATCGATACTCCTGAAAAATGTATGATCGCCGATTCGTTGGGGAAATACCCGAGCGGAATCGCGGGTGGAGTGACTCAGATCTTCGATTATAATCTCAAACCGGGAACTTATTATTACGCGGTCATTTTGGCGCATCACGTTAAAAAGCAGACGATCAAACTGATTCCGGGAAAAAACTTTACGATGATTCCGGTTGTTATCGAACACGCGCTTACTCCGGCGTCTAACTCCGAAAACAAAGTTCCGGAAATTCCGGACGATGCAAGAGTGACCGATCTCACCGTTAAAAAAGAAGGTAAACATCTTCGATTGAATTGGACGCCGTATGAAAAGGCGATTCAGAACGCGACCGTTTACACCGTTTATCGTTCTCCGGAACCCATGTCTTCCTTATCTTTGATGAGAAAAGCGGAAAAACTGACCGAATTGAGTCATCCCGAATCCACATTCTTGGATCAGGATCTGAACAAGTCTCAGACGGTCTATTACGGAATCAGCGTTCGATCCGGTGTGAAAGAAATCTTACCCTTGATAAACGGTCAATCCTTCACCCGATTTTTTTACATAGGCGGGCCGGGTAAAGGCGGTTCCGGAAACATTACAACTCCGGAATATTCGGAAGATGAAATGCGCGTAAAGGATCTTACGGCGGCCGTCGAGGATCTTAACGTAAAACTCGAATGGAAGGCTCCCGAAAGAGCGGATGAAAATACGGTTTACACGATCTACCAAGCTCTCAAACCCTTGAGCGGCGGGACCGCCACCTTTCTCGGAGGTAATGTCCGCAAATTGGGCGAGGTCAATCATCCGGATACGGCGGCGCAGATTCGCATGAAATCCTTGGATTCGAAAATTTATTTCGGAGTTACGGTAAAACATCGGGATAAGGAAGGATTTAATCTTGTTGAAAACGAATCCTTTGTCGCCGTCAATGCGGATAAGGATTCCAAAGTTGAAGGTTCGGAAGAAACTGCACCGAAGGAAAAGGATGAGCAGGAAGAACATTCGATCAATGAGGAAGAACATTCCAAAGACAAACAACAGGAAGAGTTTTCCGGTACCGGCGACGAACTTGATAAAATCTTGATGCAAACTTATTGGAAAAAGGAATTTTCGGACGCGATCCATGATTTGAAACCGTACGTTAAAAACGGAAATTCCGTTTACATAAGGGGTAAGGCGAAATTTTTCACTGGACTCTCCTACTACAAGAAAAGGAATTATAAAGAAGCCCTTAAGTATTTCATCAATAGAGATAGTAAATTTTACAATGCAGAACGCTCGGAGTTTTGGTCGAGGCGTTGTCTGTCTCGGATCTCCGGAGGAAATCCATGAATCGCTCCATCATCTTAATCACTGGTTTTTTATTTATCTGTGCCGGTCTTTTAATCGGAGTTTACCAGACTACGATTAAAGACGAGGATTCCAAACGGACGACGGCTTTGGAAAGAATCAAGGAAGGCGAGGAATACTTAAAACAGACGAACGCCAGCGCCTCCGAAAAAGCGGTCGACATCTTCTCCGAACTTTCCGCGAAAGAAATTCCCGAAGAATATTCTTTCCGAGTGAAATACGATATGGGCAGAGCCTTGGAAAGAAACCAAGACAGCTTGTTGGCGCTTGGAATTTATCGCGAGTTGAATCAGAAAGAAGGTCTTTCCAGAGACGAACGTGCAAAGGTCGCGTACTCGATGGGGAATCTTCTTTTACAACTCAATCGGGACGAGGAAGGAAAAGGTCATCTGGAAGAAGTCCTTAGAATTTCAGCGGACCCAAAACTTCGATCGAACGCGTTATCCGCAATCGCGGACTATTATATGAAGAAAGGGAATTACGATCTTTCCCGCAAAAACTACGTTCTTGCGCTTCAGGAAGATCCCGAAAACGTGAAGGCACGAGTACGCTGGGGAAAATCCTTACGAAGAATGGGTAAAGACTGGTCCTCCTACGACGTCTACGACGACTACGCTCAGGCCGGATTTTACTTTGATCCTGAAAAAGAAAAGGTGGGTTCCGAATTTAGAAACGGAATCCTAGAGAAGGCGAGACAACTCTACGTTCGTAAACAATATCACGGAGCGATCGATACTTTCAAAAAAGCTCTTGATATGGGAATCGGTCCTAAAGCGGAAGAACAGGCTTTGTTTTATATTGCCGAAAGTTACGAAGCGATCGGCAAATCAGATTCTTCCCTTCAATATTTAAATCGAGTTTTGGAAAACCAAGACGGTTCTTTGGATCAAACGGCCCTTTTCCGAAAAGGAACGATCTATTTCAAAAGCGGAAAATACGAAAAGGCGGCCGCCTTATTCCAAGAAGCTACGGATAAATATCCGGATTCTTCCGTAGGAAGAAAAGCGAGCGCTTGGAAAAAAGAATCCTTGGATCAAGTGGAGGATAATCTTCACTATAAAAATTCCGATAAGGAAAAAAGTAAGGAAGATCTGGAATCCGAAAAAGTCGATTGAGAATATTCTGAAATTCTAAGATTCCGTTTTTATAAACTCTTCGTCTTTGAGTTCGATTTGAATTCCGAGGACTTCGTAGATCGCGATCGGAATGTCCACGATCGAGCGGATCTTTTTTTTCATCGTCTGCGTATATTTTCCGTAAAGAACCGTGGGAACCTGATTGAGTGTATGAACGTCCACACTCAAGTTTTCCAGGTTTCCGTGATCGGAAGTTACGATCAATTGATCCTCTTCCGGATTCAATTCTTCTAATATTCCCGTCAGAAATGCCTCCAGTTCTCCGATATATTTTTCGGCCGCTTCCCAGTTCATCTTATGACCGATCTTGTCCGTTAGAAAAAACTCATAAATACAAAGAGCGTAATCGTCTTTTTTGCAATTGCGGATGATGGACTTTCCGGTTTCGTACGGATCTCGGATTTGAAACAATTCGTCGGATTCGTCCAAATAACCCCTGGAAAATTCTTTCAGATATTCATGGGTGATGTCCATATAAAGACCTTTACCCTGACGAAGATCGTCCATTCCTTTGAGGGGTTTATCGCTCGCCATTTGAATTAAAGTGGACGCCGAAACGTGGCGCGGATTTTTTTTTACGTGTTCCGCAAAGGCCGGAGTATAACAATTTAAAAGATCCGCTTTAAAACCGTGTTCTTCCAAAACTCGAAGGATGGAATATTTACTGATGATTTTTTTGAGAGTAAAGGTGGGAAATCCGCTTAGATGTCTTTGCAGTACCTTACAAGCGTTGATTCCCGTCCAAAGAGAAGTCTGACCGGTAGCGCTTTGAGGAAGACCTTTGATTCCCATACTCGCGTCCGTTTTTAGAAAGACGGCGTCCTTGAGAGAAGGCGGAGCGTTTTCCGGAATCGGTTTTCCTGCGAGAGGAAGAAAGAACGACTTCGCGTATCTGGAAAACGGATTCGTTTCCGGATCATCGGGTCCGAATCCGATTCCGTCGATAAACATATAAAAAATCATAGCGGTTTTCTTCTCTCAGGTTAGACCAAAAGGACCGATACTAAAAACAGTGACGTCCAACTTTTACAGTAAAATCACCTTTGTCCTAACGCTGATTCTATTAGGGCTGATTCCCGTTTCCATCCCTTTTTTTAAGGAGGAATGGAAAGAGTCTTGTATGAAGTTTCCGTTAAACCCCGCCGGTAACGAAGGATTTTTAAGGCGGGATGTTTTTTTAAAGGTTTGGTCCGAAGCCAGAAAGGCTCCTCTTTTCGAAACGGGTTCCAAGATAGAATATACGATTCGAAATTTTTTTCTTCCCAAACAAGCGAAGGAACTCGGCGAAAGTTTGCTGAAGAATTTGGAACTGAGATCGATCAAGATATACGATTCGTCGTACCGTCTCGTGTATTCCAGCGAAGAGACGAAGGAGATTTTTAACGGAGATCTCCGCTTAGGCGACTTGAAAGTTTTACCTTCCGGAATCAACTTTGACAACTCCGGAATTCCTATCTACCGAAGTAAGGACGGCGAATGGTTCCTATGGATGAACGGTTTTGAATTGGGAAAACACATGTCGCTTCCGTTTAATATCAGGGACAAACAGGTTTATTGGATTTTTGAATCCGGAAAAATCGGGAACGATTCCTTAATCGGTTCGAACGATCTTAGATCGCTCGACTATCCGGACAATTTGGAAGAAATATTAGCGGAATTTAATAAACCTACGATCGGTTGGAAGGATCGTCCTCTTTGGGAAAAAAATAAAATCGGGAATCATACCATTTTTCTTTCCTACGATAAGGGATCCAGATTGGAACAGTCGTTTCGGATTTTCGTGTTTCTGTCCTTTTTGCTCGGAGCCTGCGGGTTGGGAATCATCTCCTCCACTTTGGTTCATTCGATCGTCGTAGAGAAGGAATTCGATCATAAGGAGAAGGTTCTCAGATTGAGGGACGTTTTCCTGAGGTTAATACTTCTTTTAAAAAGGGATTTGTCATGACCGGACTCAAATTAAGAATCGCGATTTTAATTTTATCGGCTCTTTCCTTTTTTTATTATATTTTAGCGCCGTATTTTCCGGACGGAGTATATTATAAATATCGAATGAATTCCGTGTTTACGAATTTGAACGAGGAATTTCGTCGTCTTGAAATCGGATTAGGCCGGATACACTCGCCGTCGGAATTGGAAAATTTACAGTTGGAATTTCCGATCGTCTCCGGTTTGAAGTTCGTTACGGAATCGGATCTCGTTTCTCGCAAAGACGCGGAAGGAAAACTTCTTGAGGAAACGTTGAAAGAAGGAACAAGTCGTTTATTTTCCTTAAAACCTTCTTTGGTATTTTGCCTTCCCGATCCTAAGGAAAAGAAATTGATTCTCGCGGAACTCAGAGAGGATTTGTTTCGTGTCTCTTTTTCCGGAACCGAATCCATATTGATCCCCGATTTGAAATTCGGAGGTTATGTGGAACCGGGAAAACAATCTTACGGTTTGAACAGGGGTCGGATTTCTTCTCTGTTAGTCGACGAAGTGAACCGATCCAGAAGCCCGGTCAATCGGGTTCAAATCGGTTCCGTTTCGTTTATCGGATATTATTATGCGACACCCGAAAATTCTTACGGTTTCTTAAAGGGAATTCTCGTTTTAAAACCCGGAAACGACGGACTTTTTTTCTTATTCCTTTCGGGGTTTCTCGCTATATTATTCTTGATCGATCTGATGATTCGAATCTTAAGAATCAAACGGAATTTTTTTACGAATCGGGAAGGAAAAGAAATTCAGGAGATCGTAGGAAGGATCTCGAAGGGAATCGCCGCGCTCCAAACCGCCAAACAAAATGCAATGGAGTCGGCGCAAAAGGTCAAAGTAGAAGAAATACAAACCTTAACCTCCGAAGAAGTGGACTTCGATTTAAAAAGCTCTCCGATCAGTATGAAGGAAGTAAAACGGGAAGACGGTCCTTCCATCTTCGTCCTTCCTTTCGAACTGAAAAAAGAAGGTTATGTTTCCCCCGCGTTTTTAAGGGATCCGCAAAAGTTCAAAGCCCAAACGCCGATTCCGCCCGAGATCGAAAAAAAACGTTCCGAAATTTTTACTTCCGAATTGGAGAGTTTGATTTCCAAGGTGAACGAACCTACTCGCGAAAAACCCGATACGCCTGCGGACAAACCGCATTCCGAACCGGAACCGATTCGTTCTTCCCATCGTTCGGAGTTGGGTCCGGGTTATATGAAATGGCTGAACACCCTTCAAATTCGGGACAGAAGAAAAATTCTGGAAGTTTTGGACGAACTCGGTTACGGGTTGGAATCCGAATATTCGTTTATTCTAAAATACTACATATCCGTATTTTCCGGTCTCAAACTTTTCGGTTTTTCGATTCACTACTACGACAGAAGAAACGGTAGTTATAATCCTTTTGTGACGTACGGACTCAAAGACCGCACTACGGCAAATATGATTTTTCTCTACGACGATCAATACATCGGAAAAGAGTCGGGAAAATATTCTCTCATTGAAATCACGGACGAAAGAAAGTCGGATCGTTTTTTTCGAAAGAAGTTCGATCCGATTGATTTGGAATCCTGCATTTCCATTCTTACCATTCCTTTGTCCAACTTCGGAATTCCGTTTCGATTCTTCTTGTTTTTCAAAGATCCGCCTACGGAAGAACACGCTCAGGAAATCGAAAACATAATCTTTCATTCTTTGGAACCCGTGGTTCCCGCTTTCGAGGAATACGATCGAAAGATTTTAGGCGAATTGTTCCGAGATAAACGGGACGTCGTTTCTTCCCGAATTCACTTGATGAGAATCGCGACCGACGGCGAAAGAGGACTTACGAAGTCTTTTCGAATCGAATTTCACGGAAAGGAATTCAATAAACTTGAGTCGCTTCGTAAAAAAGTAATGTCGCAAATTTCCGAAATCATCGGTCCCGAGGATATATGTTTCGTAATCGGCGTCGGAGCGTTCGGTTTGTACACGAAAAAGGATTTGGAAGAGCAAGTCCGTTCTTTGACGGATCAAACCGGAAACGCGTACGATTTTATAGTGGACGTTTTTCCGGAAAACGGAAAGAATCTTTTCACATATCTGTAAGTTTCTTTCCGATCCGGTCATGGTTCCAATTCGTTTATCAATTCTGTTTTTGTTCTTAACGTTTTTCTGTTTTTCGATTTTTGCAAACGAAGAAAACCGAAAGGAATGGAACCGCGCGGTTAAAGAAAAAATTCTCAAGATGAACGAAGCCAAGGAGGAGACCGAGTCGATTCCTTACCTTCAAAAGTTCGTGGAAAAAAATCCCGCGGACCTTACGGTTAAACTCTGGTATGCCCGAGCCTTGTTCTATCGTAAGGATTTGGAAATTCCCGGATACTCGGAAGACGTTTTTTCCAGAATGGAAAAACTCAAAAAAATCAAGGAGAATTATCTTCTTGCGGCAAAAACGTTCGAGGAAGTTTTAGAATATCTTTCTCAAGCGACTCCGAGAGATCCCGATCTCGGTAAATGGCATTTTATATGGGCGATGTCCGAATGGTACGCCGGAAGAGAAGACAGGGCGATTCAGATTTTTAAGAAATCCTTTAAATACGATTTTAGACTGAACGAAGCGAACTACAATATCGCCTGTATCTATCAAACCCTGGGTCAATTGAAGGACGCGGATATTTATTTTAGAATATATCTTAAGAACGATAAGGAAATGAGAGAAGAAAACTGATGGCAAGAGTCGATAAACGATTCCAGCTCCTTATGACGGAGGAAGAACTCGAACTTCTCAAAAACGAAGCCGAAAAAAGAAATCTATCGGCGGGTGAAATGTTACGATTGTCTTTCAGAAACGAAGTGTATCGATCCGATTCTTACGAAAGATTGGAAGCGCTCCGAGTTCTCGTAAACTTAAAAGAAGAATGAAATACTATCTCTCCCAATCCTTATTGGAAACTCTTGTTCAAGGCCCTTCCGATTTAAAAACGATCGTTTCGGGTTCGATCGAAAGATTGATCAAAGAACAACATCTGTTTTATACCGGCACGATCTCCGTTCTTCCTTTGTTGGAAAAAGAAAAGGATCCTATCAAACGAGAGATCCTTTGGAATCAGACAAAACGGCTTTGTTTGGATGTCCTTGATTTTAAATCCGAAAACCTTTCCTTGGCGCAAAAGTTTTCCAAAGAATTCGGAGCCGTTGAATGGGTTTGGAACGAAATTTCGATCGCGATCGAAAAGGATTTGGACGGTTTTATCACCGTGGATAAAAATCTTCCGGATCAAAAGATGATCAAAATCTTACTCGCTCAGGAAATAAACTTCGACGGGATCGCTTAAGGCGGATACTTGATCTTTTCCGGTTTGAAAATGATAGAATTTATTGTAAGCGCTGATTCTGAAAAAGTAAGTCGTTCCTTTTTTTAAGAACAACTGATTCTTTTCCAAAAGATTTTCCGAATTCAGGGAAATGATCCTATTATCGATGCAAGTCGAAAGTTTATTATAATATTCTTGAATATGGCTTGTGTTCTTTCCCGGAGGAAGTCCCGTGATCGGATCGAGATAATCCGAAGCCGGATGTTTCGGACGATTCTTTTTATTCGGCATTCCTTCCGACTCGGCGAAAGTTCCACGAACGATTCCCACCATTCTATCGGGATGAATTCCGTAATGAATGAAATAACCTCCCCCGTTGATGACATCCCTTTCCGGATTGGACTTCCAGTTCAAACAGACGCTCGGTCCGTTATCGTCCACTGAATTTTCCGTTACTTTTAAACCGAGAGGACGTACGGGAGGATCGGTTTCTCGGAACGTCAGGGATATATTTTTTAATTCGGGGGTTCGATTTCCGCTCGGATCGGATTTAAGTTTGATTCTCCATTGATAGTATCGAAACGGGAGAAGGTCTTCTTTGTTTTCCGAAATCCCCAAAAATTTCTTTAAGGAACTTTTCAAGGGAATTCTATACGTATCCGGTTCGAGAGAATCTACTTTATAATTTTCTAATTTTCTTAAGTCTACGCCGATCCATGTCGGCGTTTCGGAGCCGGGTGTAAACGGGGTCGGGGACGCTCTGAAGTACAGCTCCATCGCCGAAGAGGTCGGAAGTACGGCTTTGAGTTGAACTTCATCCAGAAAAGAACTCGAATACTTGCTCTTATAAACGGGCGAAAATCCTGTTCCGAACTTGGATTCCGAAGTGTGCGTTTTCGGATCAAAGTTTTGGCCGGGAAAGGACGTATCTTCCGAACTCGGGTTCGGTTTTCCTTGAAAGACCGAAAAATTTTCCATCCAGCCGTAATACGAACTTGCGATACGAAACGAAGTCGTATCGTCGGGATGAAATCCGATACGAGTCAAATTTTGATTGGCCGGAATTGCGCCCCTTGCGGATTCCTTTCCGTTGAGATAAAGTACGATTTCTCTTTCGGATGGATTGAAATGAAGAAGAACTCGGTTCCACTGATTTTTTTTCAGGGTCGTGTTCGAAGTCAGAAACAAAGAAAGAAAACGTTTTTCCTCCGTTTCAAAAAAGGAATAAAATCCCGCCTTGAGTCGATCGTTGGCGATTTTTAAATCCCAGCCGTAACTGTTTCCGTAAGTTTCATAGCGTTTGGAAATGAGAGTCGCGTCTTTTTCGACCGTTCCCGGAAGAAAACTGAAGCCGATGTAAAATTCTTTCGTTAGATCTTTGGAAGTCAAAAGACCCGAGTTGGAATGTGCGATTTTGATTCCGGTGCGTTTTCCGGAAAAACGCGCGCTCCTGCTAGAATGAAACACGTTTTCGGAATCGGGTAAATACGAAGACATAAGAACTTTATAATTTCCTGATGAATCCTTTAGGTCGGAGGGATTCCCAGATTCGAAATTCAAATAAAGATCGGCGCCGAGACTTCGATTTCGAGTTTGCAGTTTAAGGGTTTTGTTATCTCCGTTCTTACCAGAGAGTTCGAGTCCGTTTTTTTGTAAGTCGCCTAACGGAAGAACTTTGGTTTCCGAAAAAAAGGAATGGGTAAAATGAAAAAAAATAAAACGATCGGAAGGAAGGCGATTTTGATTTTAGAATTTGAAATCGATCCCATCCGATTTTTTGTTAAGAATTTAAGGTTTCGAGTTGGTTGACTCTTCTTTCGTGACGTCCGCCTTCGAAAGAGGTATTTACCCAAGTGCGAACGATGTTGAGAGCCAATTCCTTACCGATGATTCTTCCGCCCAAAACGAGAACGTTTGCGTTATTATGGCGTTTGGACATTTCCGCGGTAAATTGATCGTGGCAAAGCGCGGCGCGGATTCCGCTCATACGATTTGCGGCGATGGAAGCTCCGATTCCGGTTCCACAAAGGGCGATCAATCCTTCCACTTCTTTGGAAAGAACTTTTTTACAAGCTTGCGAGATGATGATCGGATAATCCACGGAGGTTTCGTCCTTGGTTCCGTAATCCACGATTTCCAATTCTCCGGAGAGAGAATTGCGAAGAAATTCCTTGAGTTCAAAGCCTCCGTGATCCGAGGCGATTCCGATTTTTTTCATGACCTAATATTGGTTATGTTTCGACCGATTTAGGTTTCAAGCAAATAATTCTTTCCATGTTTAATTCTACCTAATCTAGAAGCGAGATGGATATAGCGCAAGCGACGGCTCTTCACACTAACAAAGATCCAAGTCGATTTAAAGAATGGAATCTCGAAACGTTTTAGGCATTGCGTCCCAAAATTCGACTTGAAGCAGGAATAACGAAAGATAGACCATTGAAAAATTTTCTTCGGAGATCTTTTCTCCTTTGAGTGCAAAGCCGGTTGCGTCGTTGAGTCGGGTCAAAAGCTCCTTCTTTTGTTTGAGGTGTGTCGTAAGGAGTTCCCATTCGATCGAGTTTAAGGATCTTGTCTTTTCATCCGAAAGAATGTAATTTTCATAATAAGAATTCAGTTCCGCGTATATGAAAAGGTAGCGGTTCCAATCCAGAAGAAGTTTTGTATAATCTTCTTCCGATAAATTCTTACTTTGGATACAAACGATCGATTGAGATCTGGATTTTCCTTCCTTGTATGCGATCGTTTCCGCGATTCTTTTTTTCTCCTCCAAAGGAAGAGCGGACTTGAATAAGTTCGAGAGTTCGGAAGAAGCGACCTCGTTTGTAAAACAATCCCGAACCGGAGTTTGTGTATTAAAATTCAATCCGGAGGCAAAAGGACCTCCCGATGCAAGGACGACTAACGTAACCGCCGGGATCAAAATTTGAAAAATCTTTTTAAAGGACGAAGGTTTCATCAAACTTTGGATTCAAAATCCTTCATAAAGGAAACGAGCTTTTGAACTCCCGCCAGAGGCATGGAATTGTAGATCGAAGCTCTGAACCCTCCCACCAGCCTATGTCCGCCTAAACCGTGTAAGCCGTTCTTTTCCGCCTCGTCCAAAAACTTAGAATCCAAATTTTTATCCTTGAGTAAAAATACCGCGTTCATCTTGGAACGGGCTCTTTTTTGAACCGGGCAGGTATATAAGGAAGAAGAATCGATAAAGTCGTAGATCAACTTCGCTTTTTGTTCGTTGATCTTTTCGATCGTTTCGATTCCGCCTAACTTTAAAAGCCACTCGAACACGAGTTTGGCGATATAAATGGAATACGTGGAAGGAGTGTTGTAAAGGGATTGGTTTTTTACCATCACGGAATAGTCCAATAGAACCGGAATTTTTCTTCCTGAAATTCCGAGCAGATCGTTTCGGATGATCGCAAGGCTGAGCCCGGAAGGTCCGATGTTTTTCTGCGCGCCCGCAAAGATGACTCCGAAATCCTTCACGTCGATCTTACGGGACAAAAGTTCGCTCGTCATATCGGCTACGAGAGGGACGCGTTTGATTTTGGGAATCTCGGGATACTGAGTTCCGTAAATCGTGTTGTTGGAAGTGATATGAAGATACTTTCCTCTTCCGGAAAGATTCGAGTCGGTTAGAACGGGAGTATCCGTGAAATGATTGTCCGTCGCATCGTGGATAACGTTGACTTCGTTGAACTTAAGACCTTCTTCCCAAGCTTTTTTCGTCCAGATTCCAGTGTGTGCGATGTCGAAACTTTCCCCTTCTTTGAGAAGATTGAGAGGAAGTGCGGAGAAGTGTAACGTGGCTCCTCCCGAAAAGAATGCGATCGAGTAATCGTCTCCGAGATTGAGAAGTTTGCGTAAAAGGATTTCCGCTTCCTTGATTACGTCTTCAAAAAGGGGTTCTCTATGACTGACCTCCATAATGGACATTCCGGAACCCTTATAGTTCAAAAATTCAGCCGCTGCGATTTCCATCACTTCGTTAGGGAGCATAGCAGGCCCGGCGCCGAAATTATAAATTCTTTCCTGGAACAAATACATAAGGATAGGGTTGCAGAAGGGAGGCTGGGGATCAACTTTCTTCCGACAAAGAAAACTCGGGATCGGGAAAAATCCTTGTCTCAATAGAATGCTTAAGGATAACCTATTCCCGGGTCAAACGACTCTTTCTCTTCGGGAGAATAAAAAGGAGAATTTTAGAATGTTCAGAATCTGGATCGCGTTCGTATGTTTCGGTTTTTCTTTATCGTTATTTTCTCAGGATAATTCCAAACTCGGAGAAAAAGAAGTTAGGTCTTCTCAGAAAGTTCGCTTTATCAATCGATCTTCCGAGAGAGCCGGGGAGGAAGTTCGAGGAACCAACGAGAAAGTCGGTTTGAGTCTTGCGGACATTCTGAAAAAGGAACCCGATAAAACTCATACTCAAGGCGCAATCAGCGTAACTAGAATCGCTCCCGAAGAAAAAAAATTCGGAGCGGACGTCTTTTCGATTTTGGAAGATTCCGATTACGGACATATCAATTCGATTCAGAGAATTCTGTCGGGTTTTGTAAAATCCAACTTCGGTTATGACGATAAGAATTCGGACATTCTCGCCACTTATATCTTGTATTACAATGCCATTCATAGAAAGGATAAGGGTTATGTCGGAAAGAAATATTCCAATTCCGTAATTAAGTTCGTAAGCCACAATTCCATCGGAATTTCCAAACGTTATTCCGAATGGCCCGGAAAAACCCAGATTCTGATTCCTCTCGTAGAAGACGTTCTCGGTAAGGACGTTCATACGGACGAATTGGAAGACGAGGTGAATAAGGAGCTGGATAAGAAAAAAGAAGGGGAAGGTGAAAAGGATAAGTTCAGCGACCTTCAGAACGAAAAGAACAAGAAAGAATTGGAAGAAGTTAAACGCAGAAAAGAAGAGAATCAAAACAAACAAAAAGAAATTTCCGATAAGGAAACGAAAACCGATAAAGAACTTCAAGATCTGAACAAAGACCCCGTAAAAAATAAAACTCAGATAGCGGAAAAGAAAAAAGAAAAAGAGCAGATCCAAAAAGAAAAGGAAACCGCCAAGAAAGAAGAGCAGAAGTTAAAGGAAAAAGAAAAGGAAGTCGTTAAAAAAGACGAAGAAAGAAAAAATAATAAAACCGGTTCTTCGGGTTCTTCCGGCTCCTCAAATTCCTCTAAATCCGATTCTAAGAGCGACGGTAATAAGTCCGGGAGCGATAGCAAATCCTCTTCGGACGACAAAAAATCGGAAGCGGAGTTGAAAAAAGAACTCGCAGACACGAAGAAAGAATTGGAAACCAAAAAAGAGGAAGAAAAGAAAAAAGAAGAATTCGATAAGAACGTGGTCGGTGGAAAAATTCTTTTCTTAAAAACCCTGAAATACCTGGATAAGGGACATTATAACAACGAACTTCAGGTTTTGGATCCTACCAAAGACGACACGATTGTTAGAGGAGACTTCAACAAGATCTGCGGTAGAACTTTCGAGATCGTGGACGGAAAAGCTCTCGTGATCGGTTTTGAAGACGGTCACTCTTCCAATCATAAGTTGATTTTGATCGATCAGGAAACTTTGAAGCCGACGATTTCCGCCGAAGATAATATTTTCTGGAGATCTCCTATGATCGTTAAAGGCGACGAGATTTATGCCTTTGAGGAAGTTGAGGAAAAATATTATCTTTCCCGTTTCGGTAAAGATCTTAAAAAACAAGCCAAGTCTTCCGAGGAAATCAGCCCGAATTCGAACGTCACTTTTTACGGTGAAAAAATCTATGTTACCGGTAAGGAAGAAAGTTCGGGTAGCGTTCAGATTACGGTCTTTAACAAGGCGGATCTGAAACTGATCAAGAAAATCAAACCGTAGTTATCGTTCCGGCCAAACCGTCGGTTTTAAAATGAGATTTGCCGCCGAATTGAAATCTCGGCGGTGGGCTTTCCACCATAACCAACCCCAAAAGTTGAGAAGGATTTTGGAAGAAGAAGGATCAAAAACGCACGTTTCAAGTAGCGAGCGGTTAGGTTTTAGGACTTTACAAGGACTTTACATATATACAATAAAACGTAAGTGTTCCGACAAGAATGGAGCTTTTTACTTGCAAAAAGTATGATTTTCTGATAGAGAATAACTTTCCGAGCCGTTCCATCTCTCTAGAAACATTCAAATGGATCGATTCGAAAGAACAGTCCTCACGACACAAGGCGACGGTTTCTGTGGGAACTCCTGCAAACTTTCTCCACGAATTTACGTTTCTTAAGTTTTGGGATAAACTCTGATATGGCGCACCCAACCGAGCCGTAAATATTTTTTCGCATTTTTATCATCAAATAGTTTAACTCGTTAGAGAAAAGCATTCGCGACGATTGATCAGACTGATATTCGCGGGTTGGATACCGCAGGATAATCTATACATCGGGAGCTGTTCTTAGTCTAAAAACGAAGGTCAAATTTGAAATTCAAATTTGCTTCAACACTGAGTCAACAAGTATTCCTCCTTTATCGTACATCTTCTCTAACGAATAAAACCATTTGATGAAACATTATTCTAACTCTAAGCTACTAGATTCATCGCTGCCCAAAGAAAACCGGATAGCTCTCGTGAGACTGCCGTTATCATTACTTGAGGTGTTTTTCCTCTTTGCTGCATATTACGAAACTTCTTGTGTAATCTTAAGGAAGCTTTTTCTGCTAAAGCAACGACTAACGCAGGTTGTCCGACCCTCCTTGCAGTTACGATCTTACTACCTGTTCCGGGAAAGCGATGCTGCCAAGCAGCTTCCGTCAAAATCCTTCTAAGTCTGGGACTTCCCGTTTTTGTAATCCCCGTTTGTTTTCTTTTGGAACCGCTGGAATATTCTCCAGGAACCAGCCCAAGAAAGCTCATGAAAGAACCGGCTGTTTTAAATCTCTTAAAGTCACATACCTCACAAAGTAAA
>NZ_ANIK01000046.1 GCF_000347175.1 Leptospira alstonii serovar Sichuan str. 79601
TATCGGCACTTGGCACTGCGGGTTGGAAATCGTTTAGAGGAGCGTATGAGGGCGGTTCTGCAGGAATGCTTGCAGGAGCGGTATCTGGAGTAGTGAACTCAGCGTTGGACTATGCGACCGAAGGAATTGTAGGCATGAACATGAGCTACAGTTACGCAAACGGTTTTGGAGTTGGAATTAACATAGGGACACCTAACGATATGCAGGTGGGTGGTAGCGTCGGATTGAACTACAATGCGAAGAGCGGAGCTTGGGGAGCAAGCGCGGGTTTGAAAGTAGGTTTTGGTAAGGACGCTGAAGGTAACTATTCGAACTGGGTGGATGTCGGCTACAACCGTAACAACATCGGTAGGGACAATCAATCTTCTGGAGTGAGCGCGAACATCCGCGGTCAATACAACGAAAAGAGAGGATTGTCGGGCAGCTTAGGCTTGAGTTACGATACGAAAGCGGGTTACGGGGCTTCGATCGGTCTTACGTCGAGTTTTGGTCCAGTGAGCGTAACCCCTTCTTGGTCTTATTCGGAATACGGGGGCTTAAGCAGCGACGTTCAATACGGCTTTAACAAAAATCTTTTCAACCAAACAAACAATCAGAATCACGCTTCTGCAAACCGGAACTTGCTGGATGATATCTTGAACGGTATTGGCGGTTTGGTGGGTGGCATCGGTCGTGGCGCTAAGTCCGCTTGGGATGGTTTGAGTGGCGCCTTAGACAGTGTGGGTAATTTTCTCTCTAAGGCGTATGACAAGATATTTGGTAGTAAGATGTATCCTATGATGGTGGTTGGAGAGGGAATTGGCGGTGAGGGTTCTTCCGGCAACGGAGTGTCTCATCGCGGTGGCTATGAAAATATTAATAATTTTGAATTCGATGAAATGACTTATAATTACGAAGTTGTTGATGGCAACGGAAAGACAGTGTCTCTTGAAGAATATCGGGCCGGTTTAGAAAAGAAGGTCCGTGATAAACTGACGAGTGATCCAAATTACAAGGGAGATGTAGAGAAAGATGTCAAAAGGCTAATCCAAGAAGCGTCCCAGATTTTTATGGGAAATATTGATACTGAATGGAAGGGGTATAATGATAAAACTGGAACTGAAAAGTCTTATATCCTCGGTGGAATTAATACAGACTCTATAGAAATAGATGCGTCTGGTAATGCACATCATTTAACTCCAGAGGAATCGGCTCCTCAAGGATACGCGGAAAACAATTTAATCCGTCGTCCAAATAACTTTTACTTTATGGACGCGCAAGCAGTGAAACCTGGTGGAAACGGTCTGTTCCCATTGTATCAAATGAAATTTGATGGAACTCAGAACCAATGGTTAGGTAGATTGGTCGGGACAGTTGGAAATCAAATTTTGTATCCGCAGGATGGAAGTCCTGTGGATCAAGTGATATATCCTTCCAAACCTGCTTGGGCGCAACAGGGAGTAGAAGGCTTTAACTACGCTGGAAATAATCCGTGGGTTCCAATGAAACCACCGGCAGACAATCGACCGTTTTGAAAATAGGATGAAACCATGAAGAAACTTTACATATTATTCCTAATTTACTTAATCGGGGCCGCTACTTGCGCTTTGTATGCTGATCCTCAAAGCGATTTGGCAAATTCGATATACACAGTCCTCAATAAGAAGGATTGGGTTGATAAACGATTTGCAATATTAGTATTACCGGATGGCCCAAATCATTGTTCTGATAATCGGAGAAATAGGAAAAAGGAAGAGGAACTCGGGACTTTGCTGGGAAGTCTTGGAGCCAAGAATTATGTGAGAGATTTTTCTGTTGATGAAGAAAAGGCTTTAAAGCCAGAGCTTAGTAACTGTCCGACGGTTTTGCTTAAAACAAAAAAAGCCGATTTTATCGTTACAGTAGTTATTAAAGCAGGGGTGTATAAAGGATTTCTTTACGGACCAATACTCGAAAATCGAGAATTTCAATTTTCCTCCGGAAAAGTTGATCCTTCTCTACAGGCTAATTTACTTTTAGAAACGGAAGGGAAGGAACCAATTGAACTAAAGATTCATAAAGACGTGCGTAATTTGAAGATACGGGCTAAGTTTTTGAATCGAATCACAGGGATGTCTGCTTTGACGGATTTGGAAGAATTAAGGGTAGATGAATTAGAGTTGCAGAATATTCCAAAGTTTGACTTTGATCGTCCTTACGAATTGGCAATCTTTCACAATTACATTAAAGATATACATGCGGATGATTTTGATCAAAATGCTTTCAGTGTTGATATTTCTAGGAATTTAATCGAAGATGATTCTTGGTTTTGTGATATATCTACGATTAAAGAGATATACATTTTTCGTAATAAACTAAGGACAGCGGATTGCCTTTTATCCAATGACCATGTGGAAAAAGTTAAAAGTTCTTTTAATTATATCTCGAACATAAAGGCGCGGAAGTTAGGAAAAAAAATTAAATTTTTAGATCTATCGTATAACGGGATTCGTAGTTTTCCATGGAATGCACTTAACGAATCCGGAATGAAGGATTTGAACCTTTCGAATAATCACTTGTATGATATAGCGGTGATTGATCTTTCAACGATTGAGACTGTCGATTTATCAAATAACCCAATTTTGAAAGTTGTGATCGGCGAAAAATCTAAGAATCTAAAATTATTAAAAGTTTCAACGAAAACGGTCGTTGACTTTAAAAATCCAATTAAAAGGTGTGAAGCGAGTGAGAAGGTTGAGAAGCAATGCGTAACTGTTGAATATGAATGAATTTTTTGAACCACAACTGCGTGAGCGATCGAAGTGGAAATACTGCAACGCAACATGAGTTAAATGCTGAAACCGGAATATACGCAAAGCTTGAAATGGTGCGTTGCAGATTGAAACGAAGAGCGCGACCCGGCGTAAAACGCCGGGGCACGCCCCTGAAATCTAACCCCTATTCACTGACCCCTAAAATGGACGCGTATTTTACGAACCAAGGAAAAACGGTCCTGACCACCGAAGAGAAGGACCGGTTTAAACTTTTAAGCAGCGGAGTGACCGACGCTTGGGGGTTATGGCAGTACGATCCGGCGCACCTTCTCTGTGAAAGGTAACAAGGAATGTCCGGATATCCGGACTTTCCAAAAAGCTGTCAACACGAGCCGTGCACGAGTTACTTCAGTTTAATCATAAATAAAATAAATAGGAAAGAAAAAATGAGAAAAAACAGAATACAATCAAGCGTATTAATTTTGCCTTTACTGGTTTTAATGAATTGCTATTCGTTAGGTGCGGATCGCATTTTCAAACCGGGCATTGAAATACAAACGAAACCGACTATCGTAGAAGTAGATGAGAAAGGGATTGTTCCCCTTAAAAGCGAACTTTGGATTCGGTTAGGTGATTCTTTTAAAAAAGAGTATGAACATAGCTGGGGAATATTTCGTGAAGCAGCGAATACACGGATCAATTCTATTGTAGCTACTTACGAGGAATCTAAGCTTTTTTCGGCTGTAAAGTTTGTTCCGAATGCGGAAGAGGTCCCTAACGCGAAGTCAAAAACCTTCGAAGTAAAATTAGATTATACTGATAATGTTAGAACAAATAGTTTGTATAAACTTCCGTTTTTATTTATAGCCTTAATTGGGTATGTAATTATTCCAAATTATATGGAAGTTGATTTAACTTTGGTAAATGAAATCAAACGTTGGGATAATAAAGTAAATAGTTATACTTCGGCAGCAAAAGGCAGAATTTACTTTTACTTTGATGGAAAAGCAGGTAATAAACTATATGCAGAACTTGATAAAGAGAATACCAAATCGATTATTTCCCAGATGAAAGTAGATTATTCTTTTTTGAGCGGGAAATGAGATTTTCTGGAAGGACGCGTTAGGCGTCCTTCTGTGCACCTTCTCTGTGAAAGGTTAAAAGGTTTCGGCGCTGCTTTTAGCGGTCTGAGCCGTGAGAATCTTGCAAACGGCTGGAATGCGTTGTTTGGTGATGGTGATGATGGGGCGACTGCGAGAGAATTGGATGCAATTTTAGATGCAGACGCAGATTTGTTGCCTAAGGCTGCATGTTTTACAAAGGGAACGTTGATAAATACAGCTCAAGGTTTGGTTGCTATTGAACAAATCAAAGTCGGTGACGAAGTTTTAGCCTTTGATGAACTAACACGTTCAAACACTTATAAAAAAGTAACAAAAACATTTAAAAACACAAAAGATAAAATTTACGAAATGACTATAAATGGAATAAAGCAGTGCAGAATCCACACCAAAGGTAGCAAGTGGGCTCCGGGAAACCGAAATGCCGCTTGAAAAGACCAAACTAACATAACGGATGACAAACGCAAAACCTGTGCAGTTCCGAGAAGCAAAGGCAAAACAAAGAAACAAAAATTACTAAAAAAAATAGGAATATAATGGTTTTTAGAAGTAAATAAAGATCCATAATAGCCGAAGATAAAAAGAACATTATTGATTAATAATACTTAAAGGAATATCAAAATGAAATCTTTTGCTCAAGAACCTTCGTTAAAAAGAGTGTTACAAAAAATCAAAAATTTAAATGAAACTGAACTTACTGAAGTGGAGGCTGTTGTTGATTCCCTTCTCAATGCTAAATTTGAATCTTTTATGAATGAGTTTGCTCATGCAGTTGGGTTGGATCGACCACTTTTAACATTAGTTAAAAAAGGTCGTCGCAGAAAAGCCAAAAAGGATTGATTGATTTTGATAATAAATAGAAACAAAATGTTTAAAAAAAATCTTGTCTACGGCTCATTCAAATCCGCAAAGTTCGGTCTCTAAAAAATAGGTGAGCCAAGTTCGCTTGAGTCGTGAAATTTGAGAGGATTTTTCCGTCGGCTCCGATTGAATTTTTAGTGGAATTTACTTCAAGAATGTGGCATGGTTTACATTATGTCACATTTAGCTTTAAAACCAATTTCGCTCCAAGAAAATAGGATTCAGGGACTGGAAAATCCTATAGAACTCGCTCACGTAAAGAGCTTTATCCAAAACATATTTTCTTCAAGCGGGTACAATAAATCGCCCTATGCCGAAATCGATCTTGATCCTTGGTCGACTTGGTTCTATGTTACGGATTCTGAAAAAAAGATTCTATCTGCGATGAGAATTGTAGAAAAAAAACCTAATAACTTTCTCCCAATCGAAATGGGAGTCATTTATGGATCCAATCCACAAAAAAGATACGTTGTGCTGGAAGAGAACGTTGCAGACTGGAATAACGTTGCATTTTTGCGTACGGTTATGGGCGGAAAAGCTGCAACGATCAATTTTAAGATGGTTATCAAACATTGTTTAGAAAAAAATTATTCGAAAGTCTATGGAATGTATCATCAAAAATTAGCGTCCATCGAACGAATTTATCTGTCGGCAGGGGCAGAATTATCAAAGCGTTTTTCCAAACCGGTTTTTTTCCCGGAAGATTATATCGATCAAGAATTGGTTCTCTTAAACATTATCGAAATCAATAAAACAAGTTTACAAAAAATTCATGTTAATTTAATGTAATTTTCGAGGAAATTTCGATGAATATCGCGGTAGCTATTAGTTTACTCTGTTCCGTCTCGGTTTTATTTTTAGGAATTTATGTGATTCGATTAGGACATCGGAAAAACCCAAAGATACCAAAGTATTTCTTTGGGCTCACTCTATCCATCAGCCTTTGGACGTTTCTTTCAGGAATCCGTTATATAATGCCTCCGAAAATTTATGCGATTGCGCCCAGTCTGACTTTGCTTCCCGTAATTTTCGTACCGTTTCTTCTAAATCAGTTCATCATGAATCTAATTCAAGCCGACTTTAAACAGAAAAAAATTATAGTTTTATTTCATGCGGCGATCCTCGTTTATCTCTTTCTTTCCTGTGTTTCTTTCAATATGATCGAGATGATAGACTATCAAACGTCCTCCTATAAACCCCTATTAGCATATCATACTTTAATAACCTATTCGTTTGGATCCGTTGGATTTTCTATTTTTTTAATTTTAAAAAAAACGATTACTTCCTCCGGTTCCGAACGAGTACAATTTACCTTACTTGGACTTGGAGTTTTAATCAGTTTATCCACTACGATTCTACTCGTATATATTTTACCCACATTTGGAATTTTCAAAGGGTATTTTATTCCTATGGGATTTATTCCTTCTTCGTTTTTATGGGCCGTAGCCATTCTTCAATACGATGTGTTTGAAACAAAGGCCGCGATGCTTTCAGGCGGTAAGGTGCCTTATCTAAATCGTATTACACTTAGTTTTTATTTAACTCTCTTTCGACATTTGGATCCAAATGAATTTAGAGATAAGTCCGTAGCCCTCAAGACCGCTCTTACAACCGATATGCTTTATACCGAGATGAATCTAGTGTTTAATACGGATTTTGAATTAGACAGACGGGCCGAAGTGCTAGCTAGAAAATATTATCGATATATTAAGTAGTTTTTCGCCACCACCTCAAAACTTTACTTCTCAGAAAGCCGCGTTACAATTAGGTCGATCGGGGCTCGGTCTTTTTCCGTTAAATTTATATATTTTTCGATCATTGACTTTGCGTTTGGAATTTTTTCAACTCTACGGATTAAACGATTCCATTCTTCGATTTTTGTTGAAAGGCCCTCTCGGAATTTGATGACATTCGTCATCTTTGGTCCTATTCCTTTTAGAACCCAGTCCTTCTTATAGTTATAAACAACTTCGATAATAAAAGCCGTTTGTTCCGTAACTTCAATATCATCCGTTTCAATTCTGCTCAAAAGAGCCTGAGAAATAAAAATCTCAGAAGCGAATTGATTTTGTGTTATCTTTTCGCCCGTCCCTTCGGTTCGGATGAATTTGACTCTTTGTCCCCTGCAGAACCCACACCAAAGGTAGCAAGCTGGGTCCGGAAAACCGGAAAGCGGCTTGAAAAGGTGAAATGATAAGATGACACCTTCACGGATATCGAATAAAAAAAAGAAGCGCCGACTAATTGAAATTAGCCGGTGTTTGAATGTGAAAAACTACTTTCTCTTTTTCGAAATAGTAGATTGATCAGAACAAGGATCACAGAG
>NZ_ANIK01000047.1 GCF_000347175.1 Leptospira alstonii serovar Sichuan str. 79601
CGATTGTAGAAGGTCCGAAAAGGATCGATCCCGATCCTTTCACGACTTCGATTCTTTCCATACGATCGATGTTAGGCGTGTAATATTGTTCCGGCGCGGAGTAGGGATTGAGAGAAGTAAAGATTCCGTCTTCTAAAATGAGTACTTTTCTTCCGAGATCGTTATTTACTCCTCGAAAGCCTATATTTAAAATCAAACCCGTATCTTGATAGCGGATCGAAGCTCCGGGAACTCTTCTCAAGACTTCCATGGAATCGACCGGTTTGGTCTGTTCCAAAAATTCCTTTTCAATGATGGTCGCCGAGCCTGGAATTCTTTTGAGGTCGATTTTTCGTCTCCCTATTACCGAGATAACGCCTTTCCCTTCTTTATCGGCGTCTTCTCCGTTGGAGGGCTGTTTGTCTTTTTCGGGCGGATTTTCCTGTGATTGTGCGGGAACTCCCCAAAAAAACAGAAAAAGGAGAAAAATGCAAAAAGGCAGAATTGATTTTTGATTCATTTTGGTTTTTAATTTTGAAAATGATTCTCAATATTTGTCGGTCATCTTTGGAGTCAAGGGAGAATGATGTGAAAAGGTTCCCTTGGAGAGAAAAATTCCGAGGTGTAGTAAGGCGACTTCGAGAGAGTCACTTGTTGAACGAGCGATGTAAGGAGAGATGACACATCACCTTGGATACGAGAAGAACACCTCGTCTGGTAATAACTCAGGTAATTCGCGAAATGGAAAAAGTAGCAAAAGGGGGGTTGTATCTTCAATATTGAAGATACAGGTCAACCTGACATCTGACCCTATCCACTGATCACTAATATATGAGTTGCAATGTGTTAAATGTTTCCTAAATTTTCCCGTGATGGCAGGAAAGTTGTTTTTGATAGGCTCCAACGTACTTTTAACCGGAGTTCCGATCGCCAACGAATTGCATGAACATTACAGCGCTTCCCTGCTTTTGAGCGGAGGAAAACCCTTTCGTTTTAGAACTGAATCTACGGATTGGATTCAATCCAAGGCGATTTTCGTACGTCCTAACGCGGAACAACAGCTCGAAGCTCCTAACGAAGACATATTCATATTTCATTTTGATCCCGACAGTGTTCGTATTCAAGGACCGATCTTGGATTTTGATTCCGAGTATTTGGAATTGAAACCGGAAATATATGCAAAAATTATAAAGTTTTTAACTCCCCCTTCGACTTCCGAAGAAGCCGTCCTTCTCTGGAAAAGGATTCTGGACGAACTCGATCCAAATAGGAACTTCCGAAAACAAAGGGATTCCAGAATCGAACGGGTCGTCCAAAAAATCACCCAGTCCATTCCTGAAAATCTTCCTTTGGAAGAACTGACCCTTTCCACCGGTTTATCCGAAAGTAGATTAATGCATTTGTTTAAGGAAGAGGTTGGAATTCCGATGAGAAAATACGTTCAGTGGCTCAGAATCAAAACCTGCGTGTTTGCCCTTTCCAAAGGAAATTCTTTGACGGTTGCCGCTCACGAAGCGGGTTTTGCGGATCAGGCTCATATGAGCCGAACTTTTCGAGAAATGTTCGGTTTAAAACCTTCTCTTTTTTTAAAAAATAGCAGTTCCGTTCAAGTAATCTTCTGCGAAATCGGGGACGATATGCGACTCTAAAAGAAAGTCGAAGAGCGACTTAAATCTACGATGAAAGGAGTGGATATGAAAACGATCGAAGAATGGCTGAACGAATACGCGGAGAGTCATCAGAATAGGGTCAATAAGAGAATTCACTGGATCGCAGTGCCGACCATTATGTTTACGTTGCTCGGAATGCTTTGGTCCATTCCTTCCGGAAGTATTCAAAGTATCGTTCCCGAATCGTTAGGACAGGCGCGACTTTTTTTAAACTGGGCTACGATCTTCGTTTTGATCGCGGGTATTTTTTACCTCAGACTTTCCGTGGTTATGTTTATCGGAATGATGACAATGGTTGCGGTGATGCTCGCGGGTGTTTATTATATTTCCCTTTCGGGAGTTTCCACTTTGATTGCCGTGTCCGTAGGCGTGTTTATCGTGGCTTGGGTTTTTCAGTTTATCGGTCATAAGATAGAAGGTAAGAAACCCTCCTTCTTTAAGGATATTCAGTTTTTATTGATCGGTCCGGCTTGGTGCCTCAGTTATTTCTATAAAAAAGTGGGAATCTCTTATTAGTACTAGGAATCAGTGCATAGATGTTAGGGATTAGAGGGATTTTTCCTAATAGATGGAATGGACTTTATCAAAGTATGATTTTTCTATTCTGTAAAATCTCTGAAATCTGATTCCTAACCGCTTCCACTATTGGTACGCCAATAGAAGCGAGAACAAATACTTGGATCGTAAGATAAATCTGTCGGAATTACGACAATCCTCCGTGAAAAGCTCTGCGTTGTACCTGTAATTCATTGAAAATCATAAGAAGAGAATTTGACATGCAAAAACTGAACATGAACAGAAAAGAATTTCTGAAATCTTCCGTAAAATTTTTCGTCTTTGCAGGCGCGGGCGGCGCGCTTCTCCCGACCGTTGCGGGATGTAACTCCGACCCCAAGGGAGCCGTGAACAAAAACCTATCTTTTGTTTCCCTTTCCCAGGTTTTGAACGAATTGGAAACATTCAAAAAATTGAATTCAATTCAGGGATACGGAAACTGGGACGCGGGTAAGGTATTTCTTCACTGCGCTCAGTCGATCGAATATTCGATCCAAGGTTATCCGGAAAATAAAAGCGCGTTTTTTCAGAATACGATCGGAAAGCTCGTCTTCTTAAAGTTCGCATTCTCCCGAAAAATGTCGCACGATCTCGAGGCTCCGATTCCGGGTGCGACGGAAATACAAACCGATACGAACTGGAAGGAAAGCCTTTTGGTTTTACGGGAAACGGTTCTTAAGTTTCAAACTTACGACGGAGAACTAAAACCTCATTTCGCTTACGGAAGTTTGTCCAAAGAAGAATACGATCTGGCGCACGCGATGCATATCGCCAATCACTTCAGTTTTTTGAAGTTTCAGTCTTAAGAAAAATAAATTTCGATTTTACGCTTCGGATAAAAAATCTTTTTCCTTTGGTATTTCTCCAATAGAGTTAGTTGTTGAAAAATTAATTCTTCATCTAGTTTCCGTTTTATTGAAACGGGCGATGGAAGCTGTTTTGTTAATCTAAACTATGGAATTTTTCAACAACTCTAGTGAGAAGAATTCCCAACGCTTAGATTTCAACGGGGAATTTTAGAAATTAGAATTTGAAAATGAACTTCCGAGGTAAGGAATCTTCTTTACGAATTATACGGGAAACAAATTCTGGAAAGCGACCGCGAACGGGGGATTAGCTCAGCTGGTTAGAGCGCTACCTTGACATGGTAGAGGTCACTGGTTCGATCCCAGTATCTCCCACCACCCTTCCGCGCAAGGGTAAGTTTTGATCCTGTTCTTTCTCTTACCAAAAGGTCGAACTCGAAAGTTTCGTTCTTTATGTCCAATCCGATTTGGGTATTTTTTGTCAGAACCGCGGATCGTTTAGGAAAAGGAATTAGGACGGCTGCGAGGGACGCTCTTCTTTCGGACGAAACCACGATCGACAATAAGGGTGCGGTTTTCGGTTTTCATAGATCCATGGATACGTTAGGCGCCGTACTCGGACCGGTTTGTGCGCTCGTATTTCTTTACTTTTATCCGGGGAGATACAAGGAATTATTTCTTCTAGCGTTTATACCGGGATGCCTTGCCATACTATTCACATTTACGCATTCGTATATTTTGGAATGGGATTCGGCGAATCCTACTGGGTTCTTTGGATTTCGTTTGCGGGTTACGGGATTTTTGCTTCGTCCACGGAAGGAATCTCGAAAGCCTGGATCAGCAATTTAGTTTCTAAAACGGAAACCGCGACTGCATTAGGAACGTTTAATGCATTTCAAAGCATTTGTATGATTCTAGCGAGTTCGATCACGGGATATTTATGGGTTCGTTGGAACTCTCGCGCGGCATTGGTCGTTTCGGGAGCGGCGGCTTTGATCGCGGGAATTTATCTTTTTTTCTTGGAAGAGTCCAAACAACAAAAAAGCTCCTGAACTTCTTCAGGAGCTTTCCAATTACCGCCGGTTTGGTTTTTCTTTTTTAATTAGCCGTTTATCTTAAAATTCATTCTTATTCCGCAAGAATCACGGAAATCGTGGGCAGTTTAAAACCGAGAACGGACGCCAAATCCTTGCGAATCTGATCTCGAACGTGTTGTTTGTCTTCGACTAAAAGGGCCTGGCGCAGATAGTACTCCGCCGCTTTCAAATCGACTTCACCGAGAGCCATAGAAACACGATAACGGACGGAGGCACTATCGCTCTTGAGCATATCGCAGAGAGTGTAAAAACTTTTATCGGCAACTCTCATGATGTTAACGATGGAATTGAGAAGGGCGGCCTTTGTGAAATCGTTCTTTTCCTTTTCCAAGGTGGAAACGAGAAAGTTTACGGTTTCCTTACGATTCATATATTTCAAACCGTCCGCGGCGGAAGCGCGGATATAATAATTCGGATGACTGAGAGCGCTGATGAGAACGTCTTCGGATTCTTTCGCATAAGGATAACATCCGATGGTTCTTAAAATCTCACCGACTGCGATCACCATCGTATAATCCTCTTTCGAAGTGAAAAAAGGTTCGTCCTTCTCTTGGATGGTGGATTCCAATTTTTTATACTCTTCAATGGTCGGTTTGATGGCGACTTCCAGATCGATTACGGAGAGGGCTTGAGCGATCGTAAATTTGAGATAAGGATGATTTTCAAGAGATTTAGGAACCTTCGGATTTCCTCGAAGTGCGTTTAAAAGAGGACGGACCGCAAGTTTGTTGCTAACGAATTTGAGATAATCGGCGGCGTCTAATTTTTCTTCGTAAGAACCGGATTCGAGTTTTCGGATCTGTTCGAAATACGCTCTATCGGCGTATTCTACCGCCTTATCGGAGGAGAATAAAGGCGAAACACCGAAAGAAAACAGAATGATAGAGATCGAAATATTCTTAAACATGAAATTCCCTCTCCTGTAATATCGGTTTTTGAAATCTTCAGCTTAAAGTTTCAGGCTTCCTTTTCTTTTACACTTTCCGCAATTTTGCGGATTTTTTCGGAAAGGTCTTCCAGAGGAAGATCGGTTTCGGCGGATTCTTCCAGCTCTTTACCGATCTTTTTGAGGTCTTCTTGAATTCTGAGTTTGTTTTCGGAGGCTCTGGTCGCCATATGCGTAAGAAGATCGTCTCTGTATTCCGTCGCCATTTCGAGTTTGAGTTCGCCTAACGAAATCATGGATTGGAGAATTTTTTCCAAACGATCCCGAGTCAGATAACTCGCGCCGATTCCGCCTAACACCAATCTGCCGAACAGGGAGCTAATGTCCTTCCCGGTTTCTCGGATCAGAGCCGAAAGCATGAAGTTTGAAAACTCTTCGTTTCTTTGTCCTAAGGAAACTTTGAGAAAAGTTTGTCCGAGAATTTTCGGAGTGATATCCGAACCGGACATATTGTCGATCACGCGAATTTCCTCTCCGTGGATAATCATCTCCGCGACGTCTTCGAGAGTAATCGTCTTGCTCGTTTCGGGATCGTAGAGCCTTCGATTCGCGTATCGTTTTAGAAGTTTCATTTTAATTGGTTGCGTCTTTTGCGCGTCGCACAATTCTAGAATTCGCCGGAAAAGCCTTCGGTCAAGCAAAATACCCATGACAAGCCTACTGTTCGATTGCCTCTTCCTAAACGGGCTTACAAAAAAGGAAGAAAAACTGCTGTTCTCACTTTTGGATTGGAAAGAAATTTCAATCCGGGAATGGGCGGGAGCCGAAAGATTTCCGGAATCAAAACCGGGACAAATCGTAGTTCGGAAAACGATCGAAACCGATTCGTTACAAACCGCAATCGATTGGTCCAAGCAGCCTTTACTCATCGGGAGAATGGAATCCTCTCTTTTAACGAATCTATTTCAACAAGGTCTAAATTACTTTTTAGATCTTCAAACATCTCGGATCATCGATATCCCCTTGGAAAACGTTCCTCGAAAAAAAGGATTGAATTCGATCGTGATCGGACCCGACCCGCTTTTGTTCCAAAGAATCCGGGCGCACCTTAAAGTTTTAGGATGGGAAACGGTTCCTTGCAGAGAGTTATCCGCGCTCAAGGAAAAATTTAAAGAATACGAACCCGGATTGTTTTTTGTGGATTGGGAAAGACTGAATGTAAAAGAGACTGTGGACCAATTGAAAAATCTTCCCCCGAGAGCGATCGTTCCGCCCGTGATCGGAATCAGGGACGTAAAACGGGAGAATCTTTTTCAGGATCTTACCGCCGGGATCAGGGATTTTTGCGGGGAATTATATTCAGAAAAACAAATATTCGAAATTTTGAATCATTCTATACCGGATTTGGACCACGGGTCCGAAAACGGCAGGCGATTGGTTTTTGAGTTCAGAACCGGAATCCGACCCACCGGAATTCGGGTCGAAAAAATCGAACGGACTTCCGATTCGAATTTGGAAAAAATCAAACTGAAAAAAGTACTCGATTGGATGGGTGAATTACTCTGAAAGGGTTGCGCATAAAGGGACAAAGGCGGGGGCGATTCGCTCGCAAAATACGATCGTATTCAAGGCGAGCGACCGCGCTTTCCGCTCCAATTCCCGCGGCGTTTCCGATCAAAACAAATCTTACTCGGAACAAACAAACGAGCATTTTAATTCGGCGGAAATTTCCGCTGCAATCGCTATCGCAGGGACTGTCGATGATTACGAAGAAAGAATCGTTTTGTTTTGAACGAGTTTTTCGGCGAGTTCAATTTCCACCGGATGAGAGTAGTAATAACCTTGTCCGAAATCGCAATTGAGTTCTTTAAGAAGATTGTGTTGTGTTTCATTTTCCACACCTTCCACAATGATCGCCTTACCCATCGCTTGCACCAAATTTACCATGGAAGTAATCACCGCGCGAGTGGAAGTCTGGAAGTAATTAAAAAGAAATATCTTGTCCAGTTTGATGTAATCAATCGGAAGATGAATGAGCCTTCCTAAAGAAGAATAACCCTTTCCGAAATCGTCGATTGCGAACTTAAATCCGTAATCCTTAAGGGAGGTAATGACCTTGCTGATTTGAGATTCTCTCGAATCGAAAGAATCCTCCACGATTTCCAAAATGATATGGTTCGGTTGAATTTTATAATAATCGCTCGCCTCTTTGAGAAGAGGGAAGATGTTCTTGTCTCCGAGTTGTTTCGGGGATATGTTCAGGGAAAGGGAAATATTCTCGGATTTTAATATTGAATTTTCGTAATATCTAAACGTTTCCCAGATCATCCATTCTCCGATACTTTTGATAAAGCTGGAACTTTCCGCGATGGAAATAAAACTTCCGGGAAGAAGTTTTCCTCTTTCCGGATGATTCCAACGTACCAAGGTTTCCATGGAAAAAAAACGATTTTCCTTTAAATCGATGATCGGTTGAAAATGGATTTCCAGTTCGTTTCGGCTTAATACTTTTCTCAGGTCGATTTCGATTCTGGCTTTTTCGAAACTAGTGGCGATCGCGTTTTGATCGTAGTAAAACAAAGAATTAGGACCGATCAAACAGGATTGATGGAGCGCCTCTTTTAAAATTCCCAACGCGTTCATATCCGAGCCCGATTCCGAATCGAACTTCGTATAACCGACGTTCACGTTGAGATGAAATTCCCTATCTTCGTAAGTGAAAGGAAACTCGAAAAGCATTCGGATACATTCCGCAAGCCATTCCGCTTTGGCTTCGGAATCCACTTGTGCGGATGAAATTAAAAATTTGTCGTTTTCGATTCTGAACAGATGATCGTTTCGATCCAGATATTTTTTCAATCGATCGGCCACTTTGACGAGGATGGATTCGAAGTAAGAATTGTTTTCTTTGGATAGGATCGAATCGGGATTGGATACGGAAATCAAAAACGAAAAATGTTCGTCAAGAGCGGACTCGTCTTCGGATATTTGATTTCCGAAATGATTTAAAAAATATTTTTGATTGGGAAGATTCGTGCTTCGATCCCAATGACCCGTTTCGTATTCTTTTTTAGGAAGAGAGGTCGGTTGGGGTTTAAACCGAATCATATAAGAATCTTCGAAATCGTGGATACTGAGTTGCAGTTGGAAATTCGTTTCGCCTAAAAATGAATCTTCGGGATCTTCGATTTCCTGAAGAAGATGGGACAGGTTCGTTTCCCTTCCTAAACCTTGTTTTTCTTTGGATTTAAGAAGGGGTATTATCTTTTCATAAAGCACTTGGAAGTTGGGGAAGGACCAAAAATTTTGGAATTTATGATTCGCATACACGGTCTTCCAATCGCGATCTACAACAACGATTCCTTCCGTCGACTGATCCGAAAAATACAATAACGATTTCTGCAAGGACGGAGATAGATTCTCTATTTGGGATCCCATACATAGAATTTTAGCGTCAAATCGTTATAATGAAATCTGTACTATAATTCAAAACGTTTTCTATTATAAATTTACATAGAAAGACAAATCCTTCTTTGAAATGGTTCCTATGGAAAAATTATTTCCGTTTGTTTTCCTTATAAAATGAATTCATTGAATTGAAAAGAATTTTGATCCGAATGAAAAAACTTTCTCTATCAAGATGTTAATTCATTTATCTTCGTTTTTAATGGCGAATCGTTGAAAGATTTCGGTTTGAACACGAAAAAGGAATAAGAAGGCTACGACTAAAAATTCTTTCTTGAAATCCTATTGAAATATATGCCGAATCGTTTTTCCTAAAATGAAACGCTTTTCCGGTTTGTTTTAGGCTCCTATTTTCGCATACGAATTTCGAATCTAAAACAAATTAATCACTTGGCCGCAGGATGGTTTTCTTCTTTTTGGAGTTAAGGCTTTTTATCTTTCGGTTTATTTCGGACGGGTTGTAGAAAAAGATTTTCTAAATACAAGGACAAGGTTTTGAACATAGAGTTCTATAAGGTTCAGTACGCCGAAATTCAGAAACTACTGAACGATATCGAAAAAAGATTACTCGGAGAAATTTCCGAAGACGTGGACGAACTTCTACACGAACTTGCCAGTTTTTCGGCGAGGTTGAAACTTCATCTTAACCTGGAGGAGAACTTGATCTATCCCAAGATCAAAAGTTTGCAGATCGAAAATACTTCCTCCCTTGCCGAAGATTTTAAAGGTCGTACGATCGATCTTAAAAACTCCTTTAAAAAATACTATTGCAACTGGCTGCTTCCTTCCTCCATTTTGAAAAACGAAAGTCAGTTCCGGGAAGAAACGGAAAAACTGATTTTTAATTTGAGGAATCGGATTCGAAAGGAAGAAATCGAAATCTACGTTCTCTTTTAAAGACGCCTAACGTTTCTCCATTCGGGAAATACAATCCCTTAAAAGATTTTGCATCGTATCGTATTCCTTGTTTACCGGATATCCGTGTCCCGGCAAAATCCATTCGAAAGAATAATCGTTCAACTTTTTCATGGAGTTGATTTGTTCCGGCCACGAGTACCAACAAACGTTCCTGAACGCGATGAGACGATTCTTTTGCGGATCATAAGCGAGATGATCCCCCGTAAAAAGAAATCGATCTTCCAACAGCAAAACGGCGTGACCTTTCGTATGTCCCGGAGTGGGAATGATTTTAATATCGTTTCCGAGTTTAAATACTTCGTCGGCCTTTAGGATGATTTCGGCGGAAGGAACCGATCTTTGATCGTATTCGTGGATGATTCGATCGCATCCGAATCGTTCCTTAAATTTCTGATGATCGGCGACGTCGTCTTGATGAGTTAAAAAGTGATAACGGACTCCTCCCAGAGATTCCATCTTATCCGCAAGAGAAGGAACGAATCGGGGAGAATCCACCAGCACGTTTCCATTCTCCCTAAGAATCAGGTAAGAAAAGGCGCCGTAGGAATCTTTCGAATGATAACCGCAGTAATATACGTTTGCCTCGATCTTGGACGGAAACGTTTCCTTGGCTTCCTTTAAATCCGTTCTTTCTTCGGTCCCGATGGAAGTGGTGGGACAGGATAATAACGCTCGAAGGGCTTCCACCTTTTCGGATTCCGTTTCCGGTTGTTTCCAAACATAAGAAGCCCCGTTTTTTTCGGAGAACGTGGACGGAGCTATGATTCTACAAGTTTCACAATCGATGCAGGTCGAATCCACGTAGAAGTTGCCTTCCCGATTCTCCGAACGCTTTTTGAGCCGACTTGCCATGTCCTTTAGACGTCGATTTTGCAACGTGATATCTGTGGGAACTACCACATTTTAGGGTCAGATTTTAGAAGTTCGAAATAGGACTTTCAATGAAGGTCCTTTCGCAAATCCGGGATTTGTAATCAAATTGAAACAATTCCCTCATCTGATTGTAATGCAAATGAAATATAGATTTCGATGGAATTACAAAAAGCTAAAGCAGAGAAAGGGGAAGGTTGTAAACCTGCATTTTGAAATGGAAAAGAAAGAGAAACTTAATCAAATAAGTAGAAAGTTACAAATCGGTTTTCAGATTTTTAGTTTAATTATATTCGCGGGAACCGGATTATTTGCGCAGGATAAACCCGTCCCGGTGGATTCCAAATCTACTGAAAAACCGAAAAAGGAATTCTATGAAGACAATGACACGGGCTTGATTTATACGAAGCCGGGTCCGAATCGTACGAAGATCGATTCTTTCGATAAGGAAAGTTTTCCGGAACGCAAGGACATGCAGCTTCCGAATCACTTCAGACATAGACCCGAGAATTTGAACGAAGAGAAACTCGTGATTGCCGCAAGAACTCAGTTCCGAGGAGTCAGCGGGGACCGCAATTCCCCCTTTTCAGGCAACGAAGACTTTCATACCGCCGATGCAAACTTTCGAAGGCTTCGTCTCGGTTTCTTTTATCAAGGAGCGAAATGGTGGGGGTTTGCGACTCAACTTCGTTTGGAAAACGCAATCAACAGTCAGTTTTTAAGAGTCACAAAAAATAAAACCACGGAGACGTTCAGGACGTTACTCTCAACGATTCGCGGGGTTTGATCCACGAGGCCGTGGTTTGGATGAACATTCCCTTTCTCCATTCTCGAGTTACTTTGGGTCAGATCAACGTTCCGTTTAACAGAGAGTATATTCAAAGTTCCGCAAATTTTATTTCCTTGGAAAGATCGATCATTACGAACATGCTTCCCCAGTTCGATACGGGCGCGATGATCGCCATTCATCCTCTCGAAGCGGTCGATAAAAAATATAGGAGATATTTATCCTTTCACGGTTTTATCGGAAACGGTCACGGCGGCGGCGGCGATTACGGTTACGGTAGAAGACAAGACAATACCGCCGCGCGTCAAAATCTTCCGCAGTTGCTCGCTCCGATGTATTACGGAAGGGTTCAATACAACGTCTTCGGCGGTTTGAATAAAAGGGACAATGACATCGGATGGGTGGAAGGCGACGAGATATTCCAGAACGACGCCAAATTGTCGTTTGGCGGCGCGTTCGCTCAGACGACTCAACTCAAAACGTCTCAGCCGGTTCCCGTCGAGTTTCTTCTCAAGGATCAAACTCCTACGAGACTTGCGATTCAACAAACCACTCCTACGGGAGGTATCGATCCGACGGGACTGAAATCCGATTATCTCGCGGATCGAACGATCACAACTCCGGGTCGTCCGAACTTCGGTATCGTCGGTCATACTTACGATATGACTTTTACTTGGAAGGGTTTTTACTTAAACGGGGCTTGGAGTAGGTTTTCGGGTTCGGCCGCCAATCAAGTGATGGGTTATCACGGTACGATCGGTTATAACATTCATCTTGACGGTTCGAAATATATCATGCCCGTTCTCAAGGCCGAATTTATGAAAGGGGATTGGAATCAGAATCAGATGTTCGATCCCGGAGAAGCATATTACATCTACTGGGCCGGAGTAAACTTGTTAGGCGATTATCATCTTTATAAGGTTCAACTTTTTTATCAGGTCATTCATACGAATACCGCAAAGAATTACTTTTGGAATACGACCGACAATCGGGATGCAAGAACGGTTTATCTTCAGTTCCAAGCGAATTTTTGGACGGGAACTTCTTCTCCTGAAAATATTTCCGGCGGAGCGATTTACAGACAGGATTATTGAGCTTAAGAAAACATTGGGCGAATCGCTCCCGATCGCGCTTGAACCCAATGTTGCTTTAGTATTTTTTAATATGCAATTTACGTAAATTCGGTTACGAGTAGGAATCGGTCGTAGAGTTTAAGAATCGATCCGATTTCTATGCTTCCGTTATTGGTGCAGAAAAATGAATAAGCCTGATTGATCGTAAAACCTTCGATTAGATATTTAAAGATCATAAAAATCTCATCCTTATCAAAATCATTCCGAATGTAATTCAAGGTTTGCGCGCATTTTACGATTTTAAGATGGTATTTCCGGTACAATCGGTTGTAGTAGTCGATTTTTTTTTGAAGTTTCTCTTTCGTTAATATTTCGTTCGTAAGAAACTGATAACAAACTCGGTTGAGTTCTTTTTTGGAATGGATCTCCAAAAGAATCGGTTTCAAATATTCTTTCCGAATGGCGACGGAGCTGGTACATTTTCGAAAGAGCGCGCGGGTCGTTTCCAGATTTTTACGGGCCGCGTAATCGATCAAAATGTAGATCAGGTCCTCTTTACTGCTGAAGTATTCGTAAAACGTGCCTTTGGCGAATCCTGCTTGAGAGGTGATGTCTTCCACTCTCGCTTCGTGAAATCCCTTACTTCCGAATACCGTAAGAGTCGCTTCCAATAGTTTATCTCGCGTCTCCGAGGATTTTCTGGATTCTTTTCCGGAAGGGGGGTTATAAATCCCCAATCCGGAACTATTGTCCTTTTTCCCGGATTCGGTTTGACGTTCTACTTTAACGTTTGCAGTCAAAGTTTTTGCTTCTTCTTGGCTTTTTTTCCGTTAAATTTCATCATCAGATCGTTGAACACCGATAAGGTGACCGGAACATACAAAAGACTTCCTAACGTTCCGAATCCCAGTCCCCAACCTAAGGCGAGAGTCATAGGAATCAGAACGGGATCGGAACCTCCGAGGCTATAGGCGGTCGGCAACAGACCCGCGACTGTGGTCAGGGTCGTCAAAAGAATCGGTCTGAATCTTCTTTGGCTCGCTTCGATTAGGATTTCGTCCATACTTGCCTTGGAATCTTTTCGAATGGAATCGATACAATCCACAAGAACGATGGATGCGTTTACGAGAACTCCCGCGAGCCCGATGATTCCTATCATCGCCAAAAAGCTGATGGATTTTCCCGAAAGAGGAAAACCGATTACGATTCCTATAATCCCCAATGGAATCGTGCTGAGAATCAACACGGGTTTCCAAAAACTTCTAATCGTAAGCGCGAGAATTCCGAAAATGCCGAAGATCGCTATAAGACCGGCTTTTGCGAGGGAAGCCATCGATCTTTGAGTGTCTTTTTCTTCTCCGCCAAAGGTAATCGATATTCCGGGATACTGTCTTTCGATCAAAGGTTTAAATTCCGTCGCGACTCTTTGATTTGCGTCGTGCGCCGTGATTTCGTCTAACTTAACGTCGCCGTTTACGGTGATGGCGCGTTCGAAGTCCTTGTGCGCGAGCAGTTCCGGAGATTCGATCAAGTCCATCTTGGAAATCTTTGCAAGATTCGTAATATTCCCGGCCTTGTTTCTAAGAGGAATCGATTTGATTTCGTTCGGATTTTTGCGAAAGTCCTTATCGTAGAGAACTCTTAAATATATTTTCGTCCTTCCCTTGCGGACGGTCCCCGCTCTTTCTCCGTCGTAAGCCGCCCTCAAACCGTTCGCGGCGGATAACGTGGACACTCCCGTAAAACTTTCCAGTCCTTCGTCGAGCTGAATGTACATCTGCTTACGGCCGTAACGATAGTCGTCTCGAACGGAAAAAACTCCGGGAATCGATTTTAAAAAAGTCTGAAGTTCGTTGGAAATCTTCTTTAGAGTTTCGTAATCTTTTCCCTGGATCGATATCGTGATCGGAGCTCCGATCGGAGGAGCGTTTCCGAATTCCTCCAAAAAGATTTCGCTTATCCCCGGCGTTTTTCTCAGATCCGCTTCGATTGAACGAAGAATTTCAGACGCTTTCCTTTCCCGCTTCACTTCGGGAGTGAGATAGATTAGAATCACCGCGAGATTCTCGCCGAAACGGGATAAAGGATCGTCCGGATCGGTTTGTTGTACTCCGATCTTAGTCGAATAACTGACCAATTCTTCCTTGGGAATTTTTTGAACGATACGTTCCATATACTTCATCTTTTCCCTGGTTTGGAAAATTCTGGAAGTGGGGGAGAATTCCGCCTTGATCATGATAATCTCGATGTCTTCCTTCGGAAAAAGAATGAAATCCATTTGAGATATGGCTCCGCAGGATCCGAAAACCAATAAGAGTATGATCGCGAACGAAGACTTCTTGTGTTGAATGTTAAACGAAACGAATTTTGAAAAATTCGTTTCGATGGAGTGGAAGATCGAATCCATCTTGAGCCGGAATCTGCCTTTGATTTTCATCTGATCGGGAGTTTTTGCGAACGCCGCGATCCTTGCGGGCAAGAATAAGAAGGACTCTATCAAACTTGCCGTAAGAGCCACGATTACAACCAAAGGAATTTCCCAGATGAATTTTCCCATGATTCCCGTCATAAACAACATCGGTAGAAAGGCGGTTACCGTCGTGAGATAAGATCCGAAAATCGGAACGATCATCTCCACGGTTCCGCGTAACGATGCCGTGAACGAGTCGTTCTTTTCGGCGAGATACGTGTAAATATTTTCCGAGATTACGATCGAGTTGTCCACGAGCATTCCTAACGAAATGATCAGGCCCATCATCGAGATCATGTTAAACGATACGTCGAAAAACGGAAGGACCGAAAACGTCATCAACATCGAAAACGGCAACGAAAGGGAAGTAAGTGTCGCCGTTCTAAAATCCAAAAACAGGAACAGAATTCCGAAAACGATCGCAAATCCGATCAAGGCGTTGGAAGAAACTACGTTGAGTCGATTTTTCGTTCTTTTGGCTTCGTCGTTTAATATGAAGGTTTTCATTCCGGAAGGATATGTTTTGGACAGTTCGTTTAATCTGGAATGAACGTTAGCCGCAACCTCGATCGCATCCGCTCTTTCTTTTTTGATTACCGAAAGGATCAGTCCTTGTTTTCCGTTTGCAATCGCAAGAAATCTAGGATATTCGAATGTGTCTTCCACTCTCGCGATATCTCCGAGTTTTACGGCGGAGAAAATTTCGTTGGTTCTGGTCGGGATTTTAGCGATTTCGGACGGATCTTTGAATTCTCCGTCGATTCTTAAATCGAATGCGGTTTCCGAATCCACGGAACCGGCGGGAAGATTGATGTTTCTGTTCCGGATCGTATTGATGATGTCGTTCAGATCCAGAGAATACTGCTTTAGTTTATTAGCATTTACTAAAATATGCCATTCTCTATCCCTTTTGCCGAATACGTCCACTCTTGCCACGCCTTGAATTTTTTCAAGTTCTCGTTCTATGAACTCGGCGGTAGTATGGAGTTCGATTTCATCCTTTCCTCCGAATATGGAAAATTCGAGAATCGGAAACGATCCTGATTTTCGTTCGGTCATCTTCGGTTTTTCCGTTACTTGAACCGGGAACTCGGATATTGCGTTGTCCACGGCTCTTCGGATTTCGTTTAATACTTTTTCCGGATCTTTTTCCTCCAAGCTGACTCGGACGTCTATGTCCGAGACTGAGTTTCGCGAAAAGGAACGAATCTCGTCGATTCCGTCGATTTCTTTGAGTTTTTCCTCGATAGGGTATGTGACCCGAAGTTCCACATCCGCGGGAGAGGCGCCCGGAAATTTTGTGGAGATAACCATTTGTTTCAGATCCACGTTGGGGAAGGCGTCTCTTCGTAGGCCTATGAGCGAAACGAGTCCTGATAGTAGGATGAAGATCATTCCCAAATAGAGGAAAAGACGGTTTCTAATGAAGGATTCTATTAGTGATCTCATTTTATTTCTGACTGGCTGGTCAGTTTTTAAAAGCTGAGTTTGCCGTCAAACTTAAAATGCGGGAACTCCCCGCGTTTTATTACGAGCTTATCGAAGATTTTAGCCGGGTTTTGTAAGTAATTTCGGAAACCTATGGGAGTTCCCGCAATTTTGCGATATCGGGGTTCAGGCAGGATCTTTCGAGAGACATAGTCTCTTACACTTCTGTTGAGTTTTTCAGTGTGGACGGATCTCTCTTCCGATTTGGGCTCCTTATATAAAAGTCCAAAGAACTTATTTTTAACAGCGCTGAACCTTTTTGGTTCCCGGCACGGAAATTTTTTTTTCGAAACCCGCAAGCGACACGAAGGGCTTTGGTCCGAGCGTCGTCTCGTTCGAAACAATAACGAAAATAGCCGCCAAACGCGAAGGACCGAGCGGGAAGCCGCGAGCCCGGAGTCGGCGCGGTCCGTAAAAGCGAACTCTCTATCCCATTTCTGTATCAATTTACAATTTTGCCGCTTTTGCGGATGCGGCCAAAAATGGATCTGTGAGAAACTCCTGTAATTTAAAAAGTGAGTTCGGTATTACAAATGCGAAAGCGATTATATGTTGCGACCTATCGAACGACCCATAGGGAGTGAGATTGAGTTCAGAGAGCAACATTGAGTTAAATTCCGAAGGAATTGGAACGAAAAGCCTCTCAATTTCCCAAATTCATGAGAGGAACCAAAGATTACGCTCCGCTATGAAATTTGCGAGCGATTCGCCCAGATATTTTCCTATGCCGAGTCCCGTAATCTAAAAGCTCTAACAAAACTTAGTCATTCGCTACTTGAAATGCGGGAACTCCACAAAAATCTCATTTGACACGGCTCACAGGGAAGAATCTGATCTCAAGAGTGGAAAGAAACCGCCTAGCATTAGCAATCACATTCGTATTAACCACTTTGTCCGTATTGATCGGACTTGTGAATATCTCTTTAGCGACTACAACTTCGAAATATTCTCGCACTACGGGGGGAACCTTTTTCACTACGGCCCCGATCGGCGCGGCGCTGATCAAGGTGGAAGGAGAAATCCACTCGGGACATTCGACCTTCGAATCGACGGGATCCGAAAGTATTCTGCAAAAGCTGAGAGATATAGAACAAAATCCGAATATTAAAGGAATCTTAATCGAAATCAATTCACCCGGCGGAACGGTCGGGGCTTCTCAGGAAGTTTATAACGAATTAATGCGCCTGCGAAAAACAAGAAAGATCGTAGTATCGATGAAGGATATGGCAGCTTCCGGAGGATATTATATCGCTTCGGCGGCGGATAAAATTTTCGCGTTGTCCGGAACGATTACGGGATCGATAGGGGTGATCGCGATGGCTCCGAATATCAAAGGACTTTTGGATCGTTACGGAGTGAAGATGAGGACGTATAAGGAAGGAAAATATAAGGATTCCTTATCTTTATTTCGAGACTCGACTCCCGAAGAAGACGAAATGATTCAGAAGATGCTCTCCGATACTTATAACGAATTCATTCAGGACGTCGCGAAAGGAAGAAACCAAACCGTGAAGTCGGTTCAGAATCTTGCGGAAGGAAGAATTTATTCCGGGCAAGACGCGTTTAGAAATAAACTCGTGGACGAAATCGGCGGAAGAAAAGAAGCCCTTGAGGAGTTATCCAGGCTCTGTCAGTACGAAGGAGAGATTCCTCTTTACGAGGAAGAAGAATCTCCGTTCGACAGATTGTTTATGATGTTGGGTTCTAAAATGGATTCTTTTTCGAGTGAAAGAATTTTTTTCAAAGAATTTAAAAATTCACCGGTGCTCGTAATTCTTCCTCAGGCAATCAGGTAGGAATTTCATTGAAAGATTTATTAAATTCCATTCTCGAGTTATTGGAAGCCGCTCTTTACGAACCGATTCGATTGGAGACGGCGCTTGCAAATCTTTCCGAGAAAAATTTGAATTTGTATTCTTGGATCGTTTTAATTCCGGGCGCTTTGAGCATCTCCGTCGGAGCTACTTATCTTTCACCCCCTTATACCGGAAGTTCAATGAAAATGATCGGGCTGGCGTTTCTTGCAAATTTGTCCATGATTTCGATTCTTCCCACGATCTTAGGGGCGATGATCGATTTTTACGCGCAAAAAAAACAAAGAACGGGTAACGTTCGTTATTCCTACAATCTATGTCGTTTCGGTATGGCGGTATTTATTTTTTTTACTCCTCTTTCCATTTTGTTTCGCGAGATCGGTTTGACCGGTGGAATCGGTTATTTTTTGATTCTTATTTTTTTGATCGGTTACTACGTCGCGATTGTTTCGAAGGGGATTCAGTTCATTTACGATTTAAAAACTTCGGATGCGATTCGTTTTTCCCTAACCGCCGTATTGATTTCCGGCGCATTTCCTTTCGTATTCTATTTTTATATTTCCGGTTCCATCCTTCATTTGATTTTATGAATATTTTAATTACGAACGATGACGGAATCGCCTCTTTCGGCATCAAGGCTCTCGAAGCGGTCCTTCAGAAAGAACATAACACATTCTTAATCGCTCCTTTGCGTGAAAGATCCGCGACCTCCATGGCCTTATCGATTTACGATTCTATGAGAGTAGAAAGAATCAACGACAATCATTATATCGTCGACGGTTATCCCGCCGATTGCGTGAACATCGGTTTGCACGGAGATATTTTTCCAAAGATCGATTTCGTTTTATCCGGCGTCAATCGCGGCGTGAATATGGGTCACGACGTTCATTACTCGGGAACGGTCGGCGCCGCTAGGCACGGAGCGATTCACAATCGACTTTCTTTGGCCGTAAGCTCGGGTAACGTTACTAAAGATTATGATTATATTCGAGAAGCTGAATTCGTTCGAAGTTTCATCAATGAATATTCTTCCCTTTTAAAAGTAGGGGTCGTTTACAACATGAATATTCCGTCCGATTTCGTTTCTTCTTTGGAGAATTTAAAAATTACAAAACTCGGCAAACGTACTTATGAGGATACTTACTCTAAAAAAAATATCATTGGAGGAATCGCGGATTTTTATCTCGGCGGCTCAGAATTAGGTCATTCTGCGGAAGATGGAACGGACTTTACCGCTTTCTTTTCCGGTAATATTTCCTTAACTCCTTTGTCCCTCGATCAAACCGATTCCTCGCTTTTATACGAACTTTCCGCTTCTTTGATTAAGAGTTCGTCCTAAAAATTTAAAGAAATATGCAAATGTGTGGAGTTCCCGCGTTTCAAGGTGCGGGTGGTTAGGGCTTTTAACTCCTGAATTTGTTCATCAAGCAGTACGATTTCTGTGGGAACTCCAGCAAGTTTTTTGGGACAAGTTCTAAAGAAAAGTGCGGGAACTCCCATTTTTTAGCGAATCGTGGGTTTCGTTCAGGTTTTCCTGCGGGCGAGGGCTCTTCGTCTTTGACAAATTGATCGCCAATTTATCTTATAGGTAAGAGTAAAAGGAAAAAAATTAGAGGAAACGTTTGAATTACAAAAGAACTGGGCAAGTTTTGGAGCCTATGTAAAATAACCTATGTAACGTGAGTTTGGTATAACCAAATGCGAACGCGATTATATGTTGCGATCATAGAGCGTTTCACTGAGTTCGGAGAGCGATCAATTGAAAAGCTCTGTGTTTTAGTTTCACTGATTTTGGATGCTGAGAAATAAAACCCAATTTCGCTCCCTACGGGTCGCGAAATAGGTGCCTCATTCTCTATGGATCGGAGTCCGTAGCACTCGAATTTCTTATTCGTACAAGCTTTCTCCATGAATTCGCATTAGGTAGGTTTTGGGGTAATTTTAATCATGTCCAATAAGGATAAAAATAAAAAATCCTTTTCCTCTAAGAAGAGGATTCTACAGGAAATCAATAAGGAAAATTTTCTTTTCGCTCTTACCCTGATCGATCGTGAAATTTCTTCAGGCAACGAAGATCCCGAACTATATTACAATTTTGCAATTTGTTGCGCGAGAACCGATAACTATAAAAAGTGCGTTTCTATTCTTGAAAACCTTCTTGAAAAATTTCCCCGATTCGGAGAACGGGAAAATTCCATTCTTATGATTGTATATTCCTTAATTCAAAATAAAGAATATTCTAAAGCTTTGGAAAAATGTGAGGAACGTCTTAAGGTTCAAGTGGACGATCTGAGAATTCTTTCCATGAAAGCATTTGCTCTTGAAAAGTCGGGTCTAATTGCGGAAGCAATTGAACTTCATAAAAGAATTCTTAGATTGCGTCCTGATTATAAAAATAGCTTGAATTCTCTCGGTTACTTGCTTTTGAATCAGAGAGAGCCAAGTCCGGAAGAATGGAAGTTGGCAGCGGAGTGTCTCAAATCAGTTCTTAAAAATGAACCGGAAAATCCGGCCTACTTGGATTCTTTCGGTGTCCTTCTTTACAAGAGCGGTAAGAAAGAAGAAGCGATTTTAGCATTCCGAAAAGCTCTTTTGAAAGTCCCCACTCATCCTGAGATATTACGCCACATTGAAAAAGTTGTAGACTCTACTTGACAGTGCAGCTGTTTTTAAAAGCATGGAGTCGGAAACGGGATGTAGCGCAGGGGTAGCGCATCTGCCTTGGGAGCAGAGGGTCGTAGGTTCAAATCCTATCATCCCGATTTTCCAATCCTCCAAAGACTCGGTAGCTCAGTTGGATAGAGCAACTGCCTTCTAAGCAGTGGGTCGGGGGTTCGAATCCCTCTCGGGTCACCAAAGGACAAACAGAGATGGAGAACGTAGCTCAGTTGGTAGAGCTCCAGTTTGTGGTACTGGCTGTCGCGGGTTCGATCCCCGTCGTTCTCCCCAGTTTTTGCGGGAACTCCAGCGTTTTTTTGTGAAATCGTGAGTTTATTCTTCGCTCAGCCATATATCTTCCAAACAAAACCCTTTTCTTACATTTGGATTGTTCGGATTTTCTGTAATCCAGGTCCCACTGACCGTCCAGATAAACATTTTCTGCGGGAACTCCAAACTTATTTCCGGTTGATAGTAGGATTTTAAGGGAATCTTAAAATATTTTGATTCTGAAAAACTCAAAACTCTTTCACCTAAAATTCTATCCTTAGGCAACCTAAGTTCTTTATCCATATCGATCGATTCCCTCAGGATTAAACCGAGCTTTAATTTTTCTAGAGTTTGTTTGCAACCTACAACATGAAGAGTTTTCCATTCTGAAATTTTAGGAGTCTTCTTTTTAAGATGATGCGTTTGTCTTAATTCTAATAAAAAATCTTCTTTACCATTTGAATTACGAAGTTTAGTCCATGTTGTATTAGGATTTCGATCCAATAGATGGCCGATCCTGGAATCGCTATTTGAAAGGTAAGAATTCGTAAAATCAAAGGATAAAAATGGAGGTTGGATCGTAAATGCATCGATCTTATTCTTCGTAGTATTGAAAAGATACAGATTTCCGATTATGATTGCGGTTGGAAAAATCCAAGCTAAAATCTTTGATAGTAGGTTTGTGGGAATCATAAAAGCAAAATGCGGGAACTCCGACCTTTGGGCAATCAGGATTCTGGTATTTACTGCCTCCGAAAAAAGAAGTAAAGGTTATTAGTGATGAATATAGGAATTGCCGGTGGAACCGGATTGATAGGAAGAGCTCTTGCACTTCGCTTGCTTGAAATGGGTTTTTCGGTAAGAATTTTTAGTCGCTCCTCCAACATTCCCGTACTTCTTCGAGGTAAGAAAAATTTGGAGATTGTCAGAGGAGATTTTCCAAAATCTGAGAATTTGGAAGGGTTAGATGGTATAGTGAATTTTGCAGGATCACCCATCGCTGGAGTTAGATGGACTCAGAAAGTAAAAGATGAGATTCGTTTTTCCAGGGTGAATTATACCGAAAATTTGGTTTCTTCTATTTCTAAAATTGCGGGAACTCCACCAAAAGTTTTGATTCAAGGATCTGCTATTGGGTATTACGGTTCTTTTGAAAATGATACCGCAAATTTCACGGAAGATTCTTCTCCTGGTCAAGATTATCTCGCATCTTTATGTGTTGATTGGGAAGCTGCCGCCGAGCCGGTTACAAAATTTGGTATAAGATTGATTCAAGCCAGGACTGGAATTGTTTTAAGTCTTTTTGGGGGAGCGCTAAAAAGTATGCTTCCTTCCTTTCGGTTTGGTTTTGGCGGTCCGATTGGTTCTGGAAAACAAATCTTAAGTTGGATTCATATCGACGATTTAGTTGGTTCTATTGTTCAATTAATTGAAAATCATAAACTTTCCGGTCCATTCAATCTTGTCGCGCCGAATCCGTTAAGCAATGAAATATTTTCAAAAACTCTTGCTCAAATATTGAAGCGTCCTGCATTCTTTAGAGTTCCTGCAACATTGCTAAAGTCCCTCTTTGGAGATGGTGCAAATATAATCGTAAAGGGTCAGAGAGTAATACCGGAGAAATTGCAAAAGTCAGGATTCTCTTTTTTATATCCAAGACTTGATGAAGCACTGCGGGATCTCCTAATATCAAGTTCGTAATTTCATAGGATTTTAATGTTGTTGTTTGCGTTTTTTTACAAAATTTACAAAAAAACATTAAATTTTATTCTTACATCGCTCCACGCTGAACTATTGAAGAACCGTAGTAGGGTGTGGTAAACAAAAAACTTAAAAACGAAACATTATCATCGCAAGGGACGCGTAAAATTACTTGTTCCTTTTTGGTTCCTAAGAACTTTTATAAAAGACTTGGGTTGAAAAATCAGAAACAAATCGGAAAAAATTTAGAATTTCTTTTAAAGAAATATAGAACAAAAATACTGAAAAGCCAAAGGATTCATAATAAAACATTTACTTCTTTATATCAAAAAAAAGGGAATGATTTGATAAAACTGAATGTAAGAGTCAATGGTTTCAATTGGGAAGAATTAACCCTACTTTCTCGTTCCCATGGGGTATCAAATTGTTATCTCTACACTCTTTTATTGAATTGGGAATATTTTATCGATTCTCAAAATCCATTTTTAAATGAATTAAATAAATTCAAGAATCCAAAAATTGCATTAGTTTGGTATCTGGATTTGAATTTTGGACTTTCTCAAAGATTGGTTCATATCTTAAAACGATTTCCCGAAAAAATAGAATAATATATTTTTATAATATATCAAGAGTTTGACGTAACAAAATGCGCATGAATTTAATAACTCCTTTATTCCGATTTTTAATTCTGTGAACTCAATGTTGTTCTCTATGTATCGCAACATAATAATCGTTTTCGCATCTTTTATATCGAACACACGTTAATATAATTTGTAATGAACTTCTGTAATAACGGGTATGTTTAATATACTTTTTATGAATTGATTTTTCAAATATATTTAGAGCTTGTCCAGAGCCTTAGAAATGTGGGAACTCCCTTGCTTTTCTTTTCAAGTTTTGGAACAAGCACTGATATTAAAAATTAGTCTGAAACTCTTAAATTCAGCGGCTACTCGTAGATACGGGAAAGAGGATGATGTTTAAGGACAAATTCTAAATCCAAAAATAACAAATAATTTGGTAAAATTTCCGCTTAAGCTTCCGATGAATAAGCTTGTCCAAGTTTATAATTCATTTTTTAAGGGAGTTCCCACAAAACTTTGATCAAAGAAAGAATTCTTCTCGAATAACGGGATGATTCTTGAGAGTATCCAATGCTCTTTGTATCAATTTTTTGCCAATCTCCGTATGATTCCATACGTTCAGCCCCGACGGATGCGGTAACGGGACCCAATCGAGTCGGATTCCGTAGAGTTCACGCGAAAAACTCCTACCGATCACGTCCTCAAGTTTGTACTTCCCGCACTCAAACAACTGATCAATCGCGAGTTTCCCGATCGGAATCAAAAGTTCCGGCTTATGAAAACGAACTTCGAATTCGAGAAACTCGGAACAGTTCTTTACTTCTTCCGCATCCGGTTTACGATCACCGCTCTTCGCTTTACCGGGAAAACATCTACATACCGCGGACATGTTCACTTTACTTCGAAAGACTTCCTCTTCGATTCCGATCTTATTGAACCAGCCGAAAAGTGTTTTACCCGCCGTGTAGGCAAAGGGTCTGCCGAATCTTTCTTCGTGAACACCGGGAGCCTGGCCTAAACTGATGATCCTTGAGGACGGAACACAGCCGTGAACCGGGTTGCCTACCATTTTCGGACATTTCTCGCAGCTCAAAAGACGAGCAATATGATTTGAATATTCTAATTTTCTACTTTTCATTCGACGTAAAATTGAATTGAACGAGATACGGATCGCGTATGTAAACGCGCCTATCGACTCGGATCAAAGATTTTAAAATTCTTTAACTCCGTCGGAGATACGAAACGAGTATAATTCCGGTTCGTTTTCAAATTGTTTAAAGTAACGAATTTTTATTTTATCAAACAAAGTATTCTTTCTACCTACTTTGTCCAGTACCAAAACACAACCGCCAAAACCTCCTCCGATCATTCTTGCACCCGGAGTTCCTTCTAATCTAAGCTCTTCGACTATAAAATCCGTTTCTTCGCAAGAAACTTCGTAATCTTTGGAAAGGGAAAGATGGCATTCGAAAAGGATTTCGCCCACCGCTTTCGCATTACCGCTTTTTAAATTCTCGATCAAATTAAAAGTTCTAAGTCTTTCTCCGATAACGTGTCTTGCCCTTTTTTGTTCGATTTCGGAAAGGCCGAACGAAACGTTTTCCAAATCTTCTAATTCGGCTTGATAAAGAGTTTGGAGGGAGGGTTTGTATTTTTTGATTTTTTGAAACGCGGATTCCACCTCTTTTCTGCGACGATTGTAAGCGCTGTCCTTAAGCGAATGTTTTACCTTCGAATCAATCAGATAAAATTCGTGACCTTCCAAATCCATCTGGTGAAAATCATACCGTAGACTTTCCGTATCGAGAGCGATACAAAATCCTTCCTTTGCGGTGGAGATAACGAATTGATCCATAATTCCGCAATTGACTCCGACAAAGTGATTTTCTGCGTTTTGACTTAACAAAGCGATCTCTTCTCTGGAAAGTTTCCAGTCGTGAATTTCGGAAAGAGCGAATGCGATCGCGACTTCGAATGCGGCGGAAGAAGAAAGTCCGGCGCCTTGCGGAATATTGCCCCAGACGACTAAGTCGAAAAAATCCGAAATGAAACCGAGTTTTCTAAATTCTTCGATCACTCCATAGACATAGTTTACCCAGTGATGATTGGAATCATAAACGATCGATTCTGTTTCGATTTTTTCTCCGGAAGAAATGGAATAAATTCCGAATTTTCGTACCTTATTTTTACGAATTGCGATTCGGATCGAAAAGTCGATCGCAGCGGGAAGAACGATTCCACCCACGTAATCCACATGTTCGCCGATGATGTTGATTCTACCCGGAGCGGAGAAAAAGCGAATGTTTTCCTCGTTTGCAGGAAACTCGCTTTTCAGGATTTTTGTTAATTCATCTTGATTCATTCAATGGCTGATTTGGAAAATCTCGGAAACATTGTCGAAAGGATTGATTCTCGTCAATCCTTCTCCATTTTAGAGTTTGTAAGATCTTACTTTTAAAATAGCGCGGTTTGTGGAGAAAGTTCGGGCGAATAAGAAACTCAAGTCGACTTCCTAAGGGGCGTGTGGCAGGTCGCGAATTTCATAGCAAAAATGCGACCGACCGCGCTTGAACTCAATGTTTCTCCCTACGGGTAGAAACATAATGCTCCAATCAACAAATTGATAGATCGCTCTCAAAGAGAAACTCTTTCGTCATTCCAATTTGTTGATTCCGTTTCAATCGCTTTCGCATTGGTTATATCAAATTCACGTTAAAATACGGGCGCCTCCTTCCGATCTGTGATCACGACGCCGTGGACCCGTAGCGGGAGGGTTTGGCAATAAGAAACATAGGAGGAGTGAGCGAAGTTTGAGTTTTAGGACCGAGCTTTTTTTCGTAACTTCGCCTAACGGTGTTAAAAAACGGAAAGAACTTGTTGTAGTTCCCGCATTTTAGGGTCTGAATTCAGACATTAGCGGACAAGTAAGATTAGTCGAGATGTGAAGCCCTAACTCCCTCGTTACTCGAAACGCGGGAACTCCAGCAAAATTCTAGATCTTCTGTAAAAATCCCCGCAGGCTGCACATGGTTGCGACCCTAAGGAGCAAAATTGAATTCAACGCTGAAAGTAACATGGACTGCATCAAAGCGGATTTTTCTTGCCCGTCGATTTCGTTTTTTCAAACTGTTCAAGCGTTCTCTTTTGGGGAGAATTTGGAACTGCTTTCGCGACAGAAATGTGAAAAGGGAATTTCGTAATAAATTATGATTCGATTAGAAACCAGGTTCGCCACTTCTTTCATACATTCCCGAAAATTCGAATCCTTTTTGACGGAAGCGGAAGCCGCTCGACGTACACTTCATTCTTTCCAAGGAAAAGGAAACGAATATTTAGGATGGTTGAATCTTCCCAAAGAAATGGAAGAATTGGAAATCGAAAGAATCATCCAAGTTGCCCAACGATTGCGGGCCGCATCCGAAGTAATCGTTGTGATCGGAATCGGAGGATCTTATCTCGGATCCCGCGCCGTATTGGAGGCTACTCTTCCGTTTTTCAGAAAATCCTCCAAAGGAAATCCGGAAGTCATTTTTGCGGGACATCATCTCGAATCCAGATATTTGTCCGAGCTGATGGAATATCTCGAAGATCGGGATTTTTCTGTGAACGTCATCTCAAAGTCGGGAACGACCACCGAACCCGCGATCGCGTTTCGTCTATTTTGGGAACTTCTTCGAAAAAAATACGGAACCTCCGCGGCTTCCAGAGTTGTCGCGACTACCGATGTTTCGAAAGGCGCCCTGAAAACGTTTGCGGATGCGGAAGGATTCGATACGTTTACAATTCCGGATAACGTGGGAGGAAGGTATTCCGTTTTGACTCCCGTAGGATTGTTTCCGTTGGCGGCGGCCGGGATTTCGATTCGCAAATTCATATTAGGATTTCAGAATATTCTGAACGATCTTCACACCGAGGCCGATCCGGTGCGGAATCCGGCCGTATATTATTCCGCGTTAAGGAACTATTTCTTATCCGAGGGACGATACGTAGAAGTATTAGCGAACTTTAATCCTTCACTCCGATATATTTCCGAGTGGTGGAAACAACTGTTCGGGGAAAGCGAAGGAAAAGAGAATAAGGGAATTTTTCCCGCCTCCATGGATTTTACGACCGATCTTCATTCTCTCGGACAATACGTTCAGGAGGGAAAACGAATATTATTCGAAACGGTCCTAAGTCCGTCCGAGGTTCGTTCGAACCTGACTTTGAAGCCGACTCCCGATAATTTGGATTCTCTCAATTTCCTATCGGGGAATACGCTCGGGTACGTGAACGAACAAGCCAGACTCGGAACCATGCTCGCACATGCCGACGGAGGAGTTCCCTGTTTGGAACTTGTCTTTCCGGATATATCGCTCGAATCTCTGGGAGAAGTGATGTATTTTTTTGAATATTCCTGTGCGATTTCCGGTTACGTTTTAGGCGTCAATCCCTTTGACCAACCCGGAGTGGAAGCGTATAAAAAGAATATGTTCGCCCTTTTGAATAAGGCCGGTTTTGAAAAAGAAGGGGAGTCCCTTCGGAAAAGAATTTTGGGAAACTAAAGACCTTCTTAAAATCTGTCGAGCGCCAATAGAAGCGAGACACTTTAGTTTCACAAGTGTGGGAACTCCTGCAAATTTCCCTCACAAACTCTAAAAAACTTCGAGCCGTTAGGCGATATGATTTCGGACAAATAGAAACTTCGGAAAAGAATTATGGGTGACTAAATGTTCATTTTGTCTAAGGACAAAATCTGAAAATTCATTTTCCTGCTTGACATCTTTTAAAATAAAAAGCCGGATGAAGGCGTGAAGGGACGCAGAAACAAAATCGGCTTTCAACTAACGATTTTTATCCTGGCGTTTTTGTTTCTATCCATTTCAGTCGTTCCTTCCGGCAATCTTCCCGGGAAGTTGCATCCCCACAAACAAACAATAGACGGGGTCGAATCCGAATACAAAGAGCCGGTTCAGTTGGAGGAAGAGTTTGAATTCCTACTTAGTTTCCTCTCTTTAACCCATAAAAATATCCTATTCGTATTCAAAGGCAAAGTAACTTCCCTCCAGGATAGGTTCCAATTCCATTTCTGTAACTTCCAAACTCTAAATCTGCTGAATTTACCTCCTCCTTCTCTCGCCTAACTAGTCTTAGTTTCTAGTTTTGTCCTTGCGGGGGAAATATGTCTTACAAAACGTTTTTAGCCGTTTCCGTGATATTCAATGCGCGTCGTTGGGACTTTTAATCCGTGCCTTCGTCGCCGTTGAATTTTAGTTATGTTCTTACACTGTTTGCAACTTACGGATCTCCAAATTTTGCCAATCCCGATCTTTTGAGAATTTACTCGTAGGTCGGGGTTGGCATATTTTTTTTCGTCGAGTCGAATTTACGACGGGGCTTCGAAAGAAATAGATTTCTTAAATTCTAAAGTTCGCATATACCTTTTCTTTTTCCAAAGCGAGCTAAAAATGGGTTTTCTTTCCCGAAAAACTCAGATAGTTTTACTTGAGAATTTTTTCTCAAGAAAAATGGACCAAGAATTTAAAAGATGGACCCGTCTTCTCAGGGCGATCGAAACCGGAACGCGGATCGAACTCACGGGATATGTACTCAACGATTCTTTTCGACGGAATCTGGAAAAGTTCCTAAAACTCTGCCTCGAAAACTACAACAAAAGCGATCTGGCTCCGGTCGTTTATTCGGTAATTCAGGAAATGCTTTTACACGGCGCGATGTCCAACCTGAGGGAATACTTTTATCAGGAGGAGGGGATCGATTTTTTGGATCAAAACGCGTTCGAAACCAGCGAGGAAGAATTTAGAAAGTTCTTAAATACCTTCGACTCAAACGCCGTGCGAAACGCGTTAAAGACGAAAGGTTTGTTTTTGAAAGTGATCATTCGTCATAATCATACGGGGATCGCCGCCGAAGTATTAAATAATTCTAAAGTGATTCCTTTTATTGAAGAACGCCTTAGAAAATATCTCGCATCCGCGATGGAATATAAGGATTTAATGGATTACTATGATTCTTATCCCGAAGACGAGGACGGCAGGGATATAGGACTTGCGTTTTCGATCCTTATTCTTCGGGAAACCGGACTAAAGCCCGAGTTGCTCCGAATCAGTGTCGGAGAAAAAGTCCATACTTCCAGATTGGAGGTGCCCTTCGGAGAGGAATATAGAAGTATTCGTAAAAAAAATCGGAACTACGAGGGGGTTTTATCCTTTCCGAAAGAAAGTCACGAACAGGAAACCGAACTTCCTTGGAAAACAAATCGTTGCAGTTATTGCGGAAGAACCGTGGACGATCGGATTTTTTTTTCCAAAATCCCGGACGATGTTCCGATCAAAGGGATTCCCGAACCGGTTCGAGCGGGAAACGGGATCTGCGCTTGGTGTCTTTCCTCTTATCTCTGAGTAGGAAGTCGGCAAAGTTCCAAAAATTCTTTCCAACGGGAACCTAAACGTTCCGAAAAATTTTCTTCCTTTAGAGAAAGATAATATTCCTTTTCTCCCAAGTCGACCGCTTCTCCCGGAAACAATTCTCCGGCTAACATTTGTTTGGCGGAAAGTTCCTTAAAGATATGGGAAAGATCGAAGTAGGTTTCCGGTTGAATTCCTTCCAGAACTCGGCTGTTCAACACTGCAATACCTATGTAAAATAGATTTCCCTTCGTGAAAAAGACCTTTTTGTCGGTAAGACCTAGTCCCGTATAACCCGCGGACTCCGGTTGAGGCAAAAGATACAATAGGCAATCGTTTTCCGAAAGGGAGTTCGGCATTTGGAAACGGTTTTCCGGAAAGTAGAGAAAGTCCGGATTGATGATCCCGATCGTTTCTCCCATCCAACCCGCTTTTTCCAAACCGGTTCTGATTCCGCCCGCAGTTCCTAAAATTTCTTTTTTTTCCTCCGAGAAGATCAAAGGGAAGAGGGAAAATGTTTCGAGTTCTTTACGGATTTTTTCCCCCAGATAATGGGTGTTAACGACCGCACCTTCCGCGTTTTGTTTCCAAGCTTGAAATAAGGAATAATATACGAGAGGAATTCCGTTTAACGGAAGCAAAGGTTTCGGAACGTCTTTGGTGAGTTCCTTCATTCTGGTTCCGAAACCCGCCGCGGGAATAAAAAATTTCAAAACGAATCCTTTGGAGTTTTCATCGTTTGATTCCTTTCATAAAGGAGGAGTTGGATAAGAGTTCTTCCTTTAAGAGATAAAAGAACACGTAGAGTTGATCCGGAAACAAACCAGCCTGAACGATTTCCAAAAGATTATCGAGTGCGTTAAGAAGGCTTTCCCTGTACTTATCCATTTTTTTGTCGGCTACCAAATAAAAGTAAGAACCGAGCGCCTTGTAAGAACGTTGAAGACACTGGATGTAGTGGCATTCCTTGGATCTCGGAAAATTCTGCTCGCTGAGTTTTAGAAAAAGCTGATATAGTCCCTGTCTCATTCCGAACGGAATCGGCCTATAGGCGTCGTAAAGAATACTTGCAAGATCGTAAAACGGAGTTCCCATCCTAGCGTCCTGAAAATCGATCATACAAATTTGATTTTCCGAATTGATCAAAAGATTTCTTCCGTGAAAATCCCTGTGACAAAAAACTTTCACGGGGTATTCGGCCAGAAAGGCGGAACATTCCTCGATGAAAATCATCACTTCGCTTCGTAATTGGGTTTTGAGGCGGAACTCTTTTTGGAGCTTTAAATAATTAGAATATGTGAATGTACTTTCGAAATCGAACTTTTCCAAGTCGAATTCTCTCGAACTTACGGGAGGGATCGGATTTGTCCTCTGCAATTTGACCAGGATTTCGATCGATTTTACGAGCCATTCCCTATATTCCAAATCGTCGGCGATCGAGGTTAGATCCTTTTCTCCGCCGTCGGTCATTAGGATCAAAAAATGAATCAGATCTTTTTTGAGAATTTCGGGAACTACGAATTGTTCGTGACTTAGGAAATCCGCGATTTCGACGAAGTCGTGTTGAAAACGAACGTCCTTACAAAGAACGAGGGTTCGGTCGGGATAAACGACACGAAAGTATTTTCGATCCGAGGCTTCTACGGTGATGGGGTAGATTTTCTGAGGAAGTTTTCCGGAAAACTCCAGAAATTTCAATTCCTGATCCGTTAACGAGACGGAAGAGTTCATCATGTCGTTCATACCTTGTCCGGAAAAACCAAACGGAATTCCGATCCTGAATTAAGCTCCGATTCGATTTCGATTTTGATTCCGCGTTGATCCGCGATTTCCTTAGCGACGAACATTCCGAGTCCCGTTCCTTTTCCGATTCCCTTTGTAGTAAAATAAGGCTGATAAATTTTTCGAATCACTTCTTCGTTCATTCCGATTCCGTTGTCCAAAATGGAAACGACCGGATGATGATTTCTCGTATATATGGAAATTTGAATGTTTCCTTGATTGCCGGTTGCGTCGGCGGAATTTAAAATGATATTGGAAAGTAAAAGTGCAAGTTGGTCCTGGTCCGATTCCACCATCACCGGAGTCGGCTCCGGTTTAAAATGGATTCGGCAATTTTTGAGTCTGGAGGTTTTTTGAAAAACGTCGATCACACTTTCCACACATTCGTTTAGATTGATCGATTCCGAGGACTTCCTCAAACTTTCGCCGGGTTTTCCCAATTGTAAAAGATTGTTTGTGAGAGTTTTTAACTTAATCAATTGGCTCCAGGTGATCTGAATCGTTTTTTGACGGATTTGTTCCGTTGCGTCCGGAAGTTTTGCGATTTCGATATGGCCTTGAATCGCGGTCAAAGAATTGTTGATCTCGTGTCCGATACTCGAAGCGAGAATGGAAAGAAACGCTCGCCTTTCCGCGTCTATGAGTTTTTCCGAAATTAAAAGTTTGTTCGTGATGTCCCTTGCGATTCCGGTGTAATAAGTCTGGCCTTCGATGTCGTAATAACAAACGGAGATTTCGTAGGTTCTCACGTCTCCGTTTTTGCTTTTCAGATCCGCGCGATTCATCCTCGCAATTTGTCTTTTGTTTTTTCTTTTTAAGAGTCGAACCACCCTGTCCATGTAAAGCGTTTCTTGTCCGGGAGGACTCAGAACGTTGAAGGATTTTCCGACGATTTCCTCTTCGGTATATCCGAACGCGTCCAAAGCGGCCCGGTTTAAACCGGAGAATCTAAGATCCCGATCCAGAGTGATCACGCAGTCGCTCGTTGCATTTAGTATATTATAATTTTGTAAATAAAGATCTTTGGCTCTTTGCGCCAGTTTGGTGTTTTCCGTTTCCGATTTGATCAGGTTTTCCGCGCGTTTGTCGCGGGTTTCCTTTTCTATTTTAGCTTTTTCTATAACTTCCAGAATACTTTTACGACGGATCGGTTTGGAGATATAATCGAACGCGCGATTGCGAACCGCCTCTTCGGCGGTGGTGAGATCCGGGTTTCCGGTCATTAGGATAACGGGAATGTTTTCGTTGATTTTACGGATTTCTTTCGTGACTTCGATGCCGTTTTTACCGTTCATAACGATATCCGAAATGACCACGTCTATCTTTTGGTTTCGGATGATTTCAAGAGCGGAATCGGAATCCTTGGCCGATAACACGCGATATCCTTCTCTGGAAATGACCCTTTCCAGAACCGTACGAATTTCGGATTCGTCGTCGATAACGAGTACTGAAGTAGATTTTGATTCCATAAACTAACGCCAAACACTATTTTACCACAAAAACCTTCCTATATAGGAAGGCGAATCAAAACCCTAGTTCCGTTTCCGGGTGAAGATTCCAGGAAGATCGTTCCGTCGTGTTCGGAAATGATCCTTTGGGAAATGGCAAGGCCCAAACCGGTTCCTTGTTTTCCTCTTCGGGTGGTAAAAAGAGGAAGAAAGGCCTTATCCAAAACGTCTTTTGTCATTCCGGGACCGTTGTCTAAAATTGTAAAAAGAATCGAGTCCCGGTTCAAATGAAATTCTTTCCGAACCGTAATCGAAATTTTCGGAAATGCAGGTTTGACTTCCATTTCGGAGATCGCATTGATCGCGTTCACCAAACAATTGATCAGAACTTGTTCGATTTCCTGCCAGGCCACTCGAATTTTAGGAAGATCGGGATTTGCGATCCGTTTAAGTTCGATTCCGTTCTTTTTGCAGGAAACTTCGATCAACTCGCAGGCTCTGAGAAGAATGTAATAAGGAGACACGAGTTCTTTTTCTCTCGCGACGGTTCTTCCTAAATCCAGGAGGGACTTGATGAGATCCCGGATTCGAACGCTCGCCGCTTCGATTCTTTTATAAATTTTCAGTCTTTCCGCAGGATCGGATTCCTCCGTTTCGATGAGTTCTTCGAGGTAGAGTAGGCTGGCTTGAAGCGGATTGTTCACTTCGTGCGCGATTCCGGCGGCGAGTTCTCCTATGGAGGCGAATCTGGCAGTTTCGTAGAGTTGTTTGTCCAAAAGTTTGGTCTGGGTGATGTCCGAAAAGATCAACATCACGGCCTCGCCGTTCTCCCTATATTTTTTAAGAGGAAGAATTTTGATCGAAAAGAAATTTTCCTCCTCTTCGATGAACTGAATCGGAAGATCCAGAAATACGGCTCTGTGGGATTCGAGGCAGTTTTTGATTCCCGTCTTGATTTCTTCGGAAACTTTCGGGGCAAAGAGCGGAAATAAATTCTCCCCCGGATTTACATTCAAAATTTGGAATAAAAGAAATTTGAGAATCGGAGCCACTTCCAGAACGATTCCTTCCGGGGTGAGGATTACGATTCCGTTGTTCATAGCGGAGAATAGGTTTCTGAGTTTGATTTCGGAGGACCGGATCAGCTCCTCGTTTTTTTTCTGCTCGGTGATGTCGAGCAGAAGGAGGATCGTTCCGATCGAGTTTCCGTATTCGTCCCTGATCGTCGAAGAGGCGAGGAGCATCGGGACCTCTACGTCTGGAAAAACTTTCATTTTGATTTCGGTTCTGAATTCTTCCTTGGAGAGTTTGTCTAAAATCGCGGGGCTCAGATTTAGGAATTTTGCGATCGGAAGGTCTATGAAATCTTCTTTATAAACTCCTAATATTCTTTCAAGGCTTTTATTTCCGTAGGTGATATAACCTTCGTCGTCGGTGGAAATGAGTGGAACCTCGATGGAATTGAGAAGCGCTCCTTGGAACTGCAGTTTTTTGGAGTTTTCGATTCTTGTTCTTTCGGTTTTTGCGTTTTGAAGGGAACTGTGGACGTCCGCGATGATTTCTTCGTAGAGAAAATTTTCCCCGGAATCGAAGGCCATTCCTTCCAAGGATAGGATTTCGATTCCTCCCAGGAGTTTTTCCTTTTCCCGGATTCCGATCGAAAGACTTCTACGGAATTTATGATCCGCAAAAACAGATTCCCATTCGGGATATTTTCCGTTTCCGAATTCGTAAATGACGAAATTATCCTTCGTGTCGATCAGATTCCTCATCGGGAATGGAATATTAGAAGAAATGAATGAATGAATTTTGAGTTTTAAGTCCGGATTCATATCCTTTTGTCCCAGCACCTGAAGCTCTCCGTCTTTGAAAAAAAAGGCCCAGACTAAAAAGTAATGCGGATTTTCCTTGAGAGTATCGCATAGTTTTTGAAAGACGGAACTTTCCGAAGTCAAGTATCTCAGATTTTGCCTTAAAAGTCTTAAGGTTCTTAAGATACTTTGCATATAGTAAAGTCTGAGTTCCGTTTGTTGAATTTCGGACTGATCGGTGAAATAAAATAACAGCAAGTCCTGTCCGGCAAAGTTGGTTGTATTGATCGTAAAATTGACGAGTTTTCTTTCCCCGCTTTTATACCGGAGTTGCCAATAGACTTTTAAGGGTTCGTTGCGTTTGATAGTAATCGCTTCCCTCGGATATGTGGAACTGGAAAGAATGACGTCGATCGATTTGCCTTCGAGTTCTTCGGCGGGATAACCTAAAATATTTTCAAGAGCCGGATTCAGATAAAGGATGGTTTCCGTTGCCATGTCTAAGGCGAGAACTCCTTCCTGAATCGGATGGAAGAACGAATAGAGAACGGAAAGTAAAGAGTCTGGCATCCTGATCCCGGGTAAAACCTTAAGTGAGTTTCGACTTACTTTCCATTCTTTGCAAGAACTAATTCCGGATCTTGTTTTTACCGGTTCCGGAAAAACGTTCTCGGTCAAAAATCCTTTGAAACTGCACGTGCGATTTCAGTCTTGATAGGATTCGGGTAAGTTGTCGATCATCCGAAATACTCTTTCGGATTCCGGTTCGCTAAGTTTTGAGACGGATAAATCCGGTTTTACAAAAAGTTAGAACAAAACGAAATAGAGAATCTGCACTTATGAAGTCGATGTACGGATTATTCCTGAATTACTATCAATGGAAAAAGAAAAAATATATGAAAGAGATTCTCGGGTTTCGAGATCTCGAAGTGGACACCGGAGGGAATTCGATTTATTTTTTGGAAAAAAATCCCGAAAAAAATAAAACCATTCTTTTGATCCACGGTCTTTTGGATTCCGCAACGGGGCTTAGAAAAGTGGCTCCTAAAATCCGACAGGACTACCGGGTTTTGATTCCTGATATTCCCGGATTCGGAAAGAGCAAACTTCCGCCGCTGAAATATCTGTACCAAGTGGACGTATTCGGAGATTTGATCTACGAAGCCGTTCGTAAACTGAATCTCACCAAACTCGTATTAGGCGGTCATTCGATGGGAGCCTTGATCGCGATGCATATCGCGCTCCGAGATCGGGAAAAAAGAATTTCCAAGTTGGTTCTCGTATCCCCCGGAGGAATTCCTCATCGCCAAAGGGACGAGATGAAGGAACTTCTGTTCCCTAAAAACGAAGACGGTCTTTTGAAACTCATCGAAGCGTTGTATTACGAAACTCCGGAGCTGCCCGGAAAAATCGCAAGAAAGGCTCTGATTCAAGCTTGGAACGAGCTTCCGAATCAATTTTTGACGATCAATACGTTGGAAAGAGAGGAGGAGATTTTTCTCGGAAAAAAACTGGGGGGAATTAAGATTCCGGCCTTGATCGTTTCCGGTAAGGAAGATCCGATCACGGACGCGGCGATGACGAAGGAACTCCATTCTTATCTGAAAAAGAGCAAACTCGTTCTGATTCCCGGTGCGAAACACGCGATTCACATGGAAAAACCGGAAGAGCTTTCTTTGGAAATCAATCGTTATTTGGATTGAAAGTGGAGTTCGTATTAGGGGCCAGCATATTAGATGTTAGTGGATAGAGGTCAGATATCAGGGTTAAAATTTTTCCGATTGGATCCGTAACGGTATGGAAAAGATCCGGGTTTTGCGGTAAAGCTTAGAAAAGCTTCGATAAAGCCCCGCGCGAAGGATACGAAGGGTTTGGTCCGTTAAAAGGAAAATATCTCTTCTTTTTAAGGAAGAAATCGGACCGGAGCGAAGCGGAGCCCGAAGTAGCCTGACCCGAGGTCTTCCGATCTCATTTTGAAGTCTCTGAATTTCCGAGGGGCGCGCCCGTTTCGAAAGCGATCAAAGCCCGTTGAAAATTTCTTTGACCGCTTTGATTACGTCCTGAACGTCTTCGTCCTTCATACCCGGAAAAAGAGGGATCGAAAGGGATCTGGAATACATCGCGTTTGCGTTGGGAAAAAGTTCTTTCTTAAATCCGAAACGAGAATCGTAAAACGGATGTTCGTAAAGAGGAATAAAATGAAGGCTGGAACCTATATTCCGTTTTTTTAATTCGGATGCGAAGATGTCCCGATCCATTTTGGAAGAAGCTCGATCCACTTCCACTCTGAAGAGATGCCAGGAATGTTCTCCGTCCGGCGCGTTAAGAGGAAGGTGTAAAAACGGAAGGTCGGAGAATTCTTTTTTGTATAACTCGGCAATTGAAATTCTTCGTTTCCAAAGTTCGTCCGCTTCGGAAAGTTGAACGATTCCGAGAGCCGCGGCGATGTCCGTCATATTGTATTTGAAACCGGGAGAGACCACTTCGTAATACCAGCCGGGACGATCGTAGGTTTCCCGATTGATTCCGTGCAGACGCATGAGTTTGATTCTTTCGGCAAAGTGCGAATGGTTGGTCGTCACCATTCCGCCTTCTCCGGTTGTGATTCCCTTGGTGGCGTAAAAACTGAAAACCGTAAAATCTCCGAAGGTTCCGATCTTTTTTCCTTTGTGAACGGCCGGGAACGCGTGAGCCGCGTCTTCTATTACGTAAAGATGATATTCTTTAGCGATTTCTAATATACCTTCCATGTCGCAAACGACTCCAGCGAGATGAACGGGTAAGATCGCTCTTACGGTTTTTCCGGTCTTTTTGTGGAACAGAGTTCCGTTCCGATAAATACATTCTCTTTCGATCGTAGTGCGAAGAGTTTCGGGGGTCATCAGGTTGAAGATGGGGTCCACGTCGGTGAGAATCGGCTCCGCGTCGAAGTAGCAGATCACTTCCGCGGTTGCGGTGAACGTCACGGCGGGACAGATGGCCGCGTCCGCACGACTCATTCCGATCGCTTCCAGGGCCAAGTGAAGTCCTGCGGTCGCGGAGTTCAAAGCGAGAGCGTAGTCTGCTCCGGTGTAACGCGCAAATTCCTCCTCGAACTCTTTTACTTTCGGTCCCGAAGTGATCCACCCGGAACGAAGGACGGAGGAGACTTCTTCGATGGCTCTTTCGGATATACAAGGTAAGGCGAAAGGAAGAAAGGTTTTGCGTGTTGTGATCATATCGGACATAACCCCCGGTGCTCTTTTAAACTTCGGCAGATTGTCGTTTTTCCTGAGCGCTAAATCGGTGAGAAGTGCGGAAGCCGCCGCAAAAATTTTTACGGCCGCATCCCGCGAGGAGATCCGATAGTGGCAAAACGTTTTAGTTTTTCGGCGCGGGACCGCGCCACTCCGGGCTCGCGGAGTCCCGCTCGGTCCTTAAAGCGGTTTGTGAAACCGAAATGTCCTTGAGTTACCGGACCAAGCCCTGCGTGTCGCTTGCGGTGCGGGAACTCCCGCATTTTTTTAAACGAACGATAAAACTCGGATCTCTTCCGTGCCGTTACGATAAAATCGGAAAAGTTTTAACCTGACATCTGACCCCTATCCACTGACCCCTAGTACGAACTCCCCGTTTTGAATCAGAATTGAAATCTTTTCCTCGAAAATATATCTTGTCTTGGTGGCTTTAACTTTTGGAGAGATTCTAGACAGAATTCGGATCATCGATCGGGATGTAACCGAACTGAGCCGGTTGAAGTCTAGACTTCCCGCAGATCGGCCCTATTCGTCTTCCTTACAAATTTCTTTCGATAAACAGATCAACGAACTCTTGAACGAAAGAGTGGGTTTGATGGAACTCGAAATTTTGGACCCTCCGGCCTGGATTCTAGGAGTTCCCACAACAGGAATCCCACAGGAAACGCCGGTTCCGATCAAAGGGCTTTTTCCCTCCGGGGATCTTTCCAAGGAAAAACCGGACGATCAAGACGTAATCAACTTCCTCCGGGAACTACCCAAGACCGAAATTCACCTCCATCTCGAAGCTTGCGTCAACAAAGACACGATGAAACAGTTGATGGCAAAGAACGGGATCGGCATATCGGACGAAGAGTTCGAAGCTAAGTTCAACTTCAAAGATCTCAACGGATTTATTCAGGTATTTTTTTTCATTCAATCACTCGTAAAAGAACCCTCCGACTTTTCATTCTTTGTGGGAAGTCTCGCGGAATACATGAGAGCCAACAACATCGTCTACAGCGAAGTGTTTTTTGCTCCGTCGAAGTTCATCCAGAACGGACTCGATTTCGAAGAGATGACGAACTTTCTCGTAAATCGAATCCGGGAGGAAAAGGAAAACGACGGAATCACCATACGCTTGTTAGTCGACGTGTCCCGTTCTTTCGGGCCGGAAAACGCGATGAAAAACCTCGACCGGGTTTTAAAACTGAGACATCCGGAAGTGATCGGGATCGGACTCGGAGGCGCGGAACTCATGGGACCGGCGAGAGATTACCAGGCCGTTTTTCAAAAGGCGAGAGAAGCCGGTCTCAGAGTGGTGGCACATTCCGGAGAAGACGACGGTCCTTGGGCGATCTGGGAAGCGGTGGAACTTCTCAAAGCCGAAAGAATCGGACACGGAACCTCCGCAATCCAAGACCCCGAGCTGGTAAAATATCTAAGGGAGAATCGTATCCCGATCGAGATCTGTGTGACGTCTAACGTGTTTACGGGAAAATACGTTCGTAAGGAACAGAATCATCCGGTTCGTTATTATTACGATCAGGGGCTTCCGCTCAGCATCAACACGGACGATCCCGAAATATTCAACGTAAATCTTACATACGAATATTATAAACTATGGAGATTCCTGGATTTCTCCCTGGATGAGATCGTAGATCTGATTCGTCAGGGAGTTTTCGCGTCCTTTCATCCGAACAAAGAATCGCTTTGGAACGAAATGGAAAAGAAGATTCATCTCGTAAAAGCAAGATACGGCCTGAAACGATAAAATTTTTAACCGAAGTTTTCGAATGTTTTAACCGAATGTTCAATGAGCGAAGTTTTTGAAAACGTTCGATTGGATTCCTTGGAACGTCCGAATTTCTTTTCTATCGAACCGAATTTTACTTTTCGAAACGTTCGATTGCGGGAATCTGAGTTAAAAACTTTTTATATTGACTCTCCTTACTTATTCATATAAGGTAAGGATATGAAATTAAGATCCAAAATCACTTCCAAATATCAAATAACGATTCCGAAGGAAGTTCGGGAATCCTTAAAACTTTCCATGGAGGACGTCATCGAATGGTCTATCGACGAACAAGGGATTCGTATAGAACCGGCTAATAAACCCTTTCTTAAATATAAAGGTTTTCTTACCGAAGGCGCGGCGGATATAAAATCGGATATTCAAAAGGCTTGGAAAACTCGCGCGGAAAGATATTCGAAATGAGATTGATCTTGGACACGAATTGTTATATATCGTTTTTGAATCGAAGAAATCCGCAACAACACGATAAGATGGTTTCACTCTGGGAAAAGGTTTCTCGTTTGGAATACGAAGTGATGCTTACATCCCACAATATTACGGAAATCGTATTTGTTTTCAAAACCGTATATTCCGTCGAACAAGGTAAAATCAATCGAATCATTAAAGACTTAATGATAAATCCGGGAGTCGGTTATGATTCGGCTTATTTTCCCGAATTCATTTTACAATTATGGCCCAAACATATCAAGGATTACGGAGACGCAGTTTTAGCGGCCGCTTGCCGGTTTTTAGAGGCGCAAATGGTGACCTTTGATCGGGATTTTTCTAAATCGCTGAGAAAACTCGGCTTCTCCGTTCTGAATCTTTAATGTTATGTTTATTCCCTATCGAACCGAATTTTACTTTTCGAAACGTTCGATTGCGGGAATCTGAGTTCCATGCAACCACGAATCAATATGATTACTCTCGGCGTTAAGAACTTGGAAGAGACGGTTCGTTTTTACGAGGAAGGTCTCGGATTTCCTAAAATGAAATTCGAGGGAAACATCGCCTTTTTTACGTTAAACGGAACTTGGTTCGCTTTGTATCCTTGGGAGGAACTTGCGGCGGATGTGGGCGTTTCCGATAAAGGAAACGGTTTCAGAGGATTTACTTTCTCTTACAACGGACAATCCAAAGAGGAGGTGGATCAAGTGATCGCCAAGGCGGAACTTGCGGGAGCGAAAATCGTTAAACGACCTCGGGACGTTTTTTGGGGAGGTTACTCCGGTTACTTTGAAGATCCGGAAGGATATTATTGGGAAGTCGCTTGGAATCCGGCTTTTTACCCGGGCCCCAAAGACTCTTGATCGACATCGACGTTTTCTTTTTTGCAGAACACTTGGACCGTTCTTCGAGTATAAATTCCGCCGATCGTCCAGTGGATGACGTTGTCCCAAAAGTTCCTTCGGATTAAAATCTCGGGTTCCCCTTCGGCGCATTGGATTTTCGGAGTTTCAAATGCGTCGATTAAACCGAACAAATAACCGCCCTGTTTGAACGTTTGATTGGGCTCCGATTCCGCCGAAATTGAACTCGACGTATTATGAATTTGTAATGTGGTATTGTAACAAACCGTCGTGGTCGAGGTTATAAAAACTAGAAAAACTATTTTAAAAAATTTCACGGTTAAAACTCAATTATAACAGATTAGATTTAAGGTTCTCGGAGAATACATTCCGAGAGTCAATTGTTCATAGAGAGAATCTAAGAAAGTTGAATATTGAAGAGTTTCCTTGATTCCGTTCGGACAATAGACGGCCATATCGACTTGCCGATCTTCCGGAACCATCCCCCAAAAATAAAAAGGCTGAGGGACCACGTGTACCCGAGGAGGTTGCGCGTTGAGCCTGGTCCTTTCCTCCCTATCGTTTTGACACTGTCTCCTAAGAATAGGCGGTCGACAGGACACGGGAGGATTTTGGGGAAAACTCACCCGTACGTTCTGGCAGTCCGGATATAAACTCAAAATCAAAAATAGGATCGAGATCTTAACGATTGAATTGTGTTTCGACATTTACATAACCCTTTCCGAATATTCCTACAAAAAGATTGAAATTGGATTCGTTCGTATTCGTGTTTTTATATACGACCGGTTGGTAGCGGCCCTTTTCCAAGGATTGAATTTCGATCTTGCAGGAATATGTGTTTCCTAAGCGCGTATTCGTACATTCCCTCTTCGAGTCGAAAAGTATCCCTTTTTTTATTAGGCGGACCCTCAGATCTGGATCGGTGGAATCGACTTGAACGATTCCCAACACATTTTCGGACTGTTTAAGAGTAAATTCATAATTTTGAATGCTCTTTTGCGGATCGATTCTCCCATAAACGACGGACTGAAGGCGAACTCTTCCGTTTTTTTCGTTTTGAATAAAAACGAGTCTTTCGGAATTTCCGTTTTTCCGACAGGAAACAAATACGGCGAACATACAAGTCGTTATCCCGAAGAGGGTTATTAATAAATTTTGCATATTATTGATTCTGTTGTCTGTAAACTTTGACGGGTCGACCTTTTTTACCGGCGCTTACATAGACGTAGTCCGCGTCTGAACTTTTTACGGAGATACCCGAATAGATCTCTTGATTGGTTGTGTCTCCTAAGCCGTTCCCTCCCACCGGTTCCCAAACGTTCGAAGCGCTTCCCGGATTTTGAAGATTGGTTCTCCAGATTTGGATTCCGTTTTCGTTGTCAAACCCTACGTAGAGATAAGATCCGCTCGCCACCAACATCGTCATACTGTGGTTGGAAACGTCTCCGAAATTCGTAAACCCGTTTCCGTCGTCTCCAACAACGGACCAATCGTCGGCGTCGCAAGCGGTTTTGTTTCCGCTTAGAGCCGGATCGCATTTCCAAAGTTGAGGTCTTCGATTCGTATAACTTCCGTCCGTACAGCCCTCGACGGTTTCTAATTTTTTTCTGAGCCCGGAGTTGTCCTCAGGTGTCACACAGATCGTTCTTGTAAGGTACATTTTTCCGTTAAACTCCGCTCCTTGCGAGAACGCCTTATCGGCGGGTACCAAATCGCTATAATTGACGAGTTCAAGAGAAAACCAATTGTTATGGGGAGAGTTATGCCATTTCGGATTGGATCTGGGCGCGATGTCTTCCCAGTCGGAACACTGATCGGTTTGCTCGCAAGGAGCCGGGTTGTCGCTCGTGGAACGTATTATACTTCCGTTATGTAATGAATTTGGAAACCCTCCGTTTGCGGCGTAAAGTTTTTCGTTAAACACGAAGAGAGAGTCCACTCCCACGTAAAAACCCCAGTTGATGGACGAGTTGTTGAGTTTATTCAGTCTATTAACTTTTTTCTCAACTTGAGTCTTGCCGACGGGAGCTAAGCCCAGACTCATTCGAGGGAGACGTTTTATATTCGCATTATTAGGAGTGAAGTCCAAGCTCATTCGAGGGAGAGGTTTTATATTCGCATTATTAGGAGTGAAGTCCAGGCTCCCTCCGCCGAAATAAGGCATTCTATCGATTCTAAAACGATGTCCGCGATAACCGTCGTACGTGTCGCAATTGTTCCCGATTTTACATCGAGTCGAATCGGAAGTATTGAACGTGATTTTACCGAAATCGGGTGCGTTAGAATGATCGTTTTTCTTGGCAAAACCGACGTAAACTCGATCGTTGAAAAGGGCGATGGAGGAAGTTCCCGCGGTCGCTCCCCCCGTGATCGTTGCCATATCGATGTATTTAAAATCAAGACCGGCGTCGGTGTTCGAAGAATAGTAGAGATAGTCGAAACCGTTGATGGATTTGGAACCCGCTATGAACATATGAGGTGTTTTGCCTAACGATCCCGTTGCAAACACGCCTCGTCCGTTTTCGTTATCGGGACCGCATCCGGTCGTTATGTCCGAACTGTTGGGAACACATCCCGTATGACCGATCGTAGCGTAAGGAGGAGAATCGAATCTCACGTTTATCGACGAGTTGGAGGAGATCTGCGGATTTTTAGGATCATCGAAAAAGGATCCCTTCGCAATTTTGCTTAGGTCGGTTGTGTCCTTGGTAAAAGTGAAAAAAACCGATTCCGGTTGAGCGCCGTCGTAATTAAAACGAATCGCTTGGTTTCCGTTCGCGTTCGGACCGAGATAGATGCGGTCGTTATAATCCGTGAGGGAACCGAAAGAGGAATCGTCCCCGAAAGGATTTGTCGCAACGGGGCCGTCCGTAAAGTTTACGGGAGAATCTCCGCATCCTATAAAGTTCGTTCTATCTTTCGGAGAGGATTGTAAATCCTCCTGATCGGACCAGTCGCGGATCGCTCCCCAAGAATTGTCGTCAAAACCGTCTCCGTCCGAACGGTTCGCGGCGATCACGGTGTATTGACCGCCCGACTGAAGAAGCGTGTGCGTTAGGCACACTTTGGAATGATCCGCGGGTGCTCCGTCGCAAACGATTCCGTCCAAAATTTTCGCACTCGTAATCTTTCCCAAAGAGGAAACTCCCGCGAATTTATATCTCGATTCGCATTGCGACGGGTTCGAACATTCCACGGACTTGGAGATATCCATTCCGTCGTACAAAGGTTTTGAAAAAGAAACGATCACTCGGTTTACGGAATTACAAACCGCTCCCGTAAGTTTGAGTTGTTCCTTTCCCCTAAAATTCGCATTATTCGGACAACTTAAAGTATTCGATGTAAACAAACGGTCGTGAATCCCCGTTTTGTTTACTACGAGAGTGTAAGCTTTGTCGGCGATCTGCGAATGCGAAAGTGTGATCGTAAAAAGATTCTGGTTTTCGCTTATACTACTCAGGGAAAAATCTCCGGTTTGAGAATTGTCGTCGAAGTTCGTGTTATCGGAACAGTTTCCGCTCAAAGAGGAAGTATCCACGACCTTGTAGTTGGATAGAGTCAACGCTTCCTTATTGTTTACGAATTTCGAATATATGATATGAATCGTTGTGGGCGATAAGGACCAAACCCAGGCTATTTTCGGAGGGATCGTTTCGCTCTTGTTTATCGTAAGATTCGTGTTTCCCGATACGGAGCCGTAAGTAGCGACGATCTTCGAAGTTCCCGCTAAAATTCCGGTAACCAATCCTTTTGTTCCCGATGCGTTACTCACCGTTGCCTGTGACGGATTGGAACTGGACCAAGTAACCGAAGAAGTAAGATCCTTCTTGATGCCGTCCAAATACGTTCCTATCGCGAAGAATTGTTTTGTCGAGGTCGTGTCGACGGTCGAATTGGTGGGAGATACCGCGATTGAAGATAGGGGCGCCGCGCCGACGTTTACGTTGGTACTTCCGGTAACGGATCCGAATCTGGCCGAGATCGTATATGTTCCGATTTTCCAGGCTCTCGCCAATCCGTTGGATACGGTCGTCCTGTTGTAAACAAAAACGGATAGGAAATCGGAACTGCTCCAACTGACCGAATCGGTGATATCTTGAACGGAACCGTCCGAATAAACGCCCGATGCGGTGTATTGTTGAAAAAATCCTTTGATAATCGTGCCGTCCGCGGGACTTAGTTGAATGGAAACTAACGTGGCCGGACTTACGTTAAAGCGGATCGGTTTACTGTTGACGGAATTATAAACCGCCGAAATATCCGAGTGCCCTCGGAAAGAGCCTTTACTAAACCCTTTTTACCGTCCGCGTTACCGACGGGAGCGATTTTAGAATCCGAGGAATACCAGGTTGCAAGATCGGTAAGGTCTTGTCTTGAATTGTCCGTAAAAAGCCCCTCGGCGACGAACTGTTGAGAAAGACCTTTTGCTTTCGACGTAAGGTCGGGGGTAATGACGATCCTTTCCAATTCGGCGGCGGTAACCTCCATCGGAGTCGGAGCGCTCCGAATAGAATTGTAGAATGCCGTAATATTCGAATTTCCTAAAGTGGAGGCGAATGCGATCCCTTTTTGACCGGCTTCGTTTTCGATCGCGACCTTGGAGGGATCGGAGGAAACCCAGGTTGCAACCGAAGTCAAATCTTGTGTGGAGTTGTCGGAATAGATTCCGGTCGCTGCAAATCGTTTTGTGAGACCTTTGGCGACGGAGGAAAGGCTCGGAGTCACTTCGATAGAGGTAAGAATCGCGGAAGTCACATTCAAAGCGGAAGAACCGGAAATGGCGCCTAACGTTGCAGTAATGTTCGTGTTTCCGGCGGAGATTGCGGTCGTCAAACCTTCCGAGTTTGCCGCGCTGCTAACGGCCGCTTTTCCGGGATTGGAAGAAGACCAGGAAACCAAATTCGTAACGTCCTGGGTGGAATGATCGGTGTATGTTCCCGTTGCCTGAAACCGTTGTTTTAAACCTTTCGCAACGGAGGCACCGTTCGGAGTCACTGCGATCGAAACGAGTTGTGCCGGAGTTACTGTAAAGGCGACGCTCGGACTTGTAATCGAACCTAGGGCGGCGGAGACGTCGCTGGATCCTGCGGCAAGCGAGTTTGCAACCCCCTTGTTTCCGACTGCGTTGACAATTTCTGCTACTGCCGTATCGGAGGAACTCCAAGTGACATGTTCCGTAAGATCCTGGGTTGAGTTGTCAGTAAAAACGCCGGTAGCCTTAAAATTCTCCTTAAGGCCTTTCGCTTTGGAGGAGGAAGATGGGGTGATTCCGATCGAAACCAGTTCCGCTGCGGTTACGGATAACGTGGATATCGCGCTGCCGATGTTTCCCAATGTCGCTTTAATATTCGTGGTTCCGATCGTGTTTCCAGAGGCGACCCCTTTACTATCTACCGCGTTGGAGATTGCGGAAACGGAAGAATCGGATGAAAACCAGGTCACGGACGAAGTGATATCTGAATTGGAATGGTCCGAGTAGATTCCCGTGGCGGAAAATTTTTTCCTTAAACCTTTTGCGAGAGAAGGGTTGATCGGGCCGATCTGAATCGAAGTGAGAATTGCCGGAGTTACGGTTAACGTTGTATTCCCGGAAACCCTTCCCAAGGTCGCCGTAACGGTCGTATCTCCTATCGAAAGAGTTTTCCCCAAACCTTCGTTTCCGGATACGTTAGACACGCTTGCCGCTCCGGAAGAGGAAGCCCATGTGACCGAGGAAGTGATATCCCGTTTGGAATGATCCGTAAAAGTTCCAGTCGCCGTAAATTGTTCGGTTAATCCTTTCGCTTTGGAAGGAAGGACCGGAGTGACGGAGATTGAAACCAGGGTCGCCGGAGTGACGGAGAAGTCCGTAAAACCTTCAATGCCGCCGACGGAAGCGGTAACCGTAACCGCACCCTGATTGACGGCAGAAGCTAAACCGTGACTTCCGCTTGCGTTGGAAACGACGAGGATGTTTGTGTCCGAAGAAGTCCATGTAACCTGATCCGTGATATCTGAATTAGAATTATCGGAAAAAATGCCGGTCGCGATAAAAGGCTGATTTAATCCTTTGGCCGCGGAAGAATTTACGGGAGAGACCGAGATGGAAACCAAGGACGCGGGTGTTACGGTTAACTTTGTCGAACCGACCTTGGAACCGAAGGAAGCCGAAACGACGACGGGACCCACATTAATAGTTTCTAATAAACCTTGAGGTTGTATCGAAGCGATCGTATGATCCGAAATGTTCCAGACGACCGAAGCGGAAATGTCCCTATTTGAGTTATCGGAATAGATTCCGGTGGCGGTCAATTGCTGATTTTTTCCTAAAGGAAGATTGGGATCGGCGGGAGTAACTTGAATCGAAGAAAGAGTCGCCGCCGATACGGTCAAGGAAGAGGAGCCTTGTTTGGAACCGAAGGATGCATGAATATGAGCAATTCCTAAATTAATACCCGAGACCGCGCCGGATGCGTTTACACGCGCCAAAGACGAATCGTTGGTCGACCAAATCGTCAGCGGATCGTTGGAAATATCTTGATGAGAACCGTCGGAAAAAATACCGATTGCGGAGAACTGACGATTCGAACCTTTCGGTAAGGGTCCGGAAACCAAACTGTCGACTTGGATCGAATTTAAAACCGCAGGCGTCACTTCGATTTTAAGCTGAGTATATAAACCATTGTACTCGACTTGAAGCAGTGAGAAACCCGGAGAAATTCCCCTGACTCTGTTTTCCTGAATCGTAGCGACGGATTGAACTTCGGAAATGACGGAAGCGGAACTCGTAATATCGCTGTTTGTTCCGTTATCATAGATCGCGGTAACTTGAAAAGCCGCGCTCATACCTCGAGCGATGGAAGTATCTTGGGAACTGAGTTCGATTCGAGTGATTACTGGATCGGAACTGCGTAAGAAAAGCGGAAGGAGTGAAACACTATCGCCTTTTTTGCCGACGGCCAAACCTAACGTTCCGGTTAAAAGGGGCCAAGCCGTACAACTTTGAAAAAATAGGGAAAGAAAGATCGAAATGGAAAGGATATTCTTCATGAACTCGCCTTACTGTATTTATTCTTTTTGAAGTTTCCATTTTCGTATATCCAACATTCTGCTTCTTTTGAAGTTAAATTGAGGTTGATAAGAGAGACGACTTTGTAAAGAAAAATTTTAAAACAAAATATATTTTCTTTAATATAATAAATATTGAATACTTAAGTAACGTTATTTTAGTGCAGGGGCTTCGGGAGAATAAGACGCTAAACGTCGTTGTCTGCCGAGCGATCCACGGAAATTGATACATCTTAACTCTTGTGTCACTCTAAACTCAGAGGAACACTTTCTAAGTGACGCTGTTTCTTAGTTTCGTTAAGATCCAATCGCTTTCGCATTTGTTACACAGAATTCACGTAAAAGAAGATCCGTAGTTTGACTTTCCCTATAACCGATTGAATTTTAAAATTATAGCGGTCGATACAAGAAACTTGATGGGATTTTAATGAGAAGTAGGGAGCGGCGACGTCATGATGTTCGGAGCGTACGGATTTGTAGGTCGTTATGTATCGAGTCGAACAATTGAAAGATATGTGAACTTCTTAAGAATAGAATTGTTGAAAAATTCAATAGTCTCGATTAACAAAACTGCGTCAATCGTCCATTTCAATGAAACAGAAACAAATGGAGAATTAATTTTTCAACAACTCTGGTAAAGAACCGTCGGCGGATACAATGGCAGATAACGTGTACTTCTAAAGTAACGCGCTACTCAAAAGTTTTTTACAGCCCAAACGCCGACGAACGCAAATCCGATTCCGCCGAGGATACTCAAACCGACATATCCTGAAAATAAAATGAAATGACCGGATCTTAACATTTGAAACGTTTCGTATGAAAAGGTCGAAAAGGTTGTGAATCCTCCGCAAAGTCCGGAGGCGAGCAAAAACTTCCATTGCGGGTCTAAAATCGGAAACCGATCGAAAAGCGCATATACGATTCCGATTATAAAGGAGCCGAGTAAATTTGCGGTTAAAGTTCCCCAGGGCAGAGTGAGCCCGAGGAAGTTTCCGAACCAATATTGCAACAAGTAGCGGAATATACTTCCGATCGCGCCGCCCAGGCCGATCAAGAGAAGTGTTCTTTCAAAATTCATAATATAATGTCTTTTTAATCCTATTTTGGCGTTCTTTCGGAATTTTCAAAGGCATCCTTCGAATGGTCCGGTTTGACGGAGTCGGGAGTTTTTGAGGAATTTCTTTCCTTAAAGTAACGATAGATCTGATAGACTCCGACGCCTAACGTAACGATGGAATCGTCCACGGGTCCGGGCAGAAGGTTGGGTGCGATCCAATAAAGGAGAATGACGAGAACGGGCCAAAAGATTCTCAGAGTTTCGACCGGCTTTGAATCCTTGATTCCGAACGCCATACCGACGAGCAACGCGATAATGACGCTGATCGCTATTCCTGCAAAAAGAAGAACGTGTTTTCCCACGAGCAAGCCCCAATCCGCGACTGAATGTGCGTTTCCGTAGTCGTCTTTTAAAAGTAAAACTGTCACACCGACGGAAGCAAAAAACGTAAAAAAGGGAATCAGCATTCCCCATAAACAACCGTATTTGATTTTGCCGGAAATGATGGACATATTCAACTCTCCTAATGTTTAAATATTCGTATGGTCTTCATAAACTCTCAAAAAATAAGAAAATAAATTCATACGAAAAACGACAAGTCTCGGGACGACTTCCGATATGGCGCAGGCTTCAAGAAAATATCGAACTCGTCAAAGATAATAAAAAACGGTCACCGGATGAAATTATCCATTTGTCTCCAATGGGTTTCGTTTAGAAATCCGAAAATCTGATGGTTTGCATAAGGGATGGGAATGAATTTTGCGTTGGGAAAACTTTTGCTGAGTTTTTCACCCATGAAATAAGGAACGGATGTATCTTTTTTTCCATGAACGATATAAGAACGGAAACGCCCATTTCGAAAAGTTTCGCTCCTATATGAGACATTCCTTATATCGTTCCGTGTTGCCCGTGAAAAACGACCGCAAGTTTAGGTCCGTTTTGACTGAAGTAAGAATAAACGATTCTGCCCTCGTTCGGAATTTCCAGAAGACGACCCTTATAAGACGGAAGAGTATCTTTTCCTCTGGGCATGAAGATCAGCTTTCGAGAGACAAAACAACCGAAAGACTCCAGTAAAATGCAGACAATGCATAAGCACTTTAGGAATTTATACATTAAGAAATCTTTATTGGATAATGATCTTAAAGCGTTTTCAAATAAGCAAGGATGAAAGGTTCGATTTCTCCGTCCATCACCGCGGCGACGTTTCCGGTTTCATGATCCGTTCTGTGATCTTTTACGAGATTGTAAGGATGGAAAACGTAACTTCGAATCTGAGAGCCCCAAGAGATGTCTTTTTTCTCTCCGGATTTTTTTTCCAATTCTTCTTTTGCTTTTTCCTGTTCCATCTCATAGAGTCTCGCTTTTAACATCTTAAACGCGGTGTCTCTGTTTTTGATCTGTGATCTTTCGTTCTGACACGCGACTACGATTCCGGAAGGCATGTGCGTGATTCGAACCGCGGAGTCTGTGGTGTTGACGTGCTGACCGCCGGCACCGGAGGAACGATAAACGTCCACTCGGATGTCTTTCTCTTCGATCTTGATGTCGATATCGTCGTCTATCTCCGGGCTTACGTGAACCGAAACGAAGGAAGTATGTCTTCTTTTGTTTGCGTCAAAGGGAGAAATTCTCACGAGTCTGTGAACCCCATTCTCACCTTTCAAAAATCCGAAAGCAAAGTCCCCGACTACGTGTATCGTTGCGTTCTTAATTCCGGCGCCGTCTCCGGCTTGAATGTCCACTAATGAATACTGATATCCTTTCTTTTCAAAGAATCTCATATACATTCGGAGAAGCATCTCTGCCCAGTCTTGGCTTTCGGTTCCACCCGCTCCGGGATGGATGTTGATGAACGCGGGTTTTATATCTTCCGGATTTTTAAGAGCGCCCAGCAATTCCAGTTCTTCGAACTTTTCTTGAAGACGATTGTATTCCGTCGATAATTCTCCGACTCCGTTCTCTCCCTTTTCGTCGAGAGTAAGATCCACTAAATCAGGAAAATCTAATATATCTTGCTGAATTGTAAACCAAGGAGTGAGTTTTTTTTCCAACTCGTTCTTTTTTTGGCTTACGATTCTCGCCTCCTCCGGATTGTTCCAAAGGTCCGGATCTTCCGCCTTTTCGCTAAGCGCCTTGAGACGGTCTTTTTCTTGTTCCAAATTCAAGAGTTTCCAACGATTCAGAAAATTTTCCTGTAATTCTTTGGAGACTCTTTTAAGTTCTTTTGCTGACTTTACTTCCATAATATTTGCTTTCGATTGATTTGATGAATTTCCAAACGTTAGACTCGCTTGGATTTATTGAAAAAGAAAGTCTTCTTTGCTTTCTCTTTCTTGTTCCCAGGAAAACACGGTATCCCTGAGTTGCGGAGTATTTCCTTCCACAGTGGCGACTAAAATGTATTCTTCTTTTTTTCTGAATTCTTCCGGATTCTTTTTTAAGATCAGTTTGCCCGAACGGATCAAGTCGAGAATATGCAACAAAAACGGATCCTTTTCCGTTCTGGAAAGTTCTTTCATTGCGGAATAAAACGGAGTGATTCCTTTGTGGAACCAATCCACGATTTCATTTTTACCGGTGGGCCAGAGTTGGCTCAGTTGAATCGTTTCTTCTCGAAGGAGGGATTTTCCTTGAAACGGTTTTTGAAGATGTCTGCACTGGAAATAGAGTTCGTGATTGATTTCTCTCGGAAACGTTTTTCCGTAACCGGAGCCGATCCATTCGATCCACGCTTTTTTTTCTTTGGCGGGAAGGGAAGGTATGAGTGCGAATAGATAATTCTGATTTTTGAATATTCTAGAAGTGGAAAGATGATCCAAAACTTCGTAAGGAATCATATATTGACCCCTTTGCCATTCCAAAACCAGCGGAATTTTTTCCACTTCAAGATATTCCGCGGGAGTTTCCGCGCTGACTACGTCTCCGAATTGAGTCAGAATGTAGATGAAGGAAAGAAGTTCTTGACGATTCATCTTTCGGATCAGCGCATCCGGATCCAAATTGCGATGTAGAGCGTGTCTTAGCAGATTGTATTGTTCGACGGGAAATTGAACCGGAGAAAGAATAATTCCGAGAAATTTTTCCATTTTCTTGAGGCTACGTCTCTCCACGAGATCCAGATTTCCAGAAATCAAAAATGGCATAGGTTTAAAGGGCTCTGTGTCCGATGTCTTTTCTATAAAACGTTTTGGGAGCCTGGATTTTTTCCAGGAAGGAATAAGCTTGGTTGACCGAACTCTTTAGGTCGGCGCCTTGAGCTACTACACCGAGAATTCTTCCCCCGGATGAAAAAACTTTTCCATCTTTTTTTAGAGTTCCCGCATGAAAAAGATAAGTGTTTTGACCAGACGTTTCCGGAAGGTTCAAAGGAATATTTTTTTCATAAGAATCGGGATATCCTTGCGCAGCAAGGACGACAACGGTCGCCGCGCCTTTTTTAACGGATGTTTGTACGTCAGAAATCTTACTCGTGGAAGCCGTATAAAGAAGTTCTAATAGATCCCCGTCCAACATCGCAAGCACACATTGTGTTTCCGGATCGCCGAATCTACAATTGAACTCTACGACTCTCGGTTCTCCATCCGAAGAAATCATAAGACCGGCATAGAGTAGTCCTCGATACGGATGTCCTTTTTTACGAAATACTTCAAACATCCGATCAAAGACTCTTTCTTTCACTTTTTCTAATATAGAATTTGTCACCACAGGAGCCGGGCAATACGCACCCATTCCTCCGGTATTCGGCCCGTTGTCTCCGTCATACGCTCTTTTATGATCCTGCGCCGCGGGAAGAAGGAAATAAGATTCTCCGTCGGAAACGGCGAAGATGGAAGCTTCTTGTCCGTCCATAAATTCTTCGATGACCACTCGGTTGCCGCTTTCTCCGAATTTTTTATCTTCGAAGATTTCTTTTAAGGCTTGGATCGCCATTTCTTTCGTGGTCGCGACCGTCACACCTTTTCCGGCGGCGAGTCCGTCGGCTTTGATTACGATCGGGATTGATTGTGACTCTAAATACTTTAAAGAAGATGAATATTCGGTAAACGTTGCATATTTTGCGGTGGGGACGTTCGCTTCCACCATCAAGGACTTTGCAAAATCCTTGGAGCCTTCCACTTGGGCGCAATAGGAATCGGGTCCAAACGTGGGAATTTTGAGTTCCGCCGCCCAATCCGCAAACCCCGCGACGAGAGGATCTTCCGGACCGACAACGATAAAGTCGAAAGGATTTTGTTTTAAAAAGGATTGAACCGATTCTTTGGACAAAACATTCAATACATCGGCCGGAAGGATTTCGTGATCGGGAAAACCGCCGTTTCCGGGGAATACTTTCAATTCGTTTAACAACGGAGATTTACGAAGATGAAACGCGATCGCGCTTTCTCTTCCACCCGAGCCGATGAGAAGAACTTTCAACTTAGCCTGCAAGATTCTGAATTCCCTTTTTGAGACTTTCCACTTTGTCGATGAGGTTCTTTAGTTTTTCTCTTTCTTTTTCCACTACGTCCGCAGCGGCTTTGGAAAGAAATCCGGGGTTTGCAAGTTTCGTTTCCAGTTTTTCTTTTTCGATTTCCGATTTTTGAAGTTCTTTGTCCAAACGCGCTTTTTCTTTTTCAACGTCGATCAGACCTTCCAAAGGAAGAATGATTTCTCCTTTGGTAAAATGAGAAACGGAATCCGTTTTCTGAATTTCATACGCGGCGTCCGTTTTGATAGACTCTAAACGAGCGAGTTGTAAGAGAGAAACTTCGTTTTCTGCGATCGCGGAACGAGCGAGGTCGTCCGAAGATTTTACGATCGCCTTACACTTCTTATCCGGTGTTACTCCGTTTTCGGAGCGCATAACGCGAATTTTTGTGACGATTTCCTGCAGTAGATTGAGTTTTTGAACTCCGAGTGCGTCAGACGAAATCGGATACGCTTTCGGATAGGGAGTCGTAGCGATGTACTGATCCGAAAAAACGGAATGAACCTCTTCCGTTAAGAACGGCATAAAAGGATGCAAAAGTCCTAATGCACGAGTCAACACGTCCGAGAGAACTTGTTTTGCCACTTCCGCGGAGCGCGGAGAAACTTTTCCATAAGCTCTCGGTTTTACGAGTTCGATATACCAGTCGCAAAAGTCGCCCCAGATGAATTCGTAGATCGCCGCGGTCATTTCGTAAAAATGAAATTTAGAATGTGCCTTGTCGTATTCTTCCAAACAATGATTGAATCTGGAAAGAATCCACTGATCCATCGGTTCCAGATCTTTTTCAATTTCCGGAGTGATTCCGGTCGGAACGAAGGATTCTTCCAAGTTCATAAAAATGAACCGGGAAGAATTCCAGATCTTATTACAAAAAGAACGATAACCGTCCAGACGAGATTCGTCGAAAAGAATGTCCTTTCCTTCCGGAAGAGTCGCAGCAAGGAAAAATCTAAAAGAATCGGTTCCGTATTTTTCCATCATAACGAGCGGATCGATTACGTTTCCGACCGACTTGGAGAATTTCTTTCCATCCTTGTCTCTTACCAAACCGTGTATGAGTACTTTATGAAATGGTGGAACTTGCATGAACTTCATACCCATCATGATCATCCTGGAAACCCAGAAGAAGATGATGTCGAAGCCCGTAACAAGAACGGAAGTCGGATAGTATTTCTTTAGATCTTCCGTTTGTTCCGGCCAACCCATCGTAGAGAACGGCCAGAGTTGGGATGAAAACCAAGTGTCTAAAACGTCCGGATCGGGTTCCACTTCCTTGGAACCGCAGGAAGGACAAGTAGTCACGGAAGTTTCGGAAACTTCCACGTGTTTACAGGTTTTACAATGATACGCGGGAATTCTATGACCCCACCAGAGTTGTCTGGAAATACACCAATCCCGAATGTTGTTCATCCATTCGAAAAAAGTTTTTTCCCACATCTTCGGAACAAATTCGACCTGACCGGTTTGAACAGCTTGCACCGCGAGGTCCGCAAGAGGTTTGATTTTTACAAACCATTGAGTGGAAAGATAGGGTTCGATTACCGCTCCGCCTCTCGAGTTGTGACCGACCGCGTGAACGTGATCTTCGATCTTTTCGATCAATCCTTTGGTTTCCAGATCCGCGACCACTTTCTTACGAGCCACAAAACGATCCAAACCTTGATAGGCTCCGGCGTTTTCGTTCATCGTTCCGTCCGGATTCATGACAAGAAGCGGCTTGAGTCCGAGTCTTTGTCCCGCTTCGAAGTCGTTCGCGTCGTGTGCGGGAGTGATCTTAACAAGACCGGAGCCGAATTCTTTATCCACGAAAGAATCGAAGAGAAGAGGAATTTGTCTGTTTGTAAGAGGTAATTCTAAGATAACGTCCTTCAAAGACGCATAACGTGCGTCTTCCGGATTGGCGCAGACCGCGACGTCGCCGAGCATCGTCTCGGGTCTCGTCGTAGCTACGACTAAGAATTGATCCTTCTTGCCGTGAATCGGATATTTGATATGATAGAGTTTTCCTTTTGTTTCGCGGAACTCGACTTCGAGATCGGAGATCGCGGTTTGAGAAGCGGGACACCAGTTGATGATTCTTTCTCCGCGATAGATCAAACCTTCGTCGTAAAGAGATTTAAAAACTTTGAATACGGCTTTGGAAAGACCTTCGTCGAAAGTAAATCTTTCTCTGGACCAATCCACCGATTCTCCCAAAAGTTTTTGTTGACGGGTGATCATTCCACCGGAGTGGTCCTTCCATTCCCAGACCTTGTTTACGAATTCTTCTCTTGTAAAATCGGTTCTCTTCTTTCCTTCTTTCGCGAGTTCTCTTTCTACGACCATCTGAGTCGCAATGCCGGCGTGATCCATACCGGGCAGCCAAAGAGTGGACTTTCCTTTTTTACGTTCGATCCGGATGAGAATGTCTTGAATGGTATGATTGAGTGCGTGACCGATATGCAACGATCCCGTTACGTTCGGAGGAGGGATGACGATGGAGAAAAATTCTTTGGAATTAGAATTCGGTACAAAGGACTTTTTCTCGTCCCAGAGTGAAATCCATTTACTCTCGACTTCTTTGGGTTCGTAACGATCGCCTATCTGCTTTTTCATGGCCGTAAAAAAACAGGTTTTCCTGCTTTTTCCCGGGGTCAATTGGTTTCTTTTAGGATACGATTCTTGTTAGAATTTCCTCAACTTCAGTCCGTTCGAAAATCGAATCGGACTCCAAACGTCTTGGGCGACCACTCTTTGAATGGAATTAAAATCTCGTTTGCATCTTTTTAGGAGGATCTTGAATTTTTTTTGGAGGATTTCTTTTCGCCATCCGACTTCGTTTTAGATTTCAAAATCGATCGAATGGAATTTTCAACTTCCTTACAGGGAAAAGGCTCCTTATCGGCAAAGTTCATACGAGCCTTGTCGTCTACGAGGGATGGAAATTTATTTCTGATTATTTTTAGAGATCCGGATTGGCAGAGATAAATCGAGAGACTGTTTTTTTGAAAACCGATTGCCACCCAGTTTCCGTTTAAATGATATGTGGGCCTTTTTGATTGCATCGATTCCAGAATTTCGGGAAAGGATTCCACGATCCAGGAACGAAGAGCGAGCATTCTTTGCCTTCTAATTTCCGGTTGAGAATAGAAAAAGCGGTGAATTTCCGAAGACATAATGAACGTGGGAACCGGGATAAAGGAAAAGAGATACATATGCGATTCGGTTAAAAATAAAATTTCGAAAGAATTCTATTTCGCCTTTCCTCCGTTTGAAGACTCAAGAGAATTCTGTTTCATGCAGCTTTTGCTTGGATTTTGTTTTTCAAATTCTAAGGAGAACTTTCGAAAATTTTCGACGGAAGACTGTATTTCTTCCTTCGAAAACGAAAATTCGAACGGATCTTTGATTTCGAGTATGGATGAAAAAAGAGAATAAGAATTCTTTTTGTTCTCATAAATCAAATTCGGATCCATATCGTCGTTCATACCGAGAGTATAAAGCGCAAATCTTTCGTTTTGAACGTTGCACATCGCCACGATCGATTCCGCTAAAAATTCGGAGGGCAACATGGTCAAAAATGATCCGTCGTTTTTTCCTTCCGTGATGAGTTCTCTCAAAAAGGTTATATCCCTTTTGGAAATTTCTCTTTCGAGTTTCGCTTTGAGAGAGCAGTTTTCCGGGAGATAGATTGCCTTCAAAAAGAAGAACATCGTCTCGGGATTTTTTTTGACCCTGTCGAAATGAAGCTCATGAACTATTTTAAGTTTATCTAATGTATTTTTCGGATTTCTTACTTCCACTGCCGTGAACATTTCGCGGGTCATTTCGTCCGACATGGACTTGATTAACTCCATTAGAAGTTCTTCTTTGGAATTGAAGTGGTGATAAAAAGTTCCTTTAGCGATTCCGAGTTTGCCTATGATATCGTGGATGGAAGTCGTGTCGTAACCCTTGGTAAAGAAAAAGCGGCTTGCGCAGTTTAGGATGTCTTCTCTTCGTTCCCTTCCTTTTTGTTTGTTGAGATTTTGTTTTTCCATTGCCAAAACCGACCATTGGTCGGTTTATTTTTCATGTTTTTGATTGAATCGGTCAATCAGAATTTTTTTCCGGGGGATTGAAGAAATTTCAAGATTTTTTGGTGTTCATAAAGAAAATTTGATCTGCAATTTCCAGTTTAAAAATGTGGGAACTCCCATTCTAATGGATAGATTTCAGGGATCAGATTTCAGTAAATTTACAGAAGAGGAAAATTAACCTTTGGTAAAGTCCTAAAATCCTGACATCTGATTCCTAATCACTGACATCTAAAACCCTGACATCTGCCCCCTATCCACTGAGCCCTAATACGAATTCCCGCGTTTTAGTTAGTCCAGAATTCGTTCGATTTCCCGAAGCAGTCGAGAATAACCCTCTCCGCTAACAGGCCGGGCGCTGAATTTCAGATCCACTTCGCGGCTGAGGATTTTGGAATTCAATTCTCCCGCAAAAGGAATTCCGTATTTATTTTCACAGAGTAAGGAAAGGGAAGAATGAACCGGACCGATCGAATAACTACAGACCTTTTTATTCAAGAAAATCGCCTCGAACAAGGACTGGCCGAAGTAGCCGACAAAACCGGAAGAATTTATCAAAAGATTTTGAAATTCAAACTTGGAAACCCGGGAAACGAACTCGATCCGGTTCGATACGGGAGGAGCGCCTCCCACACGAACGACCCTGGAAAATTTTTCCCGAAGATTCAAGGACTCAAGGAACGAATCCAATTCCTTTGAAAAACGAGAATCGATGTTCCCCGCATAACAAAGTAAATGCGAACCATCCGACTTGCGATCGACGTTCAAAAGTGCGGGAGGAATTAGGATTTGATCCAAGGAAAAACGATCCGAATTTTCCGGATGGGGGAGAAGGTCGTAGTGTTCGTATTTTTTTCTGTCCGGACCGAAATGATCCAAAAGTAGAATTCTTGTTTTTGAATATTCCGGAATTAAAATGTCTCTTGAGTCTACGACGATCAGATCCGCCTCGCCGTCGACGGAAAATTCCTCGAGCCAGATCGTTTCGTAATCGTTCGCGGACAATAACGCGAATAGAATTCTGGATCGTTCGAAATGGCCGCTTCCGAATTCTTTCGGATTTCCGATTAGAAATCCGATTCGAGCCTCTTTCGTATCATCCGCGGATAAGGTCCTAAAACGGATTTGTTCCACGTTTTGATTTCCCGCAAAGACGTTCGGATCTCTTTCAAAAAGTTTCACACATTCTTTGGCGCCGAAAAAACGTTTTTCATCGTTCAGAATATTAAAGATTTTAGAAGTAGTTTGAAAATCGGAGAGCTCGTCGATCGTAAGTCTGAGTTTCGGTAAAATTTCCTTTTCTTTTTCCGTAAGTAAGGAGGAAAGTTTGACAATTCGAAATCGATGCGGGTTCTCTTTGATGGCGAGACTTACGTGTTCTTTATGTCTTTCTTCAAGAACTTTAGGACTCCATTCAAGAGCTTCCCTCGTAAAAATTTCTCCGCCCATTCCTAAAGGGAGCCCCGTCACGTAGGAAAGATCCGATTCCGTAAATTGAAACGTCTGTAAAAGTTGATCCAAGTGAAGAGTGTCGTAAAACGGATTGTCGCCCGTGAGACGTAGGATCGCATCCGCTTTGAAAAATTCCGCAGCGCTTATGTATCTCCGTCTTACGTCGTTAAGATCGCCGCTAAAAAACCGATAGTTTTTCCTTTTCAAAAAAGAACCGAGTTCCTCGTCGCCATCGGGAATTAAATACACGATTTGTTCTTCGGGAAGAACGGTTAAAATCCTGTCTTGGATCCTATCAATGAGCGTTTTTCCGGAACCGGAAGGAAATTCTTTTAAAACCTTTCCGGGAAATCTTGTGGAACCGGTTCGAGCCTGAATGAACGCGTAGATATTACGCGTTGAACGTATACCACTCATCACAACTCAAACAGGGAGCGCCCGTGGTTTCGTGTTTTCCGTTTAACGAATCGGCAAACGAAGGCAGACCTTTTCGCCAAATTTGCATTAGAGTTTCCTTATGAAGGTTGCCGGATTCCTTGTTCGGGATTTGTTTGCAAACGGATACGGTTCCGTTCGAATTCACATAAAGATCCCGATTGAGGTGCCAGCAAAATTCCCTCTGAATCGGAGTGAGATCCGTGACCCTTTTTTCAGGCATAAGCCCCGCATAACGATTGTATTTCTGGAGGACGACTCCGTAACCTTGTTTTTCGGTTTCGTCCACCCAGGTTTCCACCTCGTCCTCGGCTTCCCGGATCTTTAAAAATTGGAGATAAATTCTATCTTTTGGAAAGATTTTTCCGAGTTCTTCGAGGTTGGAAAGAACCCGATCCAGTTCTTTTTTTCCGTAAAGGGTTTTGTATTTTTCCGGATTGAAAGTCGTGAGATTTACGATCCAGGTGATTCTTTCCTTGGATGCGGAATCTAACGTATTCAAAAATTCTAAAATAGAATTCAGATCGGAATAAAGGGCGGTTTCGACGATCAATTCCCGCATCAAAGAGGAGGTCCCGAGCGCGGCGGTAATCAACTCCGTAAACTTCGGATGTAGAAGAGGTTCCCCCAGTCCTCCGAAACAAACGCTGTATTCGTTGGAAAAAGATTCTTCCTGTTGTTTCAGTAGATTCTCCAAAAACTCCGGACTTAAGAAAGTCCCGTCTTGATCGTTCGGCGTAAATTGTCTCGGACAAAAACTACAACTCAGTTCGCATCCCCGATAAACTTCCAGTTCCAGATAAGAAGGTCCGGTTCTAAAAACTTCGGGATGTTCCAGAATCCACGGGAGGATTTCGGAATAGCTCCAGTCTTCTTTGGACTTTAAAAATCCTCCGACTAAGTTTAAGGACCTTTTATTTTTTAAGGAGAAGTCGAGTCGATATTGTCTTAGATCGGGAGCGTGATAAAAAATTTCAACGTCGTAGTGATTGATGTTCTTATTCAGATATTCTTGAGCGCTCGTTTTGATCGTATCCGGAATCCCGTTCGCAAACTCCCTGGATAAAATCGCGGGAACGATTCCCGAAGGCAAATTTTCGCTGTAGGAATATTGAGAAAGATAACGATCGTGCCTTTGATAAATTTCCAGACTTAAGTTCTCGTCCAAACAGGGGAAAAGTCCCGTGAAATAAAAGAAAGAAGCGTCGTCCCAGTCCGGATCTCCGGTTCTGGATTTTGGAAGCCGGGAAGAAACTTCTTTTATAAAGGAAATCTCCGAGGTCTCTTCCAAAATTTGAATATTCAAAAAATCGTATGTGTTTGTTTCGGTCGCAAAAGGCCAGGAGTTGAAAAAAACGAGGGAATCGGGAAGAACTTTGGAAAGTTTTCGGAGGGAAAGTTGCAGTAGATTTTCCCCTTCGTTTGCGGATCCCAGAAGAGATTTCGTTTCCGGACTCAAAAAAACAGCGGAATGGGAAATCGGAAATTTCATGGTTTGAAGTTCATATCGGTCGAAAACTCGGATCGTGTAATACTTAAAATCAGTCCAGATGAAACGTCTCTTCCTTGAGAGGGATTTTATTTTCCTTTCTATAGGTATCGTCGAAAATTTGAATCGGGATTTCGGCCCTGGATTCCTTCAGCCATCTGTAAAACGTATCTTCTTCCTTGTCTCGATAGAGAATGTTCTGGATTCCCCCGCGGAGGTTTTCCATCGGAGTCGGTCTTTTGCCTTCTATCTTTAAGATCGAATATCTTTTTCTTTCGTCTCGAAATACGTCGGAAAGTCCTCCGTTGGGAAGAGGCGCGGCGATCGTAGCCGTGATTTTACTGTATTTATAAAGATCAAAGGACGAAATCCATTCCACCATTCCTCTTCTGGACCTGAGAGTCGGATCGTTTCTGGGCGAACCGGCGATCAATGCGAAAGAGGAAGGATCGGAAAGAACCGATTTTCTGATTTCGGCAACTTCCTTGTAGAGTCTGTTTTCTTCCTGCACGGAATCGTTTTCGGGTGCGATCGAAATGATTCTATATCGAATTTCAAACCCGACCTTGTCCTTGTTTTGATTGTACCAACTTCTGATCTCCTGTTCGTTCGGAGGAGGGACCGCGATCTTTAACTGAAGAAGTTGTCCCTTTTTGATTTGGTACGGAAGTTCCGTAATCCAAAGTTCGAAAGGCATTCCGGAGGAAGCTTCCATCGCCTTCTCGAATTGTTTACGGTTTGTGATTCCCATCACTTCCATTCTTTTTTCGATTTCTGAATCGACTCTTTGTTCGTTGACTTGGATCGATTCTTCTTCGGCGACAACGTCCACAATGGCGCGATCGATGAGAAAGTCTATGATTCTCGTTCTGAGAGATTTACGGAAGTCTTCGTGTTTTAAGTGTTTTTGGAGTCTGTTGTATTTTTCTCCCGCGTCGTCGAGATCGAGTTCAGAGATGGAAATCGTTCCCACGGTCGCGATGACACGGTTGAGAGATTCCGCCGTTTGAATCGGTCTTTGTAAAAACAGAAATACAAACATCCCCGCAAAGAGGAAGTTTTTTGCGTATGTTTGTTTCGAGTTCATTAGCGGCTCCAAGGGCGGTAATACCTTTGATCTGTAAGATCCTAAGCAAGATCCCTCGGTTCAACCGTTTTTCCGAGTCACTAAAACCCGTTTTCTTTGGGTCTCGTCTCGGATTGTGAAAGTTTTAGAACGGATTTTTTTTAGTCGGTCTTAAACTTTCCTATCAACTGGCCCAAGTTCTGTGCTTGTCCGTGCATATTTCCGGAGAAGGAAGTCAGGTCTTCCGCACCCGAGGCGATTTCCTGGGTTCCGTCGGAGATACTCATGATCGTTTTTGTGATTTCGTCGGTGGCTCGTTTTTGTTCGAGAACGGCTTCCTCGATTTGTAAACTGAAGGTCATGAGTTCGTTGGCGCTCTGTGAAATTTCTTTCGTATTTTCTTCCTGAGTTTTTACGGAAGTAAGAACGTTCTTTGCGTAACGATCGAATTCTTCCACTTGTTCTCTGAGTTTTTTAAGAACGTTAAACGCTTCCGCGACTTTTGTATTTCCGTTTAATACGGCGGTGTTCGTGGAATTGACAAGCGAGCCGATCTCTTGCACGCTCGTGGATGTTTGGGAAGCGAGTTTTCCGATTTCTTCGGCTACGACCGCAAATCCTTTTCCCGCTTCGCCCGCTCTTGCGGCTTCGATGGCTGCGTTGAGCGCGAGTAAGTTCGTCCTTTCGGAAATTTCGGTGATGATGGATAGGATTTGTGTGATTCGAGAAGCGCTGTCTCCGATCGCGGCCATGGCGCTGATGGAAGCAACCATAGCGCTTTCTCCTGTGACTCCCTGTTCTTTGGACTCGGCGGCCAAACGTACTAAATCCTGCATCTCCCGGTTGATATTTACGATTTGTTCCTTGAGTCGCACGACGTTCCCGTCGATTTCCTTCATACTGGAAACCGCTTGTTCCATGGACTTACCCACGTTTTGAGCGGAGGCGGCGAGTTCTTCAACGGCTGCGGAGGACTCTTCCGCAGCGGAGGCTTGTGTTTGTGCTACGTCGGAAAAATGCCGGGAAGAGTCCGCCATTTTCTGGGACGTGTCTTTGAGAGTGGTTGCGGATCCTCGGATCTCTCTCAAAACTTTGAGAAGGTCTTCCCGCATCTGATTCATGGAACCGAGGAGGGTTCCGATCTCGTCCTTTTTATCGTGAGAACTTTGTACGATTAAATTTCCTTTCGCGATTTCTTCGGAAAATCCGATGGCCTTGAGAAGCCCGACCGTAATCAATTTTTGGAATATAAAGTTGAGACAAATCAAAACGGACAGTAGGATAAGAATCGCCGTTAAAGCCCTTGTGGAGATCGTATTCAGCATTTCTTCTCTGTAGATCGAATCGGGAATACTTACCTGCATCACCCAATAACGTTTATCCTTACCGACATGGAACGGAAAATAATAGTGGGTGTGTTCTTCCGAGTTATATGTGAAGTTCTTTCCTTCTTGGCTTTTCTTTAAAAAAAGATCCAATTCTTCCGGATCGGGAATTTTATTTCCGATCAAGGAAGGATCTTTTCCGTTAACCGTATAAAGTCCGCTTGGAGAAAGCAGGGTCATGTATCCTTGATTGCGAAACGGTTTTACTTCTCCGAATTTCTTTTGCAACTCTTCCGCTTTTAAATCGATCCCGCAGGCCCCTCTAAAAAAACCGTCCTTGCTGATCGGAGCAACGATGGAAATCATCATCGTATTTACGTTTTCGGATTTGTAGCGATACGGTTCCGAAACGTAATAAATATTATTCTTTCTGGGAACTTGATAGAAGTCGCCGGTTCCGTCCTTGTTCTCGTAACCTGTGCTCGGTTTGATAAGCGCTTTTCCTTTTTCACCGGATTGAAATACGTAAGGAACAAATCTTCCGGTGGAATCGTGCGCGAACGTGTTTCGATATTGTGCGTCTTTGCCGTCGTAGAGATTAGGCTCGTAGACGAGCCAAAGAGCGAAAAAGCCCGGGTTTCTTTCAATGACTTCTTTGATGGAAACGATGATTGAGTCTCTCGGCGGGGAAGTAAAAATCAGGGGAGAACGAAATCCTCTCGCATAAAACATCGCCGAATCCAGGAGATCTTTCACTTCCAAGGACCAACGTTCGGAAGTGATCGTCGAATTATTTTCCACTTCCGATTTCAGATTTTCATAGGAGATAATCGAATTGATAGCGGCGAGGATGCTGAATCCGATAAACAGAACTACGGATAAATAAAGAGAAATGCGAAATCGAATACTCATTCTTTTCCAACCTTTTTTGCTTCCAAAATCGAGAAAAAGTTATTCTATCGAAAAAAATAAATTCATCAATTCAAATATTCATCTTTAAAATTCGAACCGGATAAGAATTATAAATCACAATATAATTTATAAGTATCCGTCCTTCTTCGTTTTATAAAGAGTCGTCGTTTTGATACGGCTGGAAGTATATATCTTTTCGGCTTAATAAACATAAATCTTGATTCAATTCGTTTTAAATTTGCCTATCAATTGACCCAAGTTCCTCGCTTGTCCGTGTATATTTCCGGAGAAGGAAGTCAGATCGTCCGCACCCGAGGCGATTTCCTGAGTTCCGTCGGAGATACTCACGATCGTTTTTGTGATTTCGTCGGTGGCTCGTTTTTGTTCGAGAACGGCTTCCTCGATTTGTAAACTGAAGGTCATGAGTTCGTTGGCGCTCTGTGAAATTTCTTTCGTATTTTCTTCCTGAGTTTTTACGGAGGTAAGAACGTTCTTTGCGTAACGATCGAATTCTTCCACTTGTTCTCTGAGTTTTTTAAGAACGTTAAACGCTTCCGCGACTTTTGTAT
>NZ_ANIK01000048.1 GCF_000347175.1 Leptospira alstonii serovar Sichuan str. 79601
GGCTTGACACAAGAAACATAGGAGTGAGCGAGATAGCCAAAAGCCGCTAAGCGAGAAACTCAATGTTTCTCCCTATGGGTCGAAACATAATGTTGGCTCTTAGCGCAGCTAAGATGAGCGATCCGCAACCGAGTAACCCGCGTTGCATGAGTTTCCCATGGTTTCATCTTTTTGATAAGAACCTGTCCCGAAAGAAACCCGGGGGGCTGCTCTTTATGAATCGTTCGGAGGTAAGTAGCACTCTTCAAATTCGACAACACACTCTACGGATCGAACGCCAGGTCGTTTCCGCAAATTTTAGAACACACCATAATATCCTAAATTAGGATTTCCATTGGAATCTAAAAATCCCAAAAACGGTTTGATAAAAAACGGATGGACAAATGGTAGATCCGGTAACTGGTAGTAACGGAACTTAAAAGGGAAAACGATTTGGCCGCCGCCCGTAACGCATTTTACTTTTCCCGGAAGAGAGATCCGATTCCCTCCTTCAAAAGTTTTTTTTACGTCCTTTTCCTTTTTGTATTCATTCAATGTTCGTCCTCTAAAAATTCCATCTTAGGAACGGTATTTGTTCGAAAGGGTTTTACTCCGGAAAAAAAAATACGGCACATAGTCTTTCCGGTTCGGATCCGATCGGGGTGGTTGATGAAAAATCAAAACGCCGAACAAAAGAAATTTTTAGAATCCAGAAGTTACGAAAAACTGGAACTGGCCATCCTAAAATACGGCGGAAAGATCCAAGAAAAATTCGAGGCGGAGAAAAAATTTCGTTCCGCCTTTGAAACGGACAATTCCTTCAATGAAGAAAAAGGAATTCAGATCGCCAAACAACTCGAAGGCGAAGTCGCGGTATTTACCGAGGTGACGGATTACGGAACCGCTTCGGGAAATTCGGTTCTTGAAATCACGATAAAAGCGATCGACGTGGATAGCGGAGAAATCGTTTGGAAAGCGATTTATTCCGGAAAGGCGCCGGGGCTTCAGGACAATATCGATTTATCCATTTTAGAATCCGAAATTTTCGAACATCTTACTGAAAAATTAAAAAACAAAACGGAGTAAAAGGAGAAGAACATGGCTAAGGTAGTATTGTCCAGTTTTGCCGAACTGGAAGCTTATACCGGAAAGGAAATCGGGGTTTCCGACTATCACACCGTAACTCAGGAGCAAGTCGACAAATTCGCGGACGCAACTCTCGATCATCAGTGGATTCATACCGACCCGGATCGAGCCGCCGCGGAATCTCCTTTCGGAGGAACGATCGCACACGGTTATCTTACCTTATCCATGGCCCCCCACCTTTTATCTCAAATATTAGAATTAAAGAATATTAAGATGGGGATCAATTACGGGATGGAAAAACTCAGGTTTTTGGAACCCGTAAAAGTGGGAAGCAAATTGAGGATTAAAGCGGAGTTGGTCGAGCTGAAGGATCTGAGAGGTACTGCGAGAATGACTCTTAAGGTAACCTTTGAGACCGAAGGATCGACAAAAGCCGCCGCGGTTGGAGAGGTTATCTACCTATATCAATTTGCCTGATAGAAAAAAATTTCTTAAATTAGGTAAAATATGAATCCTAGACTGATCATCTATATGATCTCGAGAATTCGAGACGAATTTCACAAACACCTGAACCTAGAGCTAAAAGAAAAAGGGTTCAGTCCGTTAACGACCACCCACGCGGACATCCTTTTCGCACTCGTAAAAAAGAAAAAAGCGCAGATGCAGGATATCGCCAAGATGATCAATCGGGATAAATCCACGTTAACCGCTCTTGTCGACAAGTTGGAAGTGTTGGGGTTGGTGGCAAGGACGAAAGATTCGGAAGATCAGAGGATTATTCATTTGGAACTTACTCCCCAGGCGCAATCCGTTCGTCCCGTTTTGCTCGGAATTTCCAGATCTCTCCTGAACAATTTATACCGGGGTTTTACCGAAAACGAAAAAAAAGAATTGGCACGTTTACTTATGAAGTTATATCAGAATCAAAATCCCGATTCCGCCACGGTGGAACTCCTTCAGTAAATCGTTATATGTTTTTTTTCGCTCAGATGACCTCCGGTTTGATTTTACTTGCCCTGTCCGGAATTCATTTTTATTGGTTGGCTGGACGAACTTTCGGTATGAATGGGGTGATTCCGGAAATACAGGGAAAACCCGCCTTTCGACCCGGAAAACTCGCCACGGCGGCGGTCGGATTGATTTTATTTTCGGCCGCCTTGTTTCCGCTCGGACTCGGAATACAAACCCCGTTCGGAATTTCCCGATCCGTCCTTCAGTACGGCACGACCTTTTTATCCGCGGCATTTTTGCTTAGAGCGATCGGAGACTTTCGATTGGTCGGTTTTTTCAAAAAAATAAAAGATACGAAGTTCGCAAAAAACGACACGAAGTATTATTCCCCCCTTTGTCTTTTACTTTCCGCACTTTTGTTTGTTTCCACTTACTAGGAATCAGTGGATAGAGATCAGGGTTCAGGGGTTAAAGTTTTTCCGTTTTATCCATGACGGCACGGAAGAGGTCCGAGTTTTACCGTTCGTTTAAAAAAACGCAGGAGCGTATTAGGGGTCAGTGGATAGAGATCAGGGTTCAGGGGTTAAAGTTTTTCCGTTTTATCCATGACGGCACGGAAGAGGTCCGAGTTTTACCGTTCGTTTAAAAACGCGGGAGTTCCCACATTTTTGTGAAACTAAAGCGTCCGCTTATAGGGTCGCTCGAGGTTTAACTCAATCTCACTCTCTACGGGTCGCTCGAGGTTTAACTCAATCTCGCTCCCTACGGGTCGCGAGAGGTTTAACTCAATCTCGCTCCCTACGGGTCGCGAGATAGGTTTTGGGACAATCTCTTGTTATAAAACTTAAAAACGGAACCGAGGGAAATCGATTAAACCCGTTCCCAGTCCATCTTGATAACGAGAATGTAATTATCTCTGAGAGTATAGGTAAAGATGACGACCTGTTTGTGAAGATCCATATCGTAAATCGGTTCCGTAACGGTCCATTTTGCGGAGTTCTGAACGACCTTTGCCTTATGACGGATGAAAAAAGGTCTCCAGGCGTAGTTGTTTCCGATTTCGGTCAGATCGGAATCCCATTCCTCTCCGGGATGGGAACGGAAATAGGTGGGAGTGATCTGATAACCGAAAATATCGCAGGCAAATACGGAAAGAATTTCGGAAGGTAAGTTGGTGAGCATCAGGTGAAGAACTAAGGGAAGATCTTCCTTTCCCTTATGACGAAGTGCTTCCAATTTTTCGCCTAAGGAATCGATGACCGCCTGACCTTTTTGCAATTCTTCCAAGAGTTCCATAAAACGAAGCCCCGAAAATTTTTCCAAAGTGTCCCTGAGAGTTCTCGTGAATTGTTTTTTATCCTGAAACTCGACTTGAGGTCTTGAAAAATAAAAACCTTGCAAAAGATTCGCGCCCATGGAAAGCGCGAGATGCAATTCCTCTTCGGTTTCGATTCCTTCAAACAAAAGATCGGAACCTAATTTTTGAGACATGTCCGCGATCGCGCTCAGCACGTTTTTAAAAGATCTTCGGTTTAAACTTTCCCGCATGATCTTGATATCCACCTTCATGATGTCCGGATGAATATAACCGATTCTTTCCAAATTGGAAAATCCGACACCGAGATCGTCCACCGCGATCTTGAATCCGTAATCCTTGAACACGTTTACGATCGAAAGAAGTTTGTCGATACCTCCGTCGAACTTATCTTCCGTGATTTCCAGAACGACTTCCGAAGGTAATATATCGTATTTTTCGATGAGGTTGAGAACATGAAGTCTTTTGAGATCCAGAACATCCCCCGTATGAATCATGGAGAGAAAGTTAGGCATCATGTTGAGGAAAAGTTTGGTTCGCAGACCCGAGTCCTTGAGATGACGAATCGCTTTTTCCCGGATCAATCGATCGATTTGGATCAGTCGGATCGTATCTAGTTCCGGATTATGAAATTGATAACCCAAAGAACGATATTCGTTTTTTTCGGGAAAATAAAATCTTCCCAGGACCTCGTATCCTATAATATTACAATTGGTTACTTCCAGAATGGGCTGATAATGAGGTTGATAGTAGTTCTCTCCGTAAGAGAGTAAGTTGCTTGTATCCTGGCTGTATAACATGATCTTTTTTAGAATCCCTTTACTAAAAACCGATGAAACGGGGCTCCGCAAGCAAAATTCCGTATAAAAAGCGCTAAATTAAGAAGAAGGAAAGATAACATTCTACTTTTTTTTTTTGAAACCTCGGAAAAAACTGACAATCCAAAAGGTATTCGCATGAAAGAGGCGATCGGCCATCTTCTCAACCCCTCGACATTAGAACCCAATCTCGGACTTTATTCAGGAACTCTTGGAATCGACAACTCCAGAGAGTATAAAACTTCTTTTCTGTCCTCCTGGAAGAAGATAGACTCGGTTTTAGTCGATTTGATTACAGAAGATTTTCTTCTGGGGCTTCGAATTTTTCGAGGTCCGGGAAACTGTAAGGCTCTTCTCAATCTCTGGTTTTTTGACTCCGAAAGTTTTAGAGATTTTGAATGGGCCGGAAGTCCGGGTAAGGAATTTTTATCCAGAGGAACGTTTCGAAACGGATATTGGAGTTTTACACAAGGAGATCAAAGATTCAATTTCCGTTTAGACGACACAATCCAACAAGGTTATACGCATTCTTCCATTTTAACTTCGAATCTCAATCTGCAACTCGACGCTCTCGTAAGTATCTTGGAAAAAACGAACAAACCGGTTTCTTCTCTGGAAACTTCCGGGAAAGATTGGTTGTTTCGGCTGATTTCTCCGGATCTATCCGTCAGAGGCCAGCTCGCCATCGACGATAAAACTTGGAATTTGGAATCTTCGGAAAGGTTATCCTACAGCATCACCACCGGTTTCGAAAGTCGATCCTTTTTGCCCGAATCACGCATCTACGGTTTCGGGTCGGGAAAAAATTCGTTTCGACTGAACTACAACAAAAACACGGGCATTCTTCTCTGGAGAAACGGAGTTCCGACATTCTTAGAAACCGCAAGTTTTAAAAAAGAATCCTTATCTTACGTTCTTCACGATCCTTCCGATCAAATCGAACTTACGGTAACCCCGATTAGAACCACCCGACATACGATCTCCGGTTTTTTCGGGAAAAAAATTCCAATGGAAAGAATGGAAGGGAAGGTTTCCGGAAAAATCCGGATCGGAAACAAAAAAGAAACGATCAAAAAAGGTTTCGCGATTTTAGAAATCTGAGTTTCCACACTTCGAGCGGCGAAGAGTTAAGAATCATAATGTTACCCACAAATTAAGACAAAATGGCGCCCCTTCTGGGCTTGAAAACCGTGGGTTAGATGCGAAGCATTTACCACAAAACAAGAAAACCAACAGAAGGAACGTAATGAAAAGAAAAGTATATGTAGGAATGGATGTCCACAAAGAAACGATCAGTATCGCGTATTTAACGAGCAATTCAAAGGAACTGGTGAAAGAACAACAGATAAAGCATAATGAGGTTCAGATTAAAAAATTTGTAACCAAACTGAAATCGGAATGGAACGAAATACATTGTTGTTACGAAGCAGGAGTAACCGGGTATCCACTTTACAGATATTTAAAT
>NZ_ANIK01000049.1 GCF_000347175.1 Leptospira alstonii serovar Sichuan str. 79601
TTTACTTTGTGAGGTATGTGACTTTAAGAGATTTAAAACAGCCGGTTCTTTCATGAGCTTTCTTGGGCTGGTTCCTGGAGAATATTCCAGCGGTTCCAAAAGAAAACAAACGGGGATTACAAAAACGGGAAGTCCCAGACTTAGAAGGATTTTGACGGAAGCTGCTTGGCAGCATCGCTTTCCCGGAACAGGTAGTAAGATCGTAACTGCAAGGAGGGTCGGACAACCTGCGTTAGTCGTTGCTTTAGCAGAAAAAGCTTCCTTAAGATTACACAAGAAGTTTCGTAATATGCAGCAAAGAGGAAAAACACCTCAAGTAATGATAACGGCAGTCTCACGAGAGCTATCCGGTTTTCTTTGGGCAGCGATGAATCTAGTAGCTTAGAGTTAGAATAATGTTTCATCAAATGGTTTTATTCGTTAGAGAAGATGTACGATAAAGGAGGAATACTTGTTGACTCAGTGTTGAAGCAAATTTGAATTTCAAATTTGACCTTCGTTTTTAGACTAAGAACAGCTCCCGATGTATAGATTATCCTGCGGTATCCAACCCGCGAATATCAGTCTGATCAATCGTCGCGAATGCTTTTCTCTAACGAGTTAAACTATTTGATGATAAAAATGCGAAAAAATATTTACGGCTCGGTTGGGTGCGCCATATCAGAGTTTGCCCCAAAATTGTCCAATGTGGGAACTCCTACGTTTTTAAACGATGAAAAAAATCACTCAAAAAGCCTAATAACCGCCAAGGAGACGTAATCTGCGGGAACTCACCCATTCAGAAGAAAGATCGCCCCTCCTAAATCCTAGTGACTAAACCCTCGCCACTTGTAATGTGGGAACTCCTGCAAATTTCCGAAACTCAATGTCTCGCTTCTATTGGCGCTCGACAGGTTTTGGGACAAACTCTGATATGGCGCACCCAACCGGAGCAGCAAATATTTTTTCGCATTTTTTTATCATCAAATAGTTTAACTCGTTAGAGAAAAGCCTTCGCGACGATTGATCAGACTGATATTCGCGGGTTGGATACCGCAGGATAATCTATACATCGGGAGCTATTCTTAGCCTAAAAACGAAGGTCAAATCTGAAATTCAAATTTGCTTCAACACTCTTGCCAACAAGTATTCCTCCTTTATCGTACATCTTCTCTAACGAATAAAACCATTTGATGAAACATTATTCTAACTTTAGGCTACCAGATTCATCGCCGCCCAAGGACTTCAAATCATTTAGAAAAACGATCAGGCAAACGAATTGGCCGATATAGTATTCGAGTTAAGGAAACAAAAATGAATCCGACACGAGTGAGCGAGATCATTCATGGGAAGAGAGGAATTACTGCTGATACTTGTTTTGAGATTTTCAAAATTCTTTGGAAATTCAGTGGAGTGTTTGGATGGGAATTCAAGACGAATTCGATATCAAAGAAGAACGCGATAAGATATCGGCCGAGTTTAAAGAGATTAGAAATTATAAAGAGTTTAGGATTCTCAAAACGTCGTCTAACGAGAAATAGAACTATCCTTTAGCCATACGGATAACGCTTTTTCATTTAAAGATCCGCCGGCAACGCGAAGCATGATTGACACAACCTCTTCCTCCGCGACTTCTATTTTGTAACCATTCAATCCCAAAAATACATACGTCAATTGAAAAGATAACCGCTTATTGCCGTCTAAAAATGGATGATTTTTTGCAATACCCAAACCTAATGAAACTGCTAATTCAAAAATCGTCGCCTTTGTATCGTAAGAAAATTTGTTTTTAGGTCTATCGAGTGCCGATTCAAGAAGCCCCTCATCTCTAATCCCCTGCAACCCGCCATGCTGCTTGATTTGATCTAAATGAATTACTTCGGCAATTTTCTTACTGATCCATTTAGGTTCTTTTTTCATTTAGCCAGTTCTTTCATGGCATTTCGATACTTCTTAGAGCCTTCCTGATAAATATCCATTGCTGTTTCAAAATCAGGATCATAGGGAGAAAGTAGGATTCCATCTTCTGTTTCTAAAAGAAATACCGTATCACCTTCGTGAAAATTGTATTTTTCCAAAAGAACCTTCGGTATTGTCGCACCCGCTGAATTGCCGATGGCTCGAATTGTCGTTTTTTTTACCGCAGGATTATCCATAGTTATAACATAAGTGATAACCATGGATTTGTGCAAGCATTTTTTAAACGGAATCTCTTCCAAGTGTGCGAGCTTGAGTTAACGGAACAAACCCAATTTTAAAAATAAACAATGTGAATTCAAAATTTCGAACTGACTTAACATGAAAATCAACCAAACAAGAAGTTAACAATAGCCCGGAGGCTTCTCGACGTTTGCGGTTCTGGAGCGTGCCTAAGCACGCGGAAGAATTGGCGCGAGACTTGAGCGACCTTAGTCGCGACTCGCAAGCCGAGTGACAAAGCAAATGTGCCGGAGGCCAAGCGAGAGTCGCGGAGCGATCTCGAAGCGCCGCGAGAAACCGAAGTTAGGCGAAGGCCCTAACTACTCAGAGTCAATATATTTAAAAGGCGACTCCACCACTTGAGAAGCCACATGCAATTTGTTTACTCCCAATCAATTCACAAGATAGGACGTTAATAAACCTTTTATGCATTTAATCTTAATTACCGAGAGCAGTCGAAATAATAACAAAGTGTAATTGATTTTGATTCGTTGAGATAATGATAAATGATCTTTAACTAAAAAGCTTTGCATATTCTATTTTAGAATATATTTTATACTGGCCGTGCTGGTTAAAAAATGCATAAGGGGCCATTGGAGTATTTTCTGGAGTTAATATAATTTCTTTGTTTAACAATTTACAAATGGAATATATAAACTCGAATAGTTCTACAAAATGCTCTTCGCTCCCTATATCCTTTGGACGTACGTCAAATTCTATCTCATTCAAAATAAAGAAATGGCAATTTACCTGAATATTCTTTAAAAATATGTGAGCAAGCGCGCCAGTATCAATTTTTCCAGACAACTTATCTACAACGTAATCTTGATCAATGTTAGATTCGAAAGCGTCTTCATCTCCGCGAAAAAATTTTAAACCGAAGTCTTGATTTAAAAATTTTATTAATTGGATCCATTCAGATAATCCAACGTCTTGGACGTAAATGTCCAACAATGAGCCGTCAGGTTCAAAGATCCACTGGTGATTTTCCCAATCTTTGTCTTCCATGTTTACTTTGATGATGAATACATTCCTTTAGGGCTTTCGCCTAACGTCTACTTTTACGCTTGTCGTCTATTTGGCGTTTATGCGACATTCAGAAATTCGCGGACTTTTACGAACAGATTTTTAGGAAAATATTTGCAAGAACGATATCCGCTCTTTGAATTAACTCTATATTGCCTAAGAAAATTTTCCGGGCAAGTTCTATATTTCTTTCGTGATCGACTGGGATTTCAGAATCAAAAGGAGAGAGTGCGTCAAATCCAAACGACGCACAAAGAGATTTTCTATCTTGCAGAACAGAAATCGAATTCGCATTAAAAATACTTCCGGTCCCGCAAGATAGATCGTTTTCAAAGAAGATTCGTAATCGCTCCGTTAGTCGCCGATTGAACGAGTTTCGCGTACTTCGCAAGGACTCCGGACTTGTATCTCGGCGGAATCGGCTTCCAGTTCTTCAACCTCTTATCGATTTCTTCCTGAGAAATTTCCACTTGGAGTAAATTCCTCGTCGAATCGATCGTAACCTGATCGCCGTTTTGAACGATCGCAATCGGGCCGCCTTCAAAGGCTTCCGGAGAAATATGTCCGACCACGAGACCGTGGGTCCCGCCGCTGAATCGACCGTCGGTCATCAGACCCACGTCTTCTCCCAAACCTTTTCCGACAAGAGCCGAAGTAACGGCGAGCATCTCTCTCATTCCCGGACCACCTTTGGGTCCTTCGTAACGGATGATGATCACGTCTCCCGCTTTGATTTTGTCGGACATGATCGCGTTGAAACAATCGTCTTCGGATTCGAAAACTTTTGCGGGACCGGTAATCGAAATCTTTTTCAAACCGGAAATTTTTGCGACCGCTCCGTCCGGAGCGAGATTTCCTTTTAATATCACGAGAGGACCCGAAGGATGAAGCGCTTCCGACTTCTTACGAACGATCGTCTGGTTGGGGACCAAGTCGGGCATATTCATTAGATTTTCTGCAATCGTTTTTCCGGTAACCGTTAAACAATCTCCGTGAAGCATTCCTTCTTTCAAAAGATACTTCATCACTCCGTGAACCCCGCCTACTTTATCGAGATCGGTCATCGCGTATTTACCTCCCGGTTTCAGATCCGCAAGATGAGGGGTTTTTTTACTGATCCGATCAAAGTCTTCGAGGGTCAGATCCACGCCGATTTCTTTCGCGATCGCAATCAAATGAAGAACCGCGTTGGTGGAACCGCCTAACACAAGAACGACGGTGATCGCGTTCTCGAACGCTTTTTTAGTAAGAATCTGTTTCGGAGTGATTCCTTTCTGGATCAGTTCGATCAAAGCCTTTCCCGCTTCGTAGCAGTCGTTCGATTTTCTGGAACTGACTGCGGGCATGGAAGCTGAGCCGGGAAGACTCATCCCCAACGCTTCGATCGCGGAAGACATCGTGTTGGCGGTATACATTCCTCCGCAGCTTCCCGCACCGGGGATCGCGCTCTGTTCGATGCGGACGAATTCTTCCCTGGAAATTTTTCCCGCGTTGATTTGTCCCACCGCCTCGAACACGGAAACGATATCCACGTCGTGTCCGTCGCAGTTTCCGGGAAGAATGGTTCCTCCGTAAACGAAGATGGAAGGTGCATCGATTCGGCAAAGGGCCATTAAACAACCGGGCATGTTTTTATCGCAGCCGCCGATCGCGATCACACCGTCGTGCCTCATCGCGTTGGAAACGATCTCGATCGAATCGGCGATGACTTCTCTGGAAGGAAGCGAAAAGTGCATCCCCTCGTGTCCCATCATGATCCCGTCGGAAACGGTGATCGTTCCGTAGATCTGAGGAACTCCTCCGGCGGCGCGGACTCCTTCTTTTACTTTTTCGGCGAGTTTATTGATATGAATATTGCAGGGAGTGATTTCGCTCCAAGTGGATGCGATCCCGATCATCGGCTTGTGAAAGTCTTCGTCTGTAAAACCGACCGCACGAAGCATGGCTCGATTGGGCGCACGATTATCCCCGTCGGTCGTCATCGAACTTCTTTTTTTTAGGTTATCGTTCATGTTTGGCCTCTATCTTAGTCGCTCCGAAAACCTTCGTTTCGAACGAGTTATAGAAGTACAGTTTTGTGAACTCTATTTCCGGTCAAATGGAAAAGGCCAAGTGGTATCGCGGGAGTTCCCACATTTTTAGATGTTAGGGTAAAAATTTTCAGATTTTATCCATAAGGACGGGGAAGGGATACGAGTTTACCGTTTGTTTAAAAACGTAGGAGTTCCCACATTTTCGTGAAACTCAGGTGTCTCGCTTCTACTGGCGCTCGACGGTTTTTTAGACAACTCTTTAATCCACAACAAACGCTTTTATGCTCCAAAGAATTGTATAAAAATTAGAAACGTCAAAAACTGACGGAAAACGATGCCCACCATTATTACTCATACTGCGGTTCCGATATCATTATGGATCGCCTTTGGAAAAAGACTCATTCCCGTTCGACTTCTTTTGGTCGGAATTCTTTTTTCGATCCTTCCCGACGCCGACGTAATCGCGTTTCAATTCGGAATTCCTTACGAACACGAATGGGGTCATAGAGGTTTTACCCATTCGATATTGTTTGCACTGTATCTTTCCATTTTAGCTTGCGCTTTCGTTCGGTTCTCTCGCGCAAGAATCGAAGTCATTCTTCTGTTTTTATTTCTTTCGATTTTATCTCACGGAGTATTGGACGCGATGACAAACGGAGGACTCGGAGTAGGATTTTTTATTCCCTACTCTTCCGAACGATTTTTTTTCTCTTTGAGACCCATTCGAGTATCGCCCATCGGAATCAAAAACTTTTTGACCTCGAGAGGTCTGCTTGTATTGCGATCCGAACTTTTTATCGTGTGGTTTCCGCTTTTGTCGATCGCAATTTCGATTTTTTTAATACGAAATCGCAGGATCGACGCGCGCTCCTAAAAAATCGGAATCAGCTTTATCAAAATTCCGACAAACTCGAGAGAAACGTTCAAACAATCTTCTGAAAAATGAATATTAGAGTTGTTGAAAAATTAATTCTCTATTACCATTTGTTTCCGTTTTATTGAAATGGCCGATCGAAGCAATTTTGTCAATCGCCACCATTGAATTTTTCAACAACTCTATTATAGAATACGATGGCGTGCCTCTGCGAAATCATCTTCCTTTCCAGCGCAGAGTCGCGCTCTCCACTCCAATCTGCAACGCACCATTTTAACATTTCTGTATATTCAAGTTCTATTCTATTTCTCGTTGTAGGGTATCGAGTTGGCATGGTGCATCGCAGTATTTCCGTTTCGATCGCTCACGCTGGAATCGGTGAAAAATAGTAAGCTTATAAGTGAAACCCAAAAAAACGGTCTAAAAAACCTCAAAAGAAATTTGTAGAAGTTCCCACAGATTAAATCTCTTTGGCGGTTATTAGGCTTTTTGAGTGATTTTTCTCATCGTTTAAAAACGTAGGAGTTCCCACATTGGACAATTTTGGGACAAACTTTTAACTCCGAAAAAATCCAAAAACCGTTTCAAGGAACCGATGATGTATTTCCAATCCGTAAGCATTCGTTTTAAAAAAAGATTCATAATACCCGTAATTTTGATCTGTATTTTTTGCAGGCTCCAAGCCCAAACGAATGAAGGCCAAATATATCTTAATTTAACCGAAGCCTTTAAAAATCCGAAAGATGTTCGAGTTCTTGACTTAAGTTCCAAGCACCTTACCACCTTTCCCAAAGGAATTGAAAAATTCCAAAATCTAAAACATCTAGATTTAAGCGACAATCAACTCAAAACCCTTCCTCAAGAAATTGGGCAACTACGGAATTTACAAAAACTGAATCTAAGCGTCAATAACCTGATTGACCTTCCCCAAGAAATTGGTCGGCTGCAAAATTTAGAACAATTGAATCTAAGCGGCAATCGTCTTACTACCCTTCCCCAAGAAATTGGACAGTTGAAAAAGTTAGAAAGGTTGCATGTATATTACAACCGTCTCACGGTTCTTCCTAAAGAAATAGGACAATTGCAGAATTTATACGAGCTAAATTTAAAACTCAACAAGCTTACAATTCTTCCTAAAGAAATCGGAAAGTTACAGAATATGGGAAACTTTGATTTAAGTGATAATCAATTGACAATTCTTCCGGAAGAAATTGGACAGTTACAAGAATTACATTCGTTGGATTTAAGCGGCAATTCACTGACTGTTCTTCCGAAAGAAATCGGAAAATTGCAAAACCTCAAACTTCTCAGATTGCGAGGTATTCCTGATTTAATTTCACAAAAAGAAAAAATCAGGAAATTAGTTCCAAATTCAATTATAGATTTTGGAGAGAAACCAAAACTCAAAAGAGAAAAGGACTCAAAGCCGTCGAAGAAAAAGTCAAAATCGACGAGAAAATCAAGGTAACCGAAAAAAGATCGGGCATCCATACTTTGAAATTTAGGCTTGAAAGAAAAATCTGTTTTCTATTTTAGTTTTATTTAAAATGAAACAATTTATCGTAGTACTTCGTTATCTCGTCCCGATCGAAACCGTGGACAAGTATGTAATCGCACATCGGGAATATTTATCCAAAGGATACGAGCAGAAAATACTACTCGCATCCGGACCGCAAGAACCGAGAACCGGGGGGATTCTCATCGCAAGAGCAAAGTCCCGCAAGGAACTCGAATCCTTTTGCCATCAAGATCCTTTTTACGACAACGGAGTTGCCGAATATCAGATCTTGGAATGGAACCCGGTAAAGTATCAAAAAGAATTCGAATTCTGGATTTAGATCTTACCCAATTCGTATATGTCGACGGGTTGTTCCCTTCCCTTAACTTGGATGGAAGAAAGATGTCTTCCGGGAATCTTATCCTTGATGTCGTCGTAAACGGCCTGAGTGACTAAAAGTTTGGTTCCGAATTCCTTGTTTAAGGATTCCACTCGAGATGCGAGATTGACCACGTCTCCGATGATCGTATATTCTTTTCTCGCTTCCGAACCTACGTTACCCGTCATCGCGTCGCCTGCGTGTAAACCGATTCCGATCTGAGTTTCCGGAATTTTGCCTTCCTGATTTAAAAACTCGATTTTCTTAAGAAGTTCCAAGGAAGCTTCCACCGCATTTTTCACGTCGTTCGATCCGTCCGAGATCGGAGCGCCGAAAACCGCCATAAAACCGTCGCCGAGGAATTTATTGATCATACCGTTGTGCATATTCACGATGTCGATCAAGTGGCTGAAGATGTAGTTTAGATAATCGATCACTTCGCCCGGCGGTCTTTTTTCGGAGAATCTCGTAAAGTTACGGATGTCCAAAAACATGACGCAGACCCGTTTAAACTCGGAGAAACTTTCGTTCTTTTGTTCGAGAAGACGATCAACCACGTCGGGCGAAACGTATTGTCCGAACATACCGACCACTTTATTTTTCTCTTGAACCGCGGACATCGCCGAAACCAAAGAACGTTTCAGTTGGATTCCCACCAGCCCCGCCGCAATCCCGCTGAATAAAAACAGGAACGCTTTGGAATAGAAAGGGGCGATAGAATTGAAAAAATTAATGGGCATCGGAATCGGATTTAGAGGAATATAATAAACCGCTAATGCTAAAAACTCGGCGCCCGCCACAAATCCGGTGAACGCGCTCAGCCAAAACTCAAGTCGGAGAACCGAAAGAATGATGAATATGAAAAACGTCAGAACCGCCGGTGAATACAAAGGAATCAAAGGCGACTCGAAAGTTCCTATGTTGAACCAAAGCAGCAAAGCCACCGAGGAAATTTCGATGAATACGTTTATATATCTCGCGATCGGATAGACGTTTTTTCTTTTCTGTAGAAAACGGTTAAACACACGATTTACGAGCAATTCGTAGATCGCCGTTCCCACGTTCACACCCAGAACCGCGTAAAAAGGAAAATGGCCGCCCGTTTCCTTTCCGATCCATTCGTGAAAGATCGCAAAAACCACCGCCATCAGCACGGAGACGGAAGCGAAAAATATAAAAAGAATTTTCGTTCGAATGATCTCGCTTTTTAGGATTTCATAGGAAAGAGGGTCCATCGCAGGTTTTTTGAATTTCTTGGTCAACTCTTGAATTGGATTCACCATTTTTTAGCTCCGATTATTCTTTAGCCGATTGATTATAGACGGTCCGGCCAAAGTTGGAAATCACTTTTGAAACGATTGTAAAAAAGAAAACTATAAATCCTAAAAAACGGTTAAAAAAGATTTTCAAGAATTAAAAAACCGATCCAACGTAATGGAAACCGCTAACGTAATCCTAAAATCGAATTTATCCCAACTTTCCAACGGACTTAAAGTGGAATTTTAAGGATTTTTTAAGTAGGAGCGTTTGTAAAAATTAGAAACAAGATCCTATATTTTATATTTCGATCCATAATGAGACTTGAGTTCAAGTTGTACTCAAATCCAACTCTGATTTCCAAGTAAGAATTCCTTCATACGCAAGGAAGAATTCAGTCCTTCTTTCATTACGCCGTCCAAAAGAAGATCCAATTCCTCGTTCCAAGAATTTCTTTTGACTCTCCCCTGCCTTAAAACTCTCCACTTTATAAAGAGATTTCGTTCTGCGAGGCGTCTTTGCGCTTCATTTAGTAAATTAGAAGTTAATAATTTTAAAATAGAGTAAATTCTAAAACGATCCATGGCGGGATATCGAAACGAAAGTTGATCCTCGTGTCCTCCGTATCGAACGAGCAAAAGTTCATCCAAAAGAGCGACCGGGGTTTGAGACGTAATTCTCAGCCAAAGATCGTAATCCTCACAAGCGGGAAGTTCCTCGTCCATTCCACCTTGGCTTTTGTAGAGTTCCTTTTTCAAAAGAACCGAAGAAGGTGTAACGCTGCAAAATTCCAGACTTTGTTCGAAAATCCATCCGTTTTTTTTGGCGAGATGAACGGGCGGATTGACCCGCTTTCCATTTCGAATCCAAATTTCCTGAGATTGAAGAATTTCCGTTTCCGGATGTTTTTCACAATACTTCCATTGACGTTCCAATTTTTCGGGCAACCATTCGTCGTCCGAATCCAAAAATGCGATCCAATCTCCTACGGCCCTTTCCACTCCCCGATTTCTCGCGTGACTGACTCCCTTATGTTCCAAGCTAAGAATTCGGATTTCGGAGAACGTTTCCCGAATTTTGGAAACCGTAAAATCCGTAGATCCGTCGTCGACTACGATGATTTCTTGCGGCGGGAGAGTTTGTCGTAAAACGGAAGATATCGCCTTAACGACCTTGTTTTCCCGATTGAAAGTCGGAATGATCACCGAAATCGGCGCGGAATTCATACGTTTTTCTGAATACGTTTCTTTACGGCTTTTTTTACGCGTAAATTTTCTTTTTTTCGAATTCGTATCTGAGAACAGATTTTTCGAGGTTCGGGGTCGAGCGGTTTGCGATTCCAAAAGTTCAAGGTCGCGAACGGATCCTCCTTTCGACGCAAAACACATTCCGTTTTTAGAATATTACTTCCTTTTAACGTTCGAAAGGTCAAAAATTTACCCTTCGAATTTTCGATTTCTATAGGATGGATTTCCTTTTCAAGCGAATGTTTTTTCCGGCTTCGGTGAAAAACGGAGATCGATAGATCGTCTCGCGTCTCCCGATCCCTCTTTACGAAATAAAGTTCCGGCGTCGACTCCAAGGTCAAAGTTCCGCTTCCTTCCAAAATCCGAGCCGTGTATTTGCTCTCTCCCGGAGGAAAATAAACACCGGACCGAAACTTTCTCGTCGGGAAAAAAAACCAGGAACCCAGTAGCAAAACCAAAATGGAACATAAGGAAATCATAATCCTTTTACGGCCGAAATTCGAAATCGTTTTCGAAACGAACCCGTAAGAAACCTTCGATTCCGTAAAAAAAGGAAACAAAGCGATCCATTGAAAATAAACCGCCCTGAGATAAAACCATTCCTGAAAAAAAGAATACACGAACACCGCCGCCACGGAGGAAAAAAAAAGGCAAGAAGCTAAAACGGACCGTTTTCCTTTCCGGGACTTCAGAAGTTCGTAAAAAAGAAAACCCCAAAGAAAGGAATAAAGAATCACTCCCACAATTCCAAGACCGGAAAAAATCTGCAAAAACTGATTGTGAGTCGTATGATACAAGGAGGGTTTTCCGTTCGAACTCAGACAACACTCGTTGTACCATCCGTAACTTTCAAAACCGCCGCCTAACAATAATTTTTCGATCCCGAGCGTAAGTCCCGCCGAAAAATGAGAAAATCTTTCCGGATCCACCGGTCCCACCCGCGTCCAGATCACCGAAAGCGGAAATAAAATTCCTCCGACGACAAAATGAGAGACAAAAACGGCTACGAATAAACGGGACGTATTCCTATTCTTAATAAAAAAGAACGGTATGGCAAAAATCGAAAACGCGCAAAAAGTCAAAAACGATAACATTCCTCCCCTGGCTCCGATCCCGAAAAAGGTGATTACGAGAACGAAAAAAATCGCCGGTAAGAAAACCCATTCCCTCGTTCGAGTCGAAGTTTTTTCTTCGGACGAACTCTCGTCCGGAACTTGAGAACTCTGGAATATTCCGGTTTTATCATCCTTTGATTTCATAAAAATCAGATAAAACAAAAAAGGAAGGCTTGAAATCAGATGGATCGAAAACCAACTTCGGTTCCAATACAAGGATTGTATCCCGTATTTCGGCAAAAATCGTTTTAAAGAAGAAATCCTGAAATGAGTCGCGGCGATATGTTTGTATCCGTCCAACCAACGATGATAGGAGTTTAACGTTGATTTCACGGCGGGTAAAAAATATTCCAACCAACCCACGCCGATCGATACGATCATACCGAAAGCGACTCCGGACGCAAAAGCGCGATATACATCCGAAAATCCGGAGTTATCTCCCAACCAATTCTTACGCGCGATCAACCCGAATAAAAATAAAATTCCCAAAACCAATAGTTTAATCGGATAAGCGGGTTCCAACTCGGTGGAATGTAAAAACCAAAACCAACCCTTTCTGTAAAAACGAAAATCCAAAAACAAATCGGGATTTGCTGCGAGACTTAAGACGCCGGCCCCGAAAAATAGCAGCAATAAAATTCCAACCGGACTTTTCCAAAACGGATCTTTGAAAATTCGATTTCCTTGAAGTCGGTTTTCTACGATTCCGCGGACGCACCAGAAAATCCAGAGACAATCCTGCAATTCCAGAAATCTTCCTCCGGGATGATTTCCAAAAACGATTCCCGACGAAGCCAGAAAAAAAGTGGCGATCAACGGAAACAAAAGATCCAAGATCACAAAACTTACGAAAAGAAAAATAAAAACGATTCTGAATTTCCAAGGATAAAAAGCGAATAAGGGAAGTATTAAAAGGACTCCGAAGACGATCCAGAAAAAGGATTTCAAGCCAAACAACGGTGAAGTCGGTTGTAGTAAACTTAGAATCCGATTTTTCATAAGGATACAAAAGTCCGAAAGGTATTTTTACGAAACGATAAATTGTTTCGGATTCGTTCCGATTGGCCTGAAAAACACGGAGATTTTTTTTGTTTCCAGAAAAAACTCTTTCCTAAAATAGTAGTAACTGCGTTTTCTTTTTATGCAACAATTGGAAGAATCCACAATCTATCCCGATAAAAATTCCTTTCGAGTCGAGTTTCGCAAGAATATCTGCTCCGTGGAAGCCGAAGAAATCCAAGAGATTCTTTCTCAGATCCGGGAAATGCGTCCGAATAGCGTGATTTTGGATCTGACTCCCGTCGTCGCGATTCCGTCGATGGTTCTCAATCGTATTCTTAAGTTCATTTCCGAATTGAAAAAAGACCAAATTCAAATTTCGGAAGTGAAACTGAGCGAAGGTTTACAACTCGTATTCGCCAAACTCAAAATCGATCTGAGATGAAATTTTATCTCTCCCTCCTTTTATCCGCCTCGATCTTATTTCAGGCTGTGGTTTTTTCCAGCGGCCTTTTCGGTTGTATTCTCGCCGAAAAGGCCAAAATCTGCGAGTGTAACCACGGCAGCAGAATTCAGAAACACTCAAACGAAGAGGACAAACGTTTCTCTAAAAAAGTACGCTCGGATCGTCCTTCCTTGAGCTCCGATAAACTTCCGAACTGTCATTCCGCAAAATCGGGGGAAATCCATTCCTGTTCCTGCAAAAAGGCGGAAAACAAACTCTCTCAGTTAGGCGCGTTTTACTCGGCTCTTTTTTCTCCGAAACAAAATTCCGATATCGAACACGTCCTTCATTTCATTCAAATGATTACTTTAGAATATTCTAATTCCGAAATCTTATCCTTTTCTTCCCCTTTTAAACCTCCTCGATTCTCCTAATATCCGTTTGTAAGGAAGTATTTTGCCGATCCGTTTAGGAACCGGCGAACAATATCCGTCCCGCCGGACAGCAATTTTTTCGGCGTACTTTTTAGGATAAAAGCTTATAACCGCGCATCCTAAAATTTACCGAACGATTCGTTAAGAAGGATCGCTTTTTATGGATCGTTGTATCAGGTTCTTATTATATTAGGAGTTTTTTATTATGACTAAAAAAACGTTAGTCTTTGGATGTATCGTTTTACTTTGTCTTTCTTTCGTTCATTGTCCTTGGGATAAAAAAAAGGACGATTCCGATCTGATGTCCGCCACAGCCCTACTGGCTCTCGGTAACAATCAGGGAATTCAATTTTCCGCATACGCGGGAACTCAAAAGTTGGAATGCGGTCAAACTCTCAGAGGTCACGCAAGGACTTCGGAAACTCTTTCTTTTATTCCCAACGCTCACATCGCGGAAAGTACTACGTTTCAGTTGCACGACTTTCGTATTTTCGTTCACGGAGTTTCCCTGATTCAAAATTCGGGAGAAGAAATTCCTCTCGTTCTGAATCAGGACGGAAAATTCCAATCCGGTGATATCACACTTTTGGATTTTGAAAATAAAACGGGCAAGTGCGACGGCACTTCCGAAACCAACAACCTCGTTTCCGCTTTCGTTTCTCCGGGCGTTTACAAAGGGGTCAAGTTCATCCTCGGCGTTCCCGAAAACAAAAATCACTTGGACGCGGTCAATCAATCCGCTCCTCTCAATAACTCGGGAATGTATTGGAGTTGGACGAGCGGTTATAAATTCTTAAAATTGGATTTTGAAACCGCAGAAACGGGAAGCGCCGGTACTTCGGTTCATATCGGTTCGGCCGGTTGTGTCGGAACGGGCAGTTCCAGCACCTGCGCGAGAGCCAATCGGGTTCCGGTTACGTTAACTCCCGACGGCGGTTTTAATCCTTCCACTCAAGAAATCAAAATCAACGTTCAGGCCCTTTTACAAGGAATCGACCTCCAGGCGAATACGAACGCTGCGATGTGTATGTCCGGAATCGTCGGCGCTACGAGTGCCGGTTGTCCGACCGTTTTTGCGAACATCGGTTTGGATTTAAACGCGGGCACTCCGATCACACCGGTTCGTACCGTTTTTTCGATTCAGACTAAAAAGTAATTCAAAAACGCCCGGAATCGATTCGGTTTCGGGCGTTTTGAGGACGCAAATATATGAAGTTTTTAGTATATTCTATTTCTTTGTTATTCTTGATGCAGTGCGGTTCCGGAATTCTTCCTTTTGCGCCTTTCGATAAGAAGAAATCGAATCTTAACGAAATCCTACTGTTCCTTCTGATTCCGCAAAACTCTTACGCGTGGAACTTACCTCCCGGTTTTCCGACTCCGGTCGTTCCGGCTTCCAATCCGATGACTCGGGAGAAAGTGGATCTCGGCAGATTTTTATTTTACGATAAGAAACTTTCGGGAAATCAAACCCAGTCTTGCGCGTCTTGTCACAAACAATCGATCGCCTTCACCGACGGTTTAACGACCGGGATCGGTTCGACCGGAAACGTTCATCCTAGAAACGCTCAGGGAATCATCAACGTTGCGTATAACGTGCGTCAGACGTGGATCAATCCGAATCTAAAAAATTTAGAAGATCAGATGCTCGTTCCTATGTTCGGCGAACATCCGGTGGAACTCGGCCTTGCCAATCGGGAAAACGAAATGCTTGATCGTCTAAAGTCGGACAATCGGTATCAAACCTTGTTTCAAAAAGCCTTTCCGTTCGAAAACGCCTTCTCCGTTTCCAACGTGATAAAGGCGATCGCCTGTTTTGAAAGAACGCTCATCTCGGGACGTTCTCCCTACGATAAATATCTGTATGACGGAAACGTCGCGGCGCTCGGTAACTCGGTCCAACGGGCGTCCGTACTTCGAGGCGCTCAAATTTTCTTTTCCGAAAAGGGAGAATGTTTTCACTGTCACGGAGGTTTTAACTTTACCACTACGAGCGTTCACGCCGGAGTTGTGACGGACGAAATTACTTTTCATAACAATGGTCTCTACAACCTCGGCGGAACCGGCGACTATCCTTCCGACAATCAAGGTTTGTACGAATTTACGGGAACGGCCTCCGATAAGGGCAAATTTCGAGCGCCTTCCATTAGAAATATTGAATTAACCGCCCCTTACATGCACGACGGTTCGATCGACACCCTTGAGAACGTTGTGGAACACTATAACTCCGGCGGAAGAAACGTCACCGTCGGACCTCGCATCGGCGACGGAAGGACAAATCCGAATAAGAACGGTTTCGTGTTCGCCATCGGACTCACCGCCGGGGAAAAAACGGACCTCGTAAATTTTTTGAAAAGTTTAACGGACACGGAATTCGTAAATGATCCGCAACACAACGATCCTTTTTAGTTTTTTACTCTTCGGCTTTCTTTTAGAAAACTGCACCTTCGGTTCCGTGGGGGATTCGAGAAAGGAAGAAGCGAAGATGTTGCAGAGGCTTTTGGTTCTTTTTAACGAAAGACCGTCCTCGTTCGGAACCTTTCTGTATTATACGGACGATCAACAAAATTCTAATATAGGAAACTTTGACGTAGTTTCCGGTGCGACCGTCTATAACCTTCAACTGCAACCCGGCTCCAAGATCGTCTGGGACGGAATTGTTATCCGGGTCAATCCAAATCCCGTGCCTACCATTCCGGGACGAGTAAGAAGTTTCGACGCGGGAGATCATTCCACTCGGTCCCACACTCCTTATACGGTTCCTTTGGATCTACCGGTCACATCTCCTTACGGACAAGAATACGGAACGTCTTCGTTTGAAGATTCGAACTTGGAGACGATCACGGAAACGATTCTTACGGGAGACGTTCATACTTCTTCGGCCCCTCTTATATCGGGAATTCCCTCGGGTTATCTCGCTTCCGTGAAATATAAAATCAACTCCCTCAATCTTACGTTTCAAATCACGGCTCCCGCGGTAAAAACGGTACGGCTACAAATGTCGCCTTTCGTTTTGGAACTTTTTCCGAGATGCAGATTCGATATCACGCCTGAAAAATCGGGAAGTTTTCCGGTTCTTTGGAAATCCGACGGAATCTTTCAGGATCGAACTTCGGTTTCGATTTTAAATTCGATTTCGGCTCTCCCGAATCCCGTGGATATCAATCCCTATCAAAACGCGAACTTATACGATCTGATTTTGGCGAATTTACGACAACAGGATCGGGTTCTATATCAAACGGGTTGCAATCTATTTTAATGAAACAGAATATTCTAATTTTATACTTTATTCTTTTTTTTACGTTTTTGTCCTCCCTCGAAGCGCATCATACGGGAATGGGAGGAAGCGAACAATCCTCCACGCGTTTTGTGGATCCGTTCACGGGCAAAAGGGAAAAACCCGCGAATTACGCGGTTTTCACCCAGGACTTCTTCAAACAAACGAACGAAAACAGCAATATCCACACGACCACTTTCTTCGGGGAAATGAATCTTAAAAACGGAATGTTCGCTCTGAACCTGAGCACTCCTTACACGTATTACGAACAAAAGAATCGTTCCGACGCCGCAAGAATCGGCAAAACATACGTCGGCGTCAAATATCTGCCTTTGGTCGATTTTCAAAAAAATTATTTCATTGTTCTCAGCGCGAATGTCGGTTTTCCGTCGGGTCCCGATACGGACAGATTCACCGGTGGAAATTATTATTCCGGAATTCCGGGACTGACCTTCGGTTATCTTTTGGGTAAATTCAGTTTTGTGGGAAAAATCAGCGGTATCTTTCCGCTTTCCAGATCCAAACCCTCCAATCTTCAGGACAACGACGGTATCGTTTATTGGCTCAGAAACCCTTCCTTCTCCGCTCCCGAAGAGACTTATCTTTTAAAAAAGACGAGTATTTTTTCCGGCTACGTTACATATCTTTGGAAGCCGGGTCTTTCTTTCTTTACGGGTTTCTTATATAGAACTCCGTATGAAGGTGTCGATCTCAAAAGAACCGATCAAGGAAAAGTTCCGGCGATTTTTAGGGAGGTCAGTTTCGGATTTTCCGCGAACATTTCCGAAAAACTCAACTTCAATCTTTCGTATCGTTATCCGCTTTATCGCGGAGACGACTATCGGTTATACGACTACGCGATTACGGCCGCAGTCTCGATCGAAATTTCCGAATTGGAAAATTCCAAATAGGTATTTAAACGTGAGTTCGGTATAACAATGATTATGTTGCTATCCATGGAAAGCACACTTTAGTTACTTACTCGGACGCATGAAAAGAATCTTAGGAAACGTTTTAAAAAAACTTTTTCAAACCGAAACCTACGTTTATTAATTTCAATTTTAATAATATTATCTTACTCGGAGGTTTTCGGAAAATCCATGGCGGATCGAAAAATTCTTTCCGCAGCGATCAGCGGCAATCTACGACTCACACAAAAAGCTATGGATCAAGGCGCGTCCGTTCACGCAAGAGATCCGAGACAATATTTTTTAGGAGAAACACCCCTTCACAAAGTGGTATTTCACAACGACTTATCCTTTGTAAAATTCCTTTTGAAGAGAGGCGCCGATCCGAACCTTTCCGAAGATCGAGGAGAAACTTCGTTAATCACCGTGATTTACGGTCTAAGTTTGGAATCCGTATCGGTTTTGTTAGAAGCCAAAGCAGACCCGTATTTATAAACCAAATCCGAAAGATAGGATCATGCAAATGTGAAATACGATCATTCATTTTTAGAGATTCTTTTTAAAAAAGGATTTTCTCTCAAAATTCGTTTTATGGAGCGTCGGAACGAAGCTGTTTGTGCGATCGCATGTCTCCTGGAATTAGATTTGAAAAGTTTGGAATCTTTATTAAAATCTCAAAATATTAAAAATTACTCATGTATAGGACTTAAATTTCCCAGTTTCTCAAAAGAAACAAAAGAAAAATAAAATACTTAAAATTAAAGTCCGTTTTTCCGGAACTTTGGGAATAAGATTGAGATACGGAAAGCGGCAAGTCAAACTCATGTTTTCCCGCAAGAACCACCGCCTAAATCCGTATTTTAAAGAACTGTAATGGAAAGAATCCGTGTTTCTGGAAAATTCCATTTTTACAATAGAATCCTTTACATGAGTTTGTCGGCTAAGAAATTCGCTTAATTCGGGAGTTGCCGCTTCGCGGCCGGGCTCTCCGCTCAGGTCAAGTTATTATATCCGATCGAAAGCAAACGTTTTTCACTTTCACACAATAACTTGACCTCGCATCGATCCCTAACTTGAAATTCTCTGGAATGAAAGTAAAACTCCGTATTACTCATCCCTATAAAAATAAGTTCCTAAATACCAGCTTGTCTCCAATAACTATCAAAACTGATTGTATTTGATTTCAATTTTCCTAAAGTAGATTTTGTTCTTTGAATCAATGAACTTAGAGCTTGTCCCAAAACCTCGAAGGAAATTTGCAGGAGTTCC
>NZ_ANIK01000050.1 GCF_000347175.1 Leptospira alstonii serovar Sichuan str. 79601
AAATAGAATGTATTTCTGAATCGATAAAGATTGTTCGACTTTTAAAATCGATCTAAGGACCGGCCTGAGTAATAAAAAGGAGACAATTTGTAATCCGTAGATTAGGAAAATCAGTTTTAATTTGTTGCTCGGATCTTTTTCTTGTAGAGCCTCTTCCCAAAGAACCGTTGAAGCTCCTATTAAGAAAAGTAAGGCGGGGAATATGATATCATCGTTAGAACTGCGATCCTTGTCCGTTCGACTCCAAAAATGAAAACAACGTTTCTTAAGGATTCCGAGACGTTTCAAAATTGAATGGATGGATTTTGCGATCAAGATGCTAACTTCCGTAAAAAATTTCTTTGGTCCTGATTGTGAAACTCTACTCTTAAATGCCTTTAAACGGCCCTAAGGCCAGCGAATGTATTTTTAAATTTATTGACCTTCCATAATAAGCCTGGTTAAATTCTTGCGTTTTTGGATCGGCCATTTACGCTTCCTTTGGAGTTGGAATTTGGTAGAAAACAAACATGTATTCAATGAATACTTTGTCAAATAAAAAATACCCAGTGAATACATTTGATTTAAAAACGCAGTCCGGAAGATTCGCCTTTATCATTTCCGAAACCGGAATGACACAGAGCTTATTCGGAAATGAAGTGGGGATTTCCAAGCAACAAGTCTCTAATATTATTTCCGGAGAAAGGGAACTATCCGATCCGGTTGCTATGGTAATCGAATATAAATTCGGATTTCGAAAAGATTGGGTTTTAACCGGAAACGGAACTCAAAAGAATAAAAAAGGAAACTCTCAAGAAGTTGCGACTCTAAATGCGGAATTAACTTTCCTTCGAAAGGTGGACCGAATCCCGGGAATTCGAAAACTGCTGGAAGATATTTTAACCTTGGCTTCCGAGGATAGAGCAGTAATCGAAGATATGGTGGATAGACTAAAGAAAAAAGGATAAATTTTATTCGCTTGGAAGCGAATCTCATTTCTCCTTATTAATCAATTGAAACGTCTTTTATAAAGAATAAGTAATTTATAAAAATTTAATTTTATCGAATTCTTTTTTTAAAACGATCTGCAATGATACCGGATATATCTTCGACATCAAAATCCGTAGATTTTTGAAGTTTATAATTTTCAGTTAAAATGCCAAGCGTTACCATCGATTTACTATTCAAAAGTTTGAATCCGTATTGCGGAGAATCGAGAAGATTGTATAAGCCTAGAACCGGAAGTGAAAAAATACGATTGATTAACGGCAATTTCTCTCCCTCTAAAATCTTTTCTTTGATTTCAAACGCGTCGTAGTGCAAGATCGCAACTGCCCCAAAAATAAAAGCTAAAAGGAGTCCGAATGCTGCCTTGGGAGCGTAGAAATATCCGCAAAGAGGGAGGATATAAACACAAAGAATGGAAACCGAAAATGCAATAAAAGTTCCTACCGATATAAGGAAAGCTCTGACTCTGAGATCTCCTCGATTTTGAAATGCCTTTTTAACTAAAATAATGAAAGAAAAGGAAATATAAATTCCACAATAAACGATGCTTAAATGGTAATTATAAGTTGGTCGATAAGAAAAGATAGAACGATCTTGGATTTCCGCTACCGAACCGGTAGCAGCCGTAAAAATCAGATAGCAAAGTGCTATTAAATTGATGAAGAGGTTCCAACGACTCGGAGCAAAATGATCTTCGAATAAAGATCTTACAAGTGCATAAAATAAATAAGGAGTAAACAGGATGGGGATCAATGTCCAGTTCAAAGCAATTTCCCGGAATTCAAAAGGTAGATTGGAACGAAATCCGAAACAAAACCTCCAAGCCGCAAGAGATACACAAAGCCAAAAGAAATATTTTTGAACATCCTTACGAGGGGGAATCCGATATACATAACTTCCTAAAAATAAAAGAAAAAAGCCAATTGTAATATTATAGATAGCTGTAGTATCCATATAAATTTACTCGTGTTTAATGTAAATTTGAGACGATTTTTCGTAAAGACTCTTTTACGATTTCAATGACTTAAATTGACAAAATTCTTCATTCAGGTAGAAACCTGGGAAATACATAAGGTCCGGATATTTTTCAGAATGAACTACGCCTGCTTTAAAATAAATTCTTTCGATTCCTTTTGAATCCGGGTTGTACATTCCATAAACCATTGCGTAATTTTTTTCTAAACAATGTTTTGCGACTATTTTAAAGAGAGAAGCACAGGCCCTTCCGCTTTTACTTGTTGGCAAGAATGCGACTGAATTCCAATCCGCTACGTTTTCTTCGATAACCTTGTATTGTTTAAGTGGAGAAGGTTGTCCCCAGACAACGGCAACTTCCAATGGTATCACGTTTTCCGGTTTTTTTTCTATAATCCGCATCGCGGCTAAAATTTCCCTGGAATCCTCCACATAAAACCAAGTAGACCAAGGGTCGTAATTAATATTTTTCCAGCTAGAATGTGAATATCCGGATTCGGAATATATTTTGGATACAAAATCTTTTATCCTTTTCAATTCGTCCGGGGATTCCAGTCCGAGAATCGTTTTTACTTCAAGTTTTTCTTTTACAAAAGAATGGAGTTTTGTGGTAGTTTGTGACATAATTTAATTATGTCACAAACTATGTTTAGGTCAAATCAAAATACTGCGTTAAAACGATCTTACTTTACTAATCTTTAATTTGCGTTAAAACTCTTGTGGGCAGCTTTTTTCGCTGTCCGAATTTCCGGACAATCCTTTTCGGATTTCACAGAGTAGCAACACCGGGTGAAAGAAATACATGTTCCAAAGGGTTAGTGGATAGGAATTAGATATCAGGGGCGTGCCTCTGCGAAATCTTTCTGAACTTCAGCGCAGAGTCGCGCTCTTCGTTTCAATCTGCAACGCACCATTTCAATATTTTCGTATATTCTTGTTTCTGCATTTAACTCATGTTGCGTTGCAGTATTTCCACTACGATCGCTCACGCAGGAAAATAAGAAACCCCCTTAAAGCCTCTTAGATAATACCTCAGCTTCACTTGGAGAAACAGGATTCGTATTAATTCCGTATATGCTTGGAATGTAACGGTTTTCCTCTTTGTCGCATTCTTGAAGTCTTTGGTAGTACCGAAGACATTCTAAAATAAAATAATTAGTCGTTTCCTCTCTTTCTCGTGCAACATCTGGATCATTAGTATTATTAACTGACTGTAGGCCAGCACCAATAAAATTGCAATTAATAGATTGGGTGCTTTCATGCAAATTGTATCTACACGTATCACGCTGAGTCCCAATAAAACAGTTTACATTAAAATAAACTACCACGACAATCATCACTAACTTAGTCATATTCTTTCCTTTTTCCTTCCCGTTATAACTTCCATTTATTCGGTTTCCAAAAGTTGTTATATCGCGCTTTGTGGACAAACGTCGCATGATGAGCAAATTGCAGTGTATAACCGACCACATTTTGAATGGCAAAAAGAGTAGTCCCTACCCGCAATGCTTCGTAATCAAAAAGCGTCGTCGCCGCATAATTCACACCGGCTATAACCGACTTCCCTGTATTTCCATAACGATCATAACTCTTCGGTAAAGCGTCATACTCCCTTTTGTAAGCTGCCTTTTGCTCATTGATTGAGAAATAATTTCCCCACGATTGTTTAATCCAATCCTCATTTGCGTGAATCGCTTGTTTGCTCGATGACCATTCGTGTTCTTCATCGTGGGCAATCCCAGATCGATCTACTATCGTTAATGCTGAGTTTGGTTTCATTAAAAAGTAATATGCTAACGCTAATGCTGGACCTTGATCTAAACCTATTCGCTGAGCGGCAAGTAAAATAAACGATATACCAAACTCAACATTCTTAGGCAAAGATCCACCGCATCTACCGGCTCCTTGGAAATTCCCAAATACTGCACGATTCTTACCGCTGACCGGACAACCCGGTCCGGAAGTATTACGGATCTGTTGATTGTGCAAGTAAAGAAGCATTAGATCGCTTTGCTCTTTCTGCGGGCTATTCGGCATCTGCGCGTATTGATACAAAGCCGCATAAAACATCATATCCAAACTGTGACCGGACTGGA
>NZ_ANIK01000051.1 GCF_000347175.1 Leptospira alstonii serovar Sichuan str. 79601
AAAGCGCTGCCGCGTCCGATACATTCCCGCAGGCTTTGATTACATCGATTGCGAATTTTACAAACAACAACGTAAACCGGGAATACGGTTCGCTCCAAGGCAACTTTACGTTTCTTACGCCGTGAGCTTCACATTGAGCGCGTGGGATTCGAGCATGAATCAATGTCTGGAATTGCATCGTATCCAAATGGCGCCAGGTTCTTTTTTCTGTATGATCTTTCCGAGGACATTTTTTACCACAATCCGGACACTCTACAGCTTCCCCTCATCGTATGAGACTTCGATATCTACCTTCTTTGCTGCGATATTTAATTCTACGGTTTCAACCGACCAAGGTGATGAGATTCCTAAAAGGAGAGAGTAATGTTTTTCTAAGTTTTCGTTTGCGTTCATTAGGAATATTATTCATTGGTTATGTTATGATTTTGCAATGACGAAATTTGCTCGAAACTCATCTGCAACCTCTTCTCACCGTCATTTATGAAGTAGTTTCTTCCCACGAAATTCTCCGAAGGGCCTTCTTTGTTTAGTATTTTCAATGCTTGCTTGAGATACTGATTATTGTAAACATATAGTTGACTGCTTTTAAGGATCCTTTCGGTATTGAAATCTGAATTATTGTTTTCTGAGTTGTGTAAAATCCTTTTTAAAATGTTAGTGCTTGTAATCCAAAGTTTATAATATTTGTTTTCTAAATCGATATTCTCTGATTTTGATAAAATATTATTTAACTTGGATTCATAATATATGTCGTCATTGTTAATTAGATAAGGTTTTAGAATATTCCCAATTTCGTCCAATTGGCTTGGATTCAAGTCTAGGCTTGTAGCAAAAATATATCGCTTCGGAGGAGGATTGAGTATTTTGATTTTTTGTATTTCAATATTAACCGCTTTTTTTAAATTATTATAGTTTGTATATCGCTTTGCTTGAACGATAATTTCATTATTTATAGAACCGGAAAACCTACAATCTATCCCTTTATCTCTTCCTGCTTTAAAACTTTGCAAAGTAATATTTAATTCTTTTTGTATAATGTCTCGAATGAATGTCTCAAATTCTCGATCATCGAAAATATCGAATTTATAGCTCATAATCAAAAATTATCCTTTTCAAAACGGAATTATATGTAAAATAATAAAGGGAAGAATATAGATGTTAATTTAGTCTCAAATTTCAATCATTCTGAAATCATTAATTAGCCTTTGATAAATTGGATGACAACCGAGGGAACAATTAATTTGATATTTTAAAATCTATTTGTTAACAATCTCTTCGTGTTTAGGAATTATTATTAGTTTTCTATTAAGAGTCTGTCCCAAAACTCAAAGCAATTGCAGCAATTCGCGAGATTCTGATAAAATCGGATGGTTTTGGGACAAGCTCTAAGACAAAATGGCGCCGCTTCTGGGCTTGAAAACCGTGGGTTAGATGCAAGCATTTACCACAAAACAAGAAAACCAACAGAAGGAACGCAATGAAAAGTATATGTAGGAATGGATGTCCACAAAGAAACGATCAGTACGCGTATTTAACGAGCAACTCTAAGGAAATGGTGAAAGACCAACAGATAAAGCATAATGAGGTTCAGATCAAAAAATTCGTAAACAAACTAAAATCGGAAGGGAATGAAATACATTGTTGTTACGAAGCAGGAGTAACCGGGTATCCACTTTACAGATATTTAAATTCCTTAGGAGTGAATTGCACATTGATAGCACCGGGCAAGATCCCAAGACAAAGTTCGGACAAAATCAAAACGGATAAAAGAGATGCGATCAAGTTAGCGAGATTATTACGGAGCGGGGATTTAGAATCGATTCATATACCGAGCGAAGAGGAAGAAGCAGTAAGAGACTATTTAAGATCGCGTGACAGTCTTCGTTTGGATTTGGGAAGAAATCGTCAGAGGTTGATGAAGTTTTTATTAAGAAAAGGGAATGTATGTTCGGCAACAAAGTATTGGACAGTTAGTCACTACAAATGGTTGAATAATCTTCATTTTGAAAATGAGATCCTTCAGGAAACGTTTAACGACTATTACAGCCGGGTGAAAGTTCAAGAAAAGAATCTAAAAGCGATGGATCGAAAGATTCGGGGAGTTGCGGAAAGCGAACCGTTTAGAGAGCGAGTAGGATTCTTGAGATGTTTTCGAGGAGTAGATTACTTAACTGCAATGTTTTTACTCTGTGAAGTCTGTGATTTCAAGAGATTTAAAACAGCCGGTTCTTTCATGAGTTTCCTTGGCCTGGTTCCGGGAGAATATTTCAGTGGCTCCAAAAGAAAACAAACAGGGATCACAAAAATAGGAAGTCCCAGGCTTCGAAGGATTTTAACGGAAGCAGCTTGGCAACATCGGTATCCAGGAGTGGGAAGTAAAGCTGTGACTGCACGCAGAGTCGGACAACCTGCGTTAGTCGTCGCTTTAGCTGAAAAAGCGTCTCTAAGATTGCACAAGAAATTTCGTAATATGCAGCAAAGAGGAAAAACACCTCAAGTAATGATAACGGCAGTCTCACGAGAGCTATCCGGTTTTCTTTGGGCAGCGATGAATCTAG
>NZ_ANIK01000052.1 GCF_000347175.1 Leptospira alstonii serovar Sichuan str. 79601
CAAACTGCTCCCCAGGAAAATCCCGGAACTTTTGAGAACCTATGGAAAATATCTTTCTGCTACGAAACGTCTGGGGAAAAAAGCGGGCAGAACCTTGTATCAATCCAGTCCGGGTAAATTAAAGATGAAACGAGTGAACATTCGAGTTAGTACAGGGACTTGGACTCTTTTTGGAACCCTCGCACAGGTTCACGGCGTGTCTCGTTGTTATCTTTTCAATTATCTCCTGTGGTTGGAGGAACTCGAAGTCGGAGATTCTATCCTAGATACGATGAATGCGGGTGTTCCCACATTTCACAGGTCATACAGTTATATTCTCCACCTCGACCTGGTAAACAACGAGGTAACACGAAAACTACGCTGCCAACCGGCAGCCTATTTTTACACGTTGGATTACAGAGACTGGTTCCCATCCTAAAAAATCCCGGACTACGCCCCGGCGGACATAAAATTAAAACGCAAACTTTTAATGAATTCTTAAGAATTTGTCCCAAAGCTGAGACGAAATTTGCAGGAGTTCCCACATTTTTGTGAAACTCGGCGTTTCGCTTCTATTGGCACTCGACGGGTTTTAGGACAAACTTTCAGTCCCCAAGATTTGGAACGAACTCTTGGCAAGAAAGAAAATTAGATCTGTAAAATTCGAAGGAAGGAGCCGAACTCAAGATTTCTAAAAATCTAAAGAACAAGCCGGACTAAGCCGACTTGTTCTACCAAATTTTAAGAAGGATCAGATCGCGGAACTCCCTCTTTCTCCGGTTCTAATTCGGATCACGTCTTCGAGAGGAGTAATGAAGATCTTTCCGTCTCCGATTTTTCCATCTCCGGTTTTTGCGGCCTTGAGAATTGCATCCACGGTAGGTTTCACAAATTCGTCGTTAACGGCGATTTCAAGACGAACCTTTCTCAGAAGATTTACTTGATATTCATGACCCCTAAAAACTTCGGTCTTTCCTTTTTGTTGACCATATCCTTGAACGTCGCTTACGGTAAGTCTGTAAATTTCGTTCTTAGTCAATTCCGCTTTTACCTCTTCCAATTTATGAGGTTGAATGATAGCAACGATTAATTTCATAGAATCTCCTTATTCAAAATTCTTCGGCAGATAATTAAAGGATATAACCTTTTTCACCGTGGATCTCCGAATCCAAACCGGCGATTTCTTTCTCCTCGGAAATACGGAATCCGATCGTTTTATCGATCAAGAATACGAGGATCACGGATACGATGAAAGAATACGCTCCGGTTGCGACCACACTGATTACCTGAACCAGAATCTGATCTCCTTTACTTGCAATACCTGCCCCAAGTGTGAGAGTAAAAACCCCGGTAAGAATTGCGCCTAACGCACCACCCACACCGTGAATTCCGAAGGCATCCAAACTATCGTCGTACCCGAGTTTTCCTTTTAAAAGAATCGCACCGTAACATACGGGGCTTACGAGAAATCCCATGATGATCGCTCCTTGAACGCCTACAAATCCGGAGGCGGGAGTGATCACAACCAGACCGGCTACGATACCGGAAGCGGCGCCGAGCGCGGTCGCCTTTTTCGTATGAAGATATTCGAGTACGATCCAAGCGACACCGGCCGCAGCAGGGGCGATCAACGTAACCAAAAACGCTCTCGCGGCAATTCCGTTGACGGCAAGACCGGACCCTGCGTTAAATCCGAACCAACCGAACCAGAGTAAGCCGGCGCCGATCAAAGTGTAAGTAAGATTGTTCGGAGCGATCAGAGCTGAACCTACCCCCTTTCTCTTTCCAAGAACGATTGCGGCCGCAAGGCCCGCGATCCCGGAAATCAGGTGAACCACGGTTCCTCCTGCAAAATCCAAAGCGCTCATTTTAAAAAGCCAACCGTCCGCAGCCCATACCCAGTGTGCAACGGGATCGTAAACAAGAGTGGACCAAAGAAGAATAAAAACTATATAACCGCCGAATTTTACTCTTTCAGCAATCGCTCCCGAAATCAAAGCGGGAGTGATCAATGCAAACATTCCTTGAAAAAGAAAGTGAACGTATTTAGGAATCGTTAATTCCAAAGTGTTCTCGTCGATTCCGGACAGAAAAGCGAGGTCAAAATTTCCGAAATAAGGATTGGTTCCCGAAAATGCGAAACTGTATCCGAAGATGGTCCACTGAAGCGTTAAAACCAAAATCGCCACAAAGCTGTGCATCATCGTTGAAAGAACGTTTTTAGATCTTACGAGACCGCCGTAAAACAGCGCGAGTCCGGGAATCATAAAAAACACGAGGGCCGATGCGACGATCATCCAGACCGTATCCCCTTTATCTGCTACGGGGCTTGCAACGACCGTAGGAGCAGCCGCCTCTTGTCCAAATAAAACAAATGGAAGAAGCAGAGTGAGCAATAAGAGCAGTCTCTTGGTCCAATTCATAATCATTCTTATCCCCAAATCAATTGATATTCCTTATATGCAAAATTGATACCAACTGAAGAATAAATTAAAAATTCTCAGAGCACGAAAGGATCACTCTGAAAAGTAGGAGTTCCCACATTTTTTCGATAGTAAAACAAGACACCGATGAAAATAGAATGGAAACGAAAAAAGATGCAAAACCCGCGATGAATAAAAGGCTCCAATTTGCTTAAAATATAGGCAATTTTAAAAGATTTGCTTTTTCTCTGTAGAAGATGCTAATAAAATCTAAAAACTGCTCTTATTCTAAATGAAAGCGTAAACCAAATTTTAAGGAGCTTTCTGTTGAAGTCGAACCACTTGAAGCTGAATAAGAATCCAGACGAGTCATCGGATTATAATCCAAAATCAAATTGGAAACGGCAAAATTTGTAAATCGAGGATGAAAAAAATAAGCGTCAAAGACATTCGCAACATAAATCAAAACGGTAAGCGCAGCGGACAATTGGAAATTATGATAATTTTGGTTCACATTTTTTCTCTGGTCTTCAAAAGGTTTATTATAGAGAAAAAGTGCAACGGGATCCGAAAAAGAGGGAACAGGAATCCAGGTTTCGTACGGATTATTCATATGATTCAAGTCTTTCACGGAATTCTGATAAATCTGCCTTTCCCGATAAGCTAAATAAAACGATCCTATAAAAAGCGCAGAATAAACGAAAGCGGACGTCTTTCTTTCATCGATCCATTGTCCCCAACCTGGAAAAACCGCAGATCTCCATGTAACATCCCAAGAACTTAAACGCAGTTTCTGAAGTCGAACCAAACGTTCCTCTTCTTTCTTTTTAGTCTCTATAGATTTACGTTCTTTTTCAAGAAGTTCTTGTTTTGCTTTTTTGGTGAGTTCTAAGTCCTCTTTTTCCCTTTCTGCGAGTTTGGCTTCCTCTTCTTTTTTGATCCTAAGAGCCTCTTCCTGCGAAACATTGTCCTTATAAACGATTTTTAAAATTCGAATTTTAGAGATCTCCTGACTTTTGCCGTCTTCGGTTTTGACGGTAAGATTGTATGCGTTTTGAGAGGAAACCTTTCCTTTGAGTATGGTCCCATCCTTAAAAAGGATCGTCTCCCCCTTAAGTACGGTAGAAAAAACAATGAGCAGAAGAAACCCTTTAAAAACCCACAGTTTATTAAGAATCATAGCGTAGAATGTTTTAAAATGGTTTTTCGATCGAATATCGAAATTGAAAAAAGGATTTTTAGAGGCACTTAAAAAAGAAAACAACTTTGTCGTGACATGTAAAATGCACATCTCACAGTTAAAACAATCGAACTATAATTTGAAAACAATTTTTCTACATTCTAAAAATTCCATAACGAGGATTTTCCGATCTCTTGGAATGATCCGCGTAAAGCGCTATTCCTAAAATATTTCTTGTTTTAGCCGGATCGATTACCCCATCGTCCCAAAGTCTTGCGGAGGAATAGATACAAGAAGATCGACTTTCATAGTCGTCCAAAATCGGCTTGCGAAACGCGAATTGTTCGGCTTCGGAAAGTTTTTTTCCTTCTTTCTCCAACTGCTCCATCTTTACGGTTAAGAGAACATTAGCGGCCTGTTCTCCTCCCATCACGGAGATTTTCGAGTTCGGCCACATCCATAAAAATCTTGGATTGAAAGCGCGACCGCACATCCCGTAATTTCCCGCACCGTAAGAACCTCCGATCACAACCGAATATTTGGGGACAATAGAAGTGGAAACCGCATTCACCATTTTTGCCCCGTCTTTTGCGATTCCGGAATTCTCGTATTTTTTACCGACCATAAAGCCGGTGATGTTTTGAAGAAACAAAAGAGGAATTCCTCTTTGATTACAAAGCTCGATGAAGTGAGAGGCTTTGAGCGCGCTTTCCGAAAATAAAACTCCGTTATTTGCGATGATTCCCACCATCTTTCCGTAAATTTTTGCAAAGCCCGTTACAAGTGTGGTTCCATAATACTTTTTGAATTCTTGAAAACACGAACCGTCTACGATTCTCGCGATGATTTCACGAACATCATAGGATTTACGAATATCCTTTTGAATGATTCCGTAAATTTCTTCCGAAGGATACAAGGGTTCTTCCCAACTGATCCCGCCTCTTTGTGTGGAGTTGCCCGCAAGATACAAAGTAGAAACGATGTTTCTTGTGATCTCAATCGCGTGTGTGTCGTCTTCCGCGTAATGATCGGTAACTCCGGAAATCGTGCTGTGAACCAAGGCTCCGCCCAATTCTTCCGGCGTTACGATTTCTCCGGTTGCGGCCTTTACGAGCGGCGGACCGCCTAAGAAAATCGTTCCGTTTCCTTTTACGATTACGGATTCGTCGGACATTGCGGGAATATATGCACCGCCCGCGGTACAACTTCCCATCACCACTGAAATCTGCGGGATTCTGAGTGAAGAAAGATTTGCCTGATTGTAAAAGATTTTACCGAAATGATCCTTATCCGGAAACACTTCGTCCTGCATCGGAAGAAAGGCTCCTCCGGAATCCACGAGATAAATACAAGGAAGAGAATTTTGAAGCGCGATCTCCTGCGCGCGGATATGTTTTTTTACGGTAAGAGGATAATACGTTCCGCCTTTTACGGTCGCGTCGTTTGCGACGACCACACAATCGACTCCGCAAATTCTTCCGATGCCGGTCAAAATTCCCGCAGCGGGAACGCCGTCGGGATATACGCCCTCCCCAGCCAAAGGAGAAAATTCCAAGAAAGAAGTTTCCGGATCGATAAGAGAGGAAATTCTTTCCCTTGCGGTCAATTTTCCTCTTCCCTTATGACGTTCGATCGCCTTTGCACCGCCGCCTAACTCGATTTTACGAATCAGTCCGCGTAATGATTCCACCTTCTGTTTTAGATCTTCGTAATTCTCTTTATACTCTGACAAGGACGTACGTATTTTGGATTCTATGATTTCCACAAAACCCTCCGGATTTTTATTTTTTTACTTTAGATTCGTATAAAATGCGAATCAGTTCGGTTTCGGATAACGTGAGTTCTCTGTTTCTTCTCGCCATAATTTTTCGAGCGTCTCTTAAAAACAGATCGAGAATATAAGGTTGTCCCGATTCCGCCCAAGTAAACGGAGAAACGTATCCGCCGATTCGAGAAGATACGACGTTCGATCCGAAATCCACTACGGTTCCCGTGTTTAACATCACTCCGATCGCGATCTTACAATAGTCCGAAATCACGGAACCGAACTTGATGGAACCGGTGATACATTCGTCGTTCTCTTCCCGAATTTTTACAATTCCGTAGTTATTCTTTAGATCGGACGTAGTCGCGAGCGCGCCTATGTTTACCCAACTCCCGAGAACGGAATGCCCTAAAAATCCTTCGTGATGTTTGTTCGTAAAATCTCCGATCAAACAGGTCCCCACTTCTCCGCCGATTCTACAAGTGGCTCCGATGCTCGTCGCACCGGTGATTCTTGCACTATCGATCTGAGAATTCGGTCCGATATAAACCGGGCCTTCGATGAATGAAAAAGAAGTGATCTTCGCATCCTTGTCTACGATTACCGGTCCGGCGGTTGTATCAAATACGACTCCAGGATAAACGGTCGCGGAAGGATGAACGTGTAAGTGTTTTGATTTTCCGACAACGTGAAAATGGCCCGACTTTACTTTGAGTTTTCGAATCCATTTCCGAACCTCTCTGCTCAGTTCGAGATCGTCTTCTATATTCTTTGCGGTTCCGTTGATTAAATTCCAAGGCAGACAAGATTCCGGCGATAAAACCAAGTCCACGTCCTTCTCATCATAAGGAAAAAGTTTCGGATTTCTTTCGAGGAAAACATTTTGAAACGTGGGATTCGAATGAGCGTAAAAAATCTTCGCGTCCGGATGAAGTTCCTTCGTTCTCTGAATCGTATTCAAAATTCCGCCGCGAATCTCCGAAAAAGATCGAATGCGCGTTAAGGAGCGTAAACCTACAGGAACCTCTCTTTCATCGATGAGAATTCTCTGAACCTTGGGCATAGGCTTACTCTACGGTTACGGACTTAGCCAGATTTCTCGGTTGATCCGGAGGACAACCCCGAGCGATTGCGGAATAGTACGCGAGTAATTGTAAAGGAATCACGTTCAAGATGGGACTTAAGATCTCGGAACATTCCGGAATTTCAAAACAATAATCCGAAAGAGACTTCGCTTCGTAATCTCCTTCGGTCACGATCGATATGATGATTCCTTTTCTCGCTTTGATTTCCTGAATGTTGGAAACCATCTTCGTATAAATTTCAGACTTGGGAGCGATACAAACTACGGGGACCTCGTCGGTGATCAACGCGATCGGTCCGTGTTTGAATTCTCCGCCCGCGTAACCGGACGCGTGAATATAAGAAATTTCCTTCAACTTCAACGCGCCTTCGAGCGCAATAGGATGATTGTAGGTTCTTCCTAAAAAGATAAAATCCTTTGCGGTCGTAAAGTGGGAGGACATCTCTTCGATCTTACTTGCCTGCGCAAGAATCCGATCGATCTTAGAGGGAAGTAGTCTAATTTCTTCGATGAGGGCCTTTTTCTCTTCGTCGCCGATCAACCATTTGAGATTGGCCATATAAACGGAGAATAAAAGAAGATTCAAAACCTGGGCCGTAAACGCTTTCGTACTTGCGACTCCGATTTCGGGCCCCGCGTCGGTTCGGATGTAAGAATCCGATTCTCTTGCAATCGTGGAATTTACGTTGTTCACAAGAGAGACCACTTTGATGAACTTCGCTTTCGCTTCGTGAATGGAAGCTAACGTGTCCGCGGTTTCTCCGGACTGAGAGATTCCCATGATGAGGGTGTCGCCTTCCACCACGGGATTTCTATAACGGAATTCGGAAGACGCTTCCGTATCGGTTTGGATCTTTGCGAAATTCTCCAAATAGTGTTTGCCGATCATTCCCGCGTAATAACTCGTTCCCGCGGCCTGGATGATGATCCTGTTGACTCTGGAAAGAACGTCCTTGTTGAGTTTGATTTCGGGAAAAACTATTTCACCGTTGTCTAATATTCTTTCCTGGATGATTTTACGGAAGATCCCCGCTTGTTCGTGAATCTCCTTGATCATGTAATGGGGATAACCGCCCTTGTCCAGATCTTCCCAGCGGAGTTCCTGCTTTTTAAAAACGGGAGTCAATTCCTTTGCTGTAAAATCAAACAGTTTGAATTCGTTTTGAGAGAAATAACCCCATTCTCCGGAGTTCACGTAATACACTTCTTCGCAGTTTCTGGTAAGGGGAGAAATATCGGACGCCAGGAAATATTCTCCCTTTCCTTTTCCGATTAAAAGAGGGGCTCCGTCCTGGGCGAAGTAAACACGATCGGGTTCGGTTTCAAATACGGTGGAAACCGCCCATTTACCGTGAATTTTTCCGAACAATTCTAAGAATGCGTCTTTGTTGGACTTACCGTTTTTTTTACTTTCTTCCAACAGATGGGGAATTACTTCCGTGTCGGTTAAGCTCTGAAATACGTGGCCTTTTTTCTTCAATTCGCTTTTGAGTTCGAGATAATTTTCGATGATTCCGTTATGCACAACCGCAACGGTCGAGTTGGAATCGGTATGAGGGTGAGCGTTGATCTGATTCGGTTCCCCGTGAGTCGCCCAACGAGTATGACCGATTCCTACGTTTCCGGGAGCCGGAAATTCGCGCAAATAGGCTTCCAGGTCTTTGATCTTCCCTTTCGCCTTTCGCACCAGGATATCGCCCTTATCCAAAACCGCAATCCCGGCCGAATCGTAACCTCTGTATTCGAGACAGATTAAACCTACTACCAATACCGATTCCGCATTCTTTTTACCGGCATAACCGACGATTCCACACATATTCAGGCATTCTCCATGAGACTTCCCGCGCGGTCCAGCAGAGAATTGAGGTCTTTTTTGGTCCTCGCTTCCGCTATGATTCGAATGATCGGTTCCGTGTTAGAAGGACGAATGTGAATCCAAGAATCTTCCGACGTCAGACGTAAACCGTCCAGAGTTTCTTCGGAGAAGGACGAAAATTCTCCGCTGAACTTGGAATAGATATCCTGGAGATTTTTTCCCGCCACTTGAAAGCTCGTTTTTTGCATGTGGATCGCGGGGAGTTCTTCTAAGATAGAATCGATCTTCTTTCCCGTCGCAGCCATTCCATTTAGGATATGCGCGATTCCGGAGAGAGAATCTCTTCCAAAGGAAGCGATTGCGGGATCGATCACTCCTCCGTTTCCTTCTCCGCCGAAAATCGATTTTTGGCGAAGCATTTCGGATACAACGTTCGCTTCCCCGACCTTAGAACGAGAAACGGGAACACCGTGTTGTCCCGCCACGAACTCGTTGATAAAACTTGTGGAAAGATTTACGACCATGTTCGCCTTTTTAGGCATCTTACCCAACGTGAGAGAAAGAAAACTCAAAGGAAGGGTATATTCTTCGGAGATCGCTCCCTTTTTCGGAGTGAGAACGACAAGGCGGTCCGCATCCGGATCCAGAGCAAAGCCGATATCGGCGCCGGAAGATTTCATCTTTCGAGAAGTTTGTTTGAGCGCGTCCGGAGTCGGTTCCGGTGGTCTTGGAAAAGTTCCGTCCGGACTGCAGTGTAAAAGGATCGGCTTACACCCGAGTCTTTCCAGAAGTTCCGGAACCAAGGCACTTCCCGCTCCATTGACGGCGTCTACGAGAACCTTGTATTTTTTCTTTCGAATTGCACTCACGTTCACTCGTTTGAGAACGGACTCGATATGTTTTTCAGACCATTCTTTTCCGGAAACGATTTTAGAAGAGGGTTTGTATTGAATCTGTCTATAAGATTGATTTCGAACCGTATCCAGAATCTGTTCCAGATCCTCCGCTCCGGTAAAAAATCCGCCGGGACCTATAAATTTAAACGCATTCCACAGGATCGGATTGTGGGAGGCGCTGATCATAATTCCGCCTCCCGCTTTGGAAAGATTGACGACCGCCTTTACGGTCGGAGTCGGAACGATTCCGAGCTGTAGAACGTCTTTACCCATCCCCTGCATCAAACCTAAGGCGATGTTTTCGATATAAGGTCCGGAAGGTCTGGAATCGCGGCCGATTACGATTTTAGATCCTTCGATCCACGTACCGAAAGCACGCAACGCATCAAAAATAACTTCGGGGGAAAGTCCTGTGGGAATGATTCCTCGAATTCCGGAAACGGAAACCATGAGATCCGGATGATTGAATACGAGGCTTTTTGTATTCATAGAGATTTTTAAGAATGGTAGGGAGCTCCGGAAAAAGTATATGGGCGATGACAGGATCGAACTGCCGACATCCTGCTTGTAAGGCAGGCGCTCTACCAGCTGAGCTAATCGCCCTCTATTATTCCGTTATTTTAAGCTGCTGTAGAGTTGAGGCGTTTTGCCATTCTGCTTTTTTTTCTATCTGCGTTTTTAGAATGGATCAGGTTTGTTTTTGCAGCTTTGTCCAAAAGAGAGGTGTACTCTACAAAGAGAGCTGTCGCCGCTTTTTGGTCTTTTTCTTTAATGGCTTTCAGAACTTTTTTAGCCTGAGTTCTGAGCCTGGATCTGTTCTGAGAATTAGCCGCATTTCTGCGTTTCGTTCTGCGAATATCCTTTTCTGAAGACTTGATATTAGCCAAGGCCTACACTTCCTATCGAATAAGTTTTTCCAGCTTTTCCGTTCCGTAACCCCTGTCAAATGAATTCTTTTAAGACTCTTTACTAAAAGCTCAAAAACGCGGTAGTTCCCACAGATTAAGTCTCATTACGGGTTTTCTGAGAAGTCTCCGTATGAATTTGATTGTTAAATTCATAAATGTAATAGTTCCCACATTTTTCAGAAGAACTGAGAGCCTCGTGTGAGTTCCCACATCTAAGGTTCCGATTTGTTAACATATACCAATATACTAATAACAGAAATGAATCCTTCGGAGCGAACAACTTCCGGAACCGCTACAAAAGGAGGGGCAAAAATGAGGCAGAATCGTTTTGGAAATATTTTTTTGACTATTTTATTGGATCGGGACTTTTTTTCCCGTCTTCAAGAAGAAGCCATTGATCTATCGGAACTTGCGGAATTGGGAATTCTACTTCTACAAGACTTCGAAGATTCCGGGAGGTGTTTTTTGTCGACTGAAAGAGAAAAAATTTCCATCTCGTTTATCATTCGGGAAAGTTCTTATTTACAGATTTTCAATCATTGTTTCCATAGTTTTCGTTCGCTCGATTCGTTGATGGAAGAAATTTTGCATAACGTATATTTGGATTTTTACTTACGTTCGAATCGAAAATCGAACTCCTCTTCTTTCGACAAACACGATGGATTCGATCCGACAAACAGTCTTCGACCGGGTGAGGAGACACTTGAGGAAGGACCGTCGTGTTAAAACGATCCGAATACATCGAAATCGATTCCATTTCTTCGGTGGATCCTAACGCGCTTTCTCTTAACCAACTCAATCAAAAATTCATCGATAAAGAAGGAAACCGATTCGCCCTTCGATTCAATCGGAACACTCGCAGAGCGGAATTCGTGAGAATCACTTTAGAATCTCCGAATGAAGCGGAAAAACACAAACACGTTCCCCATCCGATTCATCGTAATCGACAAGAGACAAAACCGATTCCCGCAAAGAAGGTCGCTTCTCTGCAGGAGATCATGTCCAAAACACAACAAGAACCTTCCGTAAAAATTCCGAAACCGGATTCCGCCCAAACGATCCAGGAAACCGCGATTCAAAAAAATACATTTCAAAAACCCGTTAAGGATCATCATAAATCCCAAGAGGAATTGGATTTGGAAAAAATGGATCTCAATATCATGGAAGGTTCCGCCCACAAACAGGACTTAGGTGATTCTTTGTTGAAAATGGAATACGGTTCGGCTTCTTCTTTTGTAGAAGGAAACGTCATCGAAAAAAGAATTTCGGAACTTACAAAGATCAAGGAAAGAATCCATTCGGTTCTGAACAACATTCAGAATTCGAAAATCTTCGAATTCACGGGAGATCCTTCCGAAAATAAGAACATCATCGGTAATTTGAATCGGGAATTCGACTTAGAATTTTTTCAGAAACTCGATCAGATTCTGAATTACCACAAAGAACTCACCACGTATCCAAGGTCCGTAAACTATTACATCTCAAAATACGAATCTTCCAGAAAGCAAATCCTCCAGTCCAAAAATACCGATGCCGAAAAACTCAAACTCGTAACTCTTTGGGAAATGCAGGAAATGATGCTCAGTTTGGTTCAAAAGCTAAAAAAGATGGTTTTGAACGCTTTGAACGTTCTCAACACCAAAAACGAAAATCATATCAAACTACTTCCTTACAATCAGCAACAAATGTTCCGAGATTCCAAAACCGCGCTTCTGTATTGTTCCGAAGATATATCTTCTTTGCTTATCTCCTTGGGGCAATGGGTCGATACTGAATAGGAGATACTCCTATGGAACCCTTACAAAGCTCCGAAATCAAAGCCGTTCTGGATAAACTCAGGACGGAATATTCAGAAAATTCCAAAAAGAATCCGAAAGTTTTCGATCTGAAAGCGTTCGAGTCCAGACTTACGATGATCCTTCAACAAAAAGGAAACCTGGCCCAGTTTCTCAAAGACGAGATTCAATTTATCGAAACCTTGAAATCCAAACACAAGGAACTGGAAGATAAAAAACAGGCGGCCAAGGGAGAAACGATCAATAAGATCTTGGAAGAACAAGAAGCAAGACTCAAAAAATATCAGAGGATCGATTTTCATCCTTTGGCAAAACCGGAAATCCGTTATTTTTACGGCGCGATTCTTTCCTTTACGGAAACCGAATTACCGGCTCTGATTTGTATCTTCAAAGGAACTCCCGAATTTTCGATCTTCAAGGATATGATCACCATTATAGAAAGAATGGGGATCAGCAGAAGGGGAATGCCTTCGATCCGAATCGGCGAACACGTTAAGGCTCTTTTAGACGCGAATGGAAATCAAAGCGCGATGGAAAAAGACGGTCAAAATATTTTGAAGGAAGTTTGTATCGCTCTGAAAGGGATTATCACTTCCGTTCAGGAATGTACGGAAAAGAAAAGAGTTTCTCAAACTCTCTCCGTCAAAGTCGACGAGAAAGAATTCCCGAAAGCCGCGGAATCGTATCAGAATTTGGTTTTCGGAATCGCTCTTGAAAAAATAATAGCAAGAGCCGATACGATTATCCGGGATTTTCGGATGACCGAAATCACAGGTCTGGGGTAAATATGAAAGTTTCCATCGTCATTCCTTGTTATAACGAGAAAAATACGATCCGTAATATTCTGGAAACGGTAAAGAAAGTCCCGATCAAAAACAAGGAAATCATTCTCGTGGACGATTGTTCCAAAGATGGAACGAAAGATCTTCTTAAAACTCCCGCTCTTAAAAAACTGGCCGATCAAATTATTTTTCACGAAGTCAATCAAGGAAAAGGCGCCGCTCTTAGAACGGGTTTTAAAGCCGCGACGGGGGATATCGTAATCGTTCAAGACGCGGATTTGGAATACGATCCATTTGAAATTCCGGAAGTTATCGATCCGATTTACAAAGGTAAGGCGGACGTGGTATTCGGAAGCAGATTCTTGAGCGGACGTCCGCATAGGGTCGTTTATTACTGGCATCGCCTGGGGAATATGGTGCTCACTACGCTTTCCAACATGTTCACCAATATCAACTTAACGGATATGGAAACCTGTTACAAGGCGTTTCGAAGGGAAATCATTCAGTCCATCGACATCAAAGAAAATCGTTTCGGCTTCGAGCCAGAGATCACCGCGAAGGTCGCAAAAATTCCGGACGTTCGAATTTTCGAAGTCGGCATTTCCTATTACGGAAGAACTTACGCGGAAGGAAAAAAAATCGGCTGGAAAGACGGCTTTCGCGCGATTTACTGCATTTTGCGTTACAATCTCTTAGACTGAAATTATATTCTAATTTTTGAATATAACTTCTCGATTCGTTGCGCCGCCTAAACGGCGACTTGAAACGGAAAACATCCGCCGACTTATTTTGTCAAAACGACAAATCTTTCCTTTCCGGAAAAATCCTTCTCCACCCGTCCGTCCTTCCAACCTTTTGTGATCGAATCGGAAACGAGAACCCCGGCCAAAGAAGGAAGTGTTTCCATATAAAACTTTCCATCCTCTTTTAGATGAAGGCGGGCCTCTTCTATCAACTTGAATAAGAATTCTTTCGGGTTTTCCAGAAATAATGCGAGATGAGGTTCGTAATCGATCACATCCTTCATCATTTCCGTTTTATCCGACGTCGGAATATAAGGGGGATTTGTTACGATCAAATCGAACTTGAGTTCTTCAGGAATCGAAGCGAGCAAATCACTTTCCAAAAATTGAATGTGTTTTCCATCGCCCAGGATTTGAGCCGCGTTTTTTTGGGCGATTTCGAGGGCGTCTTTTGAGATGTCGCTTAACGTAAGATTCCAATCTTTTCGCGCGAGTTGCAGACTGATTCCGATACAACCGCTTCCCGTGCAAAGATCCAACACGTTTTGTCGATCCTCGACCCCCTTAAAATCAAGTAGGACCTTTTCCACGAGTTCTTCGGTTTCGGGCCTCGGTATGAGAACTTTTTCGTTTACAAAAAACACGGAATTGTAAAACGCTTTTTGGCCCGTTATGTAAGCCGTGGGTTTGTTTTTGGAACGTTCCAAAATTCTTTCTCTGTAAGCGTTCTTTTCCGTTTCCGTAAGAAGTCTTTCAAAGTTCACATAAAGTTTTACTCTTTGAAGATTGAGAAGGTCGGCTAAAAGGACTTCCGCGTCCAAACGCGCGCTCTGGATTTCTTTCTTTTTTAAGAATTCTTCCGATTTTTTTAAAAGAGTGAGGATCGAATCTGGATGTTGCATCAAATTGAAGTTCGCGGTTGGTGCCCCCGAGAGGATTCGAACCTCCGACCAAAAGTTTAGGAAACTTCTGCTCTGTCCACCTGAGCTACGGGAGCGTTTAAGAATTCGGTTTCCGTTTTTGTGAGACTATTCTTTGGAAGTCGGCGATATTGTGTATAACAATTTTGTCTTCGTAGAGTTCGATCTTACCGCTTTTAGAAAGGGTATTTAGAACCTTTTGAACCTCGCCTACGGGCTGGGCGCACCATTCGGCCACATCGTGTTGAGAAACGTTCAAAACGATTTCCTTGAAATCACTGTGCGCGTGCATCTTTTCATACAACATCAAAAAAACGTCGGCGACCTTTCCTTGAATATCGTCCATCAAAAGAATCAAAAGCCTTCTTTTGGCGTCGTTGATGCGGACCGAAAAGATCGTGAGAATCTTGAGCGCCAGCATGGGATTTTTGGTCATCAAAAGTTCAAAGTTGGCGCGGTTAAAGTTCAACACCTTCACTTCCGAGATTGCGATCGCAGTCGCGGATCTGGGTTGTTCCTCTAAGATCGCCATCTCGCCGAAAATATCCCCCTGTTCGAGGATATCGAGAGTTTTGATCAAGTAGTCTTCTTTTTTGGTCGGGTTCGGAACCGTCTTTACGATTTTCACCTTTCCGGATTGAATCAGATAAAAATTATTTCCAGGTTCGTTTTCACAGAAGATGATCTGATTCGGTTCGTACGTCTGGCCGAATTTGGAAAACATGGACTCGAGCATCATATCCATCAGGAGGTACTCATTTCCTTGGCTTTCAGCCTGGATTTTTGTGAAATACTGTCTTTTTCCGGAGGAAGAAGCGCAACCTTACCGTATAACATCCTCGCTCGTTGACGGTCTCCTTGGAGTTCGGAGATTTCCGCGAGATGAAAAAGGGTTTCCTTGATCGATTCTCCCGACGGATATTTTTTGATATAAGTCGAAAAGGAGGAATTTGCGTTATCCAGATCGTTTTGTTTTAATAGACAAACTCCGAGTTGAAAAAGAGAATTCTCAACCAACTTCCTTTCCGAATCGAATTTGAAATCGGTTCTATTGAGAAGATCCTTGTAGATCATCATCGCTTCCGCGTGTTTTCCGACGTTTACAAGAGTGTGCGCCCTATTGTAAAGGGATGTGATCGAATTGTCCACACCCGCCGTGATCGACGACTTTTCCACCGCAGGTTTCATAATGTTCTGAAGCGTTTCGGGCGTTACTCTGCTTGTGCTTCCTTCAAAAACCAAGGGCGGCATGTTCAGAGGATAAGGGCTGTTTCTTTTTGCGAGCTCCAAGAGTTCCGTGGCCCGACCGGTATAAGTCGTTCCCGAATAGTGCTGCAGATATTTTTCAAAAGCGTATATCGCGTGGGGAAAATTGTTATTTTTGTAAAAAACTTCCGCCACGTTCATCAATTCGAACGCAGGATTACGCGTATCGGACTGACCTAAGATTTCTTTGAGTTTCTTATGAACCTGTCTGAGTTGGCTGGAAAAAACTTTCATCATTTTGAGAATGAGATGAGTTTTTTCGGCGACGAATTGTTCGAATTCGTTCGGCTTAAAAACGAGAACGGTGGCGCTTCCGAGTACCTGGGCGGTTTCTTCCCTCGGATACTTTCCGAGCGCGGACTTTACTCCGAAAAATTCTCCGATTCGAACGTCTTCTTTGACTTCTTGTCCCGTATCCACCGCGGGAAACGTGAGTATGACACGCCCGTTTCTCAGGACGTAAATATCCTCGGCTTTGTCCTTCTCAAAATAAATGATGGATCCGCCTTTATAATTTCTGATGATCGGACCGGCCAAATGGATTACCTACTCAAAGTTATCAAATTCTTTCTGTACGGGGAAAAAAGCCAAATCCTTTTTATAACCAAGGGAGATGACAATGGATTCCAGGAGTTTTCCCGGAGATGCAACTAAATATTTTTCGATATGATCGATACGAACTCTTTCCACAATCACCTCGGATTCTTCAAAAAAAGATTCTAAACTTACATCTCCATAAACTGGAACTCCGTCCCGTATAACAAGGCGGATACTATTTAGATCGGATTCACAGAGATTGATGTACGGATCTTCGGAATTTCGAGTTAAGATCGATAAATCCGCGATTTTTCCCGCCTCTATACTTCCGAGTTGTTTTTCGATTCTAAAAGCCTTTGCAGGATTGGAAGTAACCATTTCGAAAAGCGTTTTGGGAGAAAGATCCTCTCCGTATTCGGTCTGATAAAATTTTTTCGCCGTACGAATTTCTTCCAAAAGATTGAGCGAACCGCAAATACTCGAATCCGTTCCGAGACTGACGTTGACTCCGTGTTTTAATAGATCGCGTATATCCGCGGTTCTTTCGTATAAAAACTGATTCGCTGCCGGGCACCAAACTAAATGCGCTTTTTTTTCCGCGATCAAAACGATATCCGACTCGGACAACACGATTCCGTGTATTAAAACCGTATGTTCTCCAAGACATCCCAGCTTATGGAGATTTTTGAGGGAATCCCTGGATTCGGAATCGAATCCTTCCGCGATGCGAGTAACGTAAGGAATGTCCTGCTTTAGAGCTTTTGCATATTCTTCCTTGGGTCCGTCTCCCCAGTTCAAGGAATAAGTGCAAATGCTATGAGATAAAGCGTATCGATTGAGAATTCTTACGGGCATCGTTTCCACAAACGGATCCTGTACAAAATGAGGAATATGATCCTGAACGGAAGTGACGCCGGAGATTAGATTTTTATAAGAGCCGAGAAGATAAAGTTGTTCCGGATCGAGTTGTTGTCTTTCGGAAAATACGACGGAAGATTTGAGATCGTTGTCCCAAGGAAGCCAGTTTAAGTACGGTTTGCTCGGCGCCACTTTCGGAAGATACGTACTCAAAAGATGATCGTGTGCGTTGATCAGTCCGGGATAAACGTAAAGCCCGTTCATATTCAGACGGATTCTTTTTCCGGAAGGCGGACCACCCGCGTTTACGGAAGCGATAACGCCGTCCTTAACCACGATACTTCCGTTCGGAATCCATCGATCCTTGGTTACGATGCAGGCGTTTACGAGTTCATATTCCATATCTTTTAAAGTTCGAGTCTTATCGGATTTGCAAACCGGGGTCGATCGCGGAACTTCCGCGGTTAAGCTGAAAGTAGAGCCCTTTTCCGGATTCCAAAGAGCCCAATATCTTGGAAGAATCCACGGTTTCTCCTTCGTTTACGGAAACCGTTTTTAAATTCGCGTACACGGTAGAATAACCGTTTTTATGTTCTAATATCACGTATTTTTTATATCCTTCCATCTCGTTTACGACCAAGACTTTTCCGGAAGAAGCCGGACGAACCTCGTTGTGTCTCGAAGCTTTGAACAAAACTCCTTTGTGAGGAGCGAAACTGAGTTTGGTAAAATGATTTTGTACGGGAGTTCGGCTTTTCAAAGGAAATCTAAAAGTGGGTCGAGAGGATTCGACGGATTCTCCCTGGATCGGTTTTATATTTTTAGAAACGAGTTTTTCGTTTTCTACCGTCGGCGACTTTTCACTTTCCCGAATTGAAGATTTTTGAACCCTCAGTTTTTCTCCGGGTTGTAGGGAATCCGTATTCTTTTTTCCGTTCCATTCCATAATTTTATAATAATCGACTTTGAATTTTTTTCCCAAAGAATAATACGTATCCCCCTTTTGGACGGTGTAAAAAGAAAGATTCTGCGACCCGGCCGCGAAGATACGGGAAAGAATTAAAAAAAGTATCAGAATCCCGAAACTTTGAAAAACGCGGTTCATTTCTTTCAATATCGGCAGAAAACCTCGAAACGGGAAGCGATGAACGCGCGGAAAATAAAAAAAGGAAGCAGTATTCCAAAAAGATAAAAGGATAAAAAAAAGAGCCTCACGGCCCTTTTTTAAGAGATAGAATTTTATTCTAAGATCAATCTTCGTCTTTGTTGCTGACCTTGTATTTTTTCATCAACTCGTCCGATACGTTTCTTGGAACCGGGGCGTATCTGGAAAATTCCATGGAGAATTCCGCCTTTCCTTGAGTCGAAGAACGTAATACGGTAGAATATCCGAACATATCCGCCAAAGGAACTTCCGCTTCGGTTTTGCAGTAATTGTCTTCTTCGGTCGTGTTCAGAATCATACCGCGTCTTTGGTTCAGAGATCCGAGGATCGCCCCTTGGAACTCGGAAGGTCCGTCCACTTCCACTTTCATGATCGGTTCGAGGATCTGAGGATTCGCTTTGTTGAATCCTTGACGGAACGCATAACGCCCCGCTATTTGGAACGCCATATCGGAAGAATCCACGTCATGGTAAGCGCCGTCGTTGATTACACAACGAACTCCGATGATCGGAAATCCGATGAGAGATCCGCGCTCCAAACAACTCTTGAATCCTTTGTCCACCGACTGGATGTATTCTCTCGGAATCGAACCGCCCACAACCTTGTTTACGAAATCGTAATTTAGAGTTTCTTCAAGCGGGATCGGTTCCATATATCCGGCAACACGACCGAACTGGCCCTGACCACCGGTCTGCTTTTTGTGCGTATAATCAAAATCCGCTTTGGATGTGATCGTTTCACGATAGGCAACCTGAGGAGCGCCCGTGATCAGTTCCACACCATACTCGCGTTTCATACGTTCTATATAAACTTCGAGGTGGAGTTCTCCCATACCTTTGATGATGGTTTGACCGGACTCTTGATCCACGTGCGTTTGAAACGTGGGATCTTCCTTGGTAAAACGGTTGAGAGCCTTCGCCAAGTTGTTTAAGTGTTTCGATTCCTTTGCTTCGATCGTAAGGGAGATCACAGGAGCGGCGACGAACATGGATTCCATGGAAACTTTTAATTTTCCGTCTGTAAAGGTATCCCCGGAAGCACAATCGATTCCAAAGAGCGCGATGATATCGCCCGCTTCGGCGGATTCGATATCCTCCATCTCGTCCGAGTGCATCCTACAAAGTCGACCTACGTTGTGCTTTTTGTTGTTCGACATGTTGTAGATGGTCATTCCTTTCGCGAGTTTTCCCTGGTAAACTCTCACGTAAGTAAGCTGACCGTAACGGCCGTCTTCGAGTTTGAATGCGAGGCAAACCAAAGGTTTCTCAAAGTTGGATTCCAGAACGATCATTTCTTCGTTGTTCGCCTGGTCCAGCGCCTTGTTCTTAACGTCCACAGGGCTTGCGAGATAATCCAAAACTCCGTCCAGAAGTTTTTGAACTCCTTTGTTTTTAAAAGCGGAACCCATAAAAACGGGAGTCATTTTGAGTTCGATCGTGCCGGTACGAATCGCCTTTTTGATCATCTCTTCGGTTGGAGTTCCTTCGAGAAGAGCTTCGGTCAATTCGTCGGAGAACATCGAAGCCGCGTCTAAAAGTTCTTCGTGTTTCTTTTGAGCTAATTCTTTCAGATCATCCGGAATTTCTTTTTCCTGGATGTCCATTCCGTCCTTTCCTTCGAAATAATAGGCCTTCATTTTTACGAGGTCCACGATACCTTTCAGGTCGTTTTCCAAACCGATAGGAATTTGAACCGGCACCGCGTTGTGTTTGAGTTTTTCTTTCAGCTGATCGATTACGCGGAAAGGGTTGGCCCCGGTTCTGTCGAGTTTGTTGATAAACGCAACACGAGGAACGTTGTAACGTCTCATCTGACGATCGACTGTGATCGACTGTGACTGAACTCCCGCCACTCCGCAGAGAACCAAAATCGCAGAATCCAAAACCCGGAGAGAACGTTCCACTTCCACTGTAAAGTCTACGTGGCCCGGGGTATCGATGATGTTGATCGTGTGATTTTTCCACTGGCAATAAGTAGCCGCAGACTGAATGGTGATCCCTCTTTCTCTTTCGAGGTCCATGCTGTCCATTTTCGCACCGACTCCGTCCTTTCCACGAACTTCATGGATGGCGTGAATCTTGTTTGTGTAGAACAAAATTCTTTCGGTTAGGGTCGTTTTTCCGGAATCGATATGGGCAGAGATCCCAATGTTTCTGGTTTTGATAAGTTTTTCGCTCGGTTTGAATTCGGCTACAGCAGTGCTCATGGCCATCCTCTTATAAAAAATTGCAAATACATCGGTGAAATCACCGATCGGGAACCTACAGAAAGTTCCTCAATTTACCAAATTCCAAAAAAAGGCGGATTTGTAAACCCAAATCGAGGAATCAATAGGTTTCACCGCATTTTTCATTTGCCCGGGAACGGTTTTCAAAAAGGATGATCTTTTGCGTCTCGGACAAAACTACGTTTGTACGTTAGACTTTTGAAACCTGCTTCCAAACTTTAAAACCGATGCATCCGCTCAAACTTATCAAAAGAAACGTAAACAGAATTGCTAAAGCGTTTCTGTTATTATCCGTAGCTAGGACGCTTTGTGTAGGTTTTGCGACCGCAATTTTGATCGGTTCTTTTGGGATATACGTTTCCGAATCCGGTCGTCTGAGTTATACGGTTTGTTTGTATCTCGCCACTTCTTCGATTTGTGTTACCGGACTTTCGCCCGTTTTGTTGTCCGAACTACAACGTTCCACCCAGCTCATCATGATGTTTTTGATTCAGATCGGAGGTTTGGGGATCATCACGTTTACGGTTTTAATCGGGGTATTGGTTGTCAGGGGTTTGTCGAGGAGTACTCGTCTCGCTTCTTTTGTTTACGAAGCGACGGACGCCCACCTTGCAAAAAGAATGCGGGACAAAAAACCGGAGCAACATTCCGGAGTTGTCCCTCCCGGAAAAAATAAGACCGAACCCGAGGCCTCTTATGTAAGAAGAATGCTTTTATCCCTTTTTAATATTTCACTTTCGATCGAAGCCGTGGGCGCCACTCTTCTTTATTTTTTTATGCCCGAGACGGATCGTCTTCCCGGAATTCCGAACCGATTTTTTCTAAGCGTTTTCACCTCAGTCTCCGCTTTTAACAACGCGGGTTTTTCCATAGTGGACGATCTGAGTTTTTTGGCGAAAGATCCACTGTGTTTGTTGATCGTTCAGTTTTTAATCGTGATGGGCGGGATCGGATTTCCAGTGATCATCTTTATCGAAAAGTCGATTTTAGAAATCATACAAAAGTTTATGGGAAAAATAGAAGCGGTGACGGAAACTTTTATGATGCGAAGGACGGTTCTATTAGGAGAAGATCCTCCGGCTTGGTATATCTTCGTCATTGCAACTTCCGTACGATTGGAAGAGCGATTGGAAGTTTATAGAAAAGAATTATTCGGGGACGCGAATCGGATGCAGATGGCGATCATCGTATTGGGTTCTTTGATTTTGATTCATATCGGAGGGATTTCGATCTTACTCATCGAATACGATAACGTCGAAACGATCGGGAAAATGGCGTTTTCGGAGAAGCTGTTCAATTCTTTTTTTCTTTCCGTCTCTTCGAGAACGGCCGGTTTTAACACGTTCGACGTAACCGAAATCCGAAGCGCGACTTACGTTCTTCTTTGTGCTTTGATGTTTATCGGAGGCGGACCTCAAGGGGCCGCGGGCGGAATCAAGATCACCACCTTCTTTATATTAATCTTATATTTGAAAAATGTAATTCGTCCGCAGGCGAGGGTTCAGGCTTGGGGCGAGGACGTTTCCAAAAATTCGGTGGCAATCTCCACTCGAATCTACTTTCTTGCCACTTTATCCCTCGTCCTTTTTATGTTTTTGATCACTCTTGCAAACGGAAACAGACACGGAATCGAAACCATCTTCTTTGAAGTGATGTCCGCATTCGGAACCGTGGGGCTGAGCCTGGGGATGACCGCTTATACGAACGATCTGGAAAAATTTTTCTACATCGCTCTGATGTTTATGGGAAGGGTGGGAACGTTCACTCTTTTGATCGCGTTTACGGGTCATTCGGGATTGGGAGAACTCGGAGGCAAGGACGACGGATTGAAAATCCAAGTCGGATGATTCTTTCATGTTTTTGAGCAACTTCGAATCATTCGTGTAAAGTCATATGTTTTACAAGATACTTCCGTAAGAAGTTGACAATTGAATCGATCCAGTATATACAAAGATATTGGTATTTTTATATGACGCTTAGTATTAAGGATCCCGAAACCGACCGATTGGCCAGAAAATTATCTATTTTAACGGGAGAAACTCTGGCTGAAACGATTACAAATTCACTGAAAGAAAGGTTAGAACGTATGGAGCACAATCTAAACGTTCATTCTTCATTGGACGAGATTTATGAAATTTCTCGCCGTTTCCGAGAAAAAATCCAACAATCCATTTCTTCTCTAGATCATGGAGATGAGTTATACAACGAAGACGGAATGCCGGATTGATAGTCGATACTTCCGCGTTACTCGCCATTCTTCTCCAAGAAGAAGAGCAAGAAGAATTCGTTCTTGCAATCGTATCCAATTCGGATTCAAGAATGTCGGTCGCCAATTATCTGGAAGCCGCAATCAAAACGGATCGATTGAAGGATCCTGTCTTATCCCGTTTATTGGATGACGCGATTTCCAAACTTAAAATCAAACTCGAACCGATCACTATCGAGCAGATTAAAATTGCAAGGGAAGCCTATCGAGATTTTGGAAAGGGAAGCGGACATTCGGCAGGATTGAATTTTGGAGATTGTTTTGCCTATGCTCTTGCAAAAGATAAGGGATTTCCTCTTTTATTCAAGGGAAACGATTTTCAACATACCGACATAGAACGCGTCAAGTTCCATAAATGAAAAACGATTCTTTTACGATCCGACGGTTATAGTTTTTTTTCGAAAAAATTTCTTTTGAATTTTCTTACGCCGAACTCACGTTAAAGATGAAATCGAACTAACACGACTTTTAAGATCCGAATTTCGATGCAAAATCGAGATTTTGGGACAATTCTAAATTTCTTGGACGACTTTAAGAACTTGGATTTTCCTTGATGAATTGAGGGATTGTAGGGAATATAACCGAGTATGCTCTTACAATATTTGAAATTGCTCCGGATTCATCAGTGGATCAAGAACGTAATCATTTTCGCGGGCATTATTTTCGCTAAGAAGCTGACCGATCCCGAATCCCTTCAAAGAGTTATTGCGGCATTCTTTCTTTTTTCTCTCGTTGCCAGTTGTCAGTACGTCGTGAACGATTATTTGGATCGTAAGGAAGACGCGTTACATCCCGAAAAAAAACATAGGCCGCTTGCCTCGGGAAAGTTGGATCCTTCTTTCGCACTTTTTATCACCGCCATCATTCTTCCTCTATCTTTGATTCTGGCATATCTATTACATCCGTTCTTTTTCGGCCTTGTGGCTTTTTATCTCGTGTTCAACGTGCTTTACAGTAAATTTTTAAAACACATGGTGATTTTAGACGTGATGAGTATCAGCATCGGATTCGTAATTCGTGCGATCGCGGGTTCCGTAATCATTCACGTTACGTTTTCCTCCTGGCTTTTATTGTGTACGTTTATGCTCGCTCTCTTTTGGGGATTTTCCAAAAGACGAGGGGAACTCATCATCTTGGAAGGAAACGCGAAAGGTCACCGCAAAATTTTGGACGAGTATTCGACTAGCTTTCTGGATATGATGCTCGGAATCGTTGCGACGATGACTTTGATGAGTTACGTTCTTTACGTAACGAGTCCGTCTACGGTTGCGAATCTCGGAACCGATCGTTTGATTTATACGATCCCGATCGTAGTATATGCGATCTTTCGATCTTTGTACATCATCTATATTAAAAATATGGGGCATAACCCGACAAAGGCGATTCTTTCGGACTGGGGAGTATTGCTCGCCGGTTTGATCTGGGTTACTTTGGTGATAACGATCATGTATTCCGATTTCGGAAATCAAATTCGATTCGATCTTTGAAGTTGCGAGTTTTGTCGAAAATATTCTCCTATTGGGAAATTTCTAAAAAGTTTCATTTCGATATTTGAATATGTGTAAGACACTCTTCTAAAGCATTTTATAATATTAGATTTTCAAAAAATACGAATTTTTAGAGGTTCCCTATTTTTTCCACATGGGCAAAGAAGTTGCCTGATTGTGAAAGTTTTAGGACAAACTCTAAAGTCTTTATAAAGGTTTTTAGAGTGATATTTTTTTTGTCGAAACATTTTATCGAAAAGAAAAAATCGGATGTAACGTTCCCGGAGTGAAACGAATTCAAAAGATATGAAGGAAATCTTAAAAAAAAGCGGTAAGATCGCGCTCTGGGTGTTTTTGTTTTTAGCCGTTACGATCTCTCTATCGATCTTCAAAGCATCCGACATCAAACCCGGAATTTCACTGGACACACTTAGAGGAAGCGCGATCCGTGGTTGTTTCGATTGCAAACCTAAGGTCACCGTCGTTTACTTCTGGGCGACTTGGTGCGGAGTTTGTTCCACGAATCTTCCTTTGGTCAAATGGTATTCTCATCAATTGGAAAACAGCTCCCGCTTCTCCTTTGTCAGCGTAGAAGAAGGGGAATCAGAGGAACAACTGAATCGATACGTACGAGAAAAAGATCTTCAATTTAAGATCATTCGGGCGAACGTTTCTTTTTTGAAAGAATGGAAGGTGAACTCGTATCCGTCTTTTGTAATTCTGGATCGATCCGGAAGGATTCGTTTTGCCGATTCCGGAATGATGAATCCTTTTAGTTTTTTCCTGAGAATTTGGATCGCGTATTTTCTTTAACCTCGTGAATCTTTCTGCGAAGTGCCGTGTTCAGAAAACAAATTTCGTAAATTATGTCCTTTCAATGCTTACCATCAGGATAAGAACGATTAAAAACAGGAATTTCTGTGGGAGTTCCCACAGATTAAGTCCCATTTCGAGTAAATACGTACGGTGTTGATTATAGCTGATTCCGTAATTCGTGGGAATTCCCACATTTTTTAACGACCTTTTTACGGAAAACTCAAATGGCAAATTTATATTCAGATTCGGATAATCTGCGGTATGTGATAGAGTTATCGTAAACTTGGATTTAGAGCCTGTCCCAAAACCTATCTCGACCCGTAGGGAGTGAGATTGAGTTACACAAAAATGTGGGAACTACTACGTTTTTAAACGATGGGAAAATCTTACAAAAGCCTAGTAACCGCCAAGGAGACAAAATCTGTGGGAACTCCTGCAAATCTTCTTCGAGGTTTTGGGACAGGCCCTTAGATTCCTTTTCCTCAAAACCGATATACATACTATGGAGCCGTTCAAACCCAAACCCTTACTCAATAAGTCGGAACTACGGCAGATCAAAAAATCCAGAACGAGGGTTGAGGGGAAAAAAGTAATCACGGATGACGTTAAGAAATTAAAATCTCTCAGCGCAACCCCGGATCTTCCCAAAGAAGAACTCATTCAATATTATAAAGAACCGATTTGGATCGAATATTACATTCCGAGAGAATCGAGATTTGCCTACGAAGTGAAGTATTTATTCGTAAAGTTGATCGATCCGATTGCAAGACCGGAACCTGCGGACGCAATCTTAAGAGAGGCGGTTTCCAAGGGAGAATTTATAGACGTACTCGACGTGATGCTTCGTCATCCGGAAAAAGAAACTTTGATTCGAAACAGTTATATAAATACTTTTTCTTTTTTGGAATCGATCTCAGCAAATCACAAATATTTCTTAAAAACAAAGGACGCATACGATTTGAGAATCCCTTTGTTTCATACGGAAGCCCTGATGAAACGGGAGCCGACCATTGCCACCTTGGAATTTTTAGGACCTTATACGATCTACAATCTCAACTGGCTGATTCGAAAATTGAACGAAGGAGAAGAGGAATTTTCACTCGAAGACGAAACGATTTCCGTACTGATCAAACGAAGAAACGAATATTGGGAAAAGAACTCCTTGCCTATCGACGAGGATTTCGAATTGTTTGCGGCGTTATTTTACGAACAAGCTTTTCCACATAGAGGTTCCGAATTCGAGGACGTTCTGCTCAAGGGGAACGATTAAGGTTTGTCCCAAAACCTTAGAAATGCGGGAACTCCTGCAAATTTCTTCTCAGCCTTTGGGAAAATCTCTTAGAAAACATTAGTTTTTAATAATATAATGTGAATTCTGTATAACCGATGCGAAAGCGATTATATGTTGCAACCGCAGGCAGCAACATTGAGTTCAAGCGCGGTCCAGTCCAACTCTTGCATACAAAAACTGGACTCTATTCGCCCTCACTTCCTCACATCGAATTCACGTTAAAATAGAAAGTTTTAAGACAAAATCAAGTTCATTCAAAGATTTTTCCAATAAAAACACGGAACCATTCCTAAAGCAACATCAGATTCTTGATGAAATAAAAATATGTCGATTTTCCTGGAAATATCTTGATAAATAACGGTTTAATTTCTTAAAATGAGGGCTCGCATTGAAACGGAAAAAATGACAGAGAGCAAGAAATGCCGATGGAACTAAAAGACCCGAAACCGGAACTGATAAAACTATATTCCTCCATTGGAAAAATCATAACCTCCTCTCTGGAACAACAGGAAGTTTTAGACGCCGTAATGGAAGAAGTTCGTTTGTTTTTCAGTCCTGAAAATTGGAGTCTTATGCGATATGATGAGAATTCCGGAGAATTATTTTTTCTAATCGCGGAAGGTATTGAACTCAATCGTATCAGAAATATCCGATTAAAATCCGGGGAAGGAATCGCCGGTTCGGTTGCTCAATCAAAATCTCCGATTTTTGCGGAGGATGCAAGAAATGACTCGAGATTCTCCAGAAGAGTGGATGAAAAAACCGGCTTTGAAACGAAAACGATCATCGCAGTCCCGATGATTTTCAGGGGTCAAATTTACGGGGTAATCGAATTGGTAAATCGATTCGACGGTTCTTCTTTTTCGCCGGAAGATTTAGTCATTCTTCAGACAATCGCTGATTTTACGGCGATTTCCTTAGCCAACTCCAATCAATACGAAGAAACGAAGGTTCTCGCGTTCCGAGACGCCTTAACGGGAGTATTTAATCGTAACAAGTTGAATCATCTCAGGAATGAATGGTCCGGCAGAAGAATGGACGATCATCTTGCGTTAGTCGCTCTTCTGGACTTAAACGATTTCAAAATGATAAACGACACTTACGGCCATAAAACGGGGGATCAAGTTCTTTGTCATTTTGCCAATGTCCTTCGTTACGTGGTTCGCGGAACGGATAAGATTTTTAGAATCGGCGGGGATGAATTTTTAGTTCTCGTTCAACATGAGAATCGGGAAAAAATCGTTCAAACAGAGAATAGATTCCAGGAAGCGATGTCGATTCTTTTGAGAAAATGTAAGACAAATGATCCCCCTTTTAATTTTACTTGGGGAACATCCGTCGGTTCTCTTCAGAAATTGGATGAATTGATTCACGAAGCCGATCTTTCCATGTACGCGTCTAAAGAATAAATCCATCAACTCTCTCGAGTTTATTCTCTGCGATCCGCAAACCGGTGTCGTCAATTTAAAGATTTTAGAACGTTAACAACCCGGACCGCTCCCTTGTAAAGTCCTAAAATCTAACCACTTGAAACGCAGGAGTTCCCGCATTTTTAAGGTTTGATACAAGTTTTAAAATGAAAAAACTATCTTCCGCCTTGAAGCTATCTACTCGACTCCAATCAAAACTCCAAAAGAAAGTTACGGCACATCGCCGAAGTATTCGATCTCTCGATTTAAGAGAATTCCCGTTGTTCGATAGACCTTATCTAAAACGAGTTCAACCAAATAGTTTACGTCCGCAGCCGTTGCAGTTCCCACATTAACGATAAAATTACAGTGTTCGGGTGAAATCAGAGCGCCGCCCTTTGCCTGGCCTCTCAAACCGGCTTGGTCGATCAATTCCCAAGCTTTGATTTCTTTTCCGTCCTCCCGAAAAATCTTGGGATTTTTAAAAACAGAGCCTGCGCTTTTTTTATTTTCAGGTTGGGAAGAATTTCTTCTGTCCCTTTTTTCCTTTAACGAAGTTTCGATTTCCTCTAAATTTCCTTCTTTCAAGAGAATCTCGATTCCCAAAATGATGGAATCTTTTGCGTTTAAAAATTCGGTAAATCGATAACCGTGTTTAATTTCGGCGGGTTTAAGAACGAATACTTCGTTGTTTCTCAAAAATTCAACAGTTTGAATCAAGTCAAAAAGTTCTCCGCCGTAACAACCCGCATTTTGAATCACCGCCCCGCCCGTCCATCCCGGAATCGTGCTCAAAAATTCGGCCCCCGTATAACCCAATTGCGAAATTTGTCGAAATGTCGGCGTCGTGTTCGTAGCGGCGCCGATTCTAAATCTTCCTTCCCCTAAGGATTCGTATTCCTTAAATTTCCCCGACAAACGTAGGACGATAAAGTTATCGGGATGATCCGAAATCAAAAGATTCGAACCTCCCCCAAGTATCTTCCAAGGTATTTCGGATTTATAAAAAATGGAAAGCGCTTCCAAGACCTGCGCCGAATTTTCGGGTTCGACAACCATCGGACAAATTCCGCCGATCTTAAACGAAGACAAAACTCCGAGTCGAACATCCGACCTAAAGGGTATTTTAGAGGACTCCAAGGTTTGTTTTAGGATTCGAATCCGAGGTTCGGAAAGAACAAGCGACATTTGAATACAGAAAAGAGGTACCCCTATTATCTTCTACAAGAAAAAGAACTCAAGGAAATTCCGAATTCAGTTCGATCTTATAGGAAAGAGGTGATTTATGTTTTTTCTCTTATTGGAATCCATTTATCTCGACTTTGCTTCCGGACGGACCGATTGGGAAACCTATTGTGAATCGGTAATCCTTCTCGCTCAAGATCAAGAAAAACTGGCGGGGTTCGTTTAAAGGAACTCTATACTTTTAAAACGGTCGCCTAACGATTGCTAATTGACAACGTCCGCGAGTTCAAAGTGACAAGCACCAGTGGTAAGCGGAAACTAGTTGCGGTAGCGGCTTAGGACGCCCTATCTTTTAAGCTCTTATTCTACTTATCCGAAAGCAAACACTTTATTAAAGATTGATATGGAATATCTTTCTTGTTGACCATAACTTTCAATCTATCAATTAATGCTTCAGATAATCTCAAGGAGATCATTTTCGTTGTGGGTTTTAAATTTGGGAAAGATACTTTTTTGCCTTTGAATAATCGATATAATTCGCAGAATCATTTTTAGACCAAAAATCAATCTTTTACCTTATCTTTCTTCTCCTATAATTTCATTCATAATAGCTTTCAACTCAAACATTATTATCAAATTGAATTTTAGCCGCTATACGCTCAACGAAATAGGCTTGCCGACATTGTGTCTCCGGAGCAACAAAACAATATGCAGAAGGCCAAGCGAGACTGAGCGGAGATCTCGAATGTCGAAACGACGCGAGAAGCCGCAGTTAGGCGATGTATCTGCGCTATTTTTACTTAGTTCACTTCCATAATTGTTTCTAATTTCTTAGATAAAAACATATCAGCTGGAGAAACCACAAAATCATTTAGTGGAATATTTTCTCCGTATCTCTTCTTCATCAGATATTTAACCGTTGAATTACTTAGATCGAAATCCTTTAATCTCTTATCTTCAGTAAGTTCAATGTCCAATGCTTTCTTAAATATTTTCCAAGCTAATTCTGTACAATAGATCTTCTCATCAGACCAATTGAAATAAATGTCATAGTGTTTTCCAATATATTTATCCCCGACGGATTTCATGAATTTTAATTTCTCATCGGTTAGGATCGTTTCCGAATTGGTTAACCTTTTAATTACAAAATGTTTATTTTTTCCTCTCGAAATAAAATTATGAATTTCAGTAATTTTTACCGGCTCGACCGCTTCTAAGACTTTTAGTTTTTCTTTGTATTTAAAGATTATTCCGACGTGTGTATATCGCGATTTGGTAGCTATTTTAATAGCCTTGCCTTGTTCCGAAAAAGTTTCCTGAAATATTAAATCGCCTTCTTTGAGTTTATCAATGAAAGATCCGCCATTCAATCGGAGAGAGACGAGAAAAATCGGGATAAAGAATGATATTTTTAAATAGTGTTTCATTTCTTTTAAACGGTCCTTTTGGTATATTGATTTATCTAAAGTGCGTTCTTGGAAGATGATTTACAATAAAACACTTGAATCTATATAAACTATCATCTTTAGAAACGATCGGTTCGAGAATCTTTGGGAATAGCTCCCAAATCTATTTTTGGCATTTTTTCAGCATATCTTTTAACGATTGAATCAATTTGTGATTTATTTCTTTTTGCTAACTTGATTTTCCCTATTCGATGTTGCTCCTCTAAATAAATATAAGAACGTTTTTTTAAATCATTTAGAAATTCAGAAAGCTTTTTAATTTCCGCTATTACTTGCTCATGTTCCGTAATAACGATTGTCTCTCCAGCTTTCACTAAATGAAGATATTTACTTAGATTGTTTTTAAGATCCCTTAATCCCACAGACTTCATGACTTAATTATAGCCATTGGCTCTCTTTTAAATTCTTTTCTCATATTAAAGTAGTCTTTTGCAAAACTGTCGCCTAACAACGTTTCGCGCGTACAATAACTTATTAAGCTTTTACCTTATTTTTTAATACCGAATTCTTAATTTTATAATCTTTTATAAGAATTTCAGTAGAGATCCCTAATTTTTTATTAATTTTTCGTATCATATCTAAAGTTAATTTTCTTTTCTTGTTAAGAATCTCAGTTGCCCGATTCCGACCACCAATCCAATTACCTAAATCGACGCTCTTGAGATTTTTTTCTTCCATAACAGATTTTATTGCTTCAATTGGGTCTGGAGTCTCAATAGGAAAATGTTTATTTTCGTACGCGTCGACAAGCGTTATTAAAATATCTAATTTATCATATTCAGGCGTATTTTTCCTTGCATCCCAAAGTCTTTCTATTTCTTTGAGAGCGAAATCGTAATCCTTGGTCGATTTTATTGGTTTAATTTCCATTTAAATATCCTCAGCACTAATTTTATCATATTCTTCATGTGTCCCAATAAAACGTATGAATATAGTTTGTAGATTATAATGTATTTTTACGATTAATCTATACTTGTTTCCATGAATATTAAAAACAACCCTACTATTTTTTAGAATACTTGCATTCCTATATTTTTCTTTAATTACTGTTGGTGAAGTCCAAATTGATTTGGAAGCTTCTTTATACCAGACTTCAATGGCTGTTTTCGAAGCTGAGTATTTTGGATTTTCATAGAAATCTCGTAAGATTTTTCTGGAAATTATTCTCACATTGACATTTTTTACATGTTCCCATTATGGGAACAATCTTTTTTGGGTTATGATTTAATCTAAATTTCAAATAATGATGAGGTGTAAAATTCGCCAAAAACTTTCGCCTAACTACAATTTCACGAAAGATTTTCGATTCTCAAAAACTCGACGATCTTTTCGGAAACGACTTCCTTGGAAAAAGGACCGATTTTAATCGCCTTACCGGCGGAGGAAAAAATAAACACGGTAGTATCCACTTCGCCGAAACCTTTTTCGTTCTTACCGACGTAGTTACCGACGATATAATCCAAATTCTTACTTTTAAGTTTGCCCCTGGCGTATTCTTCCAAGGAATCCGTTTCCGCCGCAAAACCCACCAGACAACAGCCGGAAATCCCTTCTTTGGCGATTTTAGAACTGACCGTTTTAAGAATATCCGGATTTTTGACGAGCTCCAGAAGAACGGTCTCACTTCCGTCTTCCTTCTTGATTTTTGATTCCTTACTATCGAGTGGACGAAAGTCCGCCGGGGCTGCGGCCATGATCAAAATCGTATCCGCTTGAATCTCACTAAGAACCGCGTCGCAGAGATCGGACGTGGTTTCCACGGAAATTTTTTTAGCGCCTTTAGGAACTTTATAATTTTCTAATACTTGACCGTGAATATAAACGACTTCGGGAATCCATTTCGAAATCGCTTCCGCGATATGAAAACCCATCTTACCGGAAGAAGCGTTCGAAATATATCGAACCGGATCGATCCATTCTCTTGTCGGTCCGGATGTAATGATTGCTTTGGAAAACCCCACTCTGACTTCTCTTACTCTAAGAATTTCCCCGATACGTGTCCAAAATCAACTTTTGAATCAGAGAAATTTCGGCTAACTTTCCGTAACCCTCGTCCCCGCAAACGACCACACCTTCGGAAGGGTCCGCAAGAATCACCCCGTCATCGGTCAATCGTTTTAGGTTCCTCTGAACCGCGGGGTGTGCGTACATAAACGGATTCATCGCGGGTGCGACGATCACCGGGCAATTTGCCGCAAGATAAGTGGAGGTTACCAGATCGTCCGCAATTCCGTTCGCCATTTTGCCGATGATATTTGCGGTCGCTGGAACTACTGCGATCACCGATGCGGAATTTTTCGCGTCGATATGAGCCATTCCCTGTTCGTATTCATCGACACGAACTTTTTTGCCGGTCATCGCTTCGAACGTAATCGGTCCGACGAACTCGGTCGCGTGTGCGGTCATGATCACACTCACCGGATAACCTTCTTTCGTGAGATTGCGTACGAGTTCACAGGCCTTATAAGCCGCGATACTTCCTGAAACCGCAATGAGTATTTCTTTTCCAGGATTGGACATAGGTTTCCGATTTTATTTTTTAGACTGAGCCCTATTGCTTAAACTGACTCTCGTAAAACGTACGGAAAGAATTTTATTTCCTTCCATCTTTTCCACGATTAGAGTTCCGGTTTGAAGGGAAATCGTAGAACCTTCTTCCGGCATATCTTCCAAACGACCGAGGATAAAACCCGCAATCGTACGAATGTCCTTGATCTCTTCTTCTTGGACTCCTACGAGAATTTCCTTCAGATCGTCCAACTCCGCCTCTCCGTCGATCGTAAAACTGTCCGAATGTTGCGCGGGAAACGGATCCGTTTCGTGATCGTCAGTTTCATCCCGGATTTGTCCGAAAATTTCTTCGATGATATCTTCCAAAGTAAGAAGACCGGAAACTCCGCCGTATTCGTCGATGACGATCGCCATGTGCTGTTTGTTTTCCCTGAGTTTCTGCATTACCTTTTCGATCGAAAGACCTTCGGGGACAAAAATCGGAGGTTGCATGATCGCGGTAACTTTTTCCTTTCTTCCCTTTTTGGAATTGGACAACCAAGTAAGATACGTCTGAACGTGAATGATTCCTATGATCTTATCCGTATTTCCTTCGTAGATCGGATATCTCGAGAAATGATGTTCCGCGATGATCGAAATCAAAGAGTCCATCGCGGTATCGTGCGAAATTCCGATGATGCTCAAACGATGAGTCATCACATCCTTTGCCTGATGTTCCGAAAACTGAAACGTGTTTTGGATGATCTGAAATTCTTCCTGATCGATCTTCCCTTGTTTGTTCTGTTCTTCTATGATGATCATCAATTCTTCGGGAGAATGCATCATCCTACTTTTGTTCGCCTGAATTCCCATCAACCTCAAAAGAAAGGAAGTCATCTCGTTTAAGAAAAACGTAATCGGATAAAATATATAATAAAAAAAGAATAAAGGAATACTGATAAAAAGCGCGACCGTTTCCGTGTTCTGAATCGCGATGGTTTTAGGAAGAAGTTCCCCCAAAAGGATATGAAGAAACGTGATGATCGTAAACGAAACCGTGATCGCCAAACCGTGAATCGTCGCCTCGCTCGTGGAATAACCGAACATCTCCAAAAGAAAAGTCAACCATCTCGAAACGTATCCTTCTCCGACCCAACCTAACAAAAGACTGGCGACCGTAATTCCGACCTGACATACGGATAACATGTCGTTCAATTTTTGAGCCGCGCGTTTCGTGATGAACGCGAGAGGTTTATTTTCCTTGATCAATTCTTCCAAACGCGAAGGACGAATCGAAACCAACGCAAACTCGGCGGAAACGAAAAATCCGTTTGCAAATATAAGTAGAACGATAATAAAAAAGCCGATTAGTTCCATTGTGGGAGTATAGAGATCAGATTGGATCTATGATTGTGTGAATTTAGAATGAACCCGGTGTTTGGGTTTAAGGAACGGAAATTGAATATCGTTGAAATGTAGAACTGACTACCTTCGGGGTCCATGTGACTTACTGGATAGAGTCTTTGAATTGGCGAAAAATGTCGATCGTTTAAAAGAAAAAAACATTCGATTTTATGGAACTAACGTTTTGCAAAAACAATCTTTTCATCGTTCATTCGATATGTTTTCGAATCCGAATTCCTCGAAACGAAGCTTCCGGTTCGTTCGTTTCCTGAGAAAGTTTTTCCAAAAGGTTTATGTCCGATTCCGAATTTAAGTCCAAGGATTTGATATAGTACATTCTATATACTCCGGAATTGATCCAAAAAGAAACCCAATCCAAAAAATCTTCGGACCTTCCTTTCCAACCGTTACCGCTCAAGGAATCTCTCGTAAAAATCAGTCTCTGTGGTGTGTTCCTAAAATCATAACGTCTGTGTAACCTTGAAAAACGAATCTGTTCCTCTCCGCAACCCCAAGAATATTCGTTTAAACTTCCCGCAGAATCGTCTTCCACTTTCAAGTTCCAAACCATCATCGAATGATTTCCGGCGAGTAATTTATTCCCTTCGAAATAAGTGAAGCTTACTTTTTCGAAATTGGAATTGGATAGGTTGTCCGTATTTTTACAATCGCAGACGTAAATGCGTTCCGACTTAATCTTGTCGTCCTTTCTGCTGAATTTAGCGAACAATCTAAAATCGATGTCCGGAAATTCCTTCTTTAGATAATCGAAGGATTCCATTCCCGAAACGTTCAAATAAATCTGAACGTTGTCTCTTTTATACAAGGATTCGATCAAAGATTTTAATACGACTTGAACCGTGAACGAAGAAGCGGACTCGGAAGGAATCTCCTTCAATTCCAGTTCCTGAGAATCGCCGGGTTTCCAAAAGATATAAGTCCTTTTATCTCTCACAAAAACGCTCAATACGGGACTATGCGATTTTTTGATTTCTTGATTTCTAAACGGATCGAATTCGTCCAAAAGTCGTATAACCTCCGTTTGGCGAATTAGGGATCGACTCGAACTGAGATGTTCTTTGGGTCCCGGATAAAATCCCCGAAAGGAGGAAATTCTTCGGCTGGTATCGATTATGGAAACGAGAGTGTTCGGATACGCCGTGTTGCCCATCGCCTCTTTCTGCTCCAAACGCGACAAAAAACCCAGAAGTTCCGTCGTATGACCGTGAAGAATATAATAACCGATCGCAGCGTCCGTAAACTCTCTTACGCCGTAAACGACCGGAAGATAATTCTTCAATTGAAGGAGCATATCGTCGGGCCTTCTATGAATCGTAATCGCGACCGCTTGGTCCAAAGCGCCTTTCACTGTTTTTAAGGATTTCGATTCTTTATGGGAATAGAACAAACCGGTGAGTCGAATCCATTCTTCCGTATAAACGGGGTCGGCGGTTTTTAAAATTCCGTACGCTTTCGTAAATTCTATGATCGCTTTTCTCAGGTCGTTCTTTTTATAATGAATGAATCCGTTCAACAATGTGGAAGCGTATTCCACCCTTTTCCATCCCTTGCTCTGAGCGAGGAAAGTGATTTCGGTCGCCATCTTGCCCGCGACCTCGGGCTCGTCGTTCATCAGAATTTGAACGATCCTAAGACGAGTAAACAAATCGTCTTCGGTTAAATTTTTCGGAGTGGAAACGGACTTGAGCGCGTCGACCGCTTTGAAGGAATTTTTCGATCTCCAGATCGCCATGGAAATCAAATCCCTCGCGCTGTTGATGGAAATCGGTTCCCCCAAAAACGGATTGAGGATCGCCGAGGACCATTCTAAAAAATCCAGGTTCAAATAGTAATCCAGAGATTTCTTATATTCCTGATTGAGATAAGCGATGGTGCCTAACTTTAGATATAAATGATTTTTATAAGAAGTCCTTAAATCGGGATGATGTTTGAGGATATAATCCAACACCTTCTCTGCGGAAGTCAAATCCCCTCCGATCAGATAGTAATACGCAAGTTTTTCATAGGAATATCCGATGATTCTTCCGCTCAAATTTTCGGAGATGATGAGAATCTTTTGAAAATGAACCGACTCTCTGGAAAGCCCGAGTTCGGCGAGTTGATCCGCGATGTTGTAGATAACGTTGCTCAAAAAAGGAATGTATTTCAGTTCCGGATCTTCCAGAAACGGAGCCAGAGTTCGGTTTAAATTCAAATATTCCCTTTCGTGCGATTTCGCATTCGGAGAAAAATCGGAAAGATATTTTTTTAAACGCAGGGTTTTACAAAGCGAATAATAAGCGGACTTTCTGGAACATTTTAGATTTTCGGAAGTTTTTTTTTCGAATAGGGTAAGATCGAAACCTTCCGCCAATTCCTTGAGATACGGAGAAGTTTCGTTCTTTGAAAATTGAATCAGCAAATTGCGGGAAGAATCCTTGGAATTAAAATTCAATTCTTTGAATATTCTTAGAAAAATTCCCCCCAATACGAGTTCGCTTTCCGCGTTAGTCGTAAGCTTTAACAAAGATTCGTATCGACGTACGTCCTTGTTGAGAATAAAATATTCTCCCGCAAAAAGGAGATAATCCGTTTTTTCCAACAACGTTAGATTTGCGGGAAAGGAATTGATTTCGTCCTTGGATTGAAAGACGGTTTTTCCGTTTAAATTGAAAGAAAAACCCTCCGAACTTTTCGCCCATCCGAATTCCTGTTTGGTTTGAGCTGCGATCGAATACGAACATATAAAACTCAAGAATAGGCAGAGACGGAATTGAAAGGAAAGGAGCTTCAAGGTCGATCAGGCTGAAACGCCTTCTCTCTTTAGATCGCGTTTCATAAGGTCTTTCACAACTTCTTTCGGATTCTTACCTTCGTAAAGCATTTTATAAACCTCGTTCGTAATCGCCATTTCAATTCCCAACTTCTGAGAAAGTTCATAAGCGCTTTGAGTCGTCTTCACTCCTTCCGCAACTTCGTTCATGCTCGATAAAATTTGTTCCAAGTTTTCTCCCTTTCCCAATCGAAAACCTACGGTTCGATTTCGAGATTGTTCTCCGCAACAAGTCAAAATCAAATCGCCCATTCCGGAAGGCCCGAGAAACGTCATCGGGTCCGCGCCCAACTTCAAACCGATCTTTGTGATTTCATTAAGTCCTCTCGTGATCAAAGCGGCTCTTGTGTTTTGTCCGAATCCTAAACCGTCGCTGACTCCCGCCGCCAACGCGATCACGTTCTTCAAAGAACCTCCCACTTCCACCCCGATCACATCCGGAGTCCAATAGGTTCTAAAGTACAAAAAACTGAATATCTCCTGAACCTTACGAGCGGTCTCTTCATTCTTAGAAGCGATGCTCACGATCGTAGGTACTTTTTGGATGATCTCTTTCGCAAAAGAAGGTCCGGATAAATACGAAAGATACGCGTGATATTTTTCGGGAAGTTCCGATTCGAAAATTTCGGAAACAAGACGAAGCGTTCCGTTTTCAATTCCTTTACTCGCGGAAACGATGGGAACTTTTTCCGGTAAATATTCCCGGATCTCTCTTAAAATTTCGGTCAACGCGTGAGAAGGCGGAGAAGATACGATCATATCCTTTCCCTGAACGACCGTTTTTAAATCCTTACTCGCCGTTAGTTTTTCAGGAAGAGTGAAACTGGGAAGATGTTTGTTATTGATGTGATCGCGGTTGATACTTTCAACCTGAGAATCGTTTCTACACCAGAGAGTAACGTCGTATCCCTTATCCGCCAGAAGACTTCCCAAAGCGGTTCCAAAACTTCCCGATCCGATCACTCCGATTTTCATGAAAGCTCCTCATTGACAGGTTCGTGTCGAAAAAAAATTCTTTCATGAATCGATTCCGAAATCATCATTCCCGACTTGGAATCAATAATTTAGTTTACTCTTCTTTACCCGCAAACTATTTTTGATCTCCCATGCTCGATTTGAGGAAACTCATAGGTTTCAATCCGTTCGATCTTTTTACGGGACATTCTTCCGAAAAGGAAAACCAAAAGAGCAATTATAAAATCACTCTCAAACTCCATTCTCTGAATAAAATTCTGAAGAAAAAAATCGCGGAATCGGACGACCCTCTCGAATCTCTTGAATTCGATTCCGGAAACGGTGTTCTCATTTTAACCGGGCATTTTTCGATCCAAGGTTTGTTCTGGTCCCGATTTTTAAAAACGGATTCGGTCGATTACGACGTTAGGCTAACACCCGTTAAAGTGGTACAAAATCAGGTTCGCTTTCAAATTCATTCCTTTCGTTTGTTCAGTCACACTCCTAAAAAGTTGGACCCCATCCGAATTTTTTCGAAAGTATTTCAATTTCATAGAAGATTGATTTTAGAAACCATCGTAGAGGAAATTCCGGAAATTCTTCGTCTAACGGGTATTCGAAACTTAATCACCGTGAACATGGATTATTTTCTTTCGGAGATTCCCGACCTCGCCGGAAAAATTACGATTCAAAAGGTGATTCCCGAAAAAGGAAACGTGTTCTTGTTCGTTAAATCCGGAACGATTCTAAAACCGCTTCTCGATTTTTTCGGTCCGGAATACATTCGAATCGAACCGATTTCCGAAAATCACGACTCCCTTCTCCTTTTGTGGAGAGACTAATCTTTAGAAAGGTTGGACATTCCGTATCCCGTTTCTAAATTGAGTTTACAGCTTCTCTTTTTTATTATGAGATTGTAGCGTAAAAAAGACGGGAAAATTCCGGATCGATTGAAATGAAAATCATCTATCTGACTGATATCCATGACGGTCTTAGAGGGCTGAAGGAAATTCTTCAGCAAACAACGGCCGATTTATATCTTTTCTCCGGAGATATCATTTACAAAGCGTTCTTCAGCACCGATCGTATTATAGAATTCTGTACCATTCAAGAGGAGATGTATCGAATCTCCAAAGATCAGAAAGAAGAAATCAACGCTTACGATTATGCGACAAGGGCGATCCGTTTTCCCGAAAAATACAGCCCGGATATAGTAGAAAAATCTAAAGAATACAGAACTCTCTTTCATCAAGCCGCAAAGACGATGAAGGAAAAGTACGAACTCATAGAAATCCTCATTCAAAAATATTCCCGCGCTCCCGTGAGAGTTTTACCCGGAAACTACGACATTGATCTTCAGTACAGCGCCTTGTATGAAAGGGACATTCACAGAAAAACTTTCGAACAAGACGGTTATAAGTTTGCGGGTTACGGAGGCGCCCCGATCCTCACTTCCGGAATTCCCGAAAAGTTGGCGGTTAAGTTTCACGAATATACGCGCAACGGTAAGAGTTACAGCGAGCCGGAGGATTTTTTCAAGGAAGAACAACCGGACATAGTCGTCATTCACAATCCGCCTTATGGATTTTTGGATAAGATTCCGAACTACGGAAACGTGGGATCTCAAGGAATTCGAAGATACTTGGACGATTACACTCCCGCGCTCGTGGTTTCGGGTCACGTTCATGAAGATCAGGGAATCATCAAAAAGGGAAAAACCGTATTCTTAAATCCTTCCAACTTCGGGGCCGTGGATTCGGTTTTCGGATTTCAACCCGGAGGATTTTTCTCGGAAATATTTTTAGAAAATGGACTTGTGGAAACCGTAAAATTGAATAGACTGGTGGACCACAAAATTCGCCTCTTAATGGATGTAGATTGTAAGAAGAACGTTCCTTCGGTTGCGTTTGTAAGCCAAGATTCGGAGGTGTCGGCGGAAGATTTTGTGAGAGTCTGACAATGACAATCTCAGGTTTCAAAAACAATCCCATCATCCAAAAGTTCACCGGGTTAAAAAGATATTTCCGGTCTCACGAAACCAACGTCTCTCGAGAAAGAATCGAAGACTTTAAAAAATTCTCCAAATTGATCAACTTCGGCGGAGACGTAGTCGCGTTCGATATTCTCGGTTCGCTTAACTTCGGTCAGGCGACAGCCGAATCGGACACAGATATTGTGATGTACACCCAATGCGAAAATTCAAAAATGGGCGAGTGCGGAATGGAGGATTGTTATAAGATTTCCTTATTCAAACATTTGTTTATGAATCTCGTTACTTACGAACACAACACCGATGCGTATAAACTCGAGATCGTGGATTGTATCAATCTCAATCAGTTGGAACAGGACATTCGAGACGAACAAACCGAATCGGAAATTTTAATTCGTTTCTGTTTCTATCGATCGATTTGCAGAGGTGTCAATCGTAAGCTCCTCCGAAAATTCGAACAACGGATCGCTTCCAATATTCCTTTGAGTAAATCTTTGGAAGAATCCATAGAAGTTTGTTTTGACGGAATCGTTCAGACTTCCCAACATACGTATTCGTTTCATAAATATTCTCACAGATTGCAGGACAAAGGAATCGGTCTTCCTTCCACGATGGCCGCAAAAATTAAGGACTATCTAAAACAATGACAGGATTTTTAACCGTGATGCTCTGCTTGGGAGTGGCCGCGGTTTTCTTTCATCTGCTTTACTCGGTTGATACGAGAAGGATCGACAAAGCCGAGAAAAAAAGAGACGCAGAGAACGGCGTTTCGAAAGAATACGGCGATCCTAAAAAAGTCTACGGTAAAAGCTGGGACCCAAATCTCCCCAAACCGAGGATCTGTCCCGTCTGCGGTAAATACATGCAAAAAACGGAATATTTATATGCCGTAATTGCGGAACCCCCTTCTCCGGGTATCAAAAGACACGCGAGAATTTACGGATGCAGATATTGTTATCTGGGTCTCGGCGAAGAAACTCTAACGGAAAATCAAAACGTAAATCCGCAAAACCCAAATCCGGAATGGGCTCCGACTGAAATCAAGGATGAAGAACTCGGTCTCTAAATCGGAAAACAAGGACGGAAAAAACGAACTTCTTTTACCGCTGACGGTCATCAAAGGAGTCGGGACTTCCAAAGCCGCAACCCTCTCGTCCATAGGCATTCACACTCTTCAAGACCTTTTGAATTTTTTTCCGAGAAGATACCTGGATCGAAATCTTACGGATAACGTCCTTTTGAAAACGGGCGAAACCGTAACCTTGATCGTAGAAGTCGTGGACGCTTATCTGGCCCATGGAAAAAAATCCAGGCTCGTAGTCGGCGCAAAAACCAGAAACAACGAAAGGATTTCGATCGTATTCTTTCGAGGGGTGAATTTCTTTCAGAGGATCTTTCAACCCGGCACCACGTTAGTCGCCACTGGCAAGCTCGAATACTTCCGGGGCTTTCAGCTCATTCATCCCGACTATGAAATTTTAACGAGCGCGATCAAACCGACTTATACGATAAATTCAGCGGGTTCCAAAAACAAAGATCGAGAGCAAGAACCCGAGGAAGAATTGGCGGAACTCCCCGAAATGATCCACTCGGGAAGAATCATTCCTTTGTATCCTTCGGGCGAAGCTCTAAAATCGGAAGGACTGGATTCCAGAGGATTTCGAAAAATTCTCTATTCGGCTCTGGAAAAATTGAAGGGTAGAATTCCCGAAATCCTTCCGAACGAAATCGTTAAACGAAGAGATCTGATTCCGAGGGAGAAATCGTATCGCGAAATTCACTTTCCGACGGATGAAAGTTCTTTGGATAACGCGAGATACAGACTTAAATACGAGGAATTGTTTTATTTCAATCTTTTGATCGAACACAAAAAGAAGGAAAGGGAAAAGATCAAACGCGTTCTCTGGCCTTTGCCGGATTCGGAAACCGCAAACGGAGTTCGAAAAAATCTTCCTTTTCAACTCACGGAAGATCAAAATTCAGCGCTCCAAAAAATCAAGGATCTCACAAAAAAAGAACAACCGATCGCGGTTCTTTTACAAGGGGACGTCGGTTCGGGAAAAACGTTAGTCGCTCTTTTGACGGCCTTACGTTATACGGACAATCAGATCCAAGTTTGTATGGTGGCTCCGACCGAAATTCTCGCAAGACAACACTATCAGACCATTCTTTCCTTTTTGGGAAATATGCCGTTTTTAGGGATCGAACTTCTCGTCGGCAAGGAACCCAAAAAGAACCGATACGAAAAACTCTACAGGATCAAAAAAGGGGACACGTTATTTGTCATTGGAACGCACAGCGTGTTTCAAGACGACGTGACTTTTTCGGAACTCGGACTTGTAATCATAGACGAACAACATAAGTTCGGAGTCGATCAAAGGGAAACCCTTCGTTCCAAGGGAAAGAACCCGGACATTCTCGCAATGACCGCAACTCCGATTCCGAGAACACTTTGTCTCACTCTTTACGGAGACTTGGATCTATTGACGATCAAGTCCAAACCCAAAGGTAGAATGCCGATTCAAACGAAATGGTTTCAGGAAGATCGAAGGGAGGGAGTTTATAAATCCATCCGCAAATATGTTTCTTCAGGAAGACAATGTTACATCGTTTATCCGTTGGTCGAAGAATCGGAAAAAGTGGATCTTAAATCCTGCATAGAAGCCTATGAACTTCTGAAACACGAAATTTTTCCCGACTTTGAAGTGGGGCTCGTTCACGGAAAAGTAGAGACGCCGGAGAAGGATCGAGTTATGAAAGAATTCTCCAAAAACAGAATTCAAATTCTCGTATCCACAACCGTAATCGAAGTAGGGATCGACGTTCCCAACGCGACCGTGATGGTCATCGAACACGCGGACCGTTTCGGAATTTCTCAGTTGCATCAGTTGAGAGGACGGGTCGGTCGCGGAGATCAGGAAAGTTTTTGTATCTTGATGACCGATTCCAAAGTCACGGAAGACGCAAAGGTAAGACTGGATGCGATGGTAAATCTTTCCGACGGGTTCGCGTTATCCGAAATCGATCTTCAACTCCGCGGGCCGGGAGAATTGATGGGAGTTCGTCAGAGTGGTCTTCCGGATTTCAGAATCGCGGACTTACGGGAAGATTCCAAGCTGATCGAACTTACCAGAGAAGACGCATCCTTGTTCGGAAATCCGGGAGATTTGGAAAAAGAGGAAATTAGAGGAAGATTTAGCGAAGGAAGATTGTTGTTTTCGAACTAGTCGTTGTCGTTCTAAACGAATGAACTTCCGTCAAGTTCGGAAGTTAGATGAATAGCGCTTAATAGTAGTTAGGCGATTTTGTGCTTACTATTTTTAGAAAAGAGAAAGATATTTTGTTATTACTGATTTCTATAAAATTGAGTACCGTTAATTTTATCGCAAACCACTGATTCCATGAAAAATGCTAGGGCTTTATTATATGGTTATGAGTAATGTACATTAAAATATTATGGGAGACAATAAAATGAATAAAGAATGGACCCAAAGTGATGAAAAGATTATTGAACATTTCAGAGAGCTTTTATTAGATACCTCATCCAGTTCGAATTTATTTCATAGGATTTTTTCTAAAATCGAAGGTATCGAATACGTGGATGAAAATATCAAAGTAAAGCTTATTAATAATGTTTCAATTGAACTTACCGGGCCCGCGAATAAAAAAGAAATAGAACAATGGCCTGAATCAGTTAAAAGAATATTCTCTGAACATGCAACTATGGGTATCTGGAAAGGAGAGAATGTATACGGCGGACAAATTGCTTTTGATAATCGAATTAACGTGAAAAATCTTGAGCAAACCAAATGGAAGGACGAAGATTATGATTTATACACTATACAATCACCCATAAGCGGTGGTGATGGAAGTTTTGTTTTTCATCCTGCAGTCAAAGATACAAATGGAGAGGTTCTTTGTCAGGTTATCGATGGTAAACTCAATGGACCTTTTGCGCTTGGGCCAGGTTCAATATTTTTATGGATGATAGCAGGTTATATGGAAATAGATCGAGATATATCATTGCCATTAATATCAAAAGATAAATTAATAAGTATTACTCCAAAATCAACAAAGTCAGGAGTGATAAAATTAATTATGGAAAAATCCGGTTTATCAAAAGAACGAATAGATGATTTAATTAAAAAACTCGAAAATCTTTATGATTTGGAGAAGAGTTTTAAAAAAGCTAATGATAAAAATCAATTTATAAATTTAGAATTAAAGTATATAGATGATATTGAAGCTTATAAGAATGCTTTACCCGAAAGCCGACAATTGGATTTTACGATGATTCACGGATATCCCATAAGTTGTTATAAAGATAAATTAGATGAATTGTTAAAAAGAAATAGAAAAATTTAGATCGGAACTTATCGATCGACAAATTATCTTATGATAGTTTTATCGATATATGAGTAGAGTTATCATATCTCCAAAATTTCAGATAGTAATCCCCAAAGAGATTCGTGAAAGGACAGGGATAAAAGTCGGAAACCATTTAGAAGTGATTTCTTATAGGAATTGAACTGATACCGATTGAGCCAATTAAGAAGCTTAAAGGTTTTCTTAGCGGTATAGACACAAAGATCATAAAATCCCGATGGCTGATAGCATTATCTTGGCAACAGCTCGTAAATATAAAGCGACATTATAGACTCAAGATGAAGATTTTATTGGTTTAGACGGTGCAAAGTATTTTCCGAAAAAATAATTCGGAATTATTTCTAATAGGGATCATACTGCAAATAACTTTGTTGTCCAGGTCGCTGTGGGGCTCAATTTGGTTTAACACATTCGCTTTGTCGCTCGGTCTACGGAACACGACTAAGGTCACTCAAGCCTTGTACCAATTCTTCCGCGTATTTAGGCACACTCCAGAACCGCGAATGTCGGAAAGTCTCTTCCGTTAAACGAAAGCTAAAAAATTATTAATCATATTATGAAATATCACTTACTTGGTTATTACCTGATTCAATTAAAAAAGTTAAACTACGGTTCATTAGTAGATAGGGAAATTTATACGTGCAGCACATGTTTAAATAGTAGTTTAATGGATAATTTCGCTCGTTCCTGGACTTGCAGTGAGGAAGATACGATTAATGCTTGTAAATCATTTGCGATTGATTTGCAAACCATTCAAGAAATTCAAAGTTGGACATATTTGAAAGATATCGAAGGGCAAACGCAATACATTGAAGCTTTTAGTTCCAAAGAAGCCGCAAGGGAATATAAGAATACCTTTTTCGCACATCTTAATAAAATACATTTACTTGGGGTGTATTTACCCGAATCAGAAGCGAAAAAACTAATTGAAGATTTTAATCCGAATAGTCCTCACTGCGGAGAAATTGGTATCAGAAAAATAATCAGGCGGGAAGAGGTTGAATCCGAACTCGGAAAAATAGTAGGATTTGATTTGATCGGTGTCGAAATGTCGGGAAACTTTCATTCGCTTCAATGTCACGACTTGGAAGGCGAATTCAAAAAGGAATTTAAAGTTGAATTCAACGATTTTGGATTGATTAAAAGTGAAGAACATTGGGAGAAACTTGTTGAATATGCAAATGATGAAAAGAACGGTTGTGAACCCGTTCCCTGGTATTTTGCAAAATTAAAGGAATTCGAATTGTGATAATTAGTCTTCGCATCCTCGCTTCGTTAAACGAAAGTTTGAACGGTTAAACCCTAATGATTAAATGGCTTAATTTTGTAACCCAACAAGTTACACTATGGTATTGATAGTTTTCATTTAGAGACAATAGCTCAAAGCAATATTTTGAGGATGTTAGAAATTCAACCGAACTACAAATAAATTGAGTTGGATTTTATGGGGATTATACCTCAATAAACTCAAAAATATGGATTTGCCTTCATTTTTAGAATTTGTCCTAAAACTCGTCGAGCGCCAATAGAAACGAGAAGCCGAGTTTCACAAAAATGTGGGAACTCCCGCGTTTTAAACGATCGATAAACTCGGATCTCTTCCGTGTCCGTTACGGATAAAATCGGAAAAATTTTAACCCTGACAACTTTTTCTAGGGCGCTACAATATTCGAAATTTCTAAAATGTTTACAAACCCGAACCGGAATTTATAAGAGAAAAATTTCCTTCTTTTACAATCCGCAAGCGACACGCAGGGCCTGGTCTGAGCGCCTCTCAATCGTTTCGTTCAAAACACGATGGATATATTCTGCGCGAAGACCGAGCGGATCCCCGCGAGCCCGGAGTCGGCGCGGTCCGCGAAAGCCCTTTCTCCGCCCGACTCTGATTTCAGTTTGTTATTTGCCGCTTTCGCGGATGCGGCCGCTTCCAATTCAGAACTCAGTTACATTTTTCTAATAGAGCAATTAGACTTTAACAAAGTACAATTTCCTTATTCTGTAAATCAACTTACCACTAATACACATTCCAGATAACGTATTCTCTCGGTTCCAGATTACAAGTAAAACCTCCGATATTGATCGTGACGATGTTGATGATCAAAGCCATATTCGCACAATCATCCACCTCCGCTTTTTTGTAATAACGACCCTCCTCCACTTTTGCAAGCTGGGGTGAAATCAGAGCAAGGATCGCGGTGTTATCGGGAGATGCGACCGCGCCGATCAAAGCACTGGTAAGAATTTGATCCTTCGCTTCTTTTCCCGAAACGGTATCCGGAACGGAAAACCCGGTCGTATCAAAAAGATAACAATTTGTAAGCAAAAGAAAAGGAATCAGAAAAGCGATAAAACGTTTTTTCATTGGAAATATCTCCCTCAAATTTTTTACTAAAATCTCTACACGCTTCTTGAAATCAAAAGTAATTTGCCGTCGTCCCGGAAGCGGATTCACCAAACATACCGTATTCTAGAATATTTCAATCCTTATTACGGCGCTTTAAAAAGAATCGGTTCGAACGGAACGCCGTAATTTTGAGAATGATTTTCGGCAAAAACCCATTGCAAGCGACTTGGAATTTTGCATCCTGACAAACAGGTATGAAAAGTTTGCGTTCGATATTTTTGATTTTCTTTTTTCAAAATGCGATTTTTTCTCAAACGGGAAACGTTTCCAACGAAGCCTACGTCCTAGGCGACTTCAAACGGGAAGCGATATTAACCGCTTATTCCAATCCGGGTGAAACCAGAGTTCATTATCTTAGAAAGGAAGTTTTAGAAAAACTTTCGGAACTTGTCCGAACCTATCAAAGGGAAAATCCGGAAGAAAAACAAAAGCCTTTCATCGTGTCGGCCTTCCGTTCCTTCAAGGATCAAAAGGGAATCTGGGAGGAAAAGTATTCCGGAAAAAGAAAGATGAGAGAACCCGTAAAAGGAAAAACCCCTCAGGAAATCATCTCTTTGATTTTGGAATTTTCAAGCGCGCCCGGAACTTCGAGACATCACTGGGGAACGGACGTGGATCTAAACGCATTAGAAAATTCTTATTTTGAAAAAGGCGGAAGAGGCGAAAAGTTCTACAATTGGATGTCGAAAAACGCAAAACGTTTCGGCTTCTGTCAACCCTATACCCCGAAAACTTTGAGAGGAAACAAAGGTTACAACGAGGAAAAATGGCATTGGTCTTACGCGCCGATCGCAAACAAACTACAAGACGACTGGGTTCGATTGTTTAAAGAGGGAAAAATTCAATTCAAAGGAAAATTCTCAGGGGGAGAATTTTTACAAAACCTCCCTTTGGAATACGCGACTTCCGTAAATCCGGAATGCGGATCGATTCGTTGATTTAAGCCGGATCTTGATATACGTCCCACATCGTTTTGAGAAGAGTTTTAGCCTCGCTGTATTCCGGAGTCCATTGCAACAAACGTTGGGCCGTCGCGGAAGAAGCCAAAAGTTTCGCGGGATCTCCCGCTCTTCTCCCCGAAATTTTATGAGGGATCGGCCTTCCTACCACTTCCTCCGCAAGACGGGTCACTTCCAAAACCGAATATCCCTTTTCGGAACCTAAGTTGACCGTAAGAGATTTTTTTTCGGAATCGAGATATTCCAGACTCAAAACGTGCGCCTTTGCCAAGTCGGTTACGTGGATGTAATCCCGAACACAACTTCCGTCCGAAGTTTCGTAATCGGTTCCGAACACTTCGAATTCGTTTCTCATACCCGCCGCAGTTTCCATGATGATCGGAAGAAGGTTCGCGGGAGTTTTTTCCAAACCCCGAACCCTTCCTTTGGGATCGTAACCTGCCGCATTAAAATAACGTAATGCAGCAAAATTGAATCCTTTGAGGGCCTCGTACCATTTCAAGTTTTGTTCGATCGCGAGTTTCGTATAACCGTAATAATTTTCAGGATGAACCGGATGTTTTTCGTCGATGGGAAGATATTCCGGAGAACCGTAGACCGCCGCCGAAGAGGAAAAAATAAACTTCTTCGTTCCCGCCTTTTCCATAAAGGCGAGAAGTTTGAGAGTTCCATTGATGTTATTCAGCGCGTATTTGGAAGGATTCGTCATCGATTCGCCCGCGGCTTTCCACGCGGCGAAATGAAAGACCGCGTCGATCGGTTTTGAAAAGGCCTTTTCCAATACGAAATCGTCTTGGATATTTCCTTGAATCAGTTCCGGTCCCGAAAAAAGATTCGCGTTGTTTCCTTTTTCGAGATTATCTACGATTAAAAGTTCGTGTTTTTTTTCAAGAAGGAGCGCGACTACGTGACTTCCGATATAACCGGCGCCTCCCGTAACTAACAATCTCACCTGTGATCCGTCACTCCCCGATCGCTATCTCTAAAGAATTTTATAATATACTTAACTGGATCGATCAGATTCCCGGAAGTTTCCAGTTCGTCCAACGCCTTTCTGGTGGGAATTCCGGAATGATAGATGACTTTATAAGCGTGTTTGATCGCGTTTCTTACATCCGGAGAAAAACCGGCCCGTTTCATACCGACGCTGTTCAGTCCCACAACCGTACTCGGATTCCCGTCGACCGTGGAATAAGGAGGAACGTCCTGAACGACCTTTGCAAGTCCCGCGACCATTGCGTAGTCTCCTACAAAACAAAACTGATGAACCGCCACCAAACCGGAAATAAACACAAAACTGCCCAAAGTTACGTGACCGGCCAACACACAACCGTGCGTAAGAATATTATTATTTCCTAGAATACTATCGTGACCGAGGTGTGTACTTCCCATAAAATAGTTATGATTGCCGATTACGGTCGGAGAATCCTCTTTGGTTCCCTTATGAATATTTGAATATTCCCGAAAAATATTATGATCGCCGATAACGGTTTTAGTTAAAAGTTGTTGATTAAATCCCAGATCCTGAGGCATCGCTCCGATCACGGCACCGTGATGAAAACGATTGAATTTTCCGATTTCGGAACCCGCAGAAATCTTTACGTGACTCTCAATTACGGTGCCTTCTTGAATGGAAACGTGTCCTTCGATAATGGAATAAGGACCGACCTCGACGGATTCGTGCAACTCCGCTTTCGGGTCGATAACGGCAGTCGGATGTATTTTCATTTATACCTCGCTTGGGTTCTAAAATACAAAAATCGACTCGGCTTTTTTATTCAAGCTTTTAAAGATGTCTTGAACAAGTGTAATGTTTACTGAAAAGTAGCCTTTCTTAGCGTGTATAAAAGGAAAAACTTAGAACGAGGTCGCAAACATGCTTGTGGACTGGAACAGACTGGATTCTCTGAAACAAGGGGACGATGAGGAAGAAGCCGCGTGGCTCAAAGAAATGGTCGAATCACTTCTCGCAAACATGGAAGTTCGAGTAAAAAACATCGTTCGGTTTTCGGAAGAAACAAAAGACACGGAACTCCAGGCGGAACTTCATCAAACGAAAGGTGTTTCCGCTAACTTCGGATTGGAAGATTTAAGAGCCTTAGTCGCGGAAGCGGAACATTTTCTCAAAACCGGAGATCGGAATCAGTCCTATACGCTGAGTTTAAAAACGTCGACACTTTGGGAACAAACTAGAGACGAGCTCAAGAAAAAGTTCGAGATTCAATAGATTCTTTTCCGGTCATTAGAAGCTTATTGAAATGACGTTTTATCTTACGTTATCGCTTCGCCGCGCTCCATATTCCTTTTCAAATACGATAGACAAAAAATCTTGGAATTAAAAGGGAAATCAATGATCTTTGATCGTATAAAATTCAATATCGTTGTCTTTTGTATTCTATTTTCTGCACACAACTGTTCGTCATTTGAATGCTCCCTCTGGGACCAATCGTGTAGCGTGCAAGCAGTGTTGTTCGGCATCATTTTGCCGAAGAATAATAACAATACCAATAACGATAACAATAATCCCAATAGCAACGTTCCGAATAATAATTCGGGAACAAAGCAGTGGACCAGGCTCTTAGGTGCAGCCGGTGCAACAACGTTAAGTCCGTCAATTACATCCGACTCTCTTGGAAACGTATATACAATAGGACATACGGACGGAAATTTGGACGGCCAAATCCTTACGGGAACGAATGATCTATTTGTGGTCAAATATAATAACGCCGGAACAAAACAATGGACGAGGCTCTTAGGCGTTGCCGGTGCATTAACGTATGGTAGGGGAAGTGTAACCGACGGTCTTGGAAACATATATATAACGGGAGAGACTTACGGAAATTTGGACGGTCAAATTCGTACGGGACTTGACGATCTATATGTGGTCAAATATGATAACGCCGGAACAAAACAATGGACGAGACTCTTAGGCGTTGCCGGTGCAACCACACGGTCTTTCGGAATTACATCCGACTCTCTTGGAAACATGTATTTAGCGGGATTTACGAACGGAAATTTGGACGGCCAAATCCTTACGGGAACGAATGATCTATTTGTGGTCAAATATGATAACGCCGGAACAAAACAATGGACGAGACTCTTAGGTGTGGCGGCCGCAAACACACAGGCTTACGGGATTACGTCCGACAGTCTTGGAAACATATATATAACGGGATTTACGGACGGAAATTTGGACGGTCAAATCCGTACGGGAAATGTGGATCTATTTGTAGTCAAATATAATAACGCGGGTACAAAACAGTGGACGAGGCTTTTAGGCACGGCCGGTACGGCAGCGCAGGCATATGGAATCGTATCCGACGCTCTTGGAAACGTATTTTCAACGGGATCTACGAACGGAAATTTAGACGGACAAATCATTACGGGAAATACGGATTTATTTGTGGTCAAGTACAATAACGCCGGAACAAGACAATGGACGAGACTCTTGGGCGCGGCCGGTGCGACAACACAGGCTTGGGGAATTGCATCCGACAGCCTTGGAAACGTCTATCCGGGGGGATCTGCGGATGGAAATCTGGACGGCCAAGTCCTAACAGGAAATACGGATCTGTTGGTGGTCAAATATGATAACGCCGGAACAAAACAATGGACGAGACTCTTAGGCGTTGCCGGCGCTACAACAGGCGCGGCCGCAATTACATCCGACAACCTCGGAAACGTCTATCCAACGGGAAATACGGACGGAAATTTGGACGGTCAAATCTTAACGGGAAATACGGATCTGCTGGTCGTTCAATACCGATAAACAGAAAATACGGATATTCTAATATTATAATTTTTAAATTCAAATCCGTATACTTTTTAATACAAATCAGTCGATAGAGATAATCTCTTCTTTATGTAGCATAGACGGGGTTAAGAATCTATCATATTGAAGATCGTAAATCACATTTATACTTTTTACGTTCGGATTAAAATTTTCGATCACAAACTTGCTATCTTCCTGTGTAATTTTCACGTTTTCACCACGTTTAATCATTGGAACGATTTGTTGTCCTTCCTCGTCCTCATATTCAATTCTAAGTTCACTAAAACTATTTGAGGTGTAATCGTGATCATATTCGAAAACGAGTGTATTCCCACGTCGAAAACCGTGAAAATACGCTTTTGGAGTTTGTAGGTTGAAAATCACCATATGACCCACAATGCCCGCCAAAAAATCCAAAGAATCGTACGAATCATCGTTAAAAACATAGATTTTTTTCCGACCTTGTAAGAACTCTAACAAAATCCAATGACACCGAAAAAACCCGCGTGAGCGGGTCGAAAGGCGCGAAGCGTCCTCGAAGAGGACGAGCGGGAATCCGCGAGCCTGGAGACACGCGACTCGAAGCCCAGGCTAAAAAGAATATTCTATTTTCTGAATATTCTGGCGAGAGGCACGCCAAAAATAAAAATCCACGTTAAACGAAAGAAAGTTCAAGGAAAACCGGTTTGTTCGTTACCCGATTTTTTTTCCGCAACTAGTTCACTTTCCCGATTTCCGTTTTAGGAAATAAGAATCCGCGTCATCCGTAATCGGACGAATTACCTCTTCGTATTTCAAAATCGACTGGACCGCTTTTTCGTAAATGCTCATGAGAAGGGCTTGCGCGGCGTCGCACATCTGTTCCTTTCTAAATTCTTCCACGTGGAGAGTTTCCGTGATCGATCCGTCCGGATTGAACGGAAGAGAAGCAAGGAGATTGGAAATCACGATCTTATCGTCTCCCGCAACGTGAGAAGGATCGTAGATCACGGGAAGAATCGTCTGATTTTTTACGTGAGTGATTACGTTTAAGTCCGGAGTATTTCTACAATAACCTTCCTTGATAAAAAGAGTTTTGACCCCTCTTTCACAAAGTATAATATTCAAATTTCCTTGATTAGCGATGTATTCCGCTGCGGAAAACCACTCCACGGCTTCGTTTCCGAATCCGCGTTTCAAAATCACGGGCTTTCCGGTTCTTCCCACCGCTTCCAGAAGTTCAAAGTCCTGCGCGTTTCTCGTTCCGATCTGAATCATGTCGGCGTGTTTGGCGACTTCCTCGGCCATCGTATGATCCATCACTTCGGTCACGTAAGGAAGTCCGGTTTCCGCTTTGACCTTGTCCATCATCGCAATCCCTTCCCAACCTAAACCTCTCCAGTCGGTAGGACGAGTGCGAGGTTTGAACGCCCCGCCTCGAAAGATAATTCGATCTAAAATATTGTATTTTTTTCCGAGTTCAACCGCTTGTTTCGCGATCGTCAACGTTTGTTCGTATGTTTGGGGAGAGTCCGGTCCCACGATGAAGATATGTTTCCCCGTTCCGAATTTACGAACCAGTCCGTCGGGACCTTTGACTTCTACGATTCTTGTTTCTCTGTGAACCACTTCTCCGTTTTTACCGGCTGCGGTTTTTGCGATATTTTTATAAGGAATGGACACGTTCCAGATTTTAGCAACTCCGGGAAGTTCTTTGACATAGCCTTCTTTTTCGGAAATTTTGCGGGTATCTCCGATAAAATGAATCGTATCGGATACGGCGGCGCCGCGAATGATTTCGGTTTGATTTCCACATTCTTTTGCCAGTTCTTTAATTTTGCTCTCCGTTTCCGGATGGCCTTTTTCTAACTCAACTATGTCCACACTTCACTCCAAAATGGGATATTCTCCCTTAAGTTAACAACCTTCTATGTTTCCGATTATCGTCAAGAATTCATCAGAAACTATGATCTTTCCCCGGAAACTCTCCGGATTTTACTTCCTTGTCATAATTTCCGATCGCGTCCCTTACGATAGAATGCAAATTGGAAAACTTCTTCAAAAACTTAGGCTGAAAATTCGCATCCAATCCGAGCAAATCGTTTAACACGAGAACTTGTCCGTCACAATCGGGACCCGCTCCGATTCCGATTGTGGGAACTCCCACTTCCCGACTTACTCGTTGGCCCAGCTCCGCGGGAATCATTTCCAGAACGATGGAAAACGCTCCCGACTCGAAAAGAGAAATCGCCTCGCGAAAAAGTTTCGCGCCGGATTCTTCTCCCTTTCCTTGAACCCTATGACCGCCAAACACATGAACGCTCTGAGGAGTCAGTCCCAAATGTCCCATCACGGGAACTCCGATTTGTTTGAGAATGGCGACTAACTCGCAGATAAAATCCGACCCACCTTCTATTTTAACCGCGTCGCAGTCGCTTTCCTTCATCATTTTTCCGGCGGAACGAATCCCATCTTCGATGGAAGTTTGATAACTTAGGAAAGGAAGATCCGCGATTAGAAATTTATCGGGAGCGCCCCTACGAACCGCTTTCGTATGATAGATCATTTCATCCAAAGTCACCGGAAGAGTGCTTGAATTTCCCTGGAAAACCATTCCCAAAGAATCGCCCACAAGAATCGAATCGATCGGCGTTTCGTTCAGAATTCTCGCGAAGCTGAAATCGTAACACGTAACTATGGAAATTTTTTCTTTCCCTTTCTTTTCAGGAGAAAAAATCTTATGTATGTTTTTCATACTCGCCTCCCGTAAAACGTTCGCATAAGGAACCTTCACCGATCGTTTCCAAAATTTCTCGGATAAAAGGACGAGTAAAAAGAGAATGATGAGGAAGATGTAAATCGCGAGTGTGCATCGTAACGACGTCGTACGTAAGGATGTCGATGTCGATTTCTCTCGGTCCTTTGTCGATTTCTCGAACCCTACCCATTTCCTTTTCGATACGAAGAACAACTTCCAAAAGTTCCTCGGGGCTGAAACTAGTTTCAATTTTTAGAATTTGATTTAAGAAGTCGGGTTGATCCGTTATCTCCAAGGCGACCGTGTTCAAAGGCTGCGATTCCTTTAAGACTTCGATCTCCAGCGCATTTTTCAACTTACGAACCGCGATCTTTAAAAACTCCGCTCGATTTCCGAGATTGGATCCCAAGGAAAGAAACGCTTCTTTCATTTTCTGCCTCCGGATTCGGAAAGTTTCAGACGGTAATCGGCGCATTCCAAATGCACTTCTTCCGTCATTTCCCGAAGCCTGGAATAAATTCTTCCTTCCGCCTTATCCTTCCATTCCGCCGGAGAAGTGTTTGACGTGAGAATGGTGAGTTTTTCCTGTTCGTATCTTGCGTCTATGAGGTCGTACAATTTTGAGTTCGACCAATCGGATTCTTTCTGAACTCCAAAATCGTCCAGCACCAGTACTTCGACTTCGGCAAACAACGTTTCGATGGTTTTTTCCATCCCGTGAGTTTCGGAATCTTTTTGATACGTTTCCCTCAGCGTGTTGAGAAAGTCCCGGTTGATTTTCGCATACTTGCAATTTGTTTTATATCTAAAAATCAATTCGTTGAGTATGATACATGCCAAAAGTGTCTTACCGGTTCCCGGACCTCCCCAAAGATACAATCCGTGCGGTTTAAAATCCGGATCGGTCCATTTATGAACGAGGTCGTTTGCCCAGCTATGAGCGATCGTAAAAGAAATTCCAACCGAAGCGCTGTGATCGGTTTGATCCAAAGTCCTATAAATATATTTGGGAGGAATTCCAGATTTTTTGAATATAGTTTCTATGTGCCCCAACTCCATTCTCGCGTTATGACAGACGCAAGGAATCATTTTGCCAAGCGCCTCGTCATAAACTCTCCAAGGAGGTTTGCCTTTGCAGGGACAATTCTCGGAAATACAATGGCAAATCGAAAGAACGCCCGAATGAGTTCCGGAAACATTCTCGGTAAGTGAGAATCCCACTCCCGCACATTGCGGGCAATCGGGGGTTCCTTCTCGGACGGGTGTGTAATTCTTAAGAATCATACTGGTAATTCCAATTTTTTCATCAAAAGGAAGAAGGAAAACCTTTTCTGAAAACAGAATCTGCTGGAAAAATCAAAGGAAGGATAGAAAGTAGGGAAAGCTTTTGACTTAAGGAAAACTTTCCAAAAAGTACAAAAGATTCTTCTGAATTCCCGGATTTTGAGGGTTTATGTCCCTTCTCCGGAATAAAGTGGAAAAAAAATTCGCTCTGAGTTTATATCTCGGAATCGAAGTCCGATAGTTATATAGGAGAGAAGGCACAGGATGTACCTTTTCCCTAATCCATTGAAAGAGAAGTAAAAGGTGTGAGCATTATGAAGGTGATGAAAAGCATATTCATTCTTCTGGCCGTGCTGGGACTCAACCTGTCTGTTTTAGCTCAGCAAAACAATCAGGGCGGTAATCAGCAAGCCAGTGAAGCTGTAGAAAAAATTGACGAGCTGCTAAAAGGCGAGTTGGTTCCCGAAGACGATGATAAGAACCTCACGGAAGAGCAGAAACGTCGTAAAAAAGCAATCCAGGAACAAGAAGCTCTGTGGAAAAACCCTGATTTTAAGGGCTATGATAAAAATTTCCAAGAACTCCACCAGCTCTCCAAGGCATTCGCTAACAACAAATTTAGGCTGGCATTATCCAACTACCAATCGGGGGTAAACACGATTCTCAAAATGAGAGAATCTGTCGAACAATACCGTAAAGAAGAAGCCGAGAAAAAACGTCTCGATGAAAAGTGGTATTGGCAAAAGGTCGATCGTAAAGCAAGAGAGGATCGTGTCGTTTCCCGCGAGAAACTCGTTGCGAAACAACAGGCTCTGAACTATTTCACCAAATCGATCAATCATTTGGATGAAATCAAAAACCCGGATTTGAGAGAAAGACCGGAATTCAAAAGACTTCTGTCCGATACTTACAGATCGTGGATTCTCACTGAGTATGATTTACAAAATCTTCCGCATGTATCCCTATCCTCGAACTCTATATCGAGATCGATGAGAATGAGAAGGAATATCCCGCTCACAAGTATCTGGCAAGTTGTTACGCTTTCGAAGAGAACATGATTAAGAAAAACGGCGGGGCTTCTGAAGACCAGATGTTCAAATATCGTTACAAGAAAAACGTTCACCTTCTGAGAGCTACCGAGCTGAAATACGGAAAGGATTCTCCGGAATACAAACACATCGTAAATCTTGTTAACAAGGACGAAGTGATTTCCGTAAGACCGTAACTCTCTCTTTCAAACGAAATGGAAACAAAACCCTGTCGGAAACGGCGGGGTTTTTTATTTAACGTGAGTTCGACGGTTGAAAGTTTGGCGAACCCTTCAAACGGATTCTTATAGACTAAATCCGATTTCTTTGTTATTTTTGCCGCTAACGAGGTACAATATGCTCCTTCCAGAAAAGATATTAATCGTTGCCGGTGTTTTAAATCTCGCATACGGCAGTTTAACGGGTTTTCCTTATGCTCTCGCAAGAAAGAAAGCAGAGTTCCCTTCGCGTTATTTACAAGCGGCGCATATCGGGTCGTTGATGCAAGGCGCTATGCTTTTAGGTTTGGTAGTCGCGTTTCGTCATGCGAACTTTTCCGAAACTTTAGCGTTGATCGGTGCGTCCCTCTTTGCGATCTCTTCCGCATTCCTGGCGTTGAAAGACACGGCCAATTGGCTTCAAGGGATCAAGGATGAGTTTCAAGAAAATCCGATCTTAGGAAAATCTTTGGGTGCGATCGGCGTGATTACGAATTTAGTGGGAATTTTCATAATCGTCTACGGAGTGTTAGTCTAAATTCTAAAACGCAAGTATTCCGACAAGAATCATATTTGTACTTGCAAAAAGTATGATTTTCTGATACTAGAAAAATCTCCGGCCCTTTCCACCTCCTATTTCAAGTGATTACTCTCTGAACTCAATGAAACGCTTTCTACGGATTCGCGTTTCAAGTGTGTTGAAGAAACTCAACACAACTCTTCCTAAGGGGCGCGTTGTGGGGTGCGGGGTTACCCGGCTTGACATTTTTGATAAAGAGCTTGTCCCAAAATCTTAGAAATGTGGGAACTCTTACATTTTAGGAGTCAGGGTTTAGGCTTTACAATATATAATTGTAATGTATGTAAAGTTCTAAACCCTAATCACTTGAAACGTATATTTTTAGAGTTTGATTCCTACCAATTCGCAATCCGCCTTGGTCATGATCCTGACGAGCTCTTCGAATTTAACCTTCGGTTCCCAACCTAATTTTTTTTTCGCCTTAGCCGGATCTCCGATCAATATATCTACTTCGGTCGGACGATAGAACTTAGGATTCACTTCCACGAGTAGTTGTCCGGACTTCGTATCGAACCCTTTCTCGGAATCTCCTTTGCCTTCCCAACGCACTTGAATTCCGGTAAATCCGAAAGACTTTTCCACGAACTCTCTTACGGTATGTGTTTCGTTTGTCGCAACGACGTAGTCGTCCGCATCCGGTTGTTGGAGCATCATCCACATCATTTCGACGTAATCCGGAGCGTATCCCCAGTCTCTTTTTGCGTCCATATTTCCGAGTTGGATCGGTCCGCCCTTTTTCGCGAGAAGATTGGCGACTCCGATCGTGATCTTTCTCGTTACAAAACCCTCTCCCCGTCTTGGAGACTCGTGATTGAATAAGATTCCGTTGGAAGCGTGAATTCCGAACGCCTCTCTGTAATTTACGACCGCCCAATACGCATACAACTTTGCGACCGCGTAAGGCGACCTTGGATAAAAAGGAGTCGTTTCCGTCTGTGGAATCGCCTGCACCTTTCCGTAAAGTTCGGAAGTAGACGCCTGATAAAAGCGGCTCTTCACTCCGATCTGTTTGATCGCGTCTAAAATTCTAAGTGTTCCGACCGCGTCCGCTTCTGCCGTGTATTCCGGAACTTCAAAGGAAACTCCCACGTGGGATTGTGCGGCCAGATTGTAAATTTCGTCCGGAGAAACTTTTTCCAGAATCCGGTTTAAGTTGCTCGAATCGGTAAGATCTCCGTAATGTAGAACAAGATTGGAGTTCCCACGCAGATGTTCGATTCTCGCCCGGTTGAACATACTGGATCTTCTGACGATCCCATGAACTTGATATCCTTTCTGAAGAAGAAATTCAGTTAGATAAGATCCGTCCTGCCCTGTAATCCCGGTTATGAGCGCTTTTTTCATCTTCAGACCAGGAAAACCCAAAAACCCCATCTGGCAAGAAAGATTAGGCGAATAAGAGGCCCAAGTCGCACTTCCTGAACTCAGTGAAACGCTCCCTATGGATCGGGTTTAAGGTCGCTCAATAGGTAAGGCCATCTATCGAAATAGGCTTGGGTTCTGAAGCACGCCTAAGCGTGCGGAAGAATTAGCACGAGGCTTGAGTGACTTTAGTCGCACCCGTCCCACAAGTCGAGGACAAGACGAATGTACGGAACCGGAGCGAGGGCTGTATTAGCAATCCCGAGCGCGGGAGAAAGCTTCGGTCGTTAGACGAAGTTGTGCATCTCAACCGGTTTGTTGTAATGGTTGAATGCTTTGTAATTTCTCTTTTAACTTCTCTTTTTGTTTTCTAATCTCTAAATCATTTTGTAAATTAATCCAAAATTTATCAGACATCCCGAAAAATTTGGCTAGTCTTGGAGTTGGAATTCTTTTTGATTTCATACTATCCTCGCTTCAGTGATAATCTACAGTTGAAACGTCAAAACAATGCCCCTGAGAAAAACGGAATATGATTCTCCATTGTTTATTAATTCTGATCGAACAAAATTCTTTTTTGTCACCTTTTAAGTGTTCAAAATTATTAGAGGGAGGTATTCGCAAATCTTCCTCTCTTTCCGCGCTTTCCATCAACAATAACTTAATTAATCCCTACTTTGGATGTCAGGAGGGACTTTTCTTGAAAATTCCTGGTTAAAGATTTTTTCAATTTCCTTATCTCCAAAGGATTGAATCATTTAGTATATATTCCCATGGTAGATATATCTGCCAACCAGATGTATTAGTGAAATTTTGTCTTATACGCAATTTTGCACAATTTCGTCTAACTACCGACATCCGGCCTAATCAAACCGGATTATGAACCCAGTCTCTTCTGCGAAATCGTACGACAAACACCGATGCAAGAACGATTACCCAGGCTACGATCCCGGACCACAATCCGGTCGATCCCATTCCCAAATAAATTCCCATAAAATAAGCCGCGGGAAGAAACACCAAATAAGACGCCGCCGTATAAGCCTTGAACACGAAGTCCTGAAGTCCGGCTCCTCGGAGCGCGCAAGCGATCACCATGTGATAGGCGTCCACGATCTGAATTACTCCCAAAATGACCAAGGGAGAATACGCTTCTTGAATCAGTTCCTGATCCTTCGTATAAAAAGACAACATCTCCCTTCCCCAAAGTATGAATACAAGTCCCATACTTCCCATCACACAAGCCGCAAAAAACGCGGATCGAAACGCACCGTGATACGCAAGTTTCGATTTTCCCGCTCCGAGCGCCTGTCCGAGAATCGTAGTCGCCGCGATTCCGAACGCATATCCCGGTAAAAAGGAAAGACTCAAAGTACTAAAAAGCATATTGGTTACGGCTAACGCGGTAGTTCCCACGATCGTCGCAAACTCCGTAAAGATCATAAAAGAAATGTTATTAAGAAGTTCCGCAAGCGCAGGCGCGGTACTCGCCTTTAAGATTTCCCGAAAGTGCACAAAACTAAAAGCCCAGGAAACCTGGGAAAAATATTTCCCCAAACCTTTTGAATAAAAGTAGAACGGAAACGCGAATAAACCCGCCCCTCCCGCCAAGGATGAAGCGATCGCGGCTCCTTTGACTCCCATCGCTTCGAAACCTAAGTTGCCGTAGATCAACACCCAGTTTAAAAATATATTCGTAAAACATGTTATAATCATGGACGCAAGTCCGGCGGTGGTGATTCCCAATCCGTCCGTAAACGCCCTCGTAGTAAAAAGCAGAAAGAAAAAGACCGTCCCTAAAAAACGAAAATATAAATATTCGCTCGAAAGTCCTCTTACAATCTCGTCCTTGTTCAGAAAACTCATCAATCGATCGCTGATCGCCGCACCTCCGATCGAAAGAAGACCTCCGAAAAAGATAACAAGATACAAAGTCGTAACTCCGATCCTACCGATTTCAGAATCGTTCTTCTCGCCGAATCTTCTCGCGACGATCACTTGAATTCCCATCGAAAATCCCATCAGAAACGCAAGCACCGTAAAGTGAGCGATCCCTCCGATCCCGATCGAAGCGATTGAATTTTTTCCGAGCCTTCCGACCATCATCGTGTCCGTCACCCAAACCACGGTTTGACTGAGCATCCCGAACACGACCGGCACCGCGAGTTTTAAGATCATGGAATTCAAAAGACTCGGACGAATGTTCCTATAAAAGGTATGAGCTAAATGATGTAAGGTTCTCACGGTTCTTCCAAGATTTTAGGAAGAAACAATAAAACTATCTATTTTCAAAAAAACTTTCTTTTTGACTTACGATTCTTATTACTTGCAAGAAGGCGCAAATTTCATCTTGAGGCCAGTATAAAAAACTTAACGAACATTCCCGTTGAATTGTTACGAGCAAAGCATGTCTTTGTGAAAAAATCAAACCGCCCATGTCTCGAACTCGTTTGTTTAATTCGAATGAATCGGTGCGATAAAAATTTATGAAACAATACGCGGATCTTCACAACCACCTCTACGGATCGATTCCTTCCCAATTTCTCTACGAGATGGGAAGATCCAATCCGAATCCTCGCTGGGAAATTTTTACCGATTCGTATCAAAAATGTTTCGGTAAAAAAATTTCCACGGAAACTTTTTTCGAAGATCATAAGGATCCCGATTCTTTCCGTAAACTCTATCAGTTCAATCACCGAGGCCCGTTTATAGAGTTTCAAGCCAAATTCAATCTGATCATCGCCCTGTCCAAGTTCGATCCCGCAGAAATCGCGTTAGTCGCCACACGGATCGTAGAAGACCAGTTCCGTCAGGGTGTGACCCACGGAGAATATAGGATCCTGTATTCTCCTTCGGATACGGAACAGGGGATTTACGAAAAAACCGTCGCGGCCTGCGAGGGACTTGCACGCGGAGGGGAAAAAACGGGCGGACTTGCAAAGGGCAAACTTGCAATCTCTTTACACAGGGACGGGGACGTGTTTCGGGAATATTCCCTCTTAAAAGATTTTATGGAAAAAAACGATTTGATCCGGGATTATTTAGTAGGATTAGATTTTTGTTATATTGAAGAAGGATTCCCTCCCAAAGAAAAAAGGAAATTTTTCGAGACGGTACATAAGGACAACAAAGCCGAAAAGGATACGGCGCTTGCGATTCTCTATCACGTCGGAGAAAGCTTTCAGGACAAATCGATTTTGTCCGCTTCGAGATGGGTTTTGGAATCCGCGCAATGGGGAGCGCATCGTCTCGGGCACGCGATCGCACTCGGACTTCATCCTTCCGAAAAGATAAAAGATAAAATTTTAGAATCCAAATCGGAAAGATTGGATCAACTTCGGTTGTATTACGATCGAAAGGAAGAGTTGGATTCTTACTTTGAAACTCCTTCGAGGGAAAGGATCGGAAACGAAATCGATTCTCTCAAACATAAGGAAATTATTGAATTGGAAATCGGCCCTTCGTTTTTGGAAGAATGTATCGGCTTTCAAAATTACTGCATGTCTAAAATCAAACAAACCGATGCGATCATCGAATCCTGTCCGAGTTCGAACGAATTTATAGGAATGGTCGAAAACCCCGAATCACATCCGATTCTTCGTTTTGCAAAAAACGATATGAAGTTCACGATTTCCACGGATGATCCCGGAATTTTCGGAACCACGATCGAAGAAGAATACTCAAAGGCCGCAAAAATCGGTCTCAGTGCGGAGATGTTGGAAACCGTAAGACAAAATTCGTTTCTATATACTTCCGAAATTTTAAGCGGAAGAAAACCGACTTCTTGATTTGACGCTAAAAATTCTTGCCTCGGTCCGCGTATAAGGGATTTTAGAAGAAAGGTCATGTTGAACGTACTGGAAATCTGTAAGAACGTATCGAATTTCTTTCGAAACCGTAAAACGTTTGTACATACAAAGATTCGAAATTCAGCAGCGGATTTTTTCAAAAGACAACAAAGGTTGTTTCGATTTCATACGAATAGCATCCACGCCACGGCCGTTCTTATGGTTCTTTCTTTTATGAATCCGAGCTTACTGTTTTCCCAGAGCCAGACCGATTTCTCCGATCCTTACGACTTCAATTTGAGAAACTACAAAGACTCTCCGGCCAGAGAGGTTTATCAGGAATATACGATTCCGCCCGTTTTTAAAAAACCCCCTTTGATCTCACCTAAAAACGTACAGATTCCTTTTGAAAATCCGTTTCCGACAACCGGCGGCGGCTTACGTAGAACCACAAATCCGAACACGGAAAGAAAACAGGAAACCCTAATCAATCCGCTTACGGGTAATATCAACGTGGAAGCGATTCTTCAAAGACAAGCCCAACAAACCGACAAAAAGAAAAAACAGAATCAAATTCACGATGAAGAAGAAAAATATACGGAAACCACTTCTCGTCGTTTTTCCATCATCTTCTTTATGACTCTTCCGATCACCCTCGGTCTGGGATACGCGATCGCCGCCAATGCAAGAGTCCAAGGCGCGCATAAATTTCAAAAAACCTTCGGCGGTTCCATATTCATTTTTACTTTCGGAACGAGCCTTGCTTTTGCAAACGCTTGGCACGATATGAAAGAATACGAATCCATGAAAAAGGAAAATCAGCCCGAGTCGCCTCCGGTGGAACCTACGTCCGCGGATTCTCTCGGCTTCGGAAATTCCCTCCCTATCTCCGGCGCTGGCGCCTCCGTCGTTCCCGGAAGGGAATATAAACTGGAGATCTCGCTCTTTAACGTCAGCTTCTAATGAACAGCGTCAAAGAAAATATATTCAAATTATTGAATGTTAGACACAAGATCAACCTTTTTTATCAATCTAAAATATATCCTCCCTTAAGGATTTATTATTCGATCTGCGGGATCATCTCTCTCTGTCTTTTGATTCTGATCTACGGATTTTATTATCCGCACGAATGGACTCATTGGATCCGGCTGCTCGTAAATGGGATCGTCGTTTCCTTGGTCGTTTACGAAGCCCTTTCGTTTATTTTCGTGATCGGAAACCTATTCGATTATCTGAAAACCCACAAAACGGAAGCGATCGTGGTTTTTCTAATCCTATTTCAAGAAATCATCAGCCAGGAAATCTACGAACTCCTCACTTTAAATTCCTTAAGCGGAGAAGATGCGAGTTTGGCCTTTTTGTCCTTAAGCCAACTTTTTCTTTTGTTCAGCAACTTCTCCCGATTGATCCGAAAGACGGACCTTTTGAATTACAGACAAATCAGTCCTTCCTTGGTTATCACGGGAAGTTTCGGAATTTTAATCTTGCTTGGAACTCTCGCGTTATCCTTGCCGAGGGCTCAAGCGGTTCCGATTCCAACGATAGACGTTTTTTTTACGGTCGTAAGCGCGGTTTGTGTTACCGGTTTGAGTACGATTTCAGTCGCTTCTCAACTGACCGGAACGGGACAAACGATTCTGATGATTTTGATTCAAATCGGCGGACTGGGTCTTATGACCCTTACCGTTTTTTTTGCGATCTTTTTGGCGGGACAAGTCAGCGTTACGAACAAACTTCTGATCAAGGATCTGTTCAGCCAGGAAAGTGTGGGACGGGTTTCGTCCGTTTTAAAACAAGTTGCGGCTCAGACTTTTCTCATAGAAGCCGTAGGCGTCCTATTGATTTTTATCTGTTATCCGGACGAAAACGAAACGGATCTTAAAAATAAAATTTTCCATTCTTTATTTCATTCGGTGAGTTCGTTTTGCAACGCCGGTTTTTCCACGTTCCCCCAGGGATTTGAAACGGATTGGATGTTGAACCGAAAAGAATTCTTATCCGTAGTGATGGTCCTAATCGTACTCGGAGGTTTGGGTTTTCCGACGGTTCATCATCTGATTCACTGGACGTTTAAGATCGGAGATTATCCCAAAAGGATGGAACTGGGAGCCAAGTTGATTCTTACGATGTCCGTCGGTTTAATCGTATTCGGAGCGGTTTCGTATTACGTGTTGGAAACGAACAACACACTTTCCGAACTGAGCGCAATCGACGGAATGTTTCATTCCCTCTTTTATTCCGTCAGCACAAGAACCGCGGGTTTTAACACATTAAGTATTTCTAAAATGGGAACGCCAATGGTGTTCGTCAGTCTTTTTTTGATGTGGGTAGGCGCGTCGCCCAACGGAACCGGAGGCGGGATCAAAACGACAACGCTTGCGGTTTCCGTACTTCACCTATTCAATCATATACGGGGCAAAGAAGAATTGGAAGTTTTCGGAAAAAGAATCTCTTCCGGTACCACCTCCAGAGCGTCCGCGGGAATTCTCATATCCTTGTTTTTGATTTTTTTCGGAATTTTCTTTTTAACCTGCACGGAAAACTCCGCATTTTTGGATCTTTGTTACGAGGTAGTCTCGGCGTTCGGAACCGCGGGACTTTCCAGGGGAATCACATCTTCTTTGACTTCGGCGGGAAAACTTTTGATCTGCCTGACGATGTTTTGCGGACGAGTGGGAATGTTGACCATCCTGATCGCCTTGGTTCCGAAAGAAAAAAAATCCGGACTTAGATTTCCGGAAGAATCGATCATAGTTGGATAAAAGGAGAAAGTTCCATGGCGATCAAAAAGAAAAATAAAACACTCAAAAAAAGAATCGCAGTGATCGGCTTGGGAGAATTCGGCAAAACTCTCGTAATCTATCTGAACGAAAACGGACACGAGGTGACTGCGATAGACAAGGACATCAAAGTCGTCGAGGAAATCAAGGACCGTTGCGCCCTCGCCGTTTGTGTGGATACGAGCAATCGATCCTCTTTGGAAGAATTGGATCTCGAAGATATGGACGAGATCGTCGTCGCGCTCGCGGAGAATTTCGAATCCTTAATCACCACCGCATACAACTTAAAGGAGATGAATCTTAAATCCCTTCACATTCGTTATCATTCCGAATTGAATCGTAAAATTCTTCAGATGATAGGAATCGAAAATCTTTTCAATCCGGAGGAAAGGGCGGCCGCATCGATGGCGGAACAACTCAGTTATCAAGGCGTAAAAAAGGCGACTTTGTTAAGCGAAGAATACAGCCTTTTCGAAGTGGAAATTTCTCCGCATCTCTACGGAAAAAAACTGAAAGAACTCAATCTAAGGGAAAATTTTCAGCTCAATTTAGTCGCTGTCAGAAAAGCGGAATCGAACGGAAACGATTCGGAAGAAGGCGGAGTTTTTCTACCGGATTCCGGAACGATATTTAAAGAAAAGGAAATTCTGCTCCTTTTCGGAAGTTCAGAAAGTATCAAACGGTTTACGAACGCTTATCCCATCGGATAAGGCGTTCATAAATAAGGACGACCTTAAAAGGTTCGGACGAAAAACATTCAAAAAACGGATTATAAAAAATTGGGCGTTTCCTGCGCCTGGATAAATCGTAAAACAAAGTTTTAATGTAACAAGCGCAGGCCGGGCTTGTTCCGCGCTCAGGCGTTCGCCTTCGGTCGCCTCTAAAGAGGCGACTGCTACGCACGCTCCACATCCCTAACGCTTTGGGACTTTATTTTATAAAGAAGGGATGAATAAGAGTTTTCGTATATATTAATTCGGTTTCATCGTTGAACACTTTCTCGGATGAAAGAATCGGAGTTCTTTTTGAGGTAACTTTTAATCGAACTTTCGAATATTTTTTTGCTATTATTGATTTCAAAATAGTATAAAATCGTTGAACTTCATCGCAAGAGGTGCGGCGCTTGGATTCCCTTTACGATCTTGAAAAATACGAGAACCTAATGCCCTCGTATCTGTATCTAAAAAACGAAACCGACGCTACCGACCAAGAGGCGATCTCCTTAAATCCCAAGGAAATCGAGATCCTCTATCAAATTCGCAATCACACGACATTGGAAGGATTTTTTTCCGGTAAAATCCTGAAGGTCTGGAAGGACGAGGGATCCAAGCCGATATATATCAACACTCTAAAAAAACTTTCGAAGGAGAATTTGATTCTCGTTTTTCCGGAATTCAAATTTTTACCCGAAACGAATCAACTTACGGTCTGTCTCTGTCTCGTTTCGGAGAAGGAATTCAAAAATTCCAACAGGAAAAATCTAAAAGAGATCTATTTGAACAGTTTGAGTAAATCCTCATTCGCGATTCAGAACTATATTTTGGGGTGCGAGCCGTTCCAAATCAGCGAACTGATTTCCATATTCGAGTATCTGATCGCCGAGACGGCCGGAGGCACCTTCGTCAAAGAATCCTTCGGCATCGAACATTGGATCCGATCTTTTACGTTCGGAGAACTTCTCAAGGAGGAGGTGGTAGAAGATTCGGTGCAATTCATCCTGGAAAACATTCAAGAAAGCGAATATATTGCGGTTACAAAAACAACGGGGCTATTTCACGTAACGGACGAACTTGCGGGAAAAGCGTTTGAAATTTTAAAAGGATATTATCTCGACCAGTTCTCCAAAAAGCTGAAAGAGAAATATCCGGAGGCTTGGAATCTGATTTCCAAAAACCGAAAGAACATCGTGGTCGACGTTAATTATACCGGCCCCGTTTCGGGTATCGAGGAAAAATTCGTTTCGGACGAATTAAAAATCATCGGCGAGAATTTAAGCGACCTGATTCCGAAAACGTTTCAGGATTTCCTAATACTCGCAAATTATATTTCACAAAAACACGATCGGGAAAGAAATCTCCGTATTTCCTCGGAAGAGGTAAGATCGATCAAGATGTTAAAGACGATGATGTCTATGAAAAACAGGACCTTGTCCCAGTTCGTCACGATCAATATCGACGAGGATCGGGAATTCTCCCATTCCATAGTGGACAACCTCAGAAGAGATCCGGATTGTATTTCCTGCGATTGGTACGAAAAAGGGAAAAAGACCGAATGTTTTTGCAGCAGAAAAGAGGAAACGATTCTTTCCTTGATTCAATTGATGACTGAAAAATACGCATTTAAAAAAGATCTTATTAAGAATTTCTTATATCTTTTGAAAAAGGAAAAAAACAACCTGGGACCATTGTATGCGAACCCGGTCTTTAAATTGGCTCTGATAAAATTGAAATATTCCTGTTATAAGGAAAACCTTTCCTGGTTTTCAAAGGTATTGAATTTTTTAGGAATCTACGGAATGATGGAAAGCTCCTTGGAACACCAGGAATCCATCGTTCAGTTCGAACAACTCAACAGAGAAATCGCTTACAAGGAAGACCGAAAAAAACAATTGGAAAAAATTCGGGCGGAATGGCTTAGAGAAATCGAAGCCGATTCGAATTCGGTCACGGAGGAAACGCCGGATTTTAAAAACAAAGGATCGCGCTGAAATTAGAAATAAATTTTTTCGCTTCAATCCGATCCGCAAAAGATAATCACTTTAAAAAATGTGAATATTAGGAATTAAAAATTCTTCGATACTCGAATTCCGAAAAAAACTACTTCTTAATTTCGAAGGTTCTGAAGTTCCCTTTCGGATCCTCCCAAGTGATCAGCGCTTCCTTCACTTCGGAACCTTTCGGACCTCTTTGAATCGCCTTGTAGAGATCTTCGATAAACATCTTATCGCCTTCCACGACCGTCTCGACTTCTCCACCCGGAAGATTTTGAGTATATCCGCTGAGCCAACCTTCTTGGGCTCTCTGAAGAATGTAATATCTAAATCCGACTCCTTGAACCTTTCCACGAGCGAGAATCTTTGCTCTTGAATTATTTTTGGATCCCATCTTCTTCCTCCGTTTTGCCTTCCAGATTCACCATCCAAGCCGAGAAGTCCTTAAAAAAATTCCAAAGAATTTCTTTGATGGGACCTTCCGCCTCCCAATCGTCCAGAGCCTTACGATAACAAGAAAGCCAAACCCTTCTCGCTTTTTCATCGATCGGAAACGGAAGATGCCTTGCGCGCATTCTCGGAGGTCCGTAGTTTTGAGAATACAAAGGCGGACCGCCGGTAACCTGAATTAAAAAATCGGCGGATTTCATTTTACTCTCTTCCAAACTTTCCGGAAACATAAAAGCGATCGGACTCGGAGGAATTTGATCATAAAAATCGGAAACCAGTTTGCGAAGACAATTCTCGCCGACCGCACCGAAAACCGTTTGTAAACCCGGAATCGCGCCCGGAGGCCCTCCGGGAGGAATGAAAACGGATCTTTCTTCCGCCATATTTTTTTTAGCCCCCTTGCAGAAAGGCTCGGATCTTAGGGTCGAATTCTTTTACAATTTTATAATATACGTCTTTTTTAAAAGGAACAACCGTAACCAATGTGTTTTCGATGGGAATAAAACGCACCGTTTCGAACTCCCTTTCGTGAATATCCAAGTTACATTCGTCCGCTTCCCCGTTCCAATGGATGAGAAACCATTTTTGAAGTTGTCCCCTATATTTTTGAAGATGACGATTGAGAGGAAGGTTTTCCGGAAAATCATAGGCGATCCAATCCGGATACTCGGCTACGATTTTTCCGGAATCGATTCCGACCTCTTCGTACAACTCTCTCAAAGCCGCCGTTGTCGGGTCCTCGTTTTCGTCGATTCCACCTTGAGGAAACTGCCAAGAACCGAGAAAGTTCAACCTCTCCCCCACCAAAACCTCTCCACGAGAATTGAATACGACCATCCCGACATTCTTTCTGTAGGGTTTTTCCATACGAATACGCTCGCGTTAGTGCTTTTCTATGACAAGAAGTTTTAGAGTTGTTTTGAGAATCCAATGTTTGTTTACGTTTTATGAATAGACCCGAGTAACTTACGGTAAAGCGCTACTCTTGGCGAAACATATAGTTCCGGTTCTTATAAAAACCTCTTCGTTCATTCCATGAATCGATAAACCTAATAATGAGGGAGAAATCCTTCCTTTGCGTTTTATGACAAACCGTAAAATCGACCAAGCCCGGAGATAGTCTCACGAAAGATCTCTTTTAGTTAAGAATTCAGTTGCAAATTTTATACTCAATTGGAAATGATAACATGAGAGCCGTTCCAAAAATTTCGGGACAAGTTGTTTATTCTTTTCGCATTCAGGAGTTTGAGTTTCACCAATGCAATTACGTAAAAAGTATTCGCGTTCCCGCATCTTCAATGAAAAGGATTTTGAAATCAAAGCCTCCTCGATTCCCGGAATCGGTATGGGGCTTTTTCCGAAAGAAAACGTAAACAAAGGGGATACGATCGGATATTATACCGGTAAAATCCTTACGGATAAAACGGCTAACTCTTCCAAATATTGCGAATCGAAATATTTGCTGTGGATCTGTAAAGATCATTGGATTTACGGAGAAGGAAAGGAAAGCAATTATACTCGTTTTATGAATCACAGTTCCAAACCGAATGTAAAACTTGTAGTATCCGTCCGTTGGAAAACCGCGAGATTTGAAGCGATCCGAAAAGTAAAGGCGGGAGAAGAATTATTCTTCGATTACGGCGACGAATATTGGATCAACACGGACATCGATCCCGTGGAAAGAAACTGAATTTTCCACATAATTGTTTGCATCGGTTGCATCGAACTCGCGTTATCTACGCAAGACATAAGAGCTCGTCCCAAAACCGGAAAGGAAATTTGTAAGAGTTCCCACACATTTGCGGAAAAAACGAATCAAAAGCGACTAACGTGAATATTTCTTTTTAACCAACGTTCTCATCGATTTCGGAAAATTCGTAAAAAGACCGTCCGCGCCCCGATCTAAAAACAGTTTCATCTCTTCCGTCTCGTTTACCGTATAAACGACGCTTAGGAAATTTCTTTCCGATATCAATCTTAAGTTTTCTTCGGAAGCGTCTTCCCTGGAAGGATGAATGCTCCATGCCTTGATCTTTTCTCCGAAAACGATCGCTTCGGAAACGTTTCCGCTTCCGTCTCCCACAAGAACGCCTAACTTTATTTCCGGATTGAGATTTCGAATTCTTTCCAAACATTCCCAGGAAAAAGACGAAACCACGATTCGAGGTAACAATTGAAACCGGCCAACCAAACTCAAGATAGCGAGTTCGATCGAATTTTCATTCTTATTAAAATCCAAAGCGGTCGATTTAATTTCTATGTTCAGGTCGGTTTTGGATCTTTGGATCAGAGGTAATACGTCTTTTAAAAAAGGAATTTTTTCTTTTCCGAATTTTCGAGAGAACCAGGAACCCGCGTCCAGTTCGCTTAATATTTCAGCTTCGAACTTCCGAACGTTTCCTACCAACTTCGTCGTTCGGTCCAAATCGTCGTCGTGAATGACAACAACTTCCCTATCCTCGGAAAGAGTGACGTCCAATTCGATCAGATCGGCTTTCGCCTGAATCGCCTTCCGAAACGCGATCATCGTGTTTTCCGGAAATTCCCCGCTGAAACCCCGATGGGCAAATACAAGCGGTCGTTTCAAATCGTTACGGTTTTTAATATTCTCAATCATATTCTATTTTATGAATATATTCGAAGATCCGAATCTCGATAGGAGAAAGTCTGCGTGTCGAGTGCACCGTAAATTTTAAAGGGAAAATAGGAAAGGGTTCAGGCGGGTGAAATCCCGCCCGAGAGAGAAAGTTACGTTCTTATTTAGATGCGGTAGCTTTTCCGGCAGTGGTGTTTTTGATCGCCTCAGCCACTTCGTTGATTTTTGCTTTTACAACTTCGATTTGGCCTTCAGGGATTTTGTTTTTGATCTCTTCGGTAATTTTGTTGTAGTTTTCTATGATCTTAGCTCTGGTTTCTTCATAGTTCTTTCCGGCAACGGAAGTAACTTCCTTGATGTCGTTGATTACTTTATCAACGGTTTCGCGAATTTTTACGGTCGCTTCGGAATTGTCGGAAGCTCCTTTTGTAACAAGCTCCAAATAGGTTTTTTCAAGATCAGCTTTCGCTTTACCCAGACCTTCTTGACTAGCTTTGATGAGTCCCAGACCCGCATTTAGAACATCTAGAATTTGCTTTTCCATTCAATTTTTCTCCTTGAGATCATTTCTTGTGCATCGCACAATCCTTTTATATTGCAGCGCACAATTTAAGTCAATAGAAAAAAGAAAAAAATTCCTCAAAATTTACAATTTTTTACCATCCTTGCAAAAAATCCTAAACGCCGATGTTCCGGCATTGCATTAAGAAACACCTACACAAAATAAAAAATCAAAGGAGAAACGTTTTTCACGAACTGTATTCATGCTAGTTCGGTTTAACCAATGCGAAAACGATTGAAGTTGAACTAAAGCAGAAGACTCTCTAAACTCAAACCTCGCTCCTACCGTCGCTCGGTTTTGGATCGCGTTCTGGGAATCAACAAATTGGAATAACGAAAAAATTTCGCTTTTAAAACGATCTGTCAATATGTTGATTGGAGCGAAAAAGCGCGGTTTCCCAACTTCGTTGGGAGCCAACGCTTTCGCTTCGCGGCTTTTGGCTGTCTCGCTCTCTATGGATCGCTCGACATGCCCAAACCTTCTCTACGAATCCACGTAATATTACGAAAATTTCGAACCTATTTCTACGACGCTGAAACAGATTTTCCTAATATTCTTACTTTTTCATCAATGTGAATTTGCATTTCTTTCAGAACCGACCGGCATAACCGTTTTGAATTCAACCGGATGCGTTAAAGAAAAAAACTGAAAATCTTTTTGAACTTGAATTCATAAGAATCGATCCGATTGTGTTTTTTGAAAGGAATCAAAATCATTCAGGAAACGGAATATGAGTCTGAAAAAATACAATGGAAGCTGTCATTGCGGTAAGGTTCAATACGAGTTGGATCTTGATCTTTCTAAGGGAACGAGCAAATGCAATTGTTCCTTTTGTTCCAAGGTAAGAAATTGGAGTTCTATGGTAAAACCGGAAGCGTTACGTCTTCTTTCGGGTGAAATCGATCTTGGAACCTATAAGTTCGGAACCAAAAGTGCGACTCACAAATTCTGTAAAAACTGCGGAATCAGGATGTTCACGGAAGGTCATCTGGAGGAACTCGGCGGCGCATTTATCAGCGTAAGCCTGACTACTCTGGATAATGTAGATCTCGAAGAATTGATTGCGGCGCCCCTTTGGTACGCGAACGGGCTTCATAACAACTGGCGGGAACAACCTGCGGAAATACGTCATCTATAACCGGGTTCTTTAAAGAATTTGTCGCTAAACTCGTGTTTGGGTTTGAAACGATTCAAGATATTTCTATCGAAGTTTTGAGACAAAACTCTAAAGAATGTAATCCGGAAAGTTAGGTTGATTTTGACTCATATTACTCCTCGGATGTATTAAAAATATACAAACCGTCACGGCGATCAATAATCTTGTATACATAAAGTTTTCCTTATGGATTGAAGTTGTGTTTTGTGCGAAAAGAATCCGATTGATCGATAAAAACGAATATTCAAATGTTAGTTTAACCTTTTGGGATTTGAAACCGGAATCGATTCTACTGATCTCTATAAGATTGAGTACCGTTAATTTTCATCGCAAAATATTGGGTACTTTATTATATAGCTATGAGTAAGATGAAAAATCATCCGAATCGAGGTCGACGGATCTACATTCGCAAAACCGTTTGATGAAAAGATTCCAATTGACGTTTAGAATCTACAAAGAAACAACATTCTTCTTTCGCTTGGTCAAGTAATTTTTTACAAAAAGCCTTTGCTCTCATGGAAAAGGAACATTTTGAAAATAAGAATATGCCGACTTTTGAAAGTGGGTAAAACAAGTCTAAAAAATGCTTTCCCATATTCGAAAAACAAAAAAAAATCCGTAATAAGATGAATTCAAAAATCAAAGTTAGACACCTTTTAAAGACGTTATTCGTTTTAATTTTTTGCTTAGCGGCTAATACTTGTTCGAGCGCGCCTATCCTCAACAAACCTTTGGATGGAAACTTGGATTTGCAGGGACATCGTGGCGCAAGAGGTTTAAGACCCGAAAATACCTGGCCCGCCTTTGAACAAGCGATTCGATACGGGATGACCACTTTGGAATTGGATACGGTCTTAACCAAAGATAAGAAAATCATCATTCATCACGATTCGGAAACGAATCCTGAGATTTGCCAGAAGAAGGACGGAACACCGATCGTATCGACTTCGTTATACGAATTGACTTTCTCCGAATTGAAACAACTGGATTGTGGAGCGAAAAAGAATCCGAAATATCCCGAGCAAATTTCCGTCCCCGGAACGGAGTTGATTGCGATCGAAGAATTTTTCGCTCTTGTTGCAAACTTCGAAAAGAACAACCCGAATCGACCGAAATTAAGATTCAATATTGAAACAAAATTTCCGAACGACAATCACTCTCAAATCCCCTTGGAAAAAGTAAGGGATCACGTAAGCTTATTGGTTCAAGCCGTTGAAAATGCAAAGGTTGCGGATCGAACTACGATTCAATCTTTTTACATACAAGCGCTCCCCATCGTAAAAGAAAAAAATCCTAAGATTAGGACGAGCGCCCTTTTTTCCCTTACTTATTTTCAAGGTGCGATGATGAAGTTGGGATTTGGAAACGGAACGCGCGAAGACGCCCTCCAAAAGGCTCTTGCAGTAAAGGCGGATATCATTTCCCCCTATTTCTTATACGTAACGAAAAAATTCGTGCAGGAAGTTCATTCTCATAAAATATCCGTGATTCCTTGGACCGTAAATGATCGGGAAGAAATGAGAAGGTTGACGGATGCGGGAGTCGACGGAATCATTAGCGATTATCCAGATCGATTGTCCGGAGAAATTAAGAATTAATTATATTCTAGAAATATAAAATAATAGGACGCATCTATCAACGGAATTTCTGAGTTTTCAAATTCTTCGTCGTCTATAAATTCATCCGAAAACGAACCGTGATCCCCTAAAACAAGATCCCGATTGATGTTTCGATTTTTAGAATCTCAGAATTCTATCAATTTGTGAACTGCGATTAGTTTCCTAAAACTTTCCGGCCAGATCGAGGATTCCTATCCGACAAAGAAGGCGCGTTTGCACTCAACAGTAAATCATTTGGGGATAAGATTTGGAGAGAATTCTCTTCAATCCTGGAACTTGATGCGTTTTGCATCACTGCTTCCAACAATCGATCGTATTCGGGATTGTCTACGAGATAGGTAAAGTGTTGAATGAGGCGTTATGCGATTCTTTCGAATCTACAATTGTTTCCCATTCTTTCAGATAAACGGTTTTGGGTTCGTAACTTTTCTTTTCTGAATCAGTAGTAGAGGATTTCGTATTAGTAAAATTACTTCCTTCCACATAACCTTTCTTTCATTTTTCACTGAGTAGTTTCCCCGCTTCTTTCAAACATTCTTCTGCGCTGTCAAAAGTTTTGGTTTGCGTTTGCCCTTTCGTTCCGATTTTTCCGTAAGTTACGGTAAATGAGTTTCCTACAACCTCTTGTTCCAAAATTTATCGGATTTTTCGTCTTGATACGTTAGGTGGTTTTTCATATGTTTTTATTTTTTTTAAACGATAGATAAGAATTTTCTTTCTGAGATAAATTCTGATTTCATCCATCAATTTATCGATGGCTTCTTCACTTTTACCGGAAAAGAAACGTAACGGAGATAACTTTGCCGACGCCATCTCGTTGATGTTCGCCGAGAAATAGGTTTGATTTTTGGATGGAACAGTTTTTTTCATAAAATCCTTTATTAATATAAAAAAGCCGAACCTTTTACAGCCCGGCTTTTTACAAAATTCTTAGAAAGAATATTAAATTTTTATGTTTCTTTCAGAGCCGCTACGATTTCCTGAGTCGCTTTTTTTCCGTCTTGGAAATACATCAAAGTATTGTCCTGGATAAACAACGGGTTCGGAACTCCGGCAAATCCCGGGCTTAGACTTCGTTTAATAACGATAACCGTTTTCGCCTTGTCCACGTCCAAAATCGGCATTCCCGCGATCGGGCTATTCGGATCCGTTTTAGCAAGAGGGTTTACCACGTCGTTTGCGCCGTTGACGATTACCACATCCACTTGTTCGAAAGAAGGATTGATTTCGTCCATTTCTTTCATCTTGTCGTAAGGAATATCGGCTTCGGCCAAAAGAACGTTCATATGACCCGGCATTCTTCCCGCAACCGGGTGAATGGCGAACTCCACGTCGATCCCTCTATCCGTTAGAATATTATAAAGATCTCTTACTGCGTGTTGCGCTTGCGCGACCGCCATTCCATAACCGGGAACGATAACGACTCTTTGAGCCATATCCAAGAGCATCGCAACTTCTTCCGCGGAAGTGCTTTTGGTTTTTCCCGCGTAGATGTCTTCTCCGCCTTTGGAAGTATCGACTGCGGCGCCCAATCCTCCGAAGAGAACGTTTGCAAGAGAACGGTTCATCGCCTTACACATAATCTGTGTTAGGATAATTCCGGAAGCTCCAACAAGAGAACCTGCAATGATCAGAACGTTGTTTCCAAGTACGAATCCAGTGGCGGAGGCCGCGATTCCGGAATAAGAGTTCAGAAGGGCGATTACGACCGGCATATCCGCTCCGCCGATCGGCATAACGAGTAAAATTCCAAGAACGGAACCTACCGCTACGACATACCAATACCATTCTATCTTTTCAGGCTGGATTACAACGAAGTAGCTGAGAGCGATAGAACCGAGAAAGAAAAGAATTTTTACGATTTGATCGCCCGGATAACGAACCGCTTTTTCGGAGAGAAGCCCTTGGAGTTTTCCGTAAGCCACAAAACTTCCCGTAAGAGTTACGGCTCCGATGATTCCGGAAGCGGCGGTGGAAATCGTAAACTGATACGATTTTAGAACTGCGAGGTTGGTTCCTTGATGAAGAACTTCCATCACTGCGGCGCCTGCAACGAGGAAGGAAGCGAGCCCGCCAAAACCGTTCAATGCCGCAACGAGCTGAGGCATGGAAGTCATTTCCACTTTTACGGAAAGATAAACTCCGATTGCGGTTCCGACAATAAATCCCGCCAAGATATACTCGTAAGCGAGACCTTTTTCAACGAGGGCGGCCGCGATCGCAAAAAACATACCAACGGCGCCGACAAAGTTTCCTTTGACTGCGGTCTTCGGATGAGAAAGAAGTTTCAACCCAACGATAAAAAGAATCGAGGAGAGAAGATAAACTAAATTGATGATCGATTTTTCCATATTCTTACTTTTCTTTCTTCTTGAACATTCCCAACATTCTATGAGTTACTAAGAACCCGCCTACAACGTTGATCGTAGCGGCAACCATGGCGATAAATCCGATGATGTTGATCAGAGGACCGTTCACGGAATGAAGAGAAAGAATCGCTCCGATGATCGTGATTCCGGAAATAGCATTGGAACCTGACATAAGAGGAGTATGTAAAAGAGGAGGAATTCTAGTGATGACCTCGAAACCAACGAATACGGCTAATAAGAAGATCGTCAGGTAACCTACGAACTGTTCCATTCTAACTTTTTCCTAATCAGAGATTTCTTCCCGGAAGACGGTTGGGAAGGCCGGGTAAACCGATGGAATCACTTTTCAGAAACTCCAGTCTCCTGAAAACCTTTTTTTCTCAAGATACAGGCGTCGCATTTTCCGCAGGCTTTTCCGTCCTTCGGGTCATAACAGGAGAATGTAAGATGAAAGGGAACCTTCAGTTGATTCCCGAGAAGAACGATTTCTTTCTTAGAAAGATTTTGCAGAGGAGTTACGATTTTGATCGGGGAACCTTGGCTTCCTTTTTTGGTTCCGAGTTGAATCGCCATCTCGTACATCTTGATGAACTCCGGTCTACAATCCGGATAACCGGAATAATCCATGGCGTTCACGCCGATGTATATGGAATCCGAACCCGTTCCTTCCGCAAGGGAAACCGCAAAGGATAAAAAGAGAATATTTCGTCCCGGAACGTAAGTGTTCGGGATCTCGTCTTTTCCCAAGGAATTTTTAGGAACCTTGATCGACTTCTGAGTCAACGACGAGCCTAAAAACAATTCCGGTTTTAACTTTTGAATCGTGTGAGGAATTCCTAATTTGCGAGTGATCTTCTTCGCATAAGACAATTCGATCTTATGTCTTTGCCCGTAATCGAAGGAAAGAGCTTGGACTTTTTTTCCATCGGCAACCGCTTGATATAAACAAGTAGTCGAGTCCAATCCTCCGGATAAAAGTACAACTGCTTTGTTGTCCGAAGATTCCTCTTTGAAGTTCTTTCGATTTACATTCTTGTTCTTTTTAGAATCCAATGCCGCCTTCTTCACACGATTCGCCGATAGGAAATGTTTTGTGGGAACATATTCGGGGAAACAAAATATTCCCGAAGGACGTTCCGAGCGGAGTCATATATTGTGTTAGGCGAAGAATATCGCATTTTTTGTTTTCATCATTCATTTTTCATTAATTTCTTTTTTAAATAAATGATTATTCCTATTTTAACTCTTTATTTAAAAGCTATTTTGCCAGGCTTTCACTAACGAAAGGGGCTCCTCGACGTTGCGTTCGCTCCTATTTATAACTATCTTTTCTTTGATCTATATCAACAAAGATTACTAATAATTCAATATTTTTAATCAAATAGAATAAGCGATATTTTCCAATACGATATCGGAAAAGACCGGAAAAATCTCCTTTTAGTTTTTTGATATTCGGACCAAATAATGGATTCTTTTTTAATAAAGGATATACATAATCCAATAATTTCTTTTGAAGATGAGAATATCGACGATCCTTGAGTTTACTTTGAAATAATTCGGTTTCCGCAATTTTATATTCAGTGGACAACTTTATATTTTCCCTGAGCTACTTCTTTAAGACCCTTTTTCAAAGATGAAATGAGTTGCTTGTCCGAAAGAATTTCATCCATCTCTTCATCAGAAATATAAAATTCATTCGTTAAATATTGAATTGCGGCATTTTCAATAAAGTTGGAGATCGTACGCCTTTCTCCTTCCGCCGCTTTCTTGAATATATCGTAAATCGGATTTTCAATACGTAGAGTAATTGTTTTGGACATTTATAGGAACCTGCATTTTTATTCAAAATATAGCATTAACATTCAATTGTCAAACCTCTTCTTCTGACAAAGCGAAATGTGTCGAAAGCCAAGCGAGGGTGCGTAGTATCCCGAAGCGCAGCGTCAGAGCCGATAGTTAGCCGCCGCTTTTAACATCCGGTCGTACAATTAGCCGAAACGGGAACGACAAAAAAATCATTTTCCTTTTCAGAAGAAATATATAAATGCTGATTTGAGACGTTATAATGATCCTTTAAATCAAATACGAAATCTAATTCTCCATCACCAACAAAAATCAATGAGGTCATTTCATAACGTTTTTCTCGAGAATCAATGACCATTTCTTGGCTATTCTTTCGGAGAATTAGTTTATAATTTTTCACACCGTCTGATATTTTTATCCAATTACCTTCAACAAAATTATTGCGTATTTCTATTTTGGTTACTTCAGAAGTACTATCTTCAATATTTATCAAAGAAGATTGTTCTATCTTTCTAACAATCTTTCCATTCTGACTTGGAGTAGATCTTACCAATACGTTTGGATATATGGTAAAGCATGATCCTTTCACTTCTGAGCTTAAAAGATTCCGATTAAGGAAAAAGATTAAAAACATTATTAGAATTAAGAATCTAATTTGATGCATGTTCATAAGTTTAATTTTTAAAAATGGCGGCTAACGGATCCTTTCGGACCTTCGTAGATACAAGCGCTTGTGCAGGTCTCGTTCAGAGTGATTTTATATAGTAATGGCAATAAAGGTTTGAGATGATTCCAGAGCCAGATGGAAATATTTTCGGAAGTAGGATTCTCAAGTCCGGGAACGTCGTTCAGATAATAATGATCCAAATGATTTTCGATGAGAGGTTTTACGATCTTACTGACTTCAGCGTAGTCGATCAACCAACCCGTTTTTGAATCGATTTTTCCTCTTAAATGAAGTTTAAACCGAAAGCTATGACCGTGAAGTCGTTTGCATTTATGACCGTCGGGTACGTTCGGAAGGAGGTGAGCGGCGTCGAAGCGGAATTCTTTGGTGAGTTCGATTTCTTCCATGAGATCTGCCCGGCTTTATAAGAGTCTGCCTTAAAAGCGACAACCTCTTGCAGCATTCAACTTTTGTGATATAAGAAAATCCGAATTTAAAGACAAGCTGTAAGTTCGAAAGATCCGAAAGTCGACCGGGATCAGGTTGAAGAGACTGAGAAAAAGCCGGTTTATTTTACCAGCTCTTTCAAAATTTCCTGTCTTTTTTGATCTTTTTGGTGTTCGTTCAAAACCAACCATTCTCTTTTGATTTGTTTGGAGCTTACACCCTTAAGTTCTGCGTATTTGTTGAGAAGTTTTGCAGTTTTCTGATTCATACCGACCAAAAAACTGGAAAGCCTGCCTATGTCAAGCAACTCGGTTTTTAGGAATTTGATGATACCATCGATTCTTCCGGCGAAACTACAAACTTCCGCAAAATCGCCAAAAAAGGGGCTCTTCCTTGAGCAGGAGACCTCTCATTCAAGTTGCCTGGGGTCTTACACGTTCTAAATACTGTGGGAGACTTCAAAGTTTTTGTCTGAAACAAAAAGCTATCGTCGCTACCGTGATGAAAATGGTCGAAAGCTATTATGCGCTCGTTACGAAGGAAGAGATTTTCGCTGAAATACCTGCCCGATATGCGCAGACAAGACAAACGATTCTATTTCTTAGGAAGAATCACATAAAAGATCGTTTTTCCAGGCTCCGATTCCAATTCGATTCTGCCTTCGTGTTTTTTTACAATCCTTCGAGAAATATCCAATCCCAAACCGCTTCCTTCTCCAGGTCCCTTGGTGGTAAAAAAAGGATCGAAAATTTTCTCTCGCACTTCCAAAGGAATTCCAGGCCCGTTGTCTTCGATGGAAACTTGAACTTCTTCCCCTAAATCCAATGTGGAAATTTTAATCTTTCCTTTAAACCGCATCGCTTGAAGCGCGTTGTAAATCAAATTGGTCCATACTTGAACGAGATCGTCCGGATACACTTCGATGACAAGGCCTTTCGAAAATTCAAGCTCCAATTCCACACTTGCCTTAATCTTATTTTGATACAGAGTAAGAACCGTCTCTATATTTTCCGCAAGATCCGTCTTTACCTTTCCGCCCACTTCTTCAGAATCTATATGAGCATAACTCTTTAGAGCGTATACGATCTTAGACGTCCTGTCCACTGCGAGTCTTATGGAAAGAATATTCTTATATGTTTGAATTTCTTCGAGAGCGTATTTTACCAAAAGATAATGAGTCGGATTCGCAAACAAAATCGGAAATTCATTCACAGCGCCGGGAAGACCGCTGTCCAAAAGACGATCCGCAAGACTATGAGCGTTTTGATAACCCAAAGCGACTAACTTTCTTTTGATCTCATCCAATGCACCCTTTCGATTCTCTCTGGAAAGCGCGTTTTCCTTGCTATCGATTCCACTCCGTATTAATTCCGACAGATCATGAACAAAATCGGAACCAACCTGAAAAAGTTCAGAACCTAACTTTTCCATTCGATCCGCAGAAGAATCTAAATAGGCTTTCAACTCCCCGCTTAGAGCCGCAATAGCGCCTAACGGATTGTTGATTTCATGCGCGATTCCGGCCATAAGTTGTCCAAGCGCAGCCATCTTTTCAGAAAGAATCAACTGATCCTGAGTTTTTTGCAAATTTTCCAATGCGTGCGCCAATTCGGAAGTTCGGACTTGAACCGCCTTTTCCAATTCTTCCTTGACCTCTTTTCTTTCCGCATTGAGAAAAAGTTGAGTTACCTGCTCCGCTATGGTAACCACGAATTGTTTTTCATATCCCTTCCACTTTCTAAGTTCGCCTCTATGTTCGAGACAAATAATTCCCTTCATTTTTCCTCTAAGAAAAAAAGGTGCGTCGAGTAAAGAACTGATTCCCAACGGAATACAATAACTTTCGGCCAATTCTCTGGTTCTTGGATCATTGATTACGTCCGTAGCATCCACAAAACGATCTAGTTGAATCGCTTCGAAGTAATTCGGATAATCGCTAAATTTCATGCTAGTAGTTTCAATGTGAGCCTGAGATCTTTTATCCCAACCCGCAATTAAAGAGGAAGTAGCGAGATCGTCTTTATCAAAAATCCAAATCGAAACTCGTTCACAATGTAAAACTTCGGCCGCCATGATCGTAATTTTTTTAGCGCCCGCTTCTAAATTACCGGTGGCAAACTCGAAATCCGTCGCCATTTCCATCAACGCTTGAGCGTGCAAAGCGATCCTTTTTGTTTGTTCCTCTTTTTCGCGTGTGGCGTTTTTGATAAGGGTAACGTCTCTTGTAATTGCGATTATAGTCGTAGAATTTCCTACGTTGACTAGTCGCGCTGAAAAGACGGCGTCTACTACGCTACCGTCTTTTTTTACAAATTGAACTTCGTAATCTCGAACGAGTCCTTCCTCTTGTAATTTTTTTGCGATCTCGTCTCGGTTTTGAACGTCTTGCCAAATACCAAGCTGTAGAGAAGTAGACTTCACCGCTTCTTCTTTTGAGTATTGGAGCATCTCGGAAAAATGTTCGTTTACTTTGATATACTTACCGGTTTTAAACTCGCTGAGAGTAATCGTGTCCGGATTCATTTCAAAGATCATTTCGAAAAGATTTTTGCTTTCCTGCATTTTTGCAAGATACTCGTCCCGTTCCGCTTCGGCTTTTTTCTTATCTGTAATGTCGATCAAAAGAGAGAGTAACATCTGTTTCCCTTCCAATCGAAAAACACGATTGCCGGAAAGTACGTGTTTCAATGTTCCGCCCGCGTTTTGAATGGTCGCCTCGATCGTGCCCGACCAACCTTTATCCTCCAGTTCCTTCTCTAACTTCTCTTGATCCAAAGAATCTTTCCAAATTCCAAGTTGGCTCGATGATTTTCCGAGAACCTGTTCTCTTGTATAACCGATAAGATCGCAATAAGATTGGTTGATCTGACGATAGATTCCGGTTTCTAATTCGGACAGAGAAACCGCAGCCGGAGTCAGTTGAAATAGCTTTTCAAATAAGTCCTTGCTAAGGCGAAGTTCCTCGTCCAAATGCCTTCTCTCTTCCTCCGCTTTTTTCTTTTCGGAAATATCCGTCGCTAGAGAAATGATTTGTTTTCTTCCATCCAACTCGATTATCCTCGCGGAATAGAGAATTGGAATTTCCGTTCCGTCAAAGGCCATAAAAACGGATTCTAAATTTTTAACCTCGTTGTTATGGGAAAGGGCTTCGTAGATCTCGTTTCTAAGATGTATCGCCTTATCCCAGACATGAATTTCCGGGGTAGTCTTGCCGATAACGTCTTCTCGTTTCAACTGAATCATCTCCAAAAACCGTTCATTGACATCTACGATTTTTCGGGTTTCCAAATCCGTGACAACTACGGAAGACGGTATCAATTGAAATAACTTTTGAAAAAGATCCTTACTCTTTTCCAATTCTTTCGCGAGAGTTTCCAGATACCGAGTCGACTCTCTGAGTTCCGTAATATCGTGACCGATTGTAAGAATTTTCTTTTCACCGAAGGATTCTAAAAATCTTAATGAAAATAATAACGTTTTTATTGTACCGTCGAAAATTCGCAACTTACCTTCAAAATTTTGAACGATTCCCTTCTCTCGAAGCGTTTGAAGAATTGTAGCTCTATCAAACAAATAAAAGGAATCCGCAAGATCGGCGGGGGTTTTAGATAATACGTCTTCTCTCTTTTTTCCGAGATATTCAAGAAAACGATCGTTAACGTCTATGTAAACTCCATTCTCTTTTGCTAATGTGATTGCGGAAGGATTCATTCTAAAAATCTGACTTAAAATTTCTTCTTTTTCCCGGACTTCATCCAAGAGTCTTTGTTTTTCCTTTTCTTCCAGAATACGATCGGTTATTGGAACCGGGATGGACAAAAGTGCATTCTTACCTTTGTATTCGATGAGCTGTGCGGAAAATAATACCCAAAATTCCTTACCCTTAGTAGTGAGAAACCGAAGTTCTAAACCATCCACGAAACCGTTTTGTCTCACGAGCGAAACGACCTTCTTTCTGTCGTCGTCTGAAAACCAAATCCCCAGTTCGACGGTCGTCTTACCTTTTAACTGATTAAAATCGTAGTCTATTTGTTGCGCAAATTTACGGTTTACTTCCAAGAGTTTACCCGTATTGATCTCCGTGATTGATATCGGCAAGGGATTTAGGAAAAAAAGTCTTTCAAGAGCCTCCCGATTTTCTTTGACTTCTTCGTATAACTTTTGATGAATATTCTTGTTTCTCTTATGTTCGGAAATATCTCTTACGCTGCCCCAGATAGAGATCGGATTTTTCAGATCGTCCTGAATCACATAGATCTTTACGTTCATTGAAACGATGGAACCGTCTTTACGGATATATTCTTTTTCAAATTCTTGAGAATAACCGGAAGGAAAAAGATATTTTTCAATGATCGTTTTTTGATTTTCAATCCATTCTTCCGGAATCAGGGACCAAAAGCTGATCTTTCGAAGTTCTTCCGAAGAATAACCCGTTAGAGTCAGAAAGGCAAGATTTACCTCTAAAAAATTTCCCTCCAAATCGGCGATTGCAATTGCGTCTCGACTGGTTTCGAAAATTTGTTGGAAGAATTCAGAATTGAATAGATTTGAGTCAAAGATCTTCATTGGTTAAGGATACTATAAAAGACGTTCAAAAACTAAAGGAGACCTAGCAAAGGAAGAACAATTTTATCTAAGCTTTTGAGAGGGCTCAAGCGATTTACATTTTTGAAATGAATGGATATTTGCAAAAGAATCTTAAAATGAACGATTACGATAGAATAAAAATACTATAACATATCCTAAAAAAATAGTAAAATAGAGTTGTTGAAAAAACTCTATAATTCCGAATCAAGCGGTCCGAATCGTCAGTTCTAATGAAATGAAAAAGCGGTCGGGATCCATTTTTCAACAACTCTAAAGAATTTACCGCTGTAAAGAATTACTTTGAGTCTATCCCAATACCTTTGTAAAATTCTCAAAGAAACGAAAATTTCTAAAGAATCGGTAAGTTTTGGGACAAGTTCTTTTTATAGAATTTCTATTTTTTCAAACATCAAAAAATTCAAATATTCTAAACTTGGAAAGGTTCCAATTCAACTCACACGAACCCGTTGTTTTCCTGGAGGACGTGCCCGTCTTAGGACAGTCCGCGCGATTGAAGATAAAAAAGCTGATCTTCGTCGATCCGAGATACGGTGACTTCGTAGTTGAAGATCCGTTTTGATCCTTCTACTTCCAAAATCCCTCCCAACTTGTGCGGTTGGTTATCGATCTCCTCACTTACATCGATTCGCTTTGAGATACGAGCTTCACTCAACACAAACCCGATTTTATGTCGCTTTGAGGGAATCGAATCCCGCAACAAAAGCTCGGTTTTCCAGATTGTGGGAACTCCTCCTTTTCTTTCGATCGCATTCTCCTTAAAAAAGAATTCAACTCTGCAAACAAAGAATCACTCGAACCGATTGAAAGCCGCGATCGTAACCGAATCGTCTCGATGCTTTCGAACTCCAAAGCTCAATTTCCAAAGGAATAATCCTTCCGCATTCGTAAACTTCCGTCCGTATAACAATACGTCTTTGACTGATTTCAAAGAGGGTTTTAAAAAATAGAATTGAGAATTTTCCGGATCGCATACGAACGTTTCGGATGGATCGTCTTAAAACGAAAACAAATCCGTTTCCTTCGAAAGGAAACCCCATTTGATTTTAGAAACGAATCGAAACCGATCCGATATGACGAAATCTAAAATTTTTCTCCGATGGGGTACGACCGCAAGATCCTAGGCGTGATACAGTAAAATATCATAAACTACGAATGTATTTTTAAAATCGTTTTCCATAACCCACCTTGAAAAATCATCGATTCTTGAATCTGCAAAAGTTCCCCGACGATTCCGAAATTTCATAGGGACCGCCGTTTCTACATCGAAACAATCGGCTCTATATTTTAAAATGGGGTCGATCCGTTATTCTAATCCTATATCGATTCAAATCGGATCAAAAAGGATTTGGAAAAAGCGGCTCTTACTAAAAACTTTTCTTGCCATTGAGGCCGGTATGAATAAGCTCCTGTTCCGAAAGGAGCGAGAAACCGAGATTTGCAAATTTGAATTTTATGCCTTTTCTAAAATCCGAATTTTCCACGGCAAATGGATTCAAAAAAGCAAATACTTACGTTATTTTTTTTGGATGAGTTTAATAAAATCCAAACTTGTAAGAACTCTCGGCTTTAAACTCCTTTTTAGAACTACGGAAACCGGTTAGAATATGAAAAATATCATCCATACAATATCGCGACTTTGGAATCAAACGCCGATTTGGGTTCGTCGATCCCTGATCATGCTTCTTGTTCTTGTCGTTCTTGCAAAAGCGGCATTTGCGTTTTTAATTTTCCGGAAAGCTCCTCGTTTGTCGGGAGAATTAAGCGTTCCCGGACTTACGAAATCCGTTTCCGTAGTTCGAGATTCTTACGGGGTTCCTCACATTCAATCCGAAGATTCCTCTTCCGCCTACTTCGCGTTAGGTTACGTAAGCGCGAGCGATCGTTTGTTTCAAATGGAAATCCTAAGAAGGGCCGCAAAGGGAGAATTATCCGAGGTTTTAGGAGCCGAACTCGTTCCAACGGATACATTTTTAAGACAGGTTCTTTTAAGAAGAACCGCGGAAAAGATGTTGCAGGAATCCGTAAAAGGAAATCCTCAAATTCTGAAAGAAGTGGATTCTTTCTTGGAAGGAATCAATTTCTTTTTAAAAACGGAATCGCTTCCGATCGAATTTACGATTTTGGGATATCAACCGAAACCATTCGATCGACTCGACGTATTGAGCGCGCTTTCCTTATTATCTTTTTCTTTTGCGGAGGCTTTGCGAAACGATTCTCTGTATACCATTTTGGAGAACAGACTTCCGAATCGAAACGTAAGAGAAGTATTTCCCAGACACGATGCGGAAGATCCGTTTTCGATCCAAGAGAATCAACCTTCCTATTCTCCCCAAAGGCCGACCGAAAATCGAAAGAACTTTTTTCCCTTAGCGAAAGAATCAAAATTTTCGACTTCAAAATCCAAAGAACTTTCCGACTTGGATTCCGTGATCCGAAAAACGAATCGAATCTTGAACGAACTTCCTCTTTTTTTAGGAAGTAATTCTTGGGTCATCGCTCCTTCCCGATCAACGACGGGCGGCGCGATCTTGGCGAACGATCCTCATATCGCCTATAGCAATCCGGGAACCTGGTATGAAGTTCATTTGAAAGCGGGCGATCACGAGACCTACGGATATCATCTTCCCATCGTTCCTTTTCCTTTAATCGCGCATAACGCGAAAAAGGCTTGGGCATTGACCATGCTCGAAAACGACGATATGGATCTTTACGAAGAGGTTCTACATCCCACAAAACCGGATCTTGTAAAAGAAAAAGGAAACTGGGTTCCGATTCAGGTTTTTAAAGAATCGATTCCCGTCAAAGGAGAGGAAGCCCGAGAAATTACGATTCAAGTGACTTCTCACGGTCCGATTCTTTCCAAACCGATCGCGGAATATACGGGATCGGTCGTTTCTCTTTATTGGGTCCTTCATCACCTTCCGGTTCCGGTACTGGAAACGGTTTATTTCCTGGGACGTTGTTCTTCCTTGCAGGAATGTTCCAAGGTAGTTTCCGAGTTACCTTCTCCGGGATTGAACGTTTCGTATGCGGATGCGAACGGAAACATCGCTTGGTGGGGAGTGGGAAGATTTCCGATTCGTAAAAAGAAAACCAATACTCGCAAGATTTTGAATGGAGCTACGGGAGAGGACGATGTGATCGGTTATCTTCCTTTCGAACAGAATCCGAAACTTATAAATCCGCCCGAAGGAATCATTCTCACCGCAAATCATCTTCCTACATACGATCTGAAAGGATATGGAAAGCCGGAAGGTTATTGGCAGGAATCGGATCGAGGAAGAAGAATCTACGAACTTCTCTCTGGGAAAAAAAATTGGTCTGTGGACGACGTTAAAAAAGTTCAGACCGACGTTCATTCGTTTTCGGCGAGAACCATAGTTCCTTTGATTTCACTCGAACTCGAAGAGGATAAAAATTGGTCCGGAGTATTTCAGGAAGCCCTGGACGTCTATCGGAAGTTCGACGGAGAAAACACGTTAGACGCATCGGGCGCCACGATCTTTCACACGCTCAATCAATTCGTAATGTTGAATTTGTGGACGGACGAATTCGGAGAATCGGATCTTAAAGTTTTCGGCGAAAGCGCGGAACGTTGGAACGCGTATAAATCGATTCTTGCTAATCCGAAATCCGATTTTTGGGACGATCTTTCCACTCCGGATCGCCGGGAAACAAGGAGAGATATTCTCATTCGTTCTTTTGCACAAACGGTTCGTTATTTATCCAAAGAACTCGGCGGCGCTCCTTCTTCCTGGAAATGGGAAAAGGTTCACGAAATCACGTTTGAACATCCGATGGGAAAGGTTCCGGTTCTCGGTTTGATTTTCAATCAAGGCCCCTTTCCGGTCGCTTCGGGAGAATCCGTTGTTAATCTCATGAATCAACACGAAATCAATCCGAAGATGACACCTCGTGTGGGACCTTCCAAACGGAGAATTATCGATCTTGCACATCCTGAAAATTCCTGGTCGGTATTACCGACTGGCAACTCGGGGAATTTGGGTTCTCCGTTTTACGGAGATCAGATCCGTATGTTCTTAAACGGAGAACACCGAACGATTCGATTCACTCAATCTCAAATCGAAAAGGACTCGAAGTACGTTTTGAAGATGATTCCGAAATAAAAAATAAAATTCAAAAATAGAAATTAACGAAAGCTTAAAATACCGGGCGCATGGTCGGGCAATTTTTTAGACAAGAAAAAAAATTTTGAAATTGCCGACCACCAGGCTCTCTGCTCAGGTCAATAAATTTCAAATCTATTTATATACAAAAAAAATCGAATCACAAATTTATTGACCTCGCTTCGATCCTTTGCGCGGGGATTTCTTGAAATCATCGAAACGGATCGTAAGGTTAACGTTTCCCGGACAAATACGAAAAAATCCTTTTAAAAAGGCGACTCAGCGGTTCTTCGACGTATCGATATATCAACCAGGAAACGCCCAAGGTAAAAAGAAAACTAAACAAAAGGCTTAAAACGAAAAACGCCAGGCCGGTTTCAAAAAGATCGGGTAATAAGAGTTTTAACGCGCCGAAGGAAATTAAGGAAAGAAGCAAATGCCATATATAAATCGTATAACTTAGATTGGAGATCGGGGCGACGAATTTCGCACCCAACCCTTTCGCTAAAAAAGTGTTAGGAAAGAAAATCACCGATAAAAGAATACAAGCGTAAACTAAATCGATCAAATTGAATCTTACCGTTCCTGAAAAAAAGGAATAAATGGATTCGCTTTTTAAATTCACAAAAACTAAAATTAAAACGGGTAATAAAATTAATAAAAAACTTATTATACGACCCGATAGATATTTTTTTAGATAATCTCCGCGATTAACGATCCAATCCATGAGGATCACCCCTATCACGATCGAATCCGCACGAGTATGTGTGGGACGAAAAACCAAGGTTTCATAATCCGTTCCAAAAACGTCAGGATTGAGATAAATATAAATCCTTAATATTCCGGGAATCAAATACAAACACCAAAGAATACATTGCCTCGTAAAAAAATCCCGTTTAAACAGAACGAATCCGCAGAAAAAAGGGAATATCAGATAAAATTGTTCTATGATCGATAGGAACCAAGTATGGATGTTAGGTCCTCTTAGATAATTTCCGAGAAAAACAAAATCACCCCAGGCGTTTCGCAAGCCGTTATCCGTACTTTCCATAACGTGTAAGGCCATCAATTTGTCGGGTACGGATAACTCCTTTGTAGCGACCCATTTTTGGCTGATGGAATAAGAGACTCGATTGATCCAATAACTGATCGTGATAAAAATATAATAAACGGGAAGTAACCTGTAATTTCGCTTAAAGAAAAAATCCAGATAACGAATTCTTCCGTTCTCCGACCATTCTTTCCATAAGGCCATGGAAATTAAAAAACCGCTGAGAATAAAAAACAAATTCACTTCAAAATGATGAAGCATTTCAATAAACGCCTCAAGGAGGGAGTTCTTATTTGCGGCGGTATATCCGGAATAAAAATAATAATGATATACGAATACGGTTGTAATTGCGAACGCCCTCAACCCGTTCAACGGAGGAATTTCCTCTCTTTTGTTTTCTTTTTTTTGCTCCATAAACCCCGTTTCAATACATTCGAATTTTTTGATATACTTATATTTTAAAATAGATCGCGAAACCCCCGTGAAAGAATTATAAACTCGTTAAAACCCGAAAACAAATCGTTGGAACGAAAATTTTAACGGATTGCTTGTCACTTTCGGATTCTATGGAGGTTTCCAAGAATTATACCGTATATTTTTTCGAATCAAAATGTAAAGTGAACTTTGAAGTTTTACGGGTAAAAAGTAGTGCGGGAACTCCCGCATTTCAAAGAGTTAGGCGCCGGTTTGTTAAGGTTTGGATCGGATCGATAAAAAATTCTAAATCGGATTCCTTAAGAGCAGCGTTACAATCTCCAATACAAAAGGATCTCCTTGTTTCCGTCTCGACCTTCGATCGGAGACCATTCCAAACCCAAAACCGTACCGCCGATTTCTTTTTTGAGATATTTGCAAAGAGAACGAACGATCCGAAGTCGAATTTTGGAATCCCTTAAAACTCCTTTGACGAGATCTTTATTATCCGCTTCAAACTGGGGTTTTATCAAAGTAATACATTCTAATTTTGGAATGTGTTTTTCTTCTTTCAATTTGCGGATCGCCGGAAAAACGGATCTGAGGGAAATGAAACTCAGATCCATAACGATCACGATCGACTCGGGATGGGGCGCTTGAAAACGATTCGTATCCCATTCGATTTCGGAGGAGGATAATTTTTTCAGATGAAAACGGTCTTTCACGATAACGGAAGGGTGATTCCTCAATTTTTCGGCCAATTGACCGTAACCGACGTCGCAGGCAAAAACTTTCCAGGCCCCTTTTTCCAAAAGCACCTGCGTAAATCCTCCCGTCGAAGCGCCGAGATCCACACAAAGTTTTCCGTCGACTTTTAGCGGAAAAACGTCGAAAACTTTCAATAATTTATACGCGCCCCTGCTCACGTATTCCGGTATGACGCTGAGAATTCGAATCACCGAATCTTTAGGAAATTTTAATCCGACTTTGGTTATCTTTTGTTCGTTTACCAAAACGGAGCCGGAAAGAATCAAACTTCTCGCTTTTTCCGGAGATTGTGCAAGTCCCCGGTTTAGAAGAAGAATATCGAGCCTAATTTTTTCTCTGGCCAATGTAAATCGGAAGTTCCCGAAAGAAAGTTCCCTCTTTGTCGGTGGAAACGAAATCGGAAGCGATAAGAATTAGATTTTTTTGAAGTTCTTCGACCATTTGTTTACAACGATCCATTCCGAATAACGACGGATAGGTGATCTTACCCGTTTTTTGATCCTTACCCGGAGTTTTTCCCAAGGTTTCCCAGGTTCCTTCCACATCCAAGATGTCGTCTGTGATTTGAAACAGTAGGCCCAGATCCTCTCCGTATTTGGATAAGGACTCTTCCCTTTTTTTCCAGTCCTTACGAAGACGATTTCCTAAGAGTAAGGCCGATTTAATGAGAGCGCCCGTTTTCAAACGATGAGTCAATTGAACCATTGCGATCTTTTCTTGTTCGTTCTTAGAATTTTGCCCTTTTGTATTCTCCCTTTCCATTTGTAAATCGTAGATCTGTCCCGAAACCATCCCGGGCGCGCCGGAACCTGCATGCAAAATTTCTAATAAATCTCGATGCAGTAAATAATCCCCCGTCTCCCCTTGAATCAAGGAAACGAAATAAAACGCGAAAGAATTGAGGGCGTCACCCGCCAAAATCGCGGTGGCTTCGGAAAACTTTTTATGCAGAGTCGGCAAACCCCTTCTAAAATCGTCGTTATCCATACTCGGAAGATCGTCGTGAATCAAAGAATAGGTATGAATACATTCCAAAGACGATCCTAGTAGAAGAACGTTTTGAGATTCGTTTTGAAGTTCTCCGAAAGCGGCCAACGCCAAAACCGGCCTGAGTCGTTTGCCTCCGGCGACGAGGCTGTATTTCATCGCTTCAAAAAGTTCGGGGGCGGATTGTTTGGAAAGTATCGAAAGGGTTTGAGAATCCAAAAATTTTTCAAACTCGACTCTATAAGAACGGAACATTTCGGAAAAGGAAGATTGACTCACTCTACCTCCAGGTTGAAAAAAAAACTTCGAATTGTAAAGCAAAGTCCGATCCCGAACAAAGAGCTTTTCAAAACGAAGTCCTGCACTATTTCTAAATAACGCGAATTAGTTTGGGCGAATCCGGCCTTGGCTTTGCCAAGGCCGGACCGCGCTTTCGGCTCCAATCAACAAATTGACGGTCCGCTCGAAAAACTAAATTCTTGCGTCATTCCAATTTGTTGATTCCGCTTCAATCGCTTTCGCATTTGTTAAACCGAACTCATTTTAAATACGGCTCAAAAAGAATCCTTTAAAAATACCACCTCGCCTAACGTTTTCATTTGTTCGTCAACGTTTAAGATTTCACCTTTAATACGACCTTTCCTACGGAAGCGCCGGATTGAAAGTATTTCAGAGCCTCGTCGATTTTCTCAAACGGAAACGTTCTGCCGATATGCGGCGGAGAAAGATCGAGTTTCACGAGACCGTTCAAATGTTTGGTCAATTTTTCGACCTTTTCATAAAGCCAAATCAGATTGAAACCCATAACCGCCTTATTATCCGAAACCATACGCATCGGATCCAATTTCGGCCTGGAAAGATATTTATAAACAAGTCGAAGCCAGTTGACCCCGCTGCCCCCTCCCATCATTTCCGCGGCGCCGTAGACGATCATTCTTCCCATCGGAGCCATGATATCGTAACTTTCCTGAAAAATTTTTCCACCAATACATTCCAAAACGAGATCCAAATCTTTCCCGGAAAGCGATTCTTGGAGATCCTTTTTAAATCGACCCGAACGAACGATTTGTTTGTCATAACCTTCTTTTTTGAGAAGATCCGTTTTGGACGAAGTTCCGATCGTTCCGATCGTGAACGCCCCGAATTTTTTTGCGATTCTGTTTGCGAGAATTCCCACTCCACCGGCCGCGCTGTGAATCAAAACCGTTTGTCCTTTTTTAAGATCCCCCAAGGCGACTAACGCGTAATAGGCGGTCAATCCTTGTACGAGAAAACCCGCGCCTTGGTCGAAGTCCCATTTGGAAGGAAGTTTAAAAACGTATTTTGAATCGATATTCAAATGAGAAACGTAACCGCCGAAACGGGTCACCCCCATAATTTTATCTTTCTTCCTTACGTTCTTAACTTTTTTTCCGGCAGCGATTACAATTCCGGAATATTCAAGTCCCGGAATAAAGGCTCCCGTCGGAGTCGCGCTATACAATCCTTGAATTGCAAATAAATCCGCGAAGTTCAATCCGATCGAATGAACCTCGATTTGTACTTCGTTTTCACCCGGCTCGGGAAGGGTTTCGGTTTCCAAATGAACGTTTTCAAGAGATCCTTTTTTTCTGACGAGGGCGATCGTTCTTTGCATGAAAGGAGGTTATAAGAATTCGAAACAAGAGAGCAAGAAGAATTTTCGAAAACTCGGCCGTATCCGAATTTGAGAGAAAGATCAAGTAAAACTCAAAGTAAATCCTTTTATCCGTTTGATCGGATCTTGGATCGCACGGATAAAGTTTCAAAAACATTTTCCGCTTTCAAAAAAAGGATCGTCGATCCGAAAAAAACCTATTTTAAAACAAAAGGGCAGGATACAAATTCCCAACTCCCTTTCGTTCCTTAGAGATCAAAATTCGGGAGAATAAAATTCTTTTTCTTTGCCTCGAGGCGCGATCGCAAACCGATACTTTCGTTTGGAATGAAATTCCGGATTGAACCAGCGAACTTCGTAGATCGCCATCCCTTCCGAAGAATCTCCCTGAAAACGAACGTCCAATTCCGTTCCGCTATCGTTCACCGTTCTTCCTTCTTGTCGTAATACCTTCCAGTCTTCCTTATATTCCTTATATTGAATGGAAATCAAAGGTCGATGAAATTGAATCCGGGAGGGATTTACATCCTTATAACGAAAGATCCAATGTTTCTCTAAATTCTCTTCCGCAAGGACGAGTCTCGGAATCTCTTTCAATTCACGACTTCCTTTTGCTTCCCGTTTCTCGGGCATATACCGTTTCGTATCCAATTGAAATTCCCATAACTCCGGAAAATTTTCGCTTCCGCCTTCCGCGGGCATTTGTTTTACGAGATCTATAAGATGAGCTTGTAAAAACGGTTGTGTGGCAGGTCCGTAAATCGTATGACCGCCTTCGTAATGTTGTTTGGAATATTCTTCGGGAGTCGCGGCATAACCGAAGTAACCGTTCGCGCAAGACAAAACCGAAGTTTGAACAAACGATTCTTTGCTTTTGGACGTTCTCTGCTTTTCGGCTTCCAAAACCGCATCGGAGAATCTTCTACCCGACTCGTTTGTGACTTCGAAAGGAACGGCAAGAAAAACGGTGTCCCCGATTCTTGCGGATTGAAGAATCATTTTATGCGGGAAATTTTTTTTTGCCAAAACCAGATATTGAAAGAAAGAACCCGCAGTACGTTTATGTCCCTGACAACCTCCGGTGAAAATATAACGAGGCCAACCTTCTCCCCAAAACGGAAGCCAGAATAAAACGGGAGTTTTTCCGTCTTCCGCACCGCCGGTCAACGCGGTTCCAACAACGGGCCTACCGCAAAGTTCCGCTTCTCCCATCTTCGGATTTTCGTAAACGTCCACTTCCTTGGAACTGTAAGAATACGTAACGTCGTCGTTGAACTTCCCATCTAAACTTCGAAAAAGTTCATAAGATTTTTTTGATATTTCAAAACCGAGTCTTTTGGATTCGATAAAACCCTGCATGTCCTCGCGATAATCGGGAGAATTATCGCCGTGTGTCGCGTTGGAAACCGCGTGTAAAGGTTCCCAGTCCGTTTTAAATTCTTCCTTGATCTTATTCTCCAATTCCCTTTCCGGATAAGCGAAGACGTCCGCATTCACGACTTTATTCCAGGAAGGAACCGTAGTTCCGTGAATCGAATAAGTAGTATAAACCGCCAAAGGTTTGAACGTGTTGTTCTTGTCTTTCGCGTCGATTCGAACCATCGCCATCTCCGGATTTACCGCGTCGTAGATCTGTTCGGTTTTGATTTCTTCGATTCCGGAATTCCGATTGGCCGCATAAGCCTCGATCGAACGATTTCGGGTTAAACCCCAAATATTAGATTTTCCTGTTGCAATTCTTGCGGGTCTTGCGGTTTGATAAGCCTCCAGGACCGCGTTATAAATCCTATCTTCCAAAAATTCATACCATTCTTTTTCAAAACCGGACTTATTTCCCGCAAACTCGTTGTAAAAATTATTTTCATAAAAATTTCCTGGAGCCGAATGTGTGTGAGTCCCAGTAAGAACGATTCCCCCGAGACTGATATCCGTTTTTTCGGCGAGACGTTCCGCGAGTTTATGATGTAAAAGCAGAGAACCCGAAAGCAAATCGGTTTGAATCAGAACCAACGGAGAATATTGATCTTTTCGAATATAGATGATTCTCGCGTAAATTTTGGTTCTAAATCCTTTTTCGGTGTTTGCCAACATGGAATAACCGGCAAGCGGAAGGCCGGGAGGCGGAGTGATATCCGCTTTGGAAGCCCCCGCAAAAAGTCCTTTCGTATTCGAAACGACCGAAGGTTTTTTATTTTTAATCACGTAAACCGTGGAATCGCCGCAACCGAGAACGACTAACACAAAAAATAGGATCAGAAAATTCGCGCGGAAATAAAAATTTTTCAAATCGAATTCCTCCGGGCCGATGGTTCTATAAGATGGTTTCGAAAAATCAAGACGCTTTCCTTCTTTTAAAGAACATTTTAAACGATTTTAATTACAAATCTCTTATTTTCTGATTTCAAAATCAACCTGATCGACAACAAAAGGTAAAATAACTAAAATGTTTGGTGTCAAACTATATGGATTTATGGAAAAAACTTCGATTTTATTTTTTTAACTTCTATCCTCCTTACTTTGCGGCCGGGATTCGATACAAAAAAATCAGCAAAGATTTTACTCATTTTCAACTCTCAATGAAACTTCATTGGTGGAATCAAAATCTTGTCGGCACCCACTTCGGAGGTTCGCTTTATTCCATGTGCGATCCGTTTTACATGCTGATCCTTATGGAAAATTTAGGAGAGGAATACATCGTTTGGGACAAGGCCGCGACGATTCGATTCGTCACACCCGGAATCGGTAAGGTTTACGCGGACTTTGAGATTTCTCGCGAAGAGATAGAAAGAATTCGAAAAGAAGCGGATGAAAAAAGAAAGTTAGACGCGTTCTTTCAGGCGAAAATCTTCGACGCAAAAACGGGTAAGGTGGTCGCGGAACTGGACAAGGTGGTTTATGTGAGAAGAAAAGAAAGAATCAAAAAAGAAAATAACTGAACGTTTATCCTTAACTCGCAATTCGACTTTCTCGCGCATATTCGTAAAGCGGATCACCGTTACTATAGCCTTGTAACAACACTGATCCGACTTTATCTCTTCCGTTTATAATTCATTTATTAGAGTTGTTGAGAAATTAATTTTCCATTTGTTTCTGTTTCATTGAA
>NZ_ANIK01000053.1 GCF_000347175.1 Leptospira alstonii serovar Sichuan str. 79601
GCTCCCGATGTATAGATTATCCTGCGGTATCCAACCCGCGAATATCAGTCTGATCAATCGTCGCGAATGCTTTTCTCTAACGAGTTAAACTATTTGATGATAAAAATGCGAAAAAATATTTACGGCTCGGTTGGGTGCGCCATATCAGGAGTCTGTCCCAAAACCGGAAAGGGAATTTGCGGTAGTTCCCGCTTATTAGGGATCAGTGGATAGGAATCAGATGTCAGGATTAAAATTTTTCCGTTTTATCCATTATGGCACGGAAGAGATCTGGATTTCATCGTTCGTTTAAAAACGTGGTAGTTCCCGCATTTTACGGATTTGTAACTTGAATGCGATAGTCGTCGTTCAACCGAACGTTATCCTTTTCTTCGCATAATTATGTTATTACGAACCAAACGCCTCCGCCTGAAGTTTTAGAAATTCTTTTTTTGGATTTTGATTTCGCTAATATTTAATTTATCATCTATGTTAAATTTTTGAAATAAAAATGATTATATGGCTCGAAGCTTGACAAAATTTCTGCTTTGTTGTAGAGTTCCAAACTCTTGAAACAAGGAGAATGAAGATGAAACAATTTTTAAGTATTTTTTTCGTTGTGTTGACGTTAGTCGGCTGTGCGTCGGAAAACGGTGGAAACAACAACTCTTCCCAATTACTTTTGGGAATCGTCAATAACCAGCCGGTGACCCTTACTCACCAGGAACGGAACTCTTCGGAACTGGTGATTATTGATATACCTATACATTATGTGGATTCCATTTCCGGAAGCGACTCCAATGCGGGTACTAAATCCGCACCCTACCGCACGATCACAAAGGCGATTTTAGCCTCCAAAGCCGACGGCACGAAAGTGATTTATGTTGCGCCCGGAACTTACGACACGTCCGTGGGGGAAACGTTTCCCATTTATATTCCGGATGGAGTGAACGTATACGGAGATATCAACGGAAAGGGTTTAGTCGGAGGTTCTTCTTCCCTTTACGCGGGGCCGCCTGGAACCACGCCAAAAACAGGACCTACTTGGATCAAAGGAGGAGGATTCGATATTTATCACACTTCTTGGAATACCGCGCTTATCCCGAAAAACAATTCTCAAATTGCCGGATTTAAAATCACCAATCCGAACCCGATGAGCCCCGGCGGTTATTTTACAAGAGGGATTTCCATGCAAAACTTCGTATCCATAAAGATTAAGAATAATACGATCACTGAAATTCCCTCGGGAGCTGGTATCTATTACGAAAATTTTACCGTAACGACTGTTGGCAGCGATATTATCTCGGGAAATCAAATCACTTCTAACTATTGGGGAATCGCCGATTACGGCCTTAGAACTTCCGATACCAAAGTAGAGAACAATTTCATTTCTCAAAATTTCGTAGGTGTCGCCACTACAACGGGACTTGATTTAGGACAGGGATCGACCGGAAGCGTAGGAAACAATACCTTTTCCTGCAACACATACGAGGATGTAGAGATAGGAGGAGGTAGTCTTGCCAAAGATCAATACGCGATGAATAACTATTGGGATCACTTTGCGCCTACAATCTCTTTGACTCATAGCGACGGCTTGGATATAAGAAATTATAGCAATGCAACTCTCATTTACTACGCGGGCGGAGGTGTGGCTCCAAACGCTTGTAACTAAAAAAAATGATCCTTCCCTCGTTTTCGATATCAAACGAGGGAAGGATCGTTGACGGATTTTTGAAATCGATTACGATTACTTTTTCTCACCAAAGAAACTCCGTCCGCAATCGGAATCATGCTGATGTCTACGTTTGGATCGTTACGAACGAGTTCGTTGAATGTTCGAATCCCTACGGTGGAAGTTTCTTGGTGAGTCGAATCGGCCACACTTCCGTCCCAAAGAACGTTATCCGCAATCAAAAGCCCACCGGGTTTGAGAAGTTTTAAGATCAAAGGATAATAGTTGGGATAATTTTCCTTATCCGCGTCTAAAAAAACCAAATCGACAGAACCCGGTCCGCAACCAAACCCCGGCGCCCAATCCGGCGAAGATTTTGAATCTAAAAGTACTTGCAAGGTTTCTAATGCAGATCCGATCTTCAAACGGATCTTAGGTTCAAGGTCGTTTTCCTTCCAGTATTTACGCGCAATCCTGGTCCATTCCTCGCTGATATCACAACAAAGAATTTTTCCGTCCGACGGAAGAGCAGAGGCAAAACAAAGGGAAGAATATCCCGTAAATGTTCCGATCTCTAGGATTCTTTTGGCGCCGCTAAGTTTGGTGAGAATGTTGAGAAACTGCCCTTCTTCCGGGCTAATTTGCATATTGGCTTGAGCCAACTTGCCGGTCTCTTCCCTTAACCTTCGAAAAGAGTCCGGCTCTCTTACTGAATTCCGGAAGATGTATTCTTCCAGTTTTTCCGTAAGTTGAATGTTCTTTCGACTCAAGGAGTTCCTTCGTAGATCTTTTTCAAGTCGGCTACGATATTTTTCTGCATCGCCTCGTTGGTTCCTCCTCCGATGGAAAGAAGAATCGAATCTCTATGCAATCTTTCCACGGGATATTCTCTGCAATATCCGTAACCGCCCAGGGCTTGGATCGCATTCCGAGACACTCGTTCCGCCATCTGAGTCGCCACTAGTTTTGCGGAAGCGGCTCCGAGAGAATTTCTGCTTTCAGGATTGATTCCGCTCGCAACCTGATACACAAGCGCGCGCGCAGCCTGATAGTCCGCATAAGATTCCGCTAAGAGCCTTTGGATTTGTCCGAACTCGGCGAGTTTCTTTCCAAACGCTTCTCTATGACGAATCGTATAATCCGCCATGATATCCACACAACGTTTTGCGATTCCCAAAGACTGAGCCGCAAGAGTGACTCTTTCGATCTCCAAGTTTCTCATCATGTGGACTAGCGCCCCGTCTTCTTGTCCGATTAAATTCTCCGCCGGAACTTCACAATCTTCGAATATAAGCTGAGTCGTCGGGGACGAACGCATTCCCATCTTCTCTTCTTTTTTACCCACGCTAAAACCGGGAAAGGAACTCTCTACGAGAAAGGAGGTCGGCTTTTTAGAGTCCTTGCTCATTTTTGCATATACTAAGAATACGCTTCCCGTGTTTCCGTTCGTGATGTACTGCTTGGAACCGTTTAACACGTATTTGTCGCCTTTTTTCACGGCGAGGGTTCTCATTCCAAGAACGTCCGTTCCCGCTCCGGGTTCGGTCATTCCCATTCCGCCGATCCATTCTCCCGAAATCACTTTCGAAAGATACTTTGATCTTTGTACGGGACTGGAACTATGATAGAAATTATTTACGAACAACACTTCGTGCGCCAAATACGAGAGCATAAATCCCGGATCGTATGCGGACATTTCTTCGTGGATGATGACCGCGGCAACCGCGTCCATTCCCATTCCTCCGTCTTCTTCCGGAACCGTAACTCCGTAAAGTCCGAGTTCGGAACCGATTCTTCGAAAGAGCGCGAGGTTGAAGGTTTCGTGGTCGTCGTGTTCCTTCGCTTGTAGATCCATATTCTCTTTTGCAAATTTTGCGACGTTTTCCCTAAGCGCGAGGTGGTTCTCCGTCGGGTTGAATAAATCATTCGGTTTTTCAAGTACAGCTCTCATGTTGTCCTCTTCTCTAATATCCTCTTTCCCAAGACTAAAACAGCTCGACAGAGAATCTTTGTTTTCCAAAAACTATCTTATGATCTACGCTCTGATTTTGACAATCCTTTGTGGGCTTTTTTTCTTTCTATCTTACGGCTTATCTCAAAAATCGAATGCTCTTTTACAAAAAGATTCAAAAGGCGCGGATTCTTTTCCGAACCAATCTTCAAAAGAAAGTAAATTTACCGTTTTTAAACCGTCCGTTTTTCGTTTGAAGTTTCAGGACGCTCTTCATTCTCCTTTTCAAAAAGAATCCGTCTTTCTACTTCTGTCTCTTTGCACTTGGATGCTTTTACCCTTATTTTGGGGGCTGACTTTTTTTCTAAAGACGGACGCGAACGTTTTGATCGTAATCGGATTTATGGTTTGGACTTATTACTGGTTGAAATATCTTCTTTCGACCGATGAAACCGCTTAGATCGGACCTGTTTAAAAAAGTGGTTTGCACGACATAGACGCAAGATTTTTGTGTTTAACAGCACTAATTTTTTTTTGGAGTACCCATTTAATGAAAATCATCGTATTAGTGAAACAGGTACCTGACACCGAAACCAGTATTAAAGTAGGGGATAAATCCATCAACGAAGCCGGAGTCAAATGGATTATCTCTCCCTATGATGAATTTGCTATCGAAGAAGGGATCAGACTGCGTGAAAAACACAGCGGCGAAGTAATCGCCGTTTCGCTCGGACCGGACAGAGTCGTAGATGCTCTTAGAACCGCTTACGCTATGGGAGCCGATCGTGCGGTTCACATCAAAGTGGATAATTACGTTCCTTTCGACACAAACAATACTGCGGAACTGATCGCGAACTTTGCGAAAGCGGAGAACGCGGACGTAATCATCGGAGGAAGACAATCCATCGATACGGATTCTTCTCAAGTTGTGGTTCAAGTTGCGGAACTCCTCGGAATTCCTCACATCGCATTTGCCGTTAACCTTGAAATCAACGGAACCGCCGTAAAGGCCACAAAAGAAGTGGAAGGTGGAACTCAAACCGTTGAAACTTCCACTCCGGTCGCCCTTACCGCACAAAAAGGATTGAACGAACCTCGTTACCCTTCTCTCAAAGGAATTATGACCGCTAAGAAAAAGCCTGTGGAAACGAAATCCACCGCGGATCTCGGAAACCCTGCTAGCAAAATCGAAGTTGTAGGACTGGAACCTCCTCCGCCAAGAATTCCCGGTAGAAAACTGGAAGCCGCAGATGCGAATGCTTATGCAGCTCAACTCGTAAAAGCTCTCAGAGAAGAAGCTAAGGTTATATAAGGAGAACACCAGTGAGCAACGTATTAATTGTTGGCGAATTGAAAGACGGAGAACTAAAAAAAATCTCCAGGGAAATCACATCGGCAGGAAGAAAGATCGCCGATTCTATCGGGGGAAAAGTTATAGCCCTGTTGATCGGAAGCGGCGTTGAAAAACACGCTCCTGAATTGGCCGCCGTCGGAGCGGATTCCATCATCACCGTGAACTCCGGCGAATACAACGCCGAAACCTATTCCAATCAAGTTGCAGAAGTGATCAAGGCGCAAAACCCTGCGGTAGTCCTTCTTCCGCATACTTCTCAAGGAAAAGACTATTCTCCTCGTGTGGCCGTAAAGGTCGGAGCGGGAATCATCGCAGACGTAGTCGGATTTTCCGTGGACGGAGGAAAGGTCGTAGCGAAAAAACCGATTTATTCCGGAAAGGCTTACGCAAATTTTAAAGTTACAAGCGCGATTCAAGTTTTTACCGTTCGCCCGAACTCTCAAGAGATCACTCAAAAAGCGGGTGCGGGCGCTGTGGAAGCCGCTTCTCCGGCTGCTGGCGACGCAAAAGTAAAAATCGTTTCTACGGACTTGAGCGGCGGTTCTAAGGTTCAGTTGACGGAAGCTTCGATCATCGTATCCGGCGGTCGCGGTATCAAAGGACCTGAAAACTGGCCTATCTTGCAAGAACTTGCAGACACGCTCGGAGCGGCTCTCGGTGCATCTCGTGCGGCCGTGGACGCAGGTTGGATTTCTCACTCTCACCAAGTCGGACAAACCGGTAAAACCGTTTCTCCAAATTGTTACATCGCTTGCGGAATTTCCGGCGCGATTCAGCACTTAGCGGGTATGGGATCTTCCAAATATATCGTTGCGATCAACAAAGACGGAGACGCTCCGATCTTCAAGGTTGCAACTTACGGAATCGTAGGCGACCTGTTCGAGGTTGTTCCTGCGGTGACCGCCGAGTTCAAAAAAGTACTTGGATAATCAACCTGCGAAACGACCTATTTCGCGATCCGTAGAGAGCGAAATAAACCAAAAATAGCGGAGGGTAATTTTTGGTTATTCTCAGAATTGAGAATTTCGCGATCCGTAGAGAGCGAAATTGCATTAGAGGGAGTTGAGCATGAGTTTTTATTCAAAAAAGTACTTGGATAATCAACCTTCGCGCATAGTTTGAAACTATGGCATTTTTGAAAATCAGGAGAATCCTCCCGGGTGCCGCAGGGCTGATCTTAGTCTGCGGCATTTCTGTTTCAGGGGATCCTGGAAGAGACAGACTCGGCGCTCTCTTAGGAAGAATGGGTGAAATTTCCAGCCTAAGAGCGAGTGTAACAATCAACAACGAAATATCGGGAACACTTTCCTTTAAGAAACCGAACTATTTACACGTCAAATTTTCCGACGGCAGGGTCGTATCTTCCAACGGAAGATTTCTTTGGTTTTATTCTCCCGCAAGGGCGATTGTAGGAAAACAGGATCTGCGCGGAAGTTCCGGAGGAGTTTTCGGTTTGCTCGGCGGTTATGAAGAAGTAACCCAAGTCGGTGGATCGATCCGGCTCAAATCGCCCACCAAAGCATACGAAGAAATCGTAGTGACTATGAACTCGGATAACACTCCCAAATCTTTAAGAATGAAACGTAGAGGAAGCGCGGAATACACTTCGATCAGTTTTTCCGGCGTACAGACAAACGTGGGTCTTTCCGCTTCTTTGTTCAACTTTAGCGCTCCTTCCAGCGCACAGATCGTCGAAAATCCGCTAAACGAAAAGGAATAAACTCTCTTGCCTGGAAGTTCAAGGACCGACGCCCATAAGACATTCGCGGATCTCTATAGAAAACAGAGAAGCCCCGAACATCAGGAGCAGATCGACGAAGTCATTCAAAAATCGAACGATATCTTCATTCGTATCGATTTGATGAAAAAGGTCGACGAAGAGTTCGAGAAAAAGAGACAGGAAGAAAATAAAAAACCGGAAGAAGAAGATAGATCCAAAAAAAGTTCCGATAAAACTTCCGCTCCTACAAAACCCGCCGCAAAACCGGCTCGAAAATCCGAAGCCGGGATCGGATTTTTGGCGAACCTCTTCGGTGGAAATCCGGCGATCAATAAATTTGCAAGGGAATCGGGAACGATCGACGTAGGTTTTTTAGGAAGGAAACTGCAGGTTTCTCCCGGAGTTCATAACCTATTCAAATTTTTAAAAGAAGATCAGATCATCGCGACGATCCAGGCGCTTCGATTTTGCGAACAACAGGGTTGGAGATATTGGAAGCCACTCGTATATAACGTTGTTCTAAACTTCAACAAACTTCTAAACAGCATCATATCTTTGGATAGTTTATTTATCGACCAGATCTCTCCCGAAATTTTTTTGAATCGCGCGACTAAATTAGAACTTTATTATGCAAGACATTTGAGTCGGGGGGATTGTAAGGATATCGTTATGACGGAGGTTCCCGAACTTATCCGTAAGGACGAAAAGCTGGTTCCGAAAATGCCGCAGATTATGACGGGGCTTTCTTACGGTCTGAACCTCGAAGACGGAAAACCTAAAATGTCGGATTCGATCCGGGCCTTTCATATCGTCGCAACCAAACGAATGATCACTTGGGACGAAATCGTTCAGCAGCTCAATATTCCTCCGATCAATGAAACCAAATTCCAAGGTTCTCCCGATATCATCAAAGAAGTGGAAACTACGTTGCTTCGTCTTGCGGACGACATCCAGACGAGATTGAACCGCAAGGAGGAACTGCAAAACCTAAGGGAGAGATATTTTAAAATCGACGATAAGGGAAGGATGAATTTCGACTTCCTGAACCTGATCGTAGACGACTACTTTGAAAATCACGTTCCCGAAAACATGCAATCCGCATCGCTCAAATCCTCGTTTAAAGGAACGCCTCATAAACTGATGTATTTATTGCTGAGGGATTTCCAAGCTTCGTTCGCTTCGATTTTGGAGGGGACCGTAAAGGTAGGTTCTAAAAATCAGAGTAAAGACGTGATCATTATGCTTCCCGGTCTTTTTAAAAGCGATATCGAACAAATTAACAATCTGCTTCGTCTTTTGGATGCGTTCAACAAAAAGTATCCGAGTTTTCAATACAGTTTCGCAACTTACAACGAACATACGACTTCGACCGTGGGAGTGGAAGATCAGATCACTCAGAATCTTTTGAAGTTGCTCGGAGACGCCGCTGCCTTTATGGGAAAATTCGCGGAGAAGATCAATATACTTGTCGAAAACCATTTACTCGCAAAACAATACGAGGCTTCGGGCAAACTGAACGAAAGAGTTTTGATTTCCAAGGAGAAAGTGATCGAAGAAATCAAAATTCTTCATCGATTTATTCCTTACTGCGACTCGACGATCGTTTCGGGAAATCGATTGAACGGAAAGACTTTGGATTTTGCCTTTTTGGAAATGGCGAAACTTTTTTACAACTATGCCGTGATCTATAAAGATAAAACCACGATCACTAAGTTGACCTTGCATAAAAAAATAGATGCGGAACTCGGATCGTTGATGAAAGAATACGAAAGACTTGCCGGTAAATCCTACGATACAAAACGAACGGAGGAAACATGAGGATTCTCACAGGAGTCCAACCCTCCGGTAAACTTCACTTAGGAAATTTTTTCTCCGTCATTCGAAAACTCAAAGAATACCAAAGTTCAACCGACCTTTTTTGTTTCGTTGCGGATCTGCATTCTTTGACCACGTTCTCCTCGAAAGAAAAACAAAACGAGAACACCTTTAACGCAGTCTGCGATTTTTTAGCTCTGGGAATCGATCCGGATCAATGTACGTTTTGGCTTCAATCCTCCGTTCCGGAAGTAACGGAACTCGCTTGGTATCTGAGTCATTCAATTTCAGTCAATCAATTGAGTTTGGCGCACTCTTACAAGGATAAAGTGGCAAAGGGTTTTCATCCCGGCGGCGGGCTTTTCTTTTATCCGGTATTGATGGCGGCGGACATTTTAGGTTTTGATAGCGATCGGGTTCCCGTCGGTAAGGATCAAAAACAACATCTGGAATACGCGAGAGACATCGCATCGAGTTTTAATCGGGAAGTCGGCTCCGTATTCAAGATTCCCGAGCCCGAAATCGACGAAACGACCGCGTTGGTTCCAGGAACGGACGGACAGAAAATGTCCAAGTCTTACGGAAACACGATCAACTTTTTCGATTCCGAAAAAGAACTTAAGAAATCCATAATGTCTATTACGACCGACTCGGCGGGTATAGACGAAGCCAAGGATCCGTCCAAAAGTCATATTTATTCGATTCATTCCTTGTTTTTGGATACGAAGGGAAAGGAAACCCTCAAACGGAAGTTTTTAACTCCCGGAACCGGATACGGAGATCTTAAGAAACAACTTTTGCAGGATACATTGGATTACTTCGCGCCTTATCGTAAAGAACGGGAAAAAATCGGCGCCGACAAATCCTACGCGGAACAAGCCTTGAAAAAGGGAAAAGAAAAAGCCCAAAAGACGATCTCCGACGTTCTCGATCGGGTTCGTAAGGAACTGGGAATCTACCGGTTTTAAAAATAACGACTTAAAGATTCATACGACGAAACATCCAGAAACACAATCCCAAAAACAAACCGGGTGTAATCCAAACTCCGACGAATGGCGGTATTACTCCGTTCTCTCCCAAGGATTTACCGGCTGAATTGAATATATAATAAATCAAAACCACTCCGATTGTGATTCCGAGAGACGCGACTCCCGCGGTCTTTTTCGTAAAATAACCGGCAATCGTTCCGATCAACGTTACGATGATCGTCATCATAGGCAACGCAAAGACGGAATGTTTTTCGGTGAGAACGTCTCCGTAAGAAAGTCCTTTTTGAATTCTTCTTTTTTCCTCTTCTTTCAACTGGAAGAGATTCATCTCTTCCACCGAACCCGCAGGAACCTTAAAGTAGGCGGGATCTTCCGGAAGTTCGTATTCTTTTTCGACAAAGGATTCCTGCGAACTGAGTTTTAGGTCGTTGTCGAAATGCCATTCTTCCACCGTTTTCATCTTCCAGAGTTTGGTTTCGTAGTTGTACTTCGCCTTTAAGGAGGAAATTACGGTTTCCGGAGATCCGTCCGGCCGAAGTCGAATGTAATTGAATCCGCCGTTGATCTCGTCCTTGTCCGGATCGTAAAAATACAAATAATAAAATCCTTCTTTTCCTTTTACGTGAAATTGATACACGCTGTTGGCGAGAGTTCCCATTCCTTCGGTGAGAGTATCGTGTTCTATCTTGGCGAGTTTGTTGACCGGTCTTACGATGAGCTCCGTCGCGAAGAGCATCACGATCCACATTAGGATTCCGAATAAGATGAGCGGCGCCACGATTCTAAAAAAGGAAACTCCCGCAGCCATCATCGATACGAGTTCTTTGTTCACTGAAAACTGACCGACCGTAAAACAGATCGAAAACATCAGAGACATCGAAACGACGGTAGTCGATATAATCTTGGGAAGACTGTAGACTAAAAAAAGAGCCACATGATATCTAGGAGCTTTTGTAGTCGTAAAATTTCGCATGTTGTCGTTTACGAGAGAAAGGAGCATGATTCCGGTCAGAAGTATAACGGTTCCGATAAAGATCTTGAAGAATTCTCCGAATAGATATTTATCCAAAATTCTCGGTGGAATCAGTTCCTTTTTCCATTTGCGGAAAAAGGATTTGAGAGAATGAGGCCGGAAAGAAATTGCAGACATATTTTTCTTTTTAGAAACCTAGGGCCATTCTGACCGGGTTTCTGCAAATGGCAACACCTTCGCGATCTCTCGCAGCTCGTTTACCGGTCTGTTTCTAAAGAATCGTTTTCAAAACGATCCTATCGAAAAACTCCGGCAAAGATATCGACGGCAATTTTAGATTGACGATTCCGTTTCATCGCGTGATTCTTCCGAGGGAAAGGAGTCACTCATGAAATTTCGTTCTCTTACCATTCTTGCGCTCGTTGTTTCTTTTACATCCGGCGCGCTTCTTGCGGAAAAATCCACCGAAGAACATATCAAAGCTCTTTCTTCCGGTTCCGATTCCGAAAAATACGAGTCCGCAATCGCTCTTGGAAAGAATAAGGAAAAGTCCGCAATTCCGGAGCTGATCCATCTTCTCAACCGTAATAACGAACCTAAAGTCGCGACGGCTGCTGCGATCGCTTTAGGAAAAATTGCGGAACCCGGTGATGCGACGATCGCTCTGAAAAACAAAATCATCTCCTCCGAAAACGGAGATATCGTTTATGCTTCTTTGGCTTCTCTTTTGAATATCACCACAAAAAGCGAAAAGCTGGAAGATTCCACAAAAGAAGCTTTCGAATACGCGGATAAGAATCGCAGGGGAGACGAGTTCGTTGCCGACTTTTTGGATCTGATCAAAAAGAAGTTAAAACTTTAATTATCCGCTCCGTAGTTGTTTTGTTTCTGCGGAAATCGGATCTGTCATCCGGAAACGATTTTCCGCAGAAAATAAAAGAATCAAAAAATCTTCAAACCTCGTATCGATCCGTTTATTCTGTTTTAAACCGAAGATAAAAAGTCGAATCCCTCGCTTCTTACGATTCCCCGACATAAAAACCAAAAGCGAGATACACGTTAACCGATTCCGAGAACACAACCTCCGATGATGAAACTCAACAAAGTATTGCCGGCATTCAAGGCGATAAATCGGAATGATTTTCCCTTGGGCTCCCATAAATTTCTTGAAACATCGTCAAGGACCAAAAAGAAAAACGCGAGAATTCCGCCGATCAAAGCGGATGTTCCCGTGGATCGATAATCCATTTTCCCTAAGATCCAATCCAAAGCCGAAAACTGGACGAAGGAAATTGCAATGGCCGCAAAATAGACAAACCCCGCGTGACCTTTATTCAAATCCTTCTCCTGAACGTCCTGAAGTTTCATCCACAACTTACCCAATGTGGTGTACCAGATCATACCCACGATAAAGGAAGCGACCGTTGCCAAAACCACGGGTAAAGGACGAATTCCATAAAATTCTATAAACATAAATCACTCCTAAAAAATTAAAAAAATCACTCTAAACCGAAACAACTTTTTGTCCGTTCGAATTATTTCAATTTTCTTTTTTCCAAATTCGTTTGCATCGCATCAAAGATGCAGGTTCTTAAATAGCGAATTTTGAATCATTCCACGTTCAATATTTCGACCGGTATTTTCAAGGGTTTCCGATCCGGAATATCGAATCCGAAAGCTTACGTTTTTTTCATATTCAAAATCCTTCAACTTCCCCGAAATCGTAAAAAATCCTTACGATTCCGGAGTTTTTTTTAAAAAAACTATCCTTGCATCCTCTTGATTTTTATCGGACTATGAATTCCACATTTCCATAGGAGAAATTTGTTCATGAAAATCAAAGGTTTTGTATGCGTGTTTTTGCTCAGTGTTACTTTACTTCAAGCGGAATCGTTTGAATTGAAAAGCCCCGAACTGACATCGGGTAAACTGATCGCCAACGAACAAGTGTTTAACGGTTTCGGATGTTCCGGTGGCAACGTTTCTCCCTCGTTATCTTGGACCGGCCTTCCGAAAGACACCAAAAGTATCGCGTTGACGGTTTACGATCCGGACGCTCCGACCGGAAGCGGTTGGTGGCATTGGGTGGTTTTTAATCTTCCGGCAACCACAACTTCTCTTCCTGCAAACGCCGGAAACTTGGAAAAAAATCTTCTTCCTAAAGAAGCGATTCAAAGTAGAACCGACTTCGGCGCTTCCGGTTACGGCGGTCCTTGCCCTCCTCAAGGCCACAAACCGCATCGTTATTACTTTACCGTTTATGCGCTCAAGGATAAGATTCCTGCGGATCAGAATTCTTCCGGAGCTTTGATCGGTTTTTACATCAATCAACTTAAAATCGGTGAAGCTAAGATTTTAGCAAAATACGGCAGATAAAAATTACGACAACGAAATTCGCTCGGCCGCGCCCGCGTATCACGATTTGTAAAGAGCGATCGGATCGTTCTTGCACGGGCCGGGCTCTCCGAGAACTCAGTGCCTCTCCCTATGGGTCGAGTCACGGTGATCAAGTTATTGCAAAGAATTGTAAGGAACCGTAAATTCAATTTTTATAAAGCAATAACTTGACCCCGCATCGATCCCTCGCGGGTCGAATCACAGAATCCAGAGGTCGTATGGAATCGGAAGTAAGTCGGAAATTCGTTTTTTTCATATCCACGGATGCGAGCGAAGAAAGTTTTCCGAAACCCGTTTTGATCTCGCTCTAAATATTCTTTACAATTCGTCAATCCTCCCGAAACTTTCTTTTTCACAAGGAACCGTTAATGAAACGCATATTCGTTTTTCTCATTCTTCTGATTTGCGGTAGCTCCGTTTTTGCGCAAAATAATTCCCTTTGGCAGACGATTTTCGGAGGAGAGCAATACAACGGATTAAAACCGAACGAATGTCCCGAAGAACTTCCTTCGGGGGTCGTTTCTTTGAAGGATGAAAGTTACGTCGTAGTCGGTTCTTCGAACGATTGCGCGAAACAAGATACGAACGCCAAAGTCGAACAAAAGAAATACGGCGCGGCTTGGTCCGCGAAGATCGATTCTTCCGGAAATCCGGTTTGGTGGAAATATCTTTTTACGAGTAAACCCGTGGACATGGGAGGTTATACGATCAACGTTCACAACCACGATAGCATTCGAGGGGAAAATCTTCTCGCCGTTCAAGACGGAGGTTTTATCGCCGCGGGTTCGATCGGAAGCGGAACTTACAATCGAAAGATCGTCTTTTCGAAGTATGACGGACAAGGCGAACTCGTAGCCGATCGGATCATAGAAGCGAAAGAGATTTGCGACGACTTTTGCGGATTTGAAGACCCGCATCTATTTCACATTCAAGAACTCTCCAATGAAAAATTCAGAGGACTCGTTTCGGTTTCTCATAGGTTGGAAACGACCGAAAAACAAGGTAACACTACGATTATCGTCGACGGAATTAAGACCGGATTCTTTTACACGCTTTTTGGTAAGGACGGTTCCGTTAAAAGTTCAAAGTATATTCCGGATTTGGAATTTGCTCCGAGCGCAACCGTCGCTTACGAAGAAGGGATCATTTTTGCGGTAAGCACGGATAACGTGTCCGGAAAAGAATTTCAAAGGGATTTAATCGTTCATCGGTATGATTCAGACGGAAAACAACTCTGGAAAAAAAGATTAGGAACTCCTAACGCGGAGGATTTGGCGGTCTCTATCCTTAAACTTTCCGACGGGAATTTACTTTTGTCCGGGGGAATTTCCGGGCCGAACAACCAAGCGGTTTGGCTTTTGAAATTTTCTCCGAAGGGCGAGACGATCTGGGAAACCAAACAACGATTAGGCGGTCATAATTTTATGGGCCCGATCATCCAATCCCCGGATCTGGGATTTTTCGGAGTTCTTTCCGACGGAGAAGGTCCGATGACTGTCGTTAAGTTCGATTCCAACGGAAAAAAAATCTGGGAAAAGAAACATTCACAAAGACTTTATATGGCGCGTAAAATCCTAAAGAACGACAAAGGTTACGTGATCCTTTCTTACACGAAGAAAAAACCGGCTCAGTACATCGACGCGCTTCTGCTTCAAATGGATTGGGATGGAAACCTTTCCAAGGAAGCTTTGAGGAAAAATTTTCCTTAGAGAAAATTCCGAAACTTCGGGAATGAGTTTGTTCTAATTTTCATCAAAGACATTTCGATCCAACTCTAAATTCGATTTGAATGGAGTTGTTGAAAAAAATTTTAGATCACATTTTGTTTCATTAGAACGGACAATCCCGTGCGGTTTGATATTATGAATTGTTGAAAAATTAATTTTCATCCGTTTCCGTTTCATTGAAATGGACGATGGAAGCAGTTTTGTTAATCTGAGCTATGGAATTTTTCAACAACTCCAATAAACAAAGTGTGAGAGTTCCTAAAAAATCATACTAGCGTTATCTGAATTTCAGAAGGAATAGGTCGGGAAGTCCGGCCGGTTGAATTTCGTTTAGACTAGTATTGGTCAATCCAGCCCAATAAAAATTTCCTTGAGGGTCTTGTCGGATTCCGGTTCCCAACGTGCTTCCCATTTGTCGGGCCCATTCCCTATTTCCAAAAGAATCGTATTTGGTTAAAAAGGCGTCCTCGAATCCGATCGAATTCTCGCTTCCGTCCATTACGTTACCGTCGGTCCTACCGGTCGCATAAACGTTTCCTAACGCATCGGTTGTGATCGCGGTGATTTTAGTATTTCTACGACCGTCGATCGGACCCAGTTGTCGGATCCATTGTCTAACACCGGAAGAATCGTATTTAACTAAGGTTCCGCGAGAACTCGTTCCGCTTGCTCCTCCTGGATCGAAATTTGCGTTGCTCTTACCGCCGACAAAAAGGTTTCCGAACGTATCCAAAGTTACGGAGGTTCCTTCCGTAGTGTTTAATGCATTACCAAGTTGTGCGAAGAATTGTTTTCTTCCGGCTCTATTGTATTTAAGAATGAACAGGTCTTCGTTTCCCGCACCCGGAGTCGTATCGTTTTCAAAGTTTGCGTTTCCGGAACCGGTCACAAATACATCGCCCGTATCGTGTGCAACCACGACTCCCTCCGGAAAGATTTCGGCGCCGGGAATTGAAATCTGTATTCTCCAACGCTCGGTTCCGAACTCGTCGATCTTGAAAAGAAATCCGTTTCTACCCGGAGTTAGGCCACCGAAAGGTCCGTTCGACATTCCGACGATATAAGAAGTTCCGTTCGGATCTACGAAAATCTTTTCGGGAGAAACGGAATATCTTTCCCCTATAGGCCCCGTTTGTCTTCTCCAGACTTCTCTTCCGTTAGGATCGAATTTAATCACGAATAGGTCTCTTCCGCTCCTAAGCTCCTGTGCAAAATTACCCGTTGTGTTGCCGGCTATGTAGACGTTTCCTATCTCGTCCACTCCAACATCCACAACACTCAAATTTACGCCCGGGACTCCGACTTGTTTCGTCCAGATTACATTCTTTCGAGAATCGTATTTTCCGAGAATGATATCCCGGACTCCGATGGGATCCTCGTTATAAACTCCGCCGTCGGTACTTCCTGCGAGGTAGATAAATCCGTTCGTATCGATCGCGAGCCTTGAATCCACAGTATTTGCGTTAGGCGCTCCTACCAACAAAGTCCAACCTAACGCGTCGACATTTTCGTTAAAGGCGTCTAAGTTTTCAGGAAATACGTTTTCCACTAAGGCATTTTCGTTTTCGTCCAAGGTCTCCGAGTTTTCACGATAAGCGGAACCGACGTTACCTTGAAGTATGGTTATCCACCAGTAGTTGTTCGTTTTGGGATCGGAGATGTTGAACAATCCTCGTATGGGTGAGCAAGCCTGAAGGAATATGAAAAGAAGAATACAAAAACGAACCATGATGTTTTTCCTAACTTAGTATCTTTTTCGACTCAAAGGATCGGAGATAATATGAAAAGAAATTTTCGGAGGAATAGGTTGTTTCATCCTATCCGAAAGACGACAACAAAGATGAAAGAAAGAAGTCGACTTCATAAGTGATATCCGTGCTGATAACTTAAAAAGAGTGTTCTTAAGATGAACTTAGAGACTGAAATTAGACAAGAAACGAATCTTTGCGACAAAGCCGGAAATCTCAACGTAAACGCTGTGGGCTGGTCCAAAAAACCGTTACACAGATGTAACCTAAGCGGACACTACTTGAGAAAGAAAAAATGGAATTACTGGTGTATTTACGACGAAAATTTTTTGATATCCTTTACGATCTCGGATGTGGATTACGCGGGAGTCGTTTTTGTTTATTGGCTCGATCGAAAAACTGGAAATTTCGAAGAGGGAACGGTTCTCACACCTTTTGGATCGGGAGTCAGCCTCGGCCAACTCGTGGGAAGCAACGCGACGTATGTGGGTAAGAGTGCGCGTCTTCAATTTTTCAGAGAGGAAGAAGGATATCGTCTTTCGGTAAACATCTCGCTCAAAAATAAAATTCCGGTTCAAGCGGAGATCGCGGTTCCGGTTCCCGAAAACTGGGAAACGTTAAACGTAGTCGTTCCTTGGTCCAAAAGAAGATTTCAGTTCACCGAAAAATTGTTCGGCGTCGGGGCGAGGGGAATCGTACGTTACGGGGCGATGGAATATAAATTCGAACTCGAATCTTCCTTTGCATGTATGGATTACGGAAGAGGTATCTGGCCGTATTCCACAAAATGGAATTGGGCTTCTATGGTGGCGCATAACGCAGGCGATACGATCGGGATGAATTTGGGCGCCGGATGGACGGATGAGACCGGAACGACAGAAAACGCGATCTTAATCAACGGGAGAATTTATAAAATACCTTCCGACGCGGTTTTTGAAGTCGATCGGGAGAATTGGATGAAACCTTGGCGTCTTTATACGAAAGATTCTCAAGCGATCGATTTTCGGTTCGTACCGGAGTATCATAGAAAGGCCGCGACAAATACGGGAATTCTCGCGTCAACCGTTCATCAGATGATCGGAAAGTTTTCGGGAGTGATCCGACTCGGAAAGAACGAATATAAAATAACCGACGGCCGGGGTTGGGCGGAAGATCATATCGCAAGATGGTAACTCCGTTCAAAGATCTCATCTATAACCTCGCGGCCAAAAAAGACTACGAAGAAGCTTTGAAACAAGGATTCTATATTACGGATTCTTTAAGTTCCGAGGGATTTATTCACAGCTCCAAGAAGAATCAAGTGGAAGACACGGCAAACCGAATTTTTTTCGGTCGAAAAGATTTGGTTCTGCTGATTGTGAACGTGAGTCGATTGAAATCTCCTTTGAAGTACGAGGCTTCCGCATCTGTTCGGTTTTCCAAAGAAGACGGAAGAAATATATTTCCGCATATTTACGGTCCTTTGAACGTGGATGCGATTGAAGAAGTTCTTGAGATTTTACCCGGCAAAGACGGAAGATTTGATTTTTCATTTTTGGATTGAACTCAAGTCAAATGTTTGCTATGGCTCAAGAAATGAAACAGCGAGAGAAAAGTTTTTGGACCGTTTTTCCGATTTTAACTGAATCGTTAAGAAAATGAAAAACGCAAAGAATCTAAAACGTTGCGCTTGGGTTACCGATGATCCGGGTTATAAGGAATATCACGACAAAGAATGGGGAAATCCCGTTCACGACGATCGAATCCTTTTTGAATTTTTGGTATTAGAGGGAGCGCAGGCCGGACTTTCTTGGATAACGATTCTTAAAAAAAGGGAAAATTTTAGAAAGGCATTCGATCATTTCGACGTAAATAAGGTCGCAGCCTACAAAGAAAAAAAGGTTCAATCCCTTTTAAAAGACGAAGGAATCATTCGCAACGAATTGAAAATCAGATCCGCCGTCAAAAATGCACAAGAAATTTTGAATATTCAAAAAGAATACGGTTCTTTCGATCGTTATATCTGGGGTTTTGTGAATCATAAAACGATTTATAATTCCTGGAAGACGACCAAAGAGGCGCCGAATACAAGTCCCGAATATGATCGTAAAATCCAAACGATTTTTGGAACCGATTGCGCCTTGAACGACTTCTCCGTAGTGAAGACCGATACCGGATTCCAGAGAGGGAAAATCGGAAAGGGCCCATTTTTGATTGAGAGAAAGTAATTCACTTTGCATTTCGAGAGCGGTTTTTACGGCTGCATCGGCCGGACGTTCCACGTTTAAGAGACCGTCGAACACGGCCATGATTGCGTCACCGATAAACTTATCGATGGTCCCTCCGTTTCTCGTGATACAATCGGCCATTCGATCGAAGTATTCGTTCAACTGAAGGACCAATCTTTCCGGATCGGACTTTTCGCATAACGAAGTGAAGGATCTGAGATCCGAAAATAAAACGAGGACTTGTTTTTTGTCCGTTCGATCGGTGACACCTTCTCTTAAAAGTTTTTCCTTTACTTCTTCCGAAACGAATTGGCCGAAGAGTCTGGATATATTTGATTTTTCTTTTTCCCTTTCCAAAACCTCCGATAAAAGGCGTTTCGTATTTCTAACCAACACGCCGACGACGATTCCGGAGAAAACCATCATCATCGATTTGAACCAATAGATAGGAGGATCGGTTAAGTCGTGCCATTGTAAAAGATCCGAGGAATGGATTTCAAAAATCCCTTTTTGAGAGACGAAATACACAACAAGATATTGAAAACCGCAATAAGCGCCGGATAACGTGGATAACTTTTCGTTCATCGCAAAACCGGAAAGTATAACCATAAAAAAATAAAGATACGAAGCGGGGCCGGTAACATACGTCGCGGCGCCTAACGGTAAATAGATTTCCGCGAGAGCGTAAAGAATTCCGGGGATCGTAGAATAAAACAGAATGATAAGGTAAATCTTAATTCCCTTAGCCAGTCTGAACTTTGCGAGAAGATAAAAGAAAAACGAGAACGTCCCGCCGATCAAGGTCCAAAGGATCGGAACCTGCATTTGAGAAACGAGTCCGAGCTCCTGCATCAAAACGAGTGCGATAGCGGAAGCGATTCCCATGACGGAAGAATAAAAGCTGACTTTTTTGAGAGTGGAATTGATTTCTGATTCCAAGTAGCGGGAGTAGATTTCTTTTTCGTGAATGTTAGAGGTCATAACGTGGCGATTAGAGAAAAACGAACTGAAAAATCCAAGAATTTTTAGTTCGCTTTTGAATTTTACGGCTTACTGCTCCCTACATAATAGAGTACCAAAAATTTTAAAACGAGTCCCGTTTTTAAGGCAAAATTTCGGACGCTGTTTTATGTAGTTCTTGAGCGGCCTTTTAAATCACTAACGGACTAAAAGCTTGTCCCAAAACCTCGAAGTAAATTTGCAAGTGTTCCCACAGATTCTGTTCCTTGGCGGTTATTAGGCTTTTGTACGATTTTCCCGTCGTTTAAAAACGTAGTAGTTCCCACGTTTTAGATGTCAGCGTATTAGGGATCAGTGGATAGGAATCAGATGTCAGGGTTAAAATTTTTTCGATTTTATCCATAACGGTATGAAAAAGATCCGAGTTTTACCGTTCGGCGGAAAACGCAGGAGTTCCCGCGATAGCTGATGGGAGAGGATTGGTTCAAAAAACCGAAAACGAATCTCGATCCTTAAAAATCAGTTCATCCAATCTAAAAATTAATCCTGTTACCAATTGAGCGGCCTTCGAGTCTGTACACTTAATAACGGATTTGCATTGACTCAGCGATGTGAACGTGCGTTTACAAAATCCAAGGCTCCATTCTTTAAAATTAAGGACAAAAACCGGTCCATATACCCAAAAAGCATTAGTTCCAAATAAAAATACTCTCATATTATATTTTGAATTAAAAAATATTAAAATTTAATGATTTAAAGGTTACTAATTTTCATAAAAATAATAGACCCGAAAATTCCACTTTTTCGTATTAGATTTGACCGAATTTCCACTCTCAAAGAATATTATACACCAGAAAGTGATTCAGGAATCACTTAAAAATCACAAGAGGTTCTTTCTTTATGAGAAGAAACATAATGAAGATTGCCGCTGTAGCCGCTTTAACGGTTGCACTGTCGGCTTGTAAAAAAAGCGAAGACGATGATGACACGATTACACTAGCCCTATTGTATTTGGTGGATCAAACCAGCGGAAATTGTGTTACCATTGCTAAGGATGATAACGCGCATGCTGGTGGAGGAGCCGGAGATGGCAAACCTACTTATACGGCAACGGGAACTACGAAACCGAAAGGAGCTTGTTCAGGCAATTTCAATGTAGTTGCAATTGTAAATAATCCGGAAGCAGTCGTAAATTCGGTCAAAGCAGGATATCAGGCGGCTAAGGATAAAGCGGATACAGCTGGTACCAATTGTAGTACAGGTGCAACCCAAACCAGTGCTAACCTTCAAGCTTCTATTGATGCTGCAACAGTACTCAAAGTGGAACAATCTCTTGCTGCAGTTCCGGCTGGTGGAAACAACTGTTTGCGTAACGGCACAGGTTGGGATCTGAATCCTTTGGGATTAGGTGCAAGTTTTGTGAGTGTAGATCCTAACCCTGAATATTTTGGAAAAACAGTTTATGCATGTTCTTCCGAACAAGCAAAAGAGAAATTACTTGCAGGATTAAGCATAAATACTTACTCAACAATTGCTGGATCGGTAGCGACTGATATGGCCACCAATCTTACATTCAGACAAAAATCCGCCGCAGTTCCTGCAAGTAATTTCAAATGGACAACGGAGGCTGCTACTGCAGGGCGTTTACTCAGTGTGACGGAATTGACAACTTCCGCTAAATCTGGGGCAGCCTTGGTTGCATTTCAAACAGCTCTGATCCGAAATGTTACTTTATTTTTCGGAGGCAATGCTGCTGGTGCGACAACTGCTCGTGCTTGTGCTAAGGATATTTTAAGTAAAGAAAGCGAAGAGGCTCAGAAGATCGCTGCTTCACTCAACGTTTTTATGGGAGCATTTGCAGGAAACATCCTTGTTGGTGGGGTCAATCCAATTAACGATGTTGGTTCAATTATCACTACAGCGCAAGCTGAGGCCGTAAAAGAGGTACTTTTTACTGATCTTACTTGTAAATATGGTGATTTTGATGAAGAAAACGCAGGTAACAAAACTACGGTTGGAACCGAAGCAAACGTAAAAAACATAGGAACTTGTCCTACGACTTATCCTAAATACTAATTCTTTTTTAGAATTTGTGTAAAATGGGAAAGGCCGCACTTTTTAAGTGCGGTCTTTTTTTTGGTAAGCAGTGAATTGGGATCGTATTAGAAATCAGAAAAGTTTTTTCGGTTAGGGCTTGTCCGTTGTTGGTTTTAAATCTACGGGAAATAAGCTTTTTTGGATCAATGCTTGGTAACGAGGGTTGACGATTTGTTTCGGGTTGAAAACCCAGGAAGCGCTCGTTGACATCGGACTGAAATCCTTTTCGGAGATCCGTTTTCCCTTTTGAAGTTTTGCGAAATTTTCCAACATACGATCTTGATTTGTAAGCAGATGATCCGGTTTTCCGTCATCGTCTAAGTCCAATTCCATACGAGTTTCCGGAAAAATCCATAAACTGGGTTTCCCCTTGCCGTAAAGATCCACTTCCACATAAGCTACGATCCGCATCGTTTGTCCGGGAACGGCAGAAGCATTGTAATACACCATCGACTCCCAACGACCGTCCTCATCCAAATCACTTTGTTCGATTAACTTTCTATTGCCCGGCCCATACCAAGTTCGACTATGATTTCCTTTTCGGATGAGTTCCTCAAAAAGGACAAGACTCGCTTTTGGATCCTTATCGTCGCCGCGGACCCAAGTCCAAAGATCCGTTTTGCCGTCCAGATCCGAATCGGTTCGAACCATCACGAGCAGTTTTTCGGGTTGAAGAACGAAAGCGGTTTGGTTCTTCTTGTCTTTGTCGATTACGCCTAAATCGCTTATTTTGATCCTATCGTCTTTGCAAGAAGATAAAACGAGTAGGACGATTACTAAATTCAAATTTTTGATTATACTGAATTTCATTTTGAACTCCTCTCACCAGCCTAAATAATCAAATCATTCAAACAAGTAGAATACCGGACTATGCAGGTTTTACAAAACCCCAAGTTACTTGAGGAAAATAGATGGATACGAACCAGGGCTAAATTCCAGATAAAATAAAGATCTCGAACTTACAATTGATAAGCGAAATACTACTGATCCCCTAGGATCCCTGTCAATCCGTGCAGTAAAAAAATAAAATAATGCGAGTTCGGCATAACCAATGCGAAAGCGATTATATGTTGCGACCTATCGAACGACCCATAGGGAGTGAGATTGAGTTCATCAGAGAGCGATCAATCTGCCACCGGCCTTCTTGACTCCGTCGAATCAAGAATATCACACTTCGAGCTGTCTTACGTCCAAGAATCATACTAATCTTGGGAGCCTCAGTCGTTTTTAGAGGAAACGATTTTTTCCAATTCTTTACAGAGAATTTTTGCGACTTGATAGTTGCGGAACCATTTCTTATCCGCCGGAATCAGATTCCATTCTTTGGATTGGTTTTTATCGTTCAAAATCATCTCATAAGCGGATTGATAATCGTCCCAACGATCTTGGGTCGTTTGATCAGACGGATCGTATTTCCAATTTTTATCAGGATCGGAAAGCCTTTCCCGAATTCTTTCCCGTTGTTCTTCTTTGGAAATGTGCAGAAAAAATTTTAAAATGACGGTTTCGTTTTCCCTGGAAAGATGTTTCTCGAAGTCTCGGATCGATTCCATTCTCTCTTCGAATCTTTTATCAGAAAGAGTTCCTTGAATTTTCGGCATCAATACGTCTTCGTAATGAGAACGATTGTGAATGTGGATCATACCTTTCGGAGGAACGTGTTTATGAATTCTCCAAAGGAAATCGAATTGCGTTTCTTCGGAATTTGGTTTTGTCCAGGATTTAACGCTGCAACCCTGGGGATTGATTCCCGCAAAAACGTGTTTGATCGTTCCGTCCTTACCCGCGGTGTCCACTCCCTGTAAAAGAATCAGAATAGAATGTTTTTTCCGGGCAAATAATTTATCCTGAAGGTCGGAAATATTCCGAACGTATTCCTCCGTTTTCTGAATCGCCTCCTCTTTGATTTTATCCTTCGGAGGAAGAGTGTCTATTTCTTTGAGAAGCATATTATGATTTCCTTATGGTTATTTTTTGAATAGATCGATCATGGATAAAGCCGACTTACGAACGGATCGAAAAATGGGCAACGAAGAAAGTTTTAGAAGTTGGAATATGAGATCCAGTCCCTTATCGATTAAAAGTTCGGTTTTCCTTTTATGGGCGGATTGGTCGAAAAGCCAAACGTAAATGATTCCGAGTTGAAAAAGCCAAAATAAAAAAGGAAGATCCTGTTTTAGATCGGACGAAAAGGAATTTTTCGAATCGGAAATTGCGTCCCTAAAAAGAGAAATCGCGTCTTCCCGGATTTGTCGTGTTTCCTTGCTAAACGGAGAAAGAGGATGGTTCGGATCCCCTCCGTTTCGTGAAAGGACGTGTAAAAATTTTTCGTAGCCCCTAAATTGCCAGAGTTTAAATCGAACGATATTTTTCACTCTCGCTTTGAGGTCGGAATCGGTTTTACAAAATTCAATATTCTGAATATTCGCTTCTTCTTGAGTTGTTCCGTAAAACTCTAAAACTATTTCTTCCTTCGTTTTAAAGTGATAATAAGAGGCTCCTACCGCGAGCCCGGCCTTTTTGGCGATGGTTCGCATCGTAGTTTTGTCATAACCTTCCTTTTGAAACAATAAAATTGCGGTTTTAAAAAGAAGAGACCTGGTCTGTTGCGATTTCCCGGTCTCTTTTTGTGTCGTGATTTTTTTCCGAATCATATCGGGGTTTTAAGCTTCTCCGAAAGTATTGGAGATTTTTTTTCTAAATTTTGCAAACAAAAATAGATTGAAAAAATGCATCGCACCTAAGATCAGAAGTACGATTCCGACCTTTCTGGTCAAAACTTCGATACATTCAGCCAGATCTAATGGTTTTTGACTGGAGGTCAAGGAAAGGCTTATGTAGCCGATATTGATCAGATAAAATCCTACGATCAGAAGATGATTCACGGAATCCGCGAGTTTCTCTTCTCCACTGAACATCTTTACGAGAAAAATTCTTCCGTTGTTAAAAAGCGTTCTTGCGACCCAGATTGTCATTAGAATGCTGATGATCAAATATCCGAAATAAAGACCGATCGTGTAGGGACCGGAACTCATTTTGGAATGTTCAATACCCTGGGCCGCCAAAAAAGAAACGACCGCTGTGTTTTTATAGCGTGAAGCGACGTCTAACGCGTTTTCACCGTTTCGATTCAGGTAATCCGAATAAGGATATCGGGAATAATACAGTTCCATAATTCTGCTGTCCGGAATTTGAGCGGCAAAATGGATCGGATAATCTCCTGCATTATCGGGGGCCGGATCCGTTGCCGATTCGTTCATCTTGGATAAGATAAATCTCAACATATCCGTGTTTCCGCTTTCAATCGCAAAAAAGACTACGCTTCTGCCTCGGCTGTCTTTTTGATCCAGTAACTCCGGTTCCAAAGAAAGAATCTTTTCTGCCTGTATCAGATCGCCTTTGCGTATTTTCTCGAAGAAATTGGTTTGAGAATCGGCGGAGGCCGAAACAGTGATTCCAAACAATACCGTCCAAAAAACAATACGTTTCATACTTAACTCCAAAATTTGAACATGTTCAAATTTTAAATCGAACGTTCTTTTGGCAATCACAAAAATGAACGTGTTCAAATTTATGATTGTATTGTTATAACAAAAAAGACGGCTCCGACTTTCATTGCGTTCTTCGAAGCGTAAAATCTTCAAATCTATCCCCTATTCACTCGAAGCGTGGGAACCTGTCGTATCGATGTTAAAGGAGAAATTCAAGTGAGGGAGACTTACAAAAATGAGAGTACTGAAAGGAATTCTGAGAATGGACCGCTCTTCCGAAAAATGCTTGAGTCCGAATTAGATATATCCATTATGGATATATGGCGACCAAAGAAGAATCCGTTGAAACAAAAGGAATTACTCCCGCAATGTTTCATATTCTTCTTTCCTTGGCGGAAGGACCGCAACACGGATATGGAATCGGAAAGTCGATAGAAGTTTTATCGGCTGGAAACTTTCGTCTCGGACCGGGGACATTGTATAGAACCTTGGAATCGATTCGCGGTTTCGGTTGGATTCGATATTCAAAGAAAAAAGCGCTTGAAAACGACGATCCGAGAAGACTCTATTATGAGATTACTTCCGATGGAAAAGAGGTACTCGTTTACGAACTCAAAAAATTGGATACGACTTTGAAAAGAGCGAAGAAATTGAATCTTTTGGGAAATTGAAAATGTTTTTTCGGTGTTTCCAAATTTGTATTCAAATCGCGTATCCGCGTTCTTTTTCTAAAAGAATGAAAGACGCTCTTCAGGTTCATCTGGAGGATTCTTATCGGGACGGGTCTTTTCGAATATTCCATTTATTTGATGTTATAGTTTCAGGTTTTAGGGAAAGGATTTCGAACGAGTTGAGATCGTTTCTACTTTTATGGGAACACGATCGCAGTTGTGCTCTCGGACTTACGTTGCTCGTTCCGTGGGATTTATTTTTAACCCTGATCTTTGCAAGTTTGTTCGTAAGAGGGGCGGGTTGGTTGAAATTTTTTCACAATTTTCCCTACGAAAGGAATGATTCCGCTGAATTCTTTCTTCCCTTTTTATTGTTTCTCGCGGGAATTTTACTTGTCCAAGATCTATTTCTCCTAAAAAAGAAACGATCCGTTTTTAAAAGATACTCTTTCATGTTCTATATAAATATGAGTCTGGTGGTTCTCTTCTTTCTAATTTTAATTCTTTGAGGAGCTTATGAAAATTTTCGCACTGAGTGTTTTAGTTTTAGGTTTGTTGTCTATAGCCTTCTTATTTTATATGGGTGCGTTCGATCGGGTTCGGATTCAAGAGGAAATGAAAGGACCTTTTTACGTTCTTTCTCACGAAAGAATCGGCGATTATAGAAACGTAGGCCTTACGTTTGAGGCGCTTCAAAAGGAATTGCCCGAAAAGGGGATTCGAGATTTTAAATTATTTTCCATTTATTTGGATAATCCGAACGAGGTTCCGAAAGAAAAGTTACGATGCGAAGTCGGCGCGGTTTTTGCCGAGCCTTTATCGAAAATTCCGGAAGGACTTTCCCTGGATCTTAAGACAAGAACCATTCCTTCCCGGAAATATATCTTCGCAGAATTTCCTCTCAAAAACTTTCTTTCCATCTTTCTCGGAATCTACAAGGTTTATCCGAAACTTTTCAGAGCCTGCGAAGAAAGAGGTTGCGATTTAAAAGGAAGAGCGTCCATGGAAATTTACGAACCTCTCACGGAACACAAGACGACGTATCTTCTTCCTTTGGATTGAAAGTTCCTACGAAAACGAAAAGAGAGTCCTTACTTTTTTAAACGTAAGTCGCACTCTTTTCGGGGGTTACGACCAAGCGGGGATATGAAGCGATCATGATATCATTATCTAAGGATCTATTCTGCCATTCCATCACCGTTTCCATGACGAAATCGGTTACTTGAGAGATCAAATCCGCTGAAAATTCGACTTGATAGATTTCTTCGAGTTGGTTAGAAATTTAGCGGGTCGTCATTCCACGTAATACATCGAGATGATCTTTTCATCGGAGCCCGTAAAGCGAGTCATAATTGTGGGTTGGTGCAAAAAAGCGGGAAAAACTCCGCGTTCCCCTTTTTTTTTTCTAGAAAATTCAATCCGCAGTTTCTATTTCCAAAACCGCTATCCATTAGGGGAGGCCGATACTCATTCCAAAAGGTCGATTCTTTCCGAGGAAATCGTATGATTCAAAACAGCGTGGTCGTTACTTTACTAAGTTCCGTTTTTTGGAAACGGATTCTCTTTTTATCCTTCGCCGTCTTAGTTTTTATTTCCTGTGAAAGATCCAAAAATTTCGGATTTCAGAATCGGGGGGACCGACCGCCGACCGTGGAAGATTTGGAGGCGTGGAAAGAAAGACTTGCGATGGAAGAAGCGGAGATCATCGAGTTGGAAAAGAAAATTTCTTCGATGGCTCAAAAGACAAGATCCGCGGGCGCTCTGAGTTGGAAAATCGCCCAGGGTTATATGAAAATCGGCGATTACGATATGGGAGTCAAATTTTACAACCGAGCGCTGAAAGAGAACAACGAAGGGAAAAAAGTGGAGATCGTAGGGGCGGAGCTTCATTTTTTCGAACCCGCCATTCCTTATTTTGAAAAGGCTCTCCTTTTAAAACCGATCGATCAACAACTCTTATTTGAAACCGCTCTCGCTTATGCGAATGCATCCAAAGACAGGGGTTGGGAGACAACACGAAGACGGATCGCGATCGATCTTTTCACGCATCTGGCCATTCAAGATCCCCGCGATTCACGATTTCCGTTTCAGCTCGCGCTCATCTATTTCGATTCCTCCATGCCGGATTCTTCCTGGGAAGGGGTGTCGGCCGGTTTTCACGACCAGGATAAGGCCCTCGTTATTCTGGATGATATTATAAAAAAAGAATATAAGAACGTTCCGGCGCGTTTTGCCAAAGCGAACTTCCTGTATCGCCTCGGTAAAGTGGAGGATTCCAAGGAAGAATATCTTAAGGTTAAAAAAACGATCGAAGAATTGAACGCCGCCGGTCTCGTTCGCGGCGGACTGGAAAAAAACGATTCGTATCAAAACGTGCTTCAAAACCTGAAAAAAATCGAAGAGAGTTCCTCGAAGTCGGAATGAATCCTCTCGTTCTCGTAGACTCCAAGATTTCCAAATTCTGTTTACAAAATAGAATATTCGAAAAACTGAATTCTTGGGAGAATTTGAGCGGATACTTGAAAGGCGCCCTTCCCGCCTCCGTTTTGGAGAAGGCCTTGTATACGTCGGGGAAAATGTCTAAGGATTTGAAAAAGACCGGGTTTTCGACGCTTTCCTTTTACGATCCTGAATATCCCCCTCTTTTAAAGGAGATCTACTACCCTCCATTCGTTTTATTTTATAAAGGAGATTTGAATATTCTCAATCTATCATTTGCGGCGGTCGTAGGCACGAGGGATCCTTCCCCGGTTTCCAAGTTTGCGGCCGAATTGTTTCCTTCTTATCTGAAGAAGAACGGTTTTTCGGGAATCGTTTCGGGCCTTGCCAAAGGAATCGACGCAGTGAGTATGAACGCCGCTCTCGACGAAGAGTTAGCCGTCATCGGAGTTATGGGGACCGGACCGGAAACCGAATATCCTTTCGAAAACAAAAATCTCTATCAAAGAATGAAATCCTCGAAACGAACTTTGATTTTGACGGAATACCCGCCCGGTCAAAAAATTTTGAAATACACGTTTCCAAAACGAAATCGGATCGTGACCGGAATCTGCGATTCCGTTTTTATCGTAGAAGCTCCTGAAAAATCCGGAGCGATTTCTTCCGCTTACAACGCGTTGGAACAAAACCGGAAAATTTTCATCTTTTCCGATCCTAGTCAGACGAGAAATCGAGGCGGAGAAATTTTGATCCAAGAAGGCGCGGAAACTTTAAATCTGAACGACATTTCTTTTGGGATGCGGGAAGTGTTTCACGTAAACGATCTTTTACCCGATTCTCAATCGAAAATTCCGGGAATGCTTGCAGAACTTTCTCGGAAACGCTTTTCTGGCGAGTGGAAACCGATCGGTTCCGGTTACTATGCGAGAAAAACTTATTTCCAACCTCTTCTTCCGGGTTTCGAATCCGGTCCCCGCTTGGTCCCTCGGATTTTATAGAATCGTACTCGGTATTCTCCTTTTTATATTAGCATTTCGTTATTTTGCGAACGGATGGGTTTCCAGATATTTCTTGGATCCGGTTTTTCATTTTAAATTTTACGGTTTTTCTTGGGTCGGAGTTCTTCCCGCTTGGATTTTAGTTCCTCTTTTTGTTTCCCTTCTTTTTTTTGCGATCTTTATCTCTTTGGGGATTTTTTACAGAATTTCCGTTCTTTGTTTTTTTCTGATCTTTACGTATATAAATCTTCTCGAAGTCGCGGTTTATCTCAATCACTACTATCTTATCTGCCTGCTTCTTTTTCTTTTGATCTGGATTCCGGCCGATAGGGCCTTGAATATATTTCATATTTTTAGAATATTCAAAAACAGATCGATTCAGGACATCGAACCTATTGCAGAATGGAATCTTTATATCCTCAGATTTCAGATAGGAGTTGTTTATTTTTTCGGGGGGCTCGGCAAGCTGGCGCCGGATTGGCTTTACGACGCGCGACCGATTCGAATTTGGCTTCTCAGAAATTCGGATATTCCGATTTTCGGCCCGACTCTTTCCATGTCGGCTACGGGATATTTTTTCAGCTACGCGGGTCTGATTTTCGATCTTGCGATTCCGTTTCTGTTGTTGAGCCGTCAAACGAGAGCATTCGGATATTCTTTAGTTCTAATATTCCATTTTTTGACTTGGAAACTGTTTCCGATCGGTATGTTTCCTTGGGTGATGATTTTGAACGCCACTTTATTTTTTTCTCCGACCTGGCCGGTAGATCTGTTTCGATTTCTGAAATCCAAAAGGATGCTTCCGGATCGGGAGAATATTTTTCATTTCTTATGGACCCGATTCCCGATTCATTTTCGAAAATCCGTTTTCTCCTTTATCGAATCCTTTTTGGCGTTTTTAGAATCGAAGTCTCGGATATCGGAAGACCTTCTTGTTTTCAAAGTAGGAGCGCTTAGAAAGAAGTTCGGTTTTCTTTTATCCGATCGCGCACTTCGTTACTTCTGGATATTTTACGTTCTTGTTCAGTGTTTATTTCCCCTCAGACATTTTTTGTATCCCGGAAATCGTCTTTGGACGGAACAAGGTTTTCGCTTTTCCTGGCAAATCATGTTGGTTCAAAAAAACGGAATCGCTTCGTTTCGGGTGGTAAATCAACAAACCGGGGAAACGAACGTAGTCCTTCCGGAATCTCATCTCAACGAAATTCAAAGAATTATGATGAGTTATCAACCGGATCTGATTCTTCAGTTCGCTCATTGGATCGGCAAAAAAGAAAAGGAAAGGACCGGTCAGGAAGTTTCGGTGTATGCGGACGTAACTGTTTCATTAAACGGAAGAAAGAGTCAGGTTCTGATCGATCCGGAAAGGGATCTTATGAAGGTTTCCGATTCTTTAGCCAATAAGGAATGGATTCTTTCCGGAGATGAAGATTGATTTTGAACGTGAGTTCGATGTAACTAATGCGAAAGAGATCTATGCATTGTGTTGCGACCCTAGGAGCAACATTGAGTTCAATGCTGCGATGTAATATGCAATAAATGGAATATTTATATTTACGATATTACTTCATGTTGCTTTGCAGTATTGAAGCGGAGAGCCCGATCCGGCCTGTCCGTGGCAGCCGGATTCGCCCGGATTGTCTTACGTCGAACTCGCGTTTCTTAAACCGAAGTGAAGGATCTCATCGATACGGTTCGGTTTTGAAAACTATGATGAATGAACTTCACTTTCTCTTCGGGTTTCATCGCGCCTAAGACGTAAAAGATCGGTTCCAAATGTTCCGTGCTGGGCGCGGCGAGTTTTGCGATGTCTCCTTTTTTTTGAAAGTCGATAATCGCCTTGTCGTTCCTCGACTCCAACGCTTGTCGCACGAACTCGTCGAACTCGATCGCCCAATCCGCGGGTGTCGCATTACTATCGTAAAAGTCCGCTTTGTGCAGATTGTGAACGATGTTTCCGCTTCCGACGATCAAGGTTCCTTCTTCTCGAAGAGGTTGTAATTGTTTTCCGATCTCGTATTGTTTTTCGGGAGTCAAGTTCGCGTCTATACTCAACTGAACCGTGGGAAGATTCGCTTTCCGGAAAAGGAAATGCAACACTCCCCAACTTCCGTGATCCAGTCCCCATTCTTTTGTCGCCCATACATCCACGTTCTTAACCGATGTTTGAATTCGTTTTGCAAGTTCCGGAGATCCGGGGGGGCAGTATTTCAATTCGTATAATTCCTGCGGGAATCCGTAAAAATCATAAATCTGTTCCGGAGGATCGGAGACGGTCACATACGTTCCTCTCGTTTTCCAATGCGCGGAAACGACGAGTATATTCTTCACCGCCTGAAGTGTGGAACTCCATTCCTCCAGATTTCGAGTGAAATCCGACGGAGTTACGAGGTTCATCGGAGAACCGTGTCCAATAAATAAAACCGGATTTGTCATAGGAATCGATATTGAAGTTTCCTTGTTGAATTTTATATTCCTTTTTTAACGTGGATTCGCGGATAAACTTTTGTTTCCGAAAAAAATAAAATGTGGAGTTCCCGCGTTTCAAGTGGTGAGGAGTTAGTAGGTTAGGACTTTACACAATAAAACGCAGGTGTTCCGACAAGAATCATATTTTTTACTTGCAAAAAGTATGATTTTTTGATAGAGAAACGCCTCCCGAGTCTTTCTACCAATTTCGCGACCCATAGGGAGCGAAATAGAGTTTAACCCTTCGCGACCTGAAACGCGATCCTTAGTGAGCGTTTTCACTGAGTTCAGATAGTGATCACTTGAAATAGGTGCCTCATTCTCTATGGGTCATTCGGCAGGGAGCGAGATAGCCGCCGGGAAGCGGCGGCTTCTTTGCGAAGTAAAGAAAGGGACAGGTTCTTATCTTGAGATCCAAGTAACTTGTGGGGTTGGCTATGGCTCTTTATGAATCGCTCGGTTAGGTCCGAGAAGCGAAAGCGCCCAAAATTGCGGGAACTACTACGTTTTCGATTGTTTCCAGCTCGAACCCGGCTTCGAGATTTTGTATGAAAACAAAACTTCTCTTCTTCCGCAAGGGAGATCCTCAAATCTGCCGAAGATAACTGTATGAAAGTTGCAATCATACACGATTGGTTGAACGGGATGCGCGGGGGAGAATTGGTTCTGGATTCTCTCCTAAAAATTTATCCCTCCGCCGATCTCTTCACTCTATTTTACACACCCGGAAAGTTGAACCCACGCATCGAACAAAGAAAAATCACGACCGCGTTTACGAACAATCTTCCGTTCAAGGAATCCAAGTATCGCTGGTATCTTCCCTTGTTTCCGACGGCGATCGAGTCGTTGGATTTGAAAGGATACGAACTTGTGATTTCTTCTTCCCATTGTGTGGCTAAAGGTGTCATAACGCATCCGGATTCGATTCATTTCAGTTATGTGCATTCTCCGATGCGTTACGTTTGGGATTTGTATTACGATTATTTTCCCTCTCGTAAGGGGTTGAAATTTTTTGCGTTCGAGACGATTGCAAATTACCTCAGAACCTGGGACGTCGCTTCCGCGTCCAGAGTGGATTCTTTTTGGTCCAACTCGGAATTCGTCGCTCGAAGAATCCAAAAATTCTATCGCAGAGAAGCGAAGGTAATTTTTCCTCCTTGTCTGCCTGAAAAATGGAAAGTCGTTTCAGAATCCAAAGACGATTTTTATCTCATCGTCTCCGCGTTTGCTCCTTACAAAAGAATCGATCTCGCGATCGAAACGTTTCGGAAGAACGGAAAACGACTCGTGCTCATCGGAGGAGGGCAGGAGTTTAAGAAGCTCGTTTCCGACCTTCCAAAAAACGTAGAAGTGCTTCCTCATCTCAAACGAGAAGAGGTCTTGGAATATTACAAAAAAGCAAAAGCGTTTATCTTTCCCGGAATGGAAGATTTCGGAATCGCTCCCGTGGAAGCTCAGGCTCATTCTACTCCCGTGATCGCCTTCGGAAAAGGAGGCGCACTGGAGACCGTCGTGTCCGGTAAGACGGGAGTTTTTTTTCCGGAACAAACCGTAGAATCTTTGCAGGCTGCGATCGATCGATCCGATCGGATTTCCTGGAAAACTTCCGAATTTCAGAAGAACGTAAATCGGTTTACGGAGGAAAAATTCATTATCGAAATCAGGAAGCAGGTCGAGAATAGAATCGGGACTCCAAGGAAAAAGGGATAGTCGTTTGATTCTACTTCACAGGTTGAAAGGGGACGAGTTCGTACTCAACGCTTCTCATATCGAGAGCCTTGAAGCGAATCCGGATACGACGATCACACTTTCCAACGATAGAAAGTTTGTGGTAAGGGAATCCGTCCCCGAAGTGATCGAAAAAATTATAGAATATAAAAAACGTATTCTTGTATTTCCTCTGGGATCTTCTCCGGATCAGTTCAAAAGGGTGGAATAAAATATCATGGATTTTGGAACAGTAGTTGGTTTAGGTGCGGCGTGCGTCCTGATGATTTTCGGGATTATCTCCGCGGGTTTAACTCCGTTGGACCTTTTCGACGTTCCTTCGATTTTGATTACCTTTGGCGGTGCGACCGCGGGAACGATTATGGCGGTACCTTGGGAATCCACACTCGCCGTTGGAAAAGTAACTCAAAAAGTTTTTAGAACCGAAAAACACGATCTCATAGAATTGATCAAAACGTTAGTCTCCTTTTCGGAGAAGGCGAGGAGAGAAGGTCTTCTCGCACTCGAAGACGACGTAAACGAACTTCCGGACGAATTCTTACGCAAAGGAATCACTCTCGTCGTGGACGGAACGGATCCCGAACTCGTTCGAAACATTATGGAAACGGAAATGGGGAACATCGCTTCCCGTCACAATAACGGTAAGGCTTGGTGGGAAAACTGGGGCGCCTTGGCTCCCGCATTCGGAATGATCGGAACATTGATCGGACTCGTTCAGATGTTGAAGAACCTCGGTTCCGGGGATCCTTCCGCGATCGGAACGGGGATGGCTGCGGCATTGATTACGACTTTGTACGGATCCATGGGCGCGAACATGTTCGCGATTCCCGTTATGAAAAAACTCATGCGTAAGTCCGAAGACGAACTTACCATCAAACAGATTATGATCGAAGGAACACTATCGATTCAATCCGGGGACAACCCGAGGATCGTAAAAGATAAGTTATCTTCGTTCCTTCCTCCTTCGGAAAGAGACGTACTCAAAGACGACAGCGAGTAAGTTCGGTTCACTATGGCAAAAGCAAAATGTCCGGAATGTATTCAGAATATCCCCGAGTATATGCTCACCTACGGGGATATGGTGACGTTGCTTCTCTGCTTCTTTATCATGCTTTATACCACCGGTAAAACGAACGCGATCGAGATGCAGATCATTCTTTCCGCGTTTAAAACCACGACCGGATTTTTCGACGGAGGTCAGACTCTTTCCAAAGGGAAACTTGAGGAAATGGGAATGAACATAGAAAGTCTTCCTTCACAGACGACCGGAAAGGCTCTTTCCAAATCTAAAAAACTTGCCACCGAGCTTTTTAAACCCGAAGTGGAAGCGGGAAAGGTAAAGATTACCGAAGATGAAAGAGGTCTTATCATCTCTCTTGTCAGCGCGGATTATTTCAATCCGGGTTCCGCGATTCTTACGGACTCGATTAAGGTCGCTCTCAGAAAGGCGAGTTCGCTGATCAAAGAATTGGATCGTTTTGTTCGTGTGGAAGGACATTGCGACGCGAACGCGGTCAACCCCGGAGTCGCGCCGGGAAAAGAAGAAAGGGCTTATATCAACAACTGGGATTTAGCGGGTGCAAGAGCGATTAACGCGACGGATTATATCATCAACGTGGAAAAACTGGATCCGTCCTGGTTTCAAGCGGTGAGTTTCGGAGCGTTTCGGCCTTTGGTGGTCGAATATGCGGGAACTCCCGAAGCGAAAGCATACAATCGAAGAATCGATATCGTAGTGATGACCGATAAATCGACTAAAAGAAGTCCATACGAAACGAATTTCGGACTTCCCAATACGAAAATTCCCGGCTCCGAGTCGAGTGTACCCGGCAAAGAGTGATCGGAAGAACGACTAACGTCAAAATTCAGGAGGCGAACCCATGGGTGATGCGGAAATAGACGAGGAAGAAGGCGGGCTCCCCGCCGCCGAAGGCGGCGGTGGTACATCGCCGATTATCAAATGGCTTTTGTATGTGGCGGGAGCCATTTTCGGAATTATCATCGTCGCGATCATTGCGATGGTGGTCGCAAAACAAACTGCGACGAGTACGTTCACACAAATGAAGGACGTGGCTTTGGTAAAACCTCCTCCACCTTTAGCGAACTATAATTTCACGGAAGAATTTCGGATCAACACTTCGGACAAGGGAGAGGCTCACTTCGTAAAGATGAAACTCGCTTTCGGGATCGCAAAGGAAGATCAAACCTTATCCGCCGAACTTGCGGAAAGAAACGCGCAGATGCGCGACTTGATCAACCTGATCGTGGGAAGAAAGTCCAAGGACGAACTCATCAACATCGAAGACCAGTTGGATCTAAGGGAAGAGATCAAGGCGCAAGTGAATCATATTCTCACCGAAGGCAAAATCCAGGAAGTTTACTTCACCGAGTTTATCGTCAACTGATGAGAAAAATTCTCGGGGTCATTCCGGCGCGTTATGCGAGCTCTCGGTTTCCGGGAAAACCGCTCGCTACGATCGGCGATAAAACGATGATCGAGTGGACGTATCGGAACGCTTTCCGCTCGACCACCTTATCCGAGTTAGTCGTGGCTACGGACGATACGAGAATCCACGAAGTCGTTTTAGGTTTCGGAGGAAAGAGCGTGATGACGAGCGCGGATCATCCTTCCGGAACCGATCGGATCATAGAGATTGCAAATCAATTTCCTGAATATTCCGTAATTGTAAATATCCAAGGCGACGAACCTGGAATCGAACCCGAACTCATCGACGGGGTGGCGAGTCTCAAGGCTTCTCATCCGGAATGGACGATGAGTACTGCGGCGGTCCCTCTATTAGATTTTTCTCATGGAACCGATCCCAATCGAGTCAAAGTCATCCTAGATCGGAACGGAAAGGCAATTTACTTTTCGAGATCCTTAATTCCGAGCCAGTTTAAAACGACGGTTCCTTTATATCGTCATTTGGGAATTTACGGATACGACAGGGATTTTCTTTTAAAATACAATTCTCTGCCTAAAAGTAATTTGGAAGAATCGGAATCCTTGGAACAGCTCAGAGCGATCGAAGCGGGCTACGGGATTGGGGTTTATTTGGCAAAGGAAGCCGGGTTATCGGTGGATACTCCCGCCGATTTGGAGATTGTGATCGATGATTTTAAAAAACGGAAATGGATTACTTAAGAGCTTCCTGAAGAGTGTCGTGAATCAGAACGAAGTCCGTTAATCCGACAATGTCCATCACCTTTCTGAAATGTTCGTTCAGACCCGCGAATTCGATTTTTCTTTTTGCCTCGGAAGCTTTCGTGATCAAGCTGATGAGAGTCGCAATCCCCGCCGAATTGATATAGGTAGTGCCCTGAAAGTTCAGAATTACACGATCCCGTTTTTCCTGGGGAATGGATTCGTATTTTCCTACGATTTCCTCGTCTGCTTCCGAAGTAATTTCCCCTTCGATATGGATAATCGGAACGGAAACGGCAAGATCTATAAAAATTTTGAAGTCGTCGGACATAAAGAATCTTACAACTAAAAAACGCTAAATTCCATGAAAGTCAATCGAATTTAAGCATAATTTCCGAGTTCGGCCGGAGACAATTGGTCGAATTGTCGTCCGCATTTTTTGCAATAGAATTTAACCGCTTTCGGTTTGGATGAAATTCCGAAAAGAATCAAAAAGATACCGAGTTTGGTATAAGTTTTTTCTTCTCGAGTATTGGGAGATGTTCTGCTGATTCCGCAGTCTGCACCGCAGGGATTGTTTGAATTCACAAGAATAAATTGCGTTCAGGGGTTAAAAAATGCCAGTCGAAAAAACGAAAACGGATCGGAAAACGAAAGTCTTCCGACCCGAAAAGAATCTTAGAAATTCGTCCTAAAACCTTTTTTTTTCTTCCCTACATGGTACCGATTCTGAAAGTTTTAGGACATAAGCTTCTTAGTTTTGAGAGAGGTGAACTACATATTTTGCGAGTAGTTTCAGATTCTCATCCCCTAAGAATTTATACGCAACCATCGGGCTTTTCGGAATTCCGTTGTTGAGAGTTTTCAAAATTCCCGCCTCCGTATTTCCGTTTTTCCACTGCGCGGCGGGAGCCTTGTAGTTACGCGGTTTCGGATTGAGACTGGCCGCAGCGGCTCCGTCTCCCGATCCTTTTTCACCATGACAGGAAGCGCAGTTTTGATTAAAGATTTCCTGTCCTTTCTGAAGTTCGGGGCTGAGAGTCGAAGCGGTTTCCGTTACAACAGGAGCGGAAGTCGTTTCAGTCGGCTTTTCGGACTTATCTCCGCAGTTCCAAAAAAGAACCAAAGAGGTAAGAGCGATCACGATGGATAGAATCATATTTTTGGAGTTCATCGAAAATCACCTCTATTTGTGCAAGCCAGCTTATCTTAAGAGGAAAATTCAAGATAGAATTTTTTGTCAGGCAATTGTCACAGAACCTGATTTTTCCATAACGTTACCCACAAGTTAAGAAGGTTTTTGGAATAAGAAGGATCAAAAACACACGTTTCAAGTGGTTATGGCTGTACCGGGTTGAAAATAAATCCAGTTCCTAATTCATCCCTTTGGAATCGAACGGGAAGATCGATTTTAACGGATTCCGTTATCGGAATGCCGGAAACTTCGCCTTCTAAGATTCCCATCGTTTTGATTCCTTCTTCCAACTCGACGACCGCCAAAACGTAAGGCGCCCTTTTTGCAAGATGACCGAAACCTACGTGAACCACGGTGTAAGTATAAATTTTACCTTTACCTGAAAATTGGATTTCGGATGTTTTGGAACTTCCGCATTGAGCACAAGAGATCGAAGGTTCCGTCGTCTGAAAACCGCAGGAATCGCATTTTTTTCCTTTCAGAATTTCTAATATAGCTTCGGACATCTTTAAACCCTCTGAAGATCAGAGTTATTGAAAAATTAATTCTCCATCTGTTTCCGTTTCATTGAAATGGATGATTGAAGCAGTTTTGTTAATCTCCACTATGGAATTTTTCAACAACTCTAATATGAATACAAGTACCGAGAACAAAACGATTCAACGATTGAAGAGATTTCGATTTTCTAGTTTTGTCTCCACAATCGTTTTCTAAATCACATTCCGATTGCGGCGCCGCCGTCCACTCTCAAGTAGGTTCCCGTAATATAGTTGGATTGATCGCTTAAGAAAAACTTCACTGCGTTTGCGATCTCTTGTTGTGTTCCCGGTCTTCGGAGAGGAATGAACATCGGATCGGTCAATTTCTTTTGAACGTCTTCCGGCAACGAAGCTGTCATGTCGGTTTGAACGTAACCGGGACAAACCGCGTTTACGAGAACGTTTCTTCCTGAAAATTCTCTTGCAGAAACTTTTGTAAGAGCGATCACTCCCGCTTTGGAAGCGGAGTAGTTTGCCTGTCCCGGTTGTCCGGTAAGTCCGGAAACCGAAGAGATATTTACGATTCTTCCAGACTCCGCTTTGAGAAGAAGTTTGGACGCGTACTTCGTCATAAGAAATACGCCTTTGAGGTTTACGTCCATAACGAAGTCGAATTCTTGTTCGGTCATTCTCATCAAAAGATTATCCTTAAGAACTCCCGCGTTGTTTACGAGAAAGTCGAGTTTTCCGAATTTTTCCTTAACACCTGCAATGACCGCTTCGCAATCTTCCGGTTTCGTGACGTTGCAGGAAAGTCCTAAAGTTTTTACGCCGAATTCTTTGGCGATGTCCGCCGCCGCTTGTTCGATATGTTCCTTGTTTAAGTCGACTACGACTATGTCGCCTCCTTCTTTTGCGATTGTATTTGCGATTGCTCTTCCGAGACCGCGGGGAGACGCCGCTCCGGTAACGAGCGCTACTTTTCCTTCGAACTGTTTAGACATGATTTCCCTCGTGTCGAGTTTCTAATTGGCTTTCCATTTCGGTAGGAGAAATAGAATTGCCAAGTAAAAACTTTCTCTCGAATTTTCTTTACCTTTCTAAATCTAAAATATAGATTCGTTTCGATGAACATTCTTTCGTTTCATTTTTGGAGAACTTAAACATGCAATCTTCTTACAATCGTCCCTTGGAAATGGTCGGGCCGATCGAAGCCGTTCACATTCCCGGTAACCCGGAAGCTTATACGGTGATTTTATTTCACGGTTACGGAGCGAACGCATACGATCTTTCGCCGCTCAGCGCTTACTTGGATCTTCCCGATGGAACCAATTGGTTGTTCCCGAACGGAGTTTTGGAGATCCCCGTCATGCCGGGTTACAACGGAAGGGCTTGGTTTCCGATCGATATGGAAGCTTTGCAAAAAGCGATGATGACGGGAGGTTATCGGGATTTTTCGGATCGTTATCCCGCGGGTTTGGAAAGCGCGAGAGAAAAAGCGGTGGAGATGATTCGAAGTTTGGGAGTTTCGATGGACAAGATCGTCTTGGGCGGTTTCAGCCAAGGCGCGATGCTTGCGACGGACATCGCTCTTCATTCCGAAATAGCGCCCGCAGGTCTTATCATTTTATCGGGAACTCTCATCAGTGAAACGGATTGGAAAAGATTGGCGGATAAAAAGAAAGATTATAAATTCTTTCAGAGTCACGGTAGAATGGATCCGGTCCTCGGATATCCCGCCGCAAAAAAACTCGAACAACTTTTGATCGGAGCCGGATGGAAAGGGGAAATGATCGCTTTTCCTGGCGGTCATGAAATTCCCGAAGTTGTACTTAGGGGGATGAACCTGTATCTTAGGAACATTACCGGATGACGAAACTCATAGAGAAATACATCGCTTTAAAAAACAAATATCGGAATTACGATACTAAAGAAGCTCTGAAAAGGATGCAGGCTTTCCGAATATCTCTAAAGGAATTGGGAGAAAAAGGTTTTCATACCGGAGTGGAAATCTTGGGTTCGATCAACTTCGGAATCGTGGAAACCGCTTCCGATATCGATTGTATTCTTCTTCATTTTTGCGATCTTCATAAGGAAGTGGAATGTCCCGAATACTGTCCCAACTTTCTCTACGAAACCGAAGAAATCACGGCTTCACTTCGCAAACGCCTGAACGACGAGAATTTAAAAGTCGAGTTCTTGGATTGTATCAATCTAAGAATGGTGGAGAAGGCGATGGAACAAAAGGAAAATCTCAAAGACAGCGATCTTCTCAAGCGATTGATGTTTTATAGAACGATCGGAAGGCCGGTCAATCGTCCCTTGTTCATCCCTTATTGTGAAAAACTTGAGGAGAACGAAGAATTCATTCGGGAAATTCTAGACTGGGGTTCCGAAGCTTTGGAGGATTATCTCAGAACTTCCACGCATAGATTTTCGTTCAGCAAGTACAACGAAAGAATCGAAAGCTCCGGTCTTCAACTGCCGCCCGGACTCAAGGAAGAATTAAAAAGTTACTTTGACGAGGTTCCGGAAAACGGTTAATACGTTCGTAAAAAACACGTTAGGCGAAATTAACAAAATCGATCAAATGAAATAGTTATAGGGGACCTCTAAAGATCCTGATAGGAATTAGCGCTCATCTGAGATAGCTATCTAAAGAGAATGAATCATATTAGAGTTGTTGAAAAATTAATTCTCCGTTTCCGTCCGTTTGCATTGAAATGGACGATTAAAGCAGTTTTGTTAATCTGAACTATGGAATTTTTCAACAACTCTATTGAACTATTTGAATTACGGAATCGTAACGAGACGGAAAAAGGCGCACCGACCTCTTTACGATTCGGTCTAATGTTCAAAATTATCATACTATTACAAAAATTATATAATCTTTCGGATCACCAAGCGGAGTATCAGATAAACGATCAATTTTCGTTTCAGAGATTATACGATAACGAGCGCCAATGCTCACGATTCTCAAGTCCGTATCAAATTGATGGAAACGATACGAAGAGACGAACCGATCTTCGGCGATTCCTCATATCCGATTCCAACCGTTTTGCTTGAGGGAAAACAGAAAGGTCTTACCGTTCTTTTTTGTGTAAAAGGAAAAAGGAACCAACCACTTTCCGAAGATTTAAAATTCATTAATAAACATTTACAGCGCGTCCAAAAACTCCTTTTTATAGTATCAAAAAGACCAAGCTGCAAGGCAGGTTCTTATCCAAAGTTCGTTCGAGAGTGAAATATATCTTTGCAAACATTAAATCCTTCGGAGAAAAAACGATGTCGAGGCATTAAGGCAAATTCCCGCGTAAAGGCAGCGCTTTAGATATTCTATTGTATAAGCCCTACGTGAATATTATTAATTTATAAATTAATAATATATATATTCTAACCGTATAAAAGTTTTCCGAATGAAAAATGAAGGCCGAAGATCTCAGTTAATCATAGCTATATAATAAAGTGCCTAATATTCTGCGTTCAAACAGTGTTTTGCGATAAAAATTACCGATACTCGATTTTATAGGGATCAGTAATACTTAAGTAAAACATAATAAATAATACGGATTTTAAAAAATACGGATCATAATTCAAATACAATTCATATATATGTTTAGAATAAGCGGACTATCATTTGTATTCATTAGAATATCGTAAACAGTGAAAGGTTTGGTTTTCATTAAAAGAACAAACGGGAAGATAAAAGATGAAAATGATGAAAATAAATTCAAAGATTCCAACGGGTTTCTTTTTAATAAGAACTTTAGAAAATCCATATACAAATCGAGGAAACTAAAGCGTCTCGCTTCTATTGGCGCTCGAGGAAACTCAACGTCTCGCTTCTATTGGCGCTCGACGGGGTTATGAATGGAATCGTTTATCGTAAGGTTACGTTTTAATTTCTCAAAAAAAGTAGGGGGTAAAAAAAAATGGGTCGTTGGATAGTTCTGTTAGTATTTTTGTCGGTTTCGGTGGGAGTCGGTTTCACTTACGGGGTAAGCCCCGCAATTATCGATCTTTTATCGAAGGTTAGTCCCAGTTCGATCGTTCAAAAGCCTACCGATAAACCGAAAGACAAACCGATCAAGGTCGTTGTACACGACGGAGGAAAGTTTTGTTACGCTCCTACTTTTAGCGGCGGTGAAAGTTATATTCAACTTCGGCAGTGTTGGGAACGAGGAGTGACTAACGCAAGGTACGATGTGTTTCAAAGAATTTCTTATTACATTGAGGACACATGGTTATGCGTTACC
>NZ_ANIK01000054.1 GCF_000347175.1 Leptospira alstonii serovar Sichuan str. 79601
TAGGAAAAAAGGAAAGGAGGCGAGGGAAGCAACAATCGAACTTCGATTTGAAAAGCTAACGATAAAACCTCCTCAATACAAGAAATTAGAAAATATTGATATGTATGCGTTAACCGCAACCGAGGTAGGCGGACCTCCGGAAGAATCTATCGATTGGAAATTTCTAACCACAATTCCTATTCACAATTCGGACGATGCAAAAAGTATGATCGCCTATTACAAAAGCCGCTGGGGTATTGAAGTTTTCTTCAAGGTTTTAAAGTCTGGATGTAATATTGAATCTACTCAATTTAAATTTGGGAATCGATTCAAAGCTTGTATTGCTGTCTGCGCTATTGTTGCTTGGAGAGTTATGATGTTAACATTCTTAGGTAGAAATATTCCAGGTTTAAAAGCATCCATCCTATTCGAGTCTTTTGAATGGAAAGGCATTTATTGTCGACTTTTTGAAACTCCGAAACCTCCTAAGGAAGAACCCGAGTTAGGAACCGTCTTACTGTGGATTGCTAAATTAGGCGGGCACTTGGCTCGCAATTCCGATGCTCCTCCGGGCCCCCTTATCATTTTTAAAGGTTTTATCAGAGCTATGGAAATCGCGTTTATGTTCAAATTACTCACGAAACAGTGACTTGTGGGTAACGTTATGGTAGAGAGCGTTATGCTGAGTTTCCCGAAATCACCAATCCATTCCCCTAAGAACTTGGCGCTTCGACTCGGCTCGTAGTGATAGAGAACAACGGGCTTTTCTCGAATCAGACCTCGAATCACCCACATATACGATTTGGACGTATTCGACTTTCCTTCTTCGTTTAACACTTGTAGAACCGTCTCATCAATCTGCAAATACTTCGATCTGAAAAGTTCTCTTCTCACATCCTCGATCATCGGGGAAAGTTTTTCAAAAACTTGAATCGCCGTAAAGAATGGAAAAGCCATAGAAAACCCGGTGAAAATGAAACCAGAATCAAAGTGAACTTTTTAGAAAATAGATTAGACCAGATCCTCAATCATAGACATCTGTTGTATCAAATATCGAAGAAGATAGACTGGGAAAAATTTGAGAAGTTTCGTGCAGTTGAAAAATAAGTTTCAAATGTAATAGCCAATATAAGATTTTACACTCATTGAAAGTTTGTTATGAAAACTGTAAGTTGTCGAGATACTTTTTCTTAGCTAAATCTTTTGTGTCAAGGAATGTGTGTATCGGAGTTTTACCAAAACAATACTTTCCTTGATGAGTTCGTTCGTTGTTATGTGATCCGATACACAGGCCGTTAGTCGATCGACTTATGTACGTTATGCCTTTCGTTTCAAATGGGAGAAGCAAAGAGACATTCAAATTACAAAAGATTCATTTAACTATGAAAAAAATGAGGCTTATTGTGGCGATATTAAATCCGAAAAAAAGTGATTTTGTGATAATATTTTGATTTGTACATCAAGTTAGCCATTAGGGAACCCACAAAGTTAATATTTTGCGAGTAGTTTAAACGCAAATTCGGACTTTTTATCCTCTGATGGACTCACAGTGTATGAATTCTGGGAATTTTTTCTAAAAATGAGGGAGTTCTCACAATGTTGGAAAGCCATTTCTTAGCGTATTTGTAGTAAAGGTTAAGAGAGTGGATAGGTCAGGGATCTCATCACCTCCTACGATCATCCCTACATTTCATTCTTTGGAATCATCAAAAGGCGTATTTGAGGTTTATAATCCCCGATTTCAAGAATTCGCAATTTCTATAAAGTTTACAAAAAACACCTAAAATATGAAAAATGTTCATTGACATTCCCGGTAAATTATGTCTTATTTGATCTATGTTTACTGAAGGACTGACTTTAGAAGAAATCCATGAATACTCACAAAAGGAATTTCCTATGGAGTTTTTGCATAGCTTACCATCTAAAATCCAGTTATTAACTGTTCAATATCGTGATCAAATGGCTAAAAGAAATAAATCAAAATTAATAAATAACGCAATTCCTATGAAATACCATAGCAAAATTCAGAATTTATTTCTTAAGCAAGCTCAGAAATTTGATCTCAAAGCCGACCGGAATACGCAATGGGGTATTTACCATTATGGAGTGGCAGAAACTCGTAATTGTAGGATAATTATTCGAAATTTGAAATCAGACTTTGATACAGAACTTGTGAGTAGGTTTAGTATTAAAAGCGACGCTGTGTATTATTTAATGATAAATACTTCTTTAAAGGAAAAATCCCACTTATAATTTCATTTAATGGAGAATCGAAAGGGAATGTCACTATGGGACTATATTTAAGAGATAGCGTAACTAGCGATATGATTGCTGTAAGTCCGCTATTGAAGAAAGCTAAAGAAAGTCCAAACAAAATGCTTCCTCCTGAAAAAGCACCAATAGCTCCTTTCGAGCGTCAGCCAATCCCTAAGGTAAAGTTAAGGAACGGAATGGATAGAAATGGATGAGATATTCCAAGGGAAAAGAATAACGACTATTAGAGAAGCTCGCGGCATTACTATGCGGCAACTTGCTCGTCAAATGAATGTTACTGTTACTGCTGTTCAAGCTTGGGAAACTGGAAAGTCTCAACCGATAAAGGAACACTTATTTAATCTAACTACAAACTTAAACGTTCCTCGAAGCTATTTTTATAAACCTCTAAAGCAAGATGGGTATGTTGCATCGAATTTCTTTTTTAGAAGTCGTGCAAATACACGTATAGTACAAAAGAAAATGGCTACTCGGCGAGTAGAATGGCTATTTGAGCTATTAGATATATTAGGGGAATACATTGTATTGCCGAATGTGCAAATATTCGGCATTTGTAAAGGGGACAGATATGATTATTCACAGCCTGAAATAGAGCAGATTGCTTTGGACGCGAGAAAAGCAATGGGACTTTCTGGAAATAATCCTATAGAAAATATTACAAGTCTTTGCGAGAGTTCCGGCATTGTTGTCTCACAATTTATGATATCAAATTCCTTGGATGCTTTTTCCTTAATTGCGAATGTATCTGGTGAAAACAGACCATTGATATTAGTTGATACTATTAAGGATTCTCCGGGGCGTCTTAGATTTAGTATTGCTCATGAATTAGGCCATTTATTTTTACATAGAAATTTGTCGAATAATATTGTTCTAAGTGATTTACATAAAGAAATCGAAAGACAAGCGGATCAGTTTGCCGCGGCGTTTCTTCTTCCAAAGGAATTATTCACCGAGCGAGTGCATTTTCATGGTACTGCTTTAGAAGATCTTATTCAGTTAAAAAGAGAATGGCGTGTATCAATAATGGCTATTATCCATAGAATGACTGATCTTAATATAATAAAAACAGATTATGCAAGAAGGCTATACCAAAGATTATCGTATCAAGGTTATAGGAAAAAAGAACCAGGCGATGATTTTATTCCATTTGAAGAGCCTTCATTGTTTAATTTGGCTTTTTCTACGATGGAAGAAGGTGGAATTGATCCGGTAAAACTAATTCGAGAGCGTATGACAATTCCTGGAACGGATATTGATGATCTTATTGGAAAGAAAATTTTCGCTGAGTCTAACTTCGCGACTTCACAAGGGAAAGTTGTGTCGATTAATTTTTTAAAAGAAGCCAAAGAGGAATAATCTATTTTATTTGAGGAGAGTGAATATGGCAACGAATCCACCTAAAGGCGATGGTCATCGAAATGGACCTGTAAAAGGCAGGACGCAAGTAATTAATCCGAAAACAGGTCTTTATGTTAAAAGAGATTCTTCAACCGGTCAGTTTATTGATGTCAAAACATCAAATCCAACACCATTTAAAGGAGTAACGAAAGAGAAGTAGCATCTACTTGATCCGGTTCATACTTCGGGGTCTTGAAGAGTTTATTTGCCCGCTTATCTACGAGCGCATTCAATTTTTCCTTGTTCGCTTTGATTACACTTAGATGGAGGGCATTTGTTTGTTATTATCTCAATTTACAAAGAGAATCTTATTTCGATTCGAAAATGTAAAAGATAAGGAAGATCTATCAAAGAGAATTTAAAAAATGATTTAAAAACTGTATTCTACCCATTCAACTTCCGTTTTCAGGAAGTTTTCAGAAATGGGAAAACCTATTGAAGTTTGGAAACAATAATTTCAAGTTGAACTACAATCTCGGAAAGTAGATATTTTCTTAGTTTAGGTTGCTCAAGATCAATTTCAATTTTTAGAAAATTATATAGACACTCAAAGGTTTCTATCTCGGCGATGTGCAATCCTTTAATTTCTTGATATTGAATATTAGAACAAAAACAAAATTCACTTTCCCTTTTCAGAATATTCTTATATTTTCAATCTTATACTACTTGATTGGATACAATTTTGAATTCAGCTCCCAAAATAATAGACTTTGTTACGTATAAAAATAATAGAAATCGGACACTGGTAGATACAAGTAATGAATATTCAATGTTTGGAAAAGGACTCACTGATGAGACCATGAGCTATCTAACTCGAAAGTTTTCAAACCCAATCTCGGAACGGGATTATAGAAATCTTGCAATTTTTTTGATATTAAGCCAGACGGCCTTGAGGGCGAAGGAAGCGGTGAATTTAAGATTCTCAGATTTGCTAAAAGCACCAACTAACGAGACTCTTGCTCGATATGTAAAAAAGGGAGGGAGAATTGCTTATTCAGTTATTTCAGAAAATTGCCTTAAAGCAGTTCAAGAATACCATTCAAAATTTGACTTGAAATCTGATTATTTCTTTTTATCTCTTCCCCTAAGAAATCAGAATTGGAGATCTAATCTTTCCACTCGTGGACTTCAGCTGATTGTGAATTCTTGGAATGTGAACACTTGTTCAGGAAAACGTGTGCACCCGCATAGTCTGCGTCATACGGCCGGTACCAAGTTATTAGAGACATCAGGCTCCATGGCTGCACAGCTCACGTTAGGGCATTCAAGTCCTATTACAACATCAAGATATTATACTAAACGATTTTATAATGCTTCAACGCACCTTACCTGGGAATAGAAAGTAAAGCTGCCTTACCTCGATACTATTTGGATCCAGGGCTGACTCAGTCTATACATCAATCAAAGCCAATCAATTCTTTTTAAAATTTTTTCTCAAAAAATTCAAACTTTTTCCCAAGTTGATTTTGAGGAATCAGGTAGGTAAAAATTTACGGTTATTTTTGACCTTTATTTTCAGTATTCACAAATCATTGAAGAACCCTTTACTGTCCTATTCTCGATTCAATCATAGCTCACGTCACTCAAGTTTTTTCTCGTAAACTTTCCCAATAGCAGAAATTAAAGATTCTTAATGAGTAGAAAGGACAAAAAAGAAGGCTGGAAAGAGTTAAGCAAAGAAGGCGTAACGCAGTTTAAGACTATTTTAAGCGCCATAGAAAAGTTCCAGAGCTTCGCCTTACGATCTGAGACTACTAAAGGTTCTCCTTGGGATTTCAAGCTAGATCTATTGAAAGCTAAGGAATGTAGAGTTTACGTTAAGGCTACTGAGGATAATCATGTTTTCCTGATCTATGCAGAAATTATTGAAAATGAAAAAGTTCGTCGGAATGAATTTATTTTTATAGATGGTATTCAAGAGGCTCGGGATGTTTTTGAAAGGGAAGGGGACTTGACTCATCCAGTATTTAAGATCAATTGTTTGAATGATATTTTTCGAGATTATACAATGTAAAAAGGGATTCTCATTTCAAAAAAGACGATATTATCCCTCTATAATGGGTGGAGCAGACGATTCCTTAAATATTAAGACAAATTTACAAAAGATCTACTCCACCTATACTTTCCTTTTCCTTACAAATAAACGATCTTCACACTTGCTCCAATTGGGAGTAATACTTCATTTTGTTAGGGGGAGTAGACAATTCGTAAAATTCTATAATTATGTAAAAAAATAAGAATCGTCTCCTCCCCCTCTTCTGATTTGAAAGATCAATTACAGAATTTTGATTAACTTTGGCTCTCCTTGCCGTATAGATCAAAGGGTTCAAAGTTTTCTTCTAATATTCCGAACTTAAGGATGTTCATCCTCTGGAATCTTTTCCTTACAAACTCATATCTTTCTTTATCAATCTTATACACCGAAATCTTCTTCTTTGAAACCTGTTTCTTTTCAGTCTTCAAATCGAAGAGAGTCAGAAAGGAAGAAACAAATCTCATTGGTTCTTTCAGGTGGGAAGCCGTAACCTCAAATAGATTATTCGAAATTAAGGATCGATTCTTTTTCACAAAGTTCATCAATTCGTTTAGTGATGCGCCTGAAATCCAGGTATCCTTAGGAATTAGAGAAAAGATTTGTAAGAAAAGCAAATGTTTGATCTCGTTATATTCGTAATCCTGTATCATGTTCTTTTCTAAAATCTGATTGTCTTTGATTCGGGCAAAATTCTTACCATAATACAAAAGACTGAAATTTTTCATGCGCTTTCTTAGCAGTTCGATCGATATTCCTGATTTTACAGTAGATTCAAAATCAAGTTCACTATCTTGGTCTTCATCAATGAACCCTATGATACTCTTGATTTCGAATCTATTTCTCGAATATATTTGATCTTTGCATTTTAACCCTTGTGAAAGGATCGATAAGTATTCACTTTTAGAAATATCTGGAGCCAAAAGAATTGTTTCGAATTCCTCTTCTTTTACTACATCCCCCTTCGTTTTATCAATAGTTTTTGATGTCTCCTGGCCTTTTGTACCATCAACATCGTAAAACTGGATTTTATATCCGCGAGAAATAAAACCGTTGATCAGATTTGGAAAGAGGTTCAAGAGTAATGTAAATTTATAACGCCTCATTGTGAAAGCATTGATTGTAAATGGTCCGCAATCTCTTTTGACTCGCTTCGGAATTTCAAAATTCATCTCTCTGAGCTTACGCGTAACGTCATAATTCTTACTAAATTTTCGAAATTCACCTAAAACGCTTTTTTCTCGAATTCTACCCGGAAGTTGAATGTTATTCGCTGAATCTATTTCTGAATTTGAGACAGAAAATACGTGCAGTTCATCAAAGTTGCGAAATCTGTTTACCATCTGAATACCTTCAAAATGATTTAAGGTAAATCCTGCGTTCGCCATCAAGTAGTTATATTTTGAAAACGGATAGTTAAAGTCCACTCCAGTCGAAATTACAGGTGAGAATATGATAACATCATACTGAGACACTAAACTCTTATCAGAGAGCAAGGCTCTTTGTTCATCGAAGTTTTTTGTATCTTGGACTATGCAGAGAATTCTCTTTTTAGAACCTCCAAATTCTTCCTCGAATCGTTTCTCGTAAATTTGAGCCTTTCTTTTAGAAAAACTTGCAATGGAAACTTTATGGCTTTCTTTAAGTCGATCGAATGCGTGTTGTAAAACAGATTCCTCACTCCAATGAAGAAAAAGCGTTCGATTTGGATTTGGAATACATTGGTTGAAAATGTAAGCGACATCCTTCTGAGAAATTACTTTAGAAATAAAATCCAAAGTCACTTTTGGGAAATCAGCGGAGAGGAAGTAATTCCTGTCAGAGTTTTGCGCGATTTCTTTGAGACTTAAGTAAATTGCGATGCGGTTTTCTTTACAGGTACTACCGTGCAGATGAGAAACAAATTGGTCGAATTCATCAATGATAAGGATATGATCTTTATAATTCTCAGGATTTAGTTTCCAAAGAGAGTCGATGCAGATTACTATACTACTGGATATTAACCGATATCCGTTAATATCTAAATCTTTATAAAACACATTCGGAATTCCTGCGTTTGTAGCGCGAATTGAAAAGTCTCTTGCGAATTCCTCTCTGTGCGTAACATATAGAAAAGTTTTGTTTCTAAGTTCGTTCAAGACCCATTCTGTTTTTCCAGTTCCGTGACTCGAATGAATGATTTGTGTTTTTGAGTCTATTTTTTCCCAATCCTGATACTCATTTAGAAATCGATTATCCAGAACGACTGTTTCTCCACCTGGTGGCGTTAGCTTAGGTAAAAGTTCGGGAGCTTCATTTCTAAATTTAAAATAGGATTCCAGCGACCAACCGTAGATTTTAGCTATTTTAAAAAAGGATAACAAGCTCCCTTCTTTCGTTTTAAAATTATCTGAATGAATTTCCGATGGAATTTCCCTATTTAAAATTTGTATTAACTCTGAACGTACAAGTTCTGGATCAAAGATCGAACTAAGGGATTCGAGTATTATCTCTAATTCTTGGTCATTAATCTTAAAATTAGATATGTAGGAAAGAGCATGTGAAACTCGATCCAAAACTTCTCTTGCATATTCTATCTTTTCAGTTTTAAAGATATTATTACGACTTATTCCCGATATCTTCATATATTCCTTTTGTTAACGTCTTTTGCATCCAACAAAGGTTTAGCAATAGACTAAAACTTAGATTCATTCTGCGTTCCTAAAAGAAGGCTGAAGGAAATGGATATCCTTCAGCCTCATAGAAGTTTAACTCAGGAACATATGCTTTTTAAGGAAGAAATCCTTTTGGGAAGTCCACCATCTGCGATAGGCTCTTATCAAGTGACTAATATCTCTTGGATTAATCCTTTTATACTCGAAGCCATCAATGAACTTCACAGTAAGCCCAATTCCAAAACGACGCAATACTTGACCAAGCGTTTCGAGAGGATCATACATGTTTCCATCATCGACTCGAACTGATAAGTATTGATCAATATCCGCACGCTGCTTATGCAGATACAAAGCAACTAAGCCAATGTCGCTTGCCTTGAAGTATTTTTTCAGTAGATGCTTAGGAAATTTGTCAAAGATCTCCTTATAGATTTTACCTCTCATTTGAATTGTATCCTTTGTAGCTTGCGAACCGGATATGCTAATTGCACTTTCAAGCATCTCCAGATCATAAGAATCCAAAGCGTAAATGAAATACTCTTTTAGTTGAGAATATTTTAGAATCAAAGATCCCGTCTTTCTTGCGAATTTCTTTAGGTCTTTTACGCTACCTGGTTCTCCTGGACGATATGAAATGATTTTCTGCAATCGGAAGCGTTCCAACACCATTCGCTTTTCCAAATCTCCACTGCTGCTGTTCTTAATTTCAATGGCTTCAGAAATCGAAATATCTCGTGCCGACAATATACCGTCCGCCGATAGCTCATTCTGTAAAACACTCTGACGATTTCTTGGCTGAGGTTTCGCCACATCGAATTCCAAAGGTTTAGCAGTAAAAAACTGAAATTTTCTTTCTAAGCAATGCTGAATAAAATGTTCACGCAATCCATTTCTTGAGGCTTCATTTTCTGAGTGAACCATCATTGAGTGAATTTCAAGTGGCGGGAAATTTATGTTTTCGAATCTCTTTCCGTCTCCTCCAAAATGCGAATTGGTTTCTGTGTCCGCCATCTTCCTTCGGTAATCGGCAAAAATTAACTCCTTGTCCCGATACAACTCCGTATTGCGGCCTTTTTGCGGAAACAGTCCAAAGAAATGCAACTCTTTGAAATGTCTCAGACGATTGATCATCTGGAACGCTTGGAAGTGATTGAGTGTTTTGTCAGTATCAGCCATCAAGAAGACTTGTTCCGCGAATTTTATACTGATATCAATCCCGGACGCGATGACGGGAGTAAAAATAAAAACGTCCTGGTGTTGAATAAGGTTCGGGTCGCTTAGAATTTTTTTCTGCTCTGTGTCATACTTGTTCTCTTCCATAAGAAGGAGAATTTTTTTCTCAGGATACTTTTGTCTTAGATCTTCTTCGAGACTTATCAGAGTGTTCTTTGTCAGACCTGCAACACAGACTTTCCCATTCGAGATAGCGTTTTCGATATTCCCGATTAATGTGTTTTTGTCCGAGTAACTGATTAAGGAGCGTCCAACAAAGGGATTAAATTCGTTGAAGAAGTGGTAATACTCTTTATATCCCAAATAGTCTGTTATGAAGTGGAGCAGACTTGCAGGGATATCCGCAGACGAAAAAATGGATAGTCGACTATTTCGAACTAAAGACTGAAAGGTCGTTAGCACGGAAGATCGCTGATTTCGCTCTGGAGCTGGTTTGAAATTTGATCTGCTTCGTCGAAAATCACAATGGCATCCTTGTAATTGTAGGGATCCAATTTGTGAAGGGAGTTTATGCAGATAGCGATATTCCCTTTATAGTTGGATAAATCCCCTTTATTGAATACCTCGTAACTTTTGATTTCTATTCCGGCTCTTTGATGTCTCTCGCAGGCTTGCCGAACTAATTCCTTTAGAGGGCAGCAATAAACGATTCTTTCTTGCTTAAACAGCTTTAGGAATAGCTCCGTTTTTCCAGTGCCTTGGGGAGATTGAATCACGTTTATTTTGCTTAGTTGCCCGAAGGTCGAAATTGGGTCTGAAAGATAACGCTGATTGAATTTAACCAAAACTCCGTTCGCTTTTTCGATATGCGGAGGGACACTTAGCTCACTTTGCTCAGACGCATTTTGAGAAAGTTGAGCCGAGTTCCAGCCGTGATTGGTCGCAAAGCTGAAAAGTGTCGAAAGATCACCATGCGTTCTTTTTTCTAGGGTAAAAGTGATGTAATTTTTGTCTCTGTCCGTGATTCTCGAACCCAAAAGGTTCAAAATTTCGGCATGAGAGAATTTACTCCCTAAAGAACAAACGATTACGAAAAGTTTACTCTTTAGAATATCATCTGGAATCGCTTTTAAAGCACTCTGTGCTTTCTTAAACAACTCTACGGTTTCGGGGGCTTGATTGATTGAAGAGGTTTCTTCAAAAGAACTATTGTCAACTGTAGACATAGGTCGGTCCTTAAAATATGGCTACGTTTTAAAATTAATTGGATTCAACCGCTACCCCGGATAATAATCCAATAACGTAACCCGTTTTTTAAGGACCCACACAGCGCACATTGGCAATCTGGAGGTCAAGTCGGGTAAGAGCATTGCTGAAACTAACGTTTAAGCATATGGTAAAGAAATTTTCTTAACCAAACCACGTGGGGATGCTTTTTCTAATGTCTTTAAATAATAAAAAATGTCAAGGCAGGATTTGGAATTCTATCAAAAATATTTTGTAACTTTTTTTTATGAAACGTCGTTTTTTTTCGAACTTAGCTCAAAAATTCGAAATATTTGTTTTCCGCGCTCGCGTAAATCACAACCAATATTCCGGATTTACTGTCTTAAATTGAATCATACGCTATTTATAATTTACTTTCAGGACTGATATATTATAGTTTTTTAATAAGTATTCTTACTTCCTACTACCATTCAGTATTCATTTTGTTTTCTCATTTTTATATTTAATTATAAGGGATATTATACTTCATTTCAAAGTATCTTCATTTCTATTTTCTCCCATTTCTAAGTAAGTTTTTACGTTCTCTCACTAATTATTCATGAGTGAGATCAGAACTGATAATATTGTTAAGTATTCTAAAAAGTATATATCTGATAATTTTTCATTTTTCGTCGAATTGCTTTATAAGTTAGGCTTTGATATACGCAGAGAATTTGAAGAATCAGAAAAGAAAAGGATTACTTATTATTCAGAAGAAAGCTACAAAACCTTTTTCTTGAGCAATCGAAGAAGTCAGATTTTTGGGTTTATCAGTAACCATTTTCTTTCCAGGGTTAAAGTAAATGAAGGATGGAACGGGAAAGGAGTTACTAGGGATTGGCTTGTCTGGTTTAGAAAGCTAAAGAATCTCGCCTTATCTGAACATCCAAATTCTGACATTCTCTACATTGATCTAGATACTCACAATCCTACATTTTCTACTCTTCAATTTACTTCTTACGTTAAATTCATTCAAAGACTTCTCGAAGAAGTAGAATTAAATCTAGGTTGTGTTCCAGTATTTTGTGAGATCTCAAGAGTTAATCGCGGTGCCCATATCTATTTCAGAGTACAAGACACTTGGGATAAGGATAAGATCTTCATCTTAATCGAACGAGTTATGAAAGCCGCTGATTCTCGAATCAAATTGGAATTAAGGAAAGAACAAGGGAAAGGGTACCGGCTTCCGTTTGCTTGGGACTATTTGCCTTACTCATTTGAAAGAAAAGTGGTTCTACGCAATATCCCCTATGCTTTGAAGGAAACTTTAAGGATACTTGATTCGAAACTATATATGATTAATTACGATACAGCTTCCGGTGTGCTGTATCAAAATAATTCTGAACTTTTATCGGAGACCTTCATTTCTAAAATTGAAGGCAGTGTTTCATTTTGGAAGAAACAAAGAATAAGTAAGGATGGAAAATCTAATTCCTTTCAAATTACGGAGGGAAACCGAGTTGGTGGAGAGAAAACAATCTTTAAAGTTCTAAACTACTGCTTATCGAAAGGAATGGATTACGAGCAAACAAAGGATTTTTGTCTTACTTGTAATGCTGGGAGCAAGGATCTAACAGCGATCGTAAACAATCCAAATGGAAAAGAGGAGAAAGAATTAAAAACTCTTTACGAGTATTGCAAAATCAATTTCAAAAGTGAGTATGCTCCTACAGGCTTAAGTGAGAATGAGAGTAAGAGCTTTCATTCAAATTTACAATATCTAACTCCGATAGATCTTCAATGGATTGATGCCCAGGATTATTATAATACCTTTGATTATATAAGGAGTAAGACATGCGATACTTTTAAGCTTGTTATGAAAGAAGTTGTCGGGAAGCACAATTACGATGTCTACGTGAACAAAAGGAAAATTTCTGATTCGGTCAGGCTAAAAAAGGAAGTAAAAGAAAGACTCTGTGAAGGAGCGCAGTTCCCTGATGAATTCTTTCATCGATTGAAAGCCCATTACAAGATAAAGTTCAGTGTAAAGGAATTTAAAAATAAAATTCTAAATCAAACTCGGATATTTGCTCCGATAGATAACGGCATCAAAGGTGGTTTTCTTAATCTACCTCAAATTCATTCCTGCAAACAATATACGCTTACGTATGACAACTTGTGGATAGAATATTTCGGAGACCAATTCGAGAATAAGATTTCGTAGGTTCTAAATCTCTTTTGCTAATTGCCAAAGATCGTCATTCAATGAAATCAAACGATCCAATCCTTGTATAGGTCTACACTTTATATATCGCATATATTTGTTTTTGTCGGGGTAAAGAGCCAGTCCTTTGGTAATGGTTTCTTGAACCCGATTCAAAACTTTCCAAGCTGTATTTCCGTCATCTTCATTTCTGCGAACTCGTAAAATACTCTCTACCAAATATCTTCTATATTCCTGTAAATCGGATTGAAACCTGTAATCTAAGGCAGTATTTGCAAATTCTTTGACCTGACTTGGATTCAAAACTTTTGCTTTTAAGAATCGAATATCATCAGCTAAATCGTTAAATCCAAAAAGAATTTCTACAACCCAATCTTTGATAATATCCAGATTTGCTTTGTGGTGATGAAAAGATTTCTGATTCCCGTTTCCTAAATTTCGAATGAGTAATTGATTCGAGCAGGCAAAACGTAGAAAGCCATAGAAGATTTCTAAAGAATTGGACCGGTTGTGTGGATTGTAGATTACAACATTCAACTTTCCTTCGTCTTGAAAGATCATCGTAGGATGTTCAAGAATTAGCATATGTTTCTGAAATCCTTTACATTCCTTGTTTCGGACATTGATTTCAGTTGCAGTCTGAACCTCCCACCCAAGATCCAAAAAGAGTGAGAGAACATCAGAGGTCTTTATGTGTAAGTATCTTTCGTTGACTTGCCCAAAAGAGGCATCCGAATAAACAGAAGGAATTCTTCTTTTTAATTCCTCTTCACTGATTCCCATTTGAACTCCTACTAACGAGGAAGTT
>NZ_ANIK01000055.1 GCF_000347175.1 Leptospira alstonii serovar Sichuan str. 79601
TAAGAGCACAGTTAGAACTGCAAAAACAACAGACGAAAAACCAATGGATGGCGGATGCGGCGCAATACATCCAAGCGGAATTGCAAGTGTTTTTAGCGACATTGTCCCAGAACACAGGAAACAACGTAACATCGACTAACACAAACGCGGTACAAACGATCAACCCGACGGTGCAAAACGTAACGACGACGCCAGCTTCCCAAGCGACAAACCCCGCACAAGCGGCACAGAGTTACTACCAAGGAACCCAAACCTGGAATACGAAATGGAACGACCTCCTAACCAAACAAAACACCTGGGAACAGAATTCCTTGAACGCCATCCAGACCGGAGTCTTGCAATGGAACCAATCGATAACTGGATTAGAAAATGATAAATTAAGCTATTTGAATGGAATAGAACAAACCAAAGCGCAGTGGTTAGCCAACAGACAACTGATCCAGAACGCACAAAGCCAAATGAGAAGCGCGTTACAAGGTACGATTACGAATATACGAAACCAAGAAAACCAACTGAAAAACAGCGCATCCAGTGATCCGAGTTTAGTAGCGGTGTTCGGAGACATGGACGGACTGTTAGACGATCTGCAAGACGCATTGAACTCTCAAGCGTCTCTTGGGACCTTGGCGCAGACATTAGGAGAGTTTTTCCAAAGTCAAATAACAAACGCCACGGCTAAAGCGGACTACTGGAACATAACGAAATGGCAAGAGACATACGCGACACAAACAATGGCATTTTCCCAGATCGTAGGGAACGCAAGCCTAAGCTGCAGCCATTCCGGAAGCGGATCCAATTGGTGTAACTCTTTACCTACCGGATCCCAAGCAGCGACGTATTCATCCAATGGAAACGTATACGGATGGGCGGCAACGAGCGGCGGGTTTCAAAGCGGGGTGCTTGTGAGTAACCCGGCGGTTTCCAACAATTCGAGTGCGAGCACTAGTGACGGGCATTACGTGGCGGTGTGTAACGGATGGGAAGTCGGTGGGACTTGCAATTTTGGAACCGGACAGTATGCCTTGGATGCCTCGTATTGTGGAGGAGGTTGGTTTTGTGGATACGATAGAGATTGGATAATCGACAACACGTATTCCTTATCCGTAAGCGAGTCTTTCAACCAACAACAGATTACGGACAACAACAATATCCGAAATGCAGTACTCGGAAGTTATAACACCGCATTTGGGCAGTCTTCTCAAGCTGGGAACGCGGTTTCAGGTTCAAGCGTGGCACTGGAGACCAAAGTATATTTGGGAAGCACGGCTCTGAACTCGTCGAACTGGTTTGGTTCTTTGGGACTGACAAATCAAGTGCAGATCCAAACGAAATACAAATACATAGACACCGCGATGCAGGCGAATCAAAACTTTTGGTCCGGATTAGCGGGTCAATTTACAAGTATATCTTCTATGTTCTTGTCCCTAGTCAATCCGCTGAAGGATTGGGAAGACAGATCGGAAGAATACGAAGAAGAATACCAAGCCAAACTCTTAGAACTGGAACAAACGAAACAAAGTACAATCACGAACTACGATAGCCAGATAGCGGCCATGAAAGCAGCGAGAGGAGCGTGGGTAACCGAAGTATACGGTTACCAGATGGCTGGGATAGAAGGAAGCGCGGATAACGCGAATAGCCAATACAGAACGGGACAAGAGACCTGGGACAACACGATCAGTGTGTTTCAACAAGCGGAACTGAATTGGTATTTGTCTGCCAAAGATACATTGCAACAAGCAGTGACGGACCCGACACAGGGAGAAGCACAGTACCAAACGAACGCAATTCCCCAAGCGAACCAAATACAAACCCAGATTACAAATTCGGAGACGAATACAACCCAGCTTTACAACGCAGCAACGGGATTGTACCAAACATACCAATATTCAGCAGCCGGGAACTTGATGCAACAAGCTTTGACGAACCAACAAAACCAAACGAGCTGGAACCAACAAGGGGCCGCGGTCTCTCAAAGCATCGCAGATTCGTTTGGAAGAAGTGAAGCCTACAAAACGGCGGAGTTCAACGCAAGTAACCGAATCAATGCGCTGGCACAAACGATCTACGGAAACGGAGCGTATATCGTAGACACCACGGAATTAAACCAGATCCAAACTCAAGCGAGCGCCTACACACAAAATCAAACGCACTGGCAAAATGAAATCAACGGAACGAACGGCGGGTTTAACTTTAACGGAAGAACCACGACGAGCCAAACCAAAGAAGCCCTGTATACCGATATGGTAGCGGACATCGGCGTCGCGACTACGTTACAGTCTGAGGTAGTGGACGACGAAATTACCTACTTGAAAGCGGCGAATGAATATTTCGAAAAATCCGAAAGATATCAAGAGCTTGCGGACAAGGCGAAGAGTGAAACGAAGTTCGACGAGGCTGCGTTGTATACCGGATATGCTGTCAGAGAGAAGAACAACGCACTCGGATATCTGAAGAAAAAATATTACAATCTGGGCGAAGAGATCACGACGGAAGTGGATAACCGTGGTTTGACCTTTACGAGAAACTCATTTCTTAGTTATCGCGATACACTGCTAAGTAAAAACTTTCAAAATACGACCCAAATCGGCAAACAAATCCAAGAAGGAAAGAACGCGGTCGCCGGAATTATATCCGAAGGAGAAAGTTACAACCAGATACAAGGAATGTTGCAAACGGCTCAGAACTTGAACCACCAAGGCGAAGAGAACAAAACAAGAGTGGAAAAGTTACTCTTGGAATCGAAAGAATTAGCAAACCGTGATATTGGAGGCGGACTGCTCGACGGATTGCAAGACATGATTGCGAGCATCCAAAGCAGTTTACCGCAAGAGGTAAGCAACGGCGGCGTAACCCAATACATCCAAGCACAAGAGAAAGAGTTAGCGGAGAAACAAGAGAAAGCCAATGAACTGCTAACGCACATGAATTCTCTCGTTACAAATCAGAACGATCTTTCCAACTTACAAACCCTACTGCAAGGAAGCGGACAAGCGATCAACTTAGCGGCTAACAGCGCTGTGTCGAAATACTTGGACGACTATTCTAAGAAGTTGCAAAAGGACAATGAGGAGAGAAGTAACAATCTCCAAAAGACTTTGATGGAAGCGTTACAAAACGGAGATCAGTACAAATACCTCCGAGACGCAGGATACGGATTTAGAGCGGACGGGGACGGAATCTCCGCGTTCAGACAGATTTACAGCGGAGAGATTGCAATCGACGGAAGTGCGATGAAAGAAACGAGTTATTCTCCCGAGATGGAATATCAATATCTTCGAATAGAGACTAAGTTTAGTCCGGGGAACTTGAGCGTGGATATGTTGAATCCGAATTCTACCACGTTCAGTGCGGAGATGGTGAGTAACGTCAAAGCCTACATCGACGACATGCAAAAGAACGTAGAGCAAATGTTCGCACAGTTCAGCGACAAAACCGAAGAGGTGAAACAGGAATACGCACAGAACCAGGAAGTGCGCGATTACAAAAAGGAACTCTACAAAGAGAGCAAAGGCAACATCTTAGCATCTTTTCAAGGTTTGGAAGGAAATTTCCAACAAACGTTCAACCCGACGATGAGCGGACTGAAAGACTATCACGAGCAAGGATCGAAATACAACTTTGCAACGGGAAGCATCAAGGGTCAAAGCGGCGAGATGCAAAAAACGGGCAAGACCATGTATGCCGGCGCTAACATCGAAGATACCGTCTTTGCGGGAAGTAGAGAACTGAAAGGCAGCGTGAGCGTGAAGGGAATCCCCGTTGAAATCACCTACGGGATGCAAAACCTGATCGTCGCGTCCGGCTTTAACATATCGAATCTCGGTTACGATTTCAAACTGAAGTTGGCGGGAACGAGTTTTGCGGAGAGAGAACTTTCGAACGTAAATCAGAAATATGCCCAGTATGAAGAAGACATCCAGGCAAGGGTCGAGAAACAAGCGAAGGCGAACGACGCGGAGAAGGAAAGTAAGGGATTCATATTCACGATCTTGAATGGAATGAACGGTGGAAGCGGCAGTATGGGGCAAAGATTTACCCAGGCCGTGAAGTCTGAAGTTCAAAGCCGCGTAACGGGAGCGGTCGCGGAAGCGACTGGATTACCGGCAAGTCTTGTCGGAGCCTTAGTCGGCGGAAGTAGTATGAAAGACGCGGTGAAAGCGTATGTAAAAGACGAGACGACGAACGCTATTTCGAAGGCGACGGGAATCCCCGCTTGGATGATTTCCAAGCAAATGGACAAGATGAACAAACCTAAGGAACAATTCTACCAAACACAAGAGTTCCAAATGGTGACTACCGTGATAGCTGTAGCGGCGGCTCCTTTTACCGGTGGAGCATCTCTTGCCGTAGCGATGGCGGTGGGAGCGGGACTCGGAGCCGCAACGGGAGCAGCGAGCGGCGGACTGAAAGGCGCGCTTGTCGGAGCAGTTGGTGGAGCCGCGGGAGCAGCGGTGAAAAGTTTTACCGGCGGAGCGGTTAGCGTAAACTTGAGCTACTCCGCAGAAAACGGATTTGGTGCCAGTGTCGGAGTTGGTTACGGTCCGGCGACAGTCAGCGTTGGAATCTCCGAGCGCGGAGGTACGACGGTTGATCTTGGTTTAACAAAAGGCGGCTTTAACGCGGGCCTTAGTTACAACAGTAAAACAGGAAAAGCGAGTGTGAACGCGGGATTGGAAGTAGCGAAGGGAACAAGCCTCGGAATCAGCTACAACGAAGGAGACGGCTTCGGAGCGAGTATTAGCAAAAGCTTAAGTAATGGAGTGAATGGAAGTTTAAGCTGGAGCGAGAAAGGCGGCGTTGGCGGAAGCATCGGTTACGAAGCACCGGGTGACAAAAACAAATCTAAGAACTCACTCGCTAACAAAATGCAAGGAGCCGGTGGAAGTTTAAGTTTCTCTCAAAGAGACGGAGTGTCGGCGGCATTTAACGCATCGGGCGGAGTCAATGCTGGTAACTGGAGTCAGTCGGGGGGCTTTCAAGCGAACACGAACTTTCTCGCCGACAAATGGAAGGCGGACTTTGTATCAGGAAAAGCTAAAGAAGACGCGGAAGCTCAAGCCAAACACAGAGAAGCCAATTCTCATTCCGGATCGGATGTCCTCAGTGGTGCAGGATATGCGAGCGCGGAAGACAAGTTAAACGCAACCAGAAAAGAAGCACTGATCCACGAGATGCAAGACAGCGGCCAAGATGCGAGCAAGATTCTTGACATGAGTGACGATGACATCGCCAAAGAGCTCCAGAAACGCGGTCGGAACGGAGACTCGAACGGTAACTTTGGAATCAACGATCCTGGATCATCGCGAACATCGATGCTGGATCATGTATTAGGAAGTGCTAAAGACTTTCTCGTGAACAACTTTACGACGGGCGGCGCGAGCGACAAATACGGATACGTGGGATCGGATGGGAAGTATCACCAGAACGTATGTTTTGTCGCGGGCACTTTAGTTTGGACACAAGAAGGATTGAAAGAGATCGAAGAGATTGAAGTGGGCGAGAAAGTTCTTTCTTGGGATGAAAAGACGAGAGAGATGAGCTACAAACCAGTGATTGAACTCTTTAGAAGAGAGACGACACTGTTATTTGATTTGGAAACGGAAGACGGAAGTCTGATCCAAACTACTTGGAATCACCCGTTTTGGTCGAGAAGAGAGGAAGTCGTATTCGAAGATTCTAATGTATCTTCCTCTTACGGAGTTACGGAGACTGCGGTAGTGAACCGGACGGAGACTTGGAGAAAGACCAAGGATTTGAAAGTGGGCGACGAGTTACTTTTGACCACGGGGGAATGGATTTGTGTAACTGAGGTTCGCGAATACATTGTTGAGACTACGAAAGTTTACAATATTGAAGTGGATGTGAATCATACTTACTTTGTTGGGAACGGGGTTCTGGTTCACAACTATGAGGGTGTTCTCGGAATGGCCCAAGGTTTGTATGACAAAGTTAAGGGAGTGGTAACGGGCGGAAGTGAGAAGCCGAAACCGGTTACAAATGGAAACGGCGGAGGAAAACCGGGATCGGAGATTGTAGAAGACTCTAGTGGCAAGCTGTATCAAAAACAAAAAGTGAATGGAAAATCGGAGTGGGTTGAAATCAATCCGGCGACGATGAACCCAGCGAGACACGCGGAAGGTCAGGCGCTAATGGCGCACGGTGCAGCTAACGGAGACTTGGCGGCGTATTCGAAAGGACTTGCTTTAACCAAAGGTTACGGCTGGGACGACAACGGTTTGAATATGGTTGGAATCAGGGTTCCAGTGGATTCTCAGAATGCAAGACACGATGACTACTTCTTAGCGGTAAACAAGGGCAAGTTGGAAGCTGTTTACTTCGGATCGACACAGCCTGGACAGAAAAGCTACGATGGTAGTGCCGCCTTGGGAGGTGTTGGAGAAGTATCCACAGGCCACAGGACTATCGTAATGGACGACAGGAGAAATGGAGCTGATAGTTGGAAGAATGCAACGTTAGGAAGGTCAGCCGATGGTATCATGACAGGAGCGAGAGACAAGGATGCTGACGGAAACCACAGTGTGACGGAAAGAGCGATTTCTGCACTGACTAACATTGGCGGAGTTTTCTTTCATCAGGGGAGTCAGGATCGGGTGGATATTATTAAACCAAGTAGGTCCAAAGATAACACGCTTGTTGTGGATTATGTAAAAGGTAAGGTAGATAATTTTTCTCAAGGATGTCAGATTACGAACATGAGCTATTATCATGATGCACAAAGCGGGACAAACAAGATTTTCCAACCTTCGGACATCAACAAAGCGACAGGAAATCATGGGGCGTATAGCAGTGTGGAAAATTTGATTCGAAACAATCCTAAGTTTGGATATTCCTTAATCAATTCTTCCGATTACAATTCTGGGTTGATGAACAAGTTGAACGATTTGAGAACGAATGCGAGAGAGGAATTCATGCAGAAGGCATTAGACAAGTTTAAGTCTGATAACCCTAAATACAAAAACCACAATGTTCAATTTAATCGTTGATTTTGGGAGACGCCTTCCTTCTTCTTGAAGGAAGGCGATTTGCTTTAACAAAGGAGTTTGTGAATATATGAGAATTTTAATTTTGTTTTTTTTTGCATTTGGGGTTTTGTTCGCCCAAGATCTTGGATTACAAGAAGATATTGATGCAAACTATCAAAGGATAATTCGAGAGAAAAAAAAGGTGATTATCCCAGAGATTGTAGGTTTGAAATCGGAGGATCAAAAGAAGTTATTTGATCGTTCTTCTAAGACGTATGTAGAATTTCCGATTCTACCGGGAAACCAACCTACAATCGTAATTAAAACACCTGCGGGTTACTTGTATAACGTAAATTGGAGGGTTTTATCCTGTTATGATTTGGGAGAAAAGTTTGACCTCAAATATGCACGAATCAAAAAGATGCAAGTCATTACAAAGGTGGTTTCCAAAGCCGGAAAAACGGAAGTATTACGAGAAGATGATGAAAAAGAATTTAATTCTGATGATATAGATTTTATGCCTTTGTATGCAGATAATAATGTAAATGTATCGGGCTCCGCTCCATATGGAAATGCAGTAAAACATTATCTCATCGAGATATATATTAAAGATATGTTTCGGAAAGAGAACAAGAATCTTTGCGTATCGGAGATCTTACCGTTTGACAGTTGATGAAACACATTGAATAGACCGGCTCATCTTCAAGCGGGGCACGTTCCGAGTGAAAACTGGACAAAGCGGTTCACAATAGTGAACCGGGGCGGAAGTAGCATTGGAATGTGAAGAGAAACATCATATTATAAAAGTGTAAATGATATTGGAGTTAATTTTCCGATTTTAATCCCGTTTACTAACAAACACCGCAGGATGTAACTCTGTTTTCTTCGTATCTTTGTTTTTTGGCGTTCATCGATTGTTCTTTTAACAAATTGGAATCAACGGATTTACCTTCGTAAATTTCCTGTGGGGTGAGAAGATAACGGCCTGCTCTGTTGGGTCGTTCTTGATTGTAAACAGGAATCCATTCCGATAATTTTTGAATCAAAGATTCTCTATTAGGAATCTCTAAATGATGAAGGCACTGATACTTAGTGATTTTGTGAACCGCCTCAATAGGACTGTTGGAAAAAGAAACGTCTTTACCAGCGGTGATTTTGTTGATGGGAAGATTGTTCTCAAAAATGAGCCTGTCCAGAGCGCCTTGATTTTCCGGTCCGCCGTCGGTCATCAAATGAACGAAAGAAGATTCTTTGGAGAGATTAACATTGATTAAAGGAAAAAGATCGGGTAAGGTCAACTTGGAAAAAGAGGTTTGATACTTGGAAACGGCCTCCTCGACTAAAGAAGCACAAACGTCGCTGTCAACTTGGTGAGCGACTTTAAACCCTAAAATCATCTTAGAGAAGTTATCAATCAAAACGTAAATATGAGATTTGATGTTGTCTTTGGTGACAAACTGAGTGATATCGCAATGCCAAACTTCATTGGGACGGGAGGTTTTAAAACCTTCTTTTTTTAACTTCTTAAACTTGTTTGAAAAGAGTTCGGGACGGAGGACTCTGGCCCATTTGTAAAAGGAAGAAAGACCGCAATGGAGAATGTCATTTTTTCGAGCGTATCCCCAAATGGAAGAAAGAGGCCAAAACAAAACGGCCTTTTCCAAAAGAAGATTTTTTAAAGAATCGATTTCCTTTTTTGAGATCTGACCGACAAACCTCTTGTGGCAGAGGTTTCCCAAGGAACTACTACACCTGAACCGAACTTGGAAAAACCAACTGTGAAAAGTGGACTTGGAAATATGAAACTTCCTTAATGTTCTTTTAAAACCGAGGTCGTCCTTTACTCTTTGAATGGTACGAACGATTTTTTCCTTAACTTCAATCGAGTTTTTCATTTTTTTCGGAAGAGATTTAATCTGAAGAATACAGAGTCTGATTTTTGCCATTGCAATGATAGCTTTTCGAACGGTTTCCGAATTTTCCAAGCGGATGGCAAGAGAGTTGGCTTCTCTTTGAAGATTGGGCTCCAGCCCGTTAAAACAAAACCCGTGGATATGACGAAAGGATTCGGGATCTTTTTTTTTGAGAGAGTGAACTGTTGATTTTGGAAATTTTTTGAGTTCTTGATCGGATACGTTTCCGTTAGCGACTCGAAATTTCCAAGCCGTGTCAAAGATGTTTCTTGTTTTTTTGAGTTTCACAGAGTCTGCCGCATGCGAGGAAACGTTTTGGACTTTCATATCCATCTATGTGAATATATCGTAATGATAGAATCACAAATTAAATCTTTTTTGCATGAAGGATGCAATAATTGTTATACATCTTGAATAAAAAAGAGATGAAAGTGATTATGTTAGTTGACACAAATCACAAAGTTTTGCAATCTTGTTCGAGCAAATAACGATTTTCCCGCGTGAGTAGTTATCTTGTAGCGGCTCGAATTGTGTGCTGAGAGATATGAATAACTTAGAATACGTATACGGCCAATCTGTGATGGAGAAGCGTACGAGACGGTTGATGTTTGTGGATATTCAGATATCCGAATCCTTGGTACAATGTGTGTATTTCGCGAGTGGTAGATTGAACGTAGTCGAGCTGGGAATTGACGAGATCGAACCGAAAGAGGAAGAAACACGAG